>CARQVR010000035.1 GCA_949051815.1 uncultured Lachnospiraceae bacterium
CTTTGACGAGCATTCCGGCTGCTGCCAGAATGCCCGCCTGAAACACAAACGTGCTTTTTTTCTTCGGATCTTCCATGCCCCTATCCAATCAGCCAGTCATACATTTCCTGATATTTCTTCGCGGACACATGCCACGAGAAGTCTGCCGCCATGCCTCTGTCCACGATCTTATTCCATTCCCGCTTCTTATCATAATAGATATGCTCCGCGTAACGGATCGTGCCAAGCATTTCATGGGCATTGTAATTCGTAAAGGAAAAGCCTGTGCCGCTGCCCTCATACTCGTTGTAGGGCTGCACCGTATCTTTCAGGCCACCGGTCTCACGCACAATCGGCACCGTGCCGTAGCGCAGGGACATCAACTGGCTTAAGCCGCATGGCTCAAAGAGCGACGGCATAAGGAACGCATCACTGGCCGCATAGATCTTGTGGGAAAGCGCATCCGAATAGTAAATGTTCGCCGACACCTTGCCGTGATACTTCCAGTCAAAATGGCGGAACATGTTTTCGTACTGCTCCTCGCCCGTACCGAGCACCACAAGCTGCACATTATCCTGACACAGCTCATCCATGATATAGGCGATCAGGTCAAAGCCCTTCTGTCCCGTCAGTCTCGAAACGACGCCCAGCATCATAGCCTTGTCGTCCTGATTTAAACCGAGCTCTTCCTGCAGCGCGCGCTTGTTCTTCACTTTTTCTTTGCGGAAATTAGCCGCATTGTACCTGAAATCTATGTGCTTATCCGTCTCCGGATTAAAGTCATCATAATCAATACCGTTCACGATACCGCGCAGATCTCCCGCCCTTGCACAGAGCAGGCCGTTTAAGCCCTCGCCGTAGAACGCCGTCTTGATCTCCTCCGCATATGTATCGCTGACCGTGGTGATAGCGTCCGCATAAACCAGACCGCCTTTTAAGAGGTTCGCATCCTTGTATGCCTCCAGCTTATCCGCAGTAAAGAAATACCCCGGAAGTCCCGTGATCTCCTTTACTTCCTTCACGCTCCACTTACCCTGAAATTTCAGATTGTGAATGGTCATAACGGTCTTAATGCCACGGTAGAACTCTCCGCCCTGAAACCGCTCCTTTAAGTATACCGGAATCAGACCGGTCTGCCAGTCGTGACAGTGAATCAGCTCCGGTCTGAAATCAATCACCGGAAGAATACACAGCGCCGCCTTACAGAAAAAGGCATACTTTTCGATCTCAAACAGCGCGTTATCGCTGTAAGGCTGAAATCCGTTAAAATAACTCTCGTTATCAATAAAATAATATTTTACCCCGTCGACTTCCGCCTCCAGAATCCCCACATACTCCTCTTTCCAGTGGAAATCCATGTAAAAATGGGTTTTGTAGGTGAGCTTATCCTTCATCTCCTGTTTCATACAGGTATACTTCGGCAGAATCACCCGCACATCAAAATACTGCTTGTCAATACACTTGGGCAGAGAGCCGACCACGTCCGCCAACCCGCCTGTTTTGATAAAAGGTACGCCCTCCGACGCGACAAATAAAATTTTTTTCATGACAACCCTCCAACTGTAACATGCTATTCCTCATACAGACATGCCGTATGAACTCCTAAACAACAGTATACAATATTTCGGGTGGCAATAAAAGGATTATTTTGAATTTTAGCAAACGTTAAAATTTATTTAACGCCGGTATTGCAGTCGGATCTTGTCCGCAATCAGTGCGATAAACTCCGAGTTGGTCGGCTTGCCTTTTCCCGTGTTGATCGTATACCCGAAAAGCGCATCAAGCGTCTCCATCCGCCCTCTTGACCAGGCCACCTCTATCGCGTGACGAATCGCCCGCTCCACCCGGCTGGGAGTCGTCTGGTATTTCTTGGCAATGGTCGGATAAAGAATCTTCGTGATGGAGCCAAGCATCTCCACATCCTCCACCGACATCATGATTGCTTCCCTCAGATACTGATATCCTTTGATATGAGCCGGCACACCGATCTCGTGAATCATGTCCGTCACGTCCTTTTCCAGATCCCGTTCCCCGGTTTCCGATAACTCCGGCGCCTCCGCCCTTTTTTCCTGTTTTTCTTTGCCCGGCTCGCCCGAGGGAACCGTTATCAGAATACGAAATTCCTTGTTTGCACGGATCAGATTATCCAGAATCCGATAAACCTGCTCCTGATCTCCCGCCGCCGTCACATTTAATGTTTCCATCTGTTTCCTCCATTTTCCCCTTTTTATCGCCAGAGCATCTCTTCCCACTATTATAAACGTTTTTGAGGATATGGGGAATATTTAGGCATCGCATTACATAAAAATTCGTTTCACGGACTCCCGCTCAACCAGTCTGCAGGCAATGTACCGCTCCAGAACGGTATTTATCAGATTTTCCTCCTCCGCCTCCAGACGCTCGATCAGAATAGCCGCGGCCTCCGTCCCTATTTCACCAAGCGGCAGCTCCATCGTTGTCAGTCCGGGACTGCAAAACTGCGCCAGCTCATGATTGTCAAAACCAACCACGGCAATATCCTCTCCCACCCGGACCCCCTGCTCCTTAAAATACGCGTACACACCGCCGGCCATCCGGTCATTCATACAAAAAACAGCCGTTATACCTTCTTTAAGGAGACTGCCCGCCATCCGGTAGCCGGATTCCCTCTCCCAATCTCCGTAACGCACCCATCCCGGATTATACAGGATATTTTCTTCAAAGAGGGCCTTCTGATACCCTCTTAAGCGGCTTCTGGTATGTATGTTATTTTCTCTGCCTCCCAAAACGCCGATTCTGCGGTGTCCCATGTCTATCAGATATCTCGTCATCTCGCAGGCGGCCCTCTCATCGTCTATGACCACAGCCGGCGTGTGAGCCGAACGGGTGTAGGCGTAAGCCATCACGGTGGGAATCGGCATGGCATCCGAAAAATACCCTATGTTTCTGGTATGTCCCGCAATAAAAAGAAGACCGTCCACCCTGATCGAGAGCATCTCCTGCATAACGGCGCTGACGACGGCATTATAGGCGGTCTCATTGTCATACCAGCTCTCGCCCCATCTGGCGTACAGCCGCAGATTCTGGATCATCGTCCGATACTTTTTCTCCTCACAGTACGCCATCGCCCCTTCCAGAATGGCCGGCGTGGTAAACTGCGCCACATCCTCCGCGATAATACCGATGATATTGGTCTTTCTCTTTCGCAGCCCTCTTGCCGCGTAATCCGGACGATACCCCTTCTGCCTGACGGCCTCCAGCACTTTCTTTCTTGTCTCCACCCCCACATTCGCTCTTCCGTTTATGACATTGGATACCGTCGCCACGGAAACACCGCATTCTCCCGCGATCTCCCTGATTGTCACCATAACCTCTCTCTGCCTTTCTATGCCTTATAACCTGTTTCAGCTTCTGTCTCACGACGGGCCCGCTGCTTTCGGCTATATCTTTCCCACTACTGAACGGATTCCGGACTTTAACCCATTGAAAACATGCGCACAGGGCAAACGGACGCAGGTTAAACGCCTGCGTCCACTTACGATTGTAAACCCGCTTCGGATCTACCTGTGAAATCTTCCGACAATCTCTCCAAGATGATCCGCCATATCCCTGTTTTGTATAGACTGATCCTGCGTTTCCTCCGCTATCACAGCCGTCGTCTCATTCTTCTCCACAATCGTGCCGATGGCGGTCTGATTCTCCGCCATAATTACGCTCACATTGCTGGCATTCCCGGCTATCTGCGCCACGGAGCCCTCCAGCCTTCCGACTGCCGCAAGCATCTCGTCCAGCTTATCCTTGATCCCGCTCACAGCCTCGCTGTAATTTGTCGACTTCTCCGCAAAGCCTTTGAACTGCACCACCACATCCTGCTCAATAAAAGAGATAATCGAGTCAAAGCATGTATTGACGGTAGCAATACTGCTGTTGGCCTCCCCACAGATATCCTGAATAGAGGACGCCGTCTCCTTGGATGTCTCCGCCAGATTGGCTATGGAGCCAGCCACCACGGCAAACCCTCTTCCCGCTTCACCCGCTCTTGCCGCCTCGATAGAAGCATTGAGGGAGAGCAGATTGGTCTTGCCTGCTATACTCAAAATCTCCGCCGCAAGTTCATTGATCTTAGTCAGACTCTTTAACTTCTCAATCGCCTCCTCAACGGCTGCCTTCGTCTCATCCAGCCTTTCCTCTCCGTTCCGATAAGCAAAATTCGCTTTGTCCTTCATATCTATCGCACTGTCGATCACCTGATCGCTGGTGTTCACCGAGGACCGGATACCGTCCAGAATCTGATCCACCAGACGGTTGATGCTGTCAATCTCCGAATTTACATTCTGGACAAGCGTATTTGTGTTGTCCATGGATGCCGACAACTCCTCCGTAGCCGCAATGTTATCCGAAGTGTCGTCCGCCAGAGACTGGGCAGATTCCCGCATACTCTCGGCCTTCTCATTGAGGGAGCGGGAACAGTCGTTTAAGGTGTCCGATATGGACTGCAGGGAATGAATCAGTCCGTCGGTAGCCTGCGCGATGCAGCCAAGCTCGTCGCCCCTCTGAATATGCTTCTGAATCACGGCATTGTCCGCTATATTAAACTGCTGCAGCGCCACAATGCTCTCCTCAATGGCTCCAAGCGGTTTCATAAGCCCTCTGATAATCACGCCGGAAACCACAAGCAGAACCACAAGCGCCGCCGCACCCATATACATCATAATACGTTTCAGTCTGTCCGTCGTTGCAAAGATCTCTGACTCTCTGTCAGACACAATAAAGAGCCAGCCCCGGTTCGCCATATAATAGTAGGTGGCGATATTGTCCCTGCCGTCTTTTGTATATTCCGTAAATCCCATGTCGTTTCCTGCTGCCCCGGCATATTGCGCGCAAAGGCTGTGGATATACTCCTCCTCTGCCTCAGTCCCGACCTTTTCGCTATCCTCGCAGAATATGTACTGACCGTCTTTCACATTTACCATGCAGTATTGCGCATTTTCCATTCCCTGCATGGTAAGGGAATCCAAAACCTGAATCAGTCCCGTGGTGAACACACCGCCGCCCACCAGACCGACGGGACTGCCGTTCTCATCTAAAACCGCCCGATAGATCGACACGATCTGCTGTCCGCTGGCGGGCGAGATGATAATACCTGTATTATATACGCCGTCCGCGGCGAGCAGCGCGTCCTGCAGCGCCTTTAGCGGCTCTCCCTCTCTGGTGGTGATTCCCACCACCGCCGCATTCGTGTGAGCCAGCACATGGGTGTTCCATTCGCTCACATAAAGGCCCTCCAGATTACTCACGTCCGCGGAGAACTTTTCCGTGTAAGCCTGCGCCGCCGCCACCGCCGCTTCGTCGGTGGGATTTTTCAGAACCGCCATAATCTCTCCGGCCCGGCTGTAAGCCGTGAGCGTCTGCTCCACTTCCTGCACATAATTCTCAATGATCCGGCTTCGCTCCTCCACCACCGTCTCCATGCTGTTCGTGGTGCTTCTTCTCGTGTCGCTGGTAATCGCATTGCCGATAAAAAGCACCATCGCCGCCATAACAATAATCTGCACCGTCAAAATACATGCTGTAATCTTACCACTCAGTCCAAACTTTACCTTTCTCATGTCACTCACTCCTTGTCCTGATTGCTTATTCGTACTGTATGATAGTAGATTAAACGTTTTACTGCTACTAAAAAAATTATATAAAGAAATCTCTTTCCTTGTCAACCTTTATCAATAGGAAATTTGATAGATTTTTTCACAATACGTCAGTGTGTCAGCATCTCTTCTATAAAAATACCATACCCTTTCGTGGAATCATTTACCAGCACGTGGGTCACCGCTCCCACCAGCTTGCCGTTCTGGATGATGGGGCTGCCGCTCATGCCCTGAATGATTCCTCCCGTCAGCATCAGAAGCTTTTCGTCGACCACGCGGATCACAATTCCCCTGTTTACGTTCTCGTGCTCCTGATTGACCTCCACGATCTCCACGTCATAAAACTCCGGCTCCCCTGAGACGGAACAGATGATCTGGGCGGGTCCCAGCACGATCTCCTGCTTTAAGGCGATCGGTACAGGCTCGTAAACCGAATTTGCCACCAGCTCCTCGTCGCAGTACCCGAAAATCCCCTCCGCCGTATTTTCCGTGATCTCCCCGATCACATTGTCGCTGTCATATTCAATGTATCCCGTCAACTCCCCGGGCGCGCCGTTTGCGCCTCTCGTAATGCCCACAATCTCCGTCCGGTAAAGCGTCCCCTCTTCCAGATTCATCAGAATCGACGTGTCCACATCGTTGATGCCGTGTCCCAAAGCGCCGAAGGTACTGTCCGTGCCCTCGTAAGTCATGGTGCCGATTCCCTGCGCGTTATCCCGAATCCAGATCCCCAGCTTCCACTCCTCCATGCGGTTCTTTCCGGCGTTTATACAAACATCCGTTATTTCACTATTTCTCCTGATGGTAAGCACCAGGTCCTCCCCTTCGGACGTCTCGACCATGCTGATAAACTGTTTTTTATTCTCCACGGCTTCCCCGTTGCATTCCAGAATGTAGTCTCCCTTTTGCAGCACATATCTGGCCGGGGATATGGTGTCTCCCCCGCTGCTCTCAAACTCTCCGATTCCCACCACGAGCACGCCGTCCGTCTTCACATAAATACCGATGGGCAGCCCCGAAGGAATCAGCATTTTATCCTGAATCACCTCGATATCCACATTTTTATAAGGAAGGACGCCAAACAGTTTCAGATCCATCTGATAAGTATCGATCTCATTCGCCTTTAATTTTACGGTGCGGGCAAAATCCACATGAATACTCTCCGTCTTTTTGCCCTCCCCGGCCAGAAGATACGCCTCGTCCTGCGCGTCCACATCCGTCACGGAAGCCACCGGCGCTGCCTCCTCGGCCGAGCGGTAAATCTCACCCGATACCGGTACCCGGAAGTCGAACTCCTGCTCCACCCCTGCGCGGATCCGGATCTGCGACGGAATCTTATCCAGATAGGAAACATATATCGTAAAAAGAAGCGCAGCTACGCCCGCCAGAAGCAGCAGCCACAAAAACCCCCTGTATTTTCTCTCCTGCTGTTCATTCATATATATTGAATTGCCCACTCTTCACATTCCTCTCTTCTTTTCTGTGTAACGCATGAAAGGACACACTTTACAGTATGTCCTTTCTAGTATGTGAAGAATCTTATTTTTTCATTTTATATTTTTTTTGTTTTTCCTGCCAATTCTTTCATTTCTCCGGCATTTTTCAGCGCGCTCTCCGTAATCGCGTCGCCGCCCAGCATTCTGGCAAGTTCTTCCACGCTCTCCTCCTGCCCAAGCTCCCTGATTCTGGTAATGGAACGGTTGTCCTCCACCTGCTTTTCTATGACAAAGTGGGTGTCGGCCATCGCCGCAATCTGAGGCAGATGCGTAATACAGATCAACTGGTGCCCCCTGCCTAAAATTCCCATTTTTTCCGATACTTTCCACGCCGTCCTGCCGCTGATTCCGGTGTCAATTTCATCAAAAATGAGCGTTTCGATCTCGTCCTTATCCGCCAGCACTGTCTTGAGCGCAAGCATAATGCGGGACAGTTCTCCGCCGCTGGCCACCTGTGAAAGCTCCTTCACCGGTTCTCCGGGATTCGTGGAAATCAAAAAACGAACCCTGTCATAGCCGTTTTCAGAAAGCCGCTCCTCCTCAGCCTCCACCTGAATCTCGAAAACCGCCTGTTCAAAATTCAGATCGGCAAGCGCCTCTCGCATCTTTTCGGAAAGAGCCCCGGCATTTTTCTTCCGGCGGGCGGAAATCTCCTCTGAAAGTGCCACCGCCTTTTTCTTAAGCGCAGCCGTCTCCTTCTCGAGAGCCGCCCTGTAAGCATCGTAATCCTCATACTTTTCTATGGTTTCCAGCGCGCGCTCCCGATAGTCAAGAATCTCCTCTACGGTATTGCCATATTTTGACTTCAAACGGTTTATCAGATTCAGCCGCGTTTCCGTCCGCTCAAACAGCCCCGCGTCAAACTCCAGTCCGGAAAGATACTCCGCCATCCCCCTGTTATAATCATTCAAAAGACTGTCAATGTCCAGAAGCTGCTTCTCGTACTCCTTAAGTGTCTCGTCGTAAGCGGAGACAGACCGTATTTCCCGAAGCGCCCGCGCGATCACACTTCCCGCACCGCTGTTTTCATAGCCGCACAGGGCATGTGCGCCAACCGCCGCCTCCTCGATCTTTCTGGCATTGCTCATCCGCTGATAAGCGCGCTCAACCTCCTCGTCCTCCCCCGGGACAAGCGCTGCCTCCTCGATCTCCCGGCACTCAAACTCCGCCAGAGAGCACTCCCGTTTGCGCGTCTCTTCATCCGTCTCATTCTCGGACAGTTCCCGGCATTTTTCCCGATACTGCCGGTAAGCTTCGCAAAGCCGCTTCTTTTTCTCCGAAAGACCGCTTCCTGCGTAGGCGTCCAGTATTTCCAACTGCTTCGCCTCCTTTAACAGCGACTGGTGCTCATGCTGCCCGTGAATGTCAATCAAAATCTCCGAGAGCTGTCTGAGCTGTCTGGCAGTCACCGTCTCCCCGCAGACTTTACACTGGCTGCGGTTTTCCATGATCTTTCTTTGCAGGATAAGCTGTCCTTCCTCCAGCGAAAGCTCCATATCCTGAATGGCCCTGACCTGCGCGGGATCCTCCACGGTGAACACCAGCTCCACCAGCGCGTACTCCGCTCCGGAACGGATCATCTCCTTATCCGCCTTGGCGCCCAGCGCCAGATTGATGGAACCGATGATAATGGACTTCCCGGCTCCGGTTTCTCCCGTCAGTATATTTAGTCCGCCGCCGAAGGTTACCTCCGTCTCGTCAATCAAAGCCAGATTTTTCACATATAAGCTCTGTAACATTCTACCCTCTTTTCAGTCTGTCTATCAAATCGATACGGAGAATGCCCGCTTTTGGGCATTCTCCTGTGTGAGAGTGATTTGCGAAGCAAATCTAGTACTTCTTCGCGAAGCAGCCTTTGCTGCGAGCGATTAGAAGTACTTCTCACACTAACCCACCATTCTGCCGATCTTCTCCATCACGATTCTCGCGTCCTGCTCACTTCTCATCGCCATCATCACCGTGTTATCCCCGGCGATGCAGCCAACGACCTCCTCAATCTTCATGGCGTCCACCGCCGCCGCCACAGCCATCGCCATACCGGACACGGTCTTTAATACCAGGAGATTCTGCGCCAGTTCCATGGACACATACCCTTCCTTCAAAACTCTGCCGTACTTGTCGCCCAGATGCACTTCCTCCCCGCCGAAGGCCACATACTTCTGCCTCCCGCTGCCGTTTGGAATCTTGGAGAGCTTTAGTTCCCTGATATCTCTGGACACGGTAGCCTGCGTGACCTCATATCCGTCTGCCCGCAGCCGCTCAACCAGCTCCTCCTGCGTCTCTATCTCATTCTGTGTGATCAGCTCTATAATCTTCTCGTGCCTCTTCTTTTTCATAACACGCCCAAATCCTTTTCATAATTATTCAGTGCTTTCACGGTGAACAGTTACTCCTTTCCTATATTACTTCACTCATTTTTTTATGAAGCACCGTCAAAAAGCTCTCCGTATTCAGCCTGACTATCCCCGTTGTCTTATCGGAACGGCGGATCCGGACGCGGTCCCCTGTCCGAAGCGTTATGGTATTGCTGCCGTCAAAATTGGCTTCCACCACCTGCTCGTGTCCGTCCTTTCCCTCCGGAATCTCCACCGTAATCTCATCCTCCGGCGAGAAAACGATGCTGCGGGTATTTAAGGTATGCGGACAGATAGGCGTCAAAAGTAACAGTCTGGCCGACGGTTCCACAATGGGGCCGCCTGCCGAAAGATTATACCCCGTAGAACCCGTGGGCGTGGCCACAATCACGCCGTCCGCACAGTAATCGTTTAAAAAACGGTCGTTCACATAGATGCGGACATTCAGAATCTGCAGGGAACCGCAGCGGGAAATCACGATATCGTTCAGCGCGTACCGCTCCTCCCCCTCTCCCGTCAGCACCCTGCCGGAGAGCATCATCCGCTCCTCCCTGACAAACTCATCCTTTAAAAGCTTCTCCACCGCCTCCTCGGCGCTGCCGCTCTCCACCTCCGCCAGATAGCCAAGCGTGCCGAGATTGATGCCCAAAAGGGGAATGTCGCTGTCCAGCATATTTCCCGCCGCGCGAAGCAGCGTGCCGTCCCCGCCGAGGACAAGCGCGCAGTCCACCCCCGTCATCTTTGTTTCTGCAAGAGCCTGTCTCTCGTTTTTGACACAGACGGCTTCCCCACCATGCCTTTCAATCATATCCGTTATTTTATTCGTAAACACGCCAGCAGGGTCTTTCGACTCGTTGGTAATCAGATAAAACTTCTTCATCCGCTATTTCGCCTCGTCCAGCGCGCCGTGCGCCTCCTCAACCAACGCCACAATCCGCGCCGCCTGTTCTTCTTCCTGTGAAATGCCCTTTCCGGATGCGGTCAGGGCAAGAAGCGCGTCAATCGACTCTTTTTCCGACAGCTCCAGAATCCCCGCCGGAATTTCGCTGCGCTTCTCCAGCCACATCAGATACTCAATGTTTCCCTCCGGCCCTTTAATCGGCGAATAGGTCAGCCCTTTCACCGAAAAACCGATCATATCCGCGTAATCGACAATCCGCCGCACCACTTCTCCATGCACCTTCTGATCTCGCACCACGCCTTTTTTCCCGACCTTTTCACGTCCCGCTTCAAACTGGGGCTTGATCAGACAGACCATTTCTCCCCCCTGCCGCAAAAGTTTCCTCGCGGGAATCAGGATCTTGGTCAGGGAGATAAACGAGACGTCCACCGACGCAAAGTCAACAGGCTCCCTGATGTCCTCGTCCGTCACATAGCGGAAATTGGTCTTTTCCATACAGACCACCCGCTCGTCGTTTCTCAGTTTCCAGTCGAGCTGCCCGTGACCCACATCTATCGCGTATACCTTCCCCGCGCCGTTTTGCAGCATACAGTCCGTAAACCCGCCGGTGGAAGCGCCGATATCCATACAGACCTTATCCTGAATACAAATCGGAAACTGCCCGATGGCCCGCTCCAGTTTCAGACCGCCCCTGCTCACATAGGGAAGCTGTCTGCCCTTCACCTCTATCTTTATTTTGCTCTCGTCAAACAGGGTACCGGCCTTGTCTTCCCGCTGGTTATCGACAAACACATTTCCCGCCATGAGAAGCGCTTTCGCCTTCTCGCGGGAAGGTGCGTGTCCCTGTCTGACCAGAATTACATCCAGTCTTTCTTTCATCTTTCCTGCTTATCCGCCTTCATCCGCCAGAGTGCCGTCACCTTTTCTTCCACAGACACCGCGTCGATACCTGTCTCCTGCTTCAAAAGCTCTACATTTCCGTGTTCCACATACTCGTCCGGAATGGCTATGCCGAGCACTTTCGTCTCTACACCAAGAGAATCCACAAACGCTCTGACACGGTCGCCGAAGCCGCCGCTCGCCACATTCTCCTCCATCGTAACGATCAGTCTGTGGTTCCTGCACGCCTCCCGGATCAGCTCCTCGTCGATGGGCTTCACAAAACGGGCGTTTGCCAGCGAGCAGGAAAATCCTTTTTCTTTCAGTCTCTCCCGCACCGTGAGCGCCACCTTCACCATACTGCCCACCGCCAGAAGCAGAATATCTTTCTCCTCAAACAGCGTCTCGCTCTTTCCGTAGACAATGGGCGCCCTGTGCTCTTTCAGGCCGTCAAAAGCCTCCCCCCTCGGATAGCGGATGGCTATCGGGGCGCCAAGCTCCACCGCAAACTTGATCATATCGGAAAGCTCCCACTTATTCTTGGGCGCCATCACATGCATATTCGGTATGGACGACAGGTAAGACAGATCAAACAGCCCCTGATGCGTCTCTCCGTCGCTCCCCACAAGTCCCGCTCTGTCGATGCAGAATACCACAGGCAGGTTCTGTATACAGACGTCGTGCAGGATCTGGTCATAGGCTCTTTGCAAAAAGGAAGAGTAGATTGCCACGATGGGCTTTAATCCGCCCGCCGCCAGCCCCGCCGCAAAGGTTACCGCATGTTCCTCCGCGATCCCCACGTCAAAAAACCGCTCCGGATACATATTGCGGAACCGCTTTAGCCCCACGCCGTCTGGCATAGCCGCCGTGATCGCTACCACCTTCTCGTCCCGCTGTCCCAGCTTGCACATAACCGTAGAAAAAATATCCGTGTAATTCGCCTTCGCCTTGGGGGAGCTGGGAATTCCTGTCTCGACATCGAAAGGCTCCGCTCCGTGAAATCTGGCCGGATGCCGCTCCGCAGGCGCATATCCTCTACCCTTCTGGGTAATGACATGGACGAGCACCGCCTTTTTTACCTTCCTTGCCTCACGGAAGATATGTACCATTTCCTGAATATTGTGTCCGTCCACCGGACCCAGATAGGTAATCCCCATATCCTCAAAAAACATGCCGGGCACCACCAGATGCTTAAAGCTGCTCTTAGCGCGCCTGATCTGGCTTACCACCTTATCCCCGTACTTTGGCTTGCCGCGCAGGGAATTATAAATCCCCTCCTTTAAATCCAGATACATGTCCGCCGTCCGGATATTGTTCAGGTACTTGGAAACGCCGCCCACATTCTCGGAGATAGACATGTTATTGTCGTTTAAGACAATGATAAAGTTCGTCTCCAGTCTGGAAGCGTTGTTCAAAGCCTCGTAAGCCATGCCGCCGGTAAGCGACCCGTCCCCGATCACGGAGACAATGGTATTGTTTCCGCCCTGGATATCTCTCGCCTTCACCATCCCCAGTCCCGCCGATATGGAGGTGGAACTATGCCCTGTATCAAAACAGTCGCAGTCGCTCTCCTTTCTCTTCGGAAAACCGCTCATGCCGCCGAATTTCCGCAGGTTCACAAAACCGTCCCTGCGTCCCGTCAGGATCTTATGGGTATAGGACTGGTGTCCCACATCCCAGATCAGCTTGTCCTCCGGCAGGTTTAAAAACAAATGGAGCGCCATGGTCAGTTCCACCGCCCCAAGATTAGAACCAAGATGCCCGCCGGTCACACTGATGGTCTGAATCAGGAATTTCCTGATTTCCTCCGCAAGTACGCCATAATCCTCCGGCGCGATCTGTTTGATATCATTTGTCTGTGCTATCTGCTCCAGTAACATACTAACCCCCATGATTCCGCCCCGGCGGAATCTTAAATCTGTGCCCCTTATTTTTCTCTGTAAATCAACTGCTCCGCCAAAGTTTCCAGAAATGCGTTTCTATGCGGAAACGTCCGCAATATCCCGACCGCTTCCCCGGAAAGCGCCTCCACCTGTCTTTTCGACTCCTCCAGACCATGCATCGTCACATAGGTCAGTTTGTGGTTTTTCTCATCACTTCCTGTCGGCTTCCCAAGCACCTCCAGACTGCCCGTCACATCCAGAATGTCGTCCTGAATCTGAAAGGCGACGCCGATATTTTCCGCGCACCGTTCGATCTGCGCTACCGCCTTTTCGTCAGCTCCCGCAAGCACGGCTCCTATCGTCATTGCCGCCTGAATCAGCGCGGCGGTTTTATTTTTATGGATGAACAAAAGCACGTCCTTTGTCACTTCCGCCTCCGGCTTATCCGCCAGAAGATCCGCGCATTGGCCGCCCACCATACCGTAGACACCGGCTTTTCTTCCCAAGATATGCATGGCGTGCGCTGTGCGCTGATACGCCTCTATCGTCTCCGCCTTGTCGAACGCGCGAAGGGCTGTCTCGTAGGCATAGTTCAAAAGACCGTCCCCGGCAATCACGGCGATATCTTCCCCGTATACCACATGGGTTGTTTTCCTGCCTCTGCGATAATCGTCATTGTCCAGAGCCGGCAGATCGTCGTGAATGAGAGAGTAGGTGTGGATAAATTCGATGGCCGCCATAAAACAGGACAACCCCTCTCCTGCCTCACCAAACAGGGCTGCCGTCTCCCGCATCAGCAGAGGCCGCAGTCTCTTCCCTCCCGCTGACACCGCATAGTCCATCGCCTCCAACACCCTGCGCTGATATCCTTCCTGTGCGGGGAGATAGCGCTTCACGACTGCCTCCACTTCTCCCGTTTTCTTCTCCAGTTCCTCTTTAAAATTCATCCAGTCCACCGTCCTCGTTGATCTTAAGCACTTTCTTTTCCACCCGGTCTATGGTTGCATTACACTGTGCCAAAAGCGCCATTCCCCGGTTATACTCTGCAAAGGACTGTTCCAGTGTGATGTCCTCCGTCTCCAGCCGTCCGATCACTTCCTCTATCTGCGCAAACGCATCCTCCAATGATAACGCCTGTTCTTTTTCCGTCTTATCTATTTCTTTCTTATCTTTTTCTGTCTTATCTGCTTCCTTCTTTTTAGCCATGCTCTTTCTCCTGTACCTGTGCCAAAAGACTGCCGTCCTTCACATAGACCCGGATCTGTTCACCCACTGCCACCTGTTCCACGGAGGACAGGGTCTTTCCGTCCACGTCGGCCGCGTAGGCGTACCCCTGACTCAGCTTGTCCAGCGGCGACAGCCCTTTCATCTGCGCGGCATACAGCGCAAGCCTGTGTCTCATCTCCTGCAGCTTTCTCTCCATCGCCCCCTGCAGACACTCCTCCAGCGATGCCGACTGGGTCTTTTTCGTGCGCAGGGTGTACAGCGGGCTCAGATAGCGCAGCCGCACCCTGTACTGCTCTGCCCTGTTCCGGCAGCCTGATACCGTTCTCCTGCACAGATGCTGCATGGTGCAGGCATACTCGTTCATCCGCTCCTCCAGCTGTCCGAAATCACAGACCGCAAGCTCCGCCGCCGCAGACGGCGTGGGCGCACGCAGATCCGCCACAAAGTCCGTGATCGTCACGTCCGTCTCATGCCCTACCGCAGAGATAATCGGGACGCTGCAGTCGAAGACGGCCTGCGCCACCGCCTCCTCATTGAATGCCCAGAGATCCTCGATGGAACCGCCGCCCCGCCCCACAATGATGGTGTCCACCCGCAGCCTTTCCAACGCGCGGATCCCGTTTATGATGCTGGGAACCGCCGCCTCGCCCTGCACGATGGCCGGGTAGAGAATGACCTGTACATAAGGGTTCCTTCTGGTCGCCACATTGATGATATCGCGCACCGCCGCCCCCGTCTCTGCAGTAACCACACCCAATACCCTGATATAGCGGGGAATCGGCCGCTTATACTCTTCGGCAAACATCCCCCGCTCCGCAAGCTCCGCTTTCAGCCGCTCATATTTCCCGTATAGCGCGCCGATACCGTCCAACTCTATCTGCCTGGCGTATAGCTGGTATTTTCCGTCGCGCTCATAGACGTCCACACTGCCGCTTACAATGATCTGCTGTCCCTCCGTCATACGGAAAGGAAGCCCCTTTCTGTCAGAAGAAAACATAACGCATGATATTGCACTTTTTTCATCTTTCAGCGTAAAATAAATATGTCCGGAGGTATGATACTTACAGTTACTGACCTCACCCCTGATCCGGACTCTTTGCAGCATAAAATCCTGTGTGAACATATTCCTGATATAGGAATTGACCTGTGCCACTGTGTATACGTTCTGCATACATCTGCCTCTTATGCGAATTTGGCCAAAACGCCGTTTACGAATCCGTAGGAAGCATCCTGCCCGAATTTTTTGGCAAGCTCCACCGCCTCATTGATCGCAACGCCGGTGGGAACATCCTCGTCATAACAGATTTCATAGACGGCAAGACGCAGGATCGTCAGATCGACTTTACTCATTCTGCCGGTATCCCACCCCGAAGCTTTCTCGTTTAAAAGCGCGTCAATCTCAGAAAGCTTCTCAGAAATTTTGTGATATTTCTCTGAGACATATGCGGCGTCCCCGTCCGTCGCTGCGTCTTCATCCTCAAAGAACAGCTCCTCCTGCTCCGGCATATCTTCCATTTTATTAAATTCCACCCGGAACAACAGCTTAAATATCTGTTCACGTAATTCTCTTCTGCTCATAGCCTGCCACTCGTCCTATTTGTCGTTACTATTCGTAACATTTCGGGGCGGTATTCCAGATTTTGCTTCGCAAAAACCGCCCCTCACTCCTGCATCATGTTCTCACGGAATACGCAGTAAATGCGTATTCCTGCCCCATAAATAGTAACTACTTATCCTTTGTCACATTGATACCGGCAATGCGGATGTTCACATCCAGCACTTCAAGACCGGTCATATTCTCAATCGCACCCTTCACTCTCGTCTGCACTCTCTGGCATGTGGCCGGAATATTGTAGCCGTACTCCATGGTAACCGCAAGACCCACCTTAACCTTTTTCCCGGACACTTCCACCCTGGCTCCTCTGGAAAGTCCCCTGACGCCGACCCGGCTCAAAAGCTCGTTTGTGAGATTGCCTGCCATGGCCGCAACCCCGTCCACCTCTGTGGCTGCCAGCGCGGCAATCATCGCAACCACATCATCCGCGATCCTGACCGTCCCTGCTTTTTCTTCCTGTGACTCATATCCGCTCTTCGTTTCATCCAGTTCCATAGTTTTCCTCATTTCCGCGCCTTTCCGGGCGCATCAAGCAATATTTCTCCATATTGGATTAAGTATATCAAAATTTCCCGCTTTTGCCTAGTCCCATCAAAGCCAGAAGCTCAGGCTGTACTGTTTTTCATTTTCCACATAGGATACCGCTTTGTCCGGACAATCCAGGTAGCGGAAAACCTCCTGCTCCCCGATCAGCGTCTCCCGCATCTTCCGGAAGATATCCGGGCCTTCGCATTTCAGTGTCACATAGGTGTCTCCCCTCTCATAGCTGTCCGTAAAGATTTTCCCGATCTTCTCCTCGTCGAACTCCGTAAAATAAACGCCCTCCCTCACATAATAATTGGCATCCAGAGAAGAACACTCCGGCATATCCACCACATTATCCTGCGTGTGCGTCAGTTCCATCTGCGCCGTGGTCACACACAGATAGTCGTAGTTGATCGTCGGTATCTTTTCCACCGGATAGGCGCTGCCTCCCACCGCCTGATAGGACGCGTCGCCCCATGTGGTGTCCACATAATAGTATGCCCCGTCTATGCGCACCAGATTCCATGCATGTCCCTCTCCGCCCACAACCCGGCCTAACACCAGCGTCGCAAATACACCCGCCCTGTTCAGGAGATACTGCGTCGCTTTCGCATATCCCTGACACACGGACTTGCGCTCCAGAAAGACAGAGCATATATTCTGGCTGTCATCCGCCGAGGCGTCATAATCCGTATGATGGATCAGATATTCATAGACATACTTTACCTTCTCATACTCATCCGCGTCTTCCGGTATTCCAGCCAGACATTGGTTTACATAATTATCTATCTGTTTCTGTTTCTCTTCCACTTCCTCCGGATCAAACCGATAACTGCCCGTAAAGGTAATCTTTTTTAAAATGCTGCCCAGCGTGTATTCGGTATAAGTATACCCCTCCACATAGAAGATCTCGGGATGATCGTTTAACACGCACTGGAACACACGGGAAATCAGATCCTTGTCGCAACTGGACAGCCTCACGTTTTCCTTAAATTCAATGAGCGCCCCGAGTATTTCCAGATAGACTTCCTGCTCCTCCTCCGACAGCTTTCCGAAGGCATAACACTCCGCCTGCTCCTCCCGCAGCTTTTCATCCGTCCGGGTGAGCACCTGCTCCGGCAGATTTCCCTTCGTCCCGCCGGCCGCCATATCCTCCTGCCTGTAGTGACTGCTCTCTCTCCCGGACAGTACTTGTCCCATCAGATAGAGGGCGCCGGTCACAGCCAGCATACCAAGCAATAATGTCCCTGTCTTTTTCATACGCAGTCACCCTCCTTTCACAGGCTTTCCCGATTTCTCAGGCTTTGCCAAATTCTGACAGAACCAGTCCTTCATTCCGCTCCACCGTCATGCCGATGCTCCACTGGTTGACAAAAAGCAGAAGCGGATTATCCTTTAAATCCTTTATTTTCTTCATATCCGAAGTGCCGGTGAGCTTGTCCAGATCAATATCCTTATTTTCAATCCATCGGATATATTCGTAAGGCAGATTCTCCAGTTTGATTTCCACGTTATATTCATTCTCCAGACGGTATTTCAGCACATCAAACTGCAAAACGCCGACCACGCCGACAATGATCTCCTCCATACCGGTATTGAACTCCTGAAAAATCTGAATCGCACCCTCCTGCGCAATCTGCATAATGCCCTTGACAAACTGCTTGCGCTTCATGGTGTCCACCTGTCTGACCCTCGCGAAATGTTCTGGAGCGAAAGTCGGGATTCCCTCATAAGCAAACTGTTCACCGGGCATACAGACCGTATCTCCTATGGAAAAGATCCCCGGATCAAACACACCGATGATATCTCCCGCATACGCCTCACTTAAGATTTTGCGCTCATCCGCCATGATCTGCTGGGGCTGGGACAGGCGCATCACCCGGCCTCCCTGCACATGTCTGACCTCTTCGTTTACGTCAAACCTTCCCGAGCAGATACGCATAAACGCGATCCTGTCCCTGTGCGCCTTGTTCATATTTGCCTGAATCTTAAAGACGAAAGCCGAAAAATCATGCTCCACCGGATCAATCAGACCGATGTCCGCCCTGCGGGGCAGCGGTGTCGTCGTCATCTCTAAAAAGTGCCGTAAGAAGATTTCCACGCCGAAATTCGTGAGCGCCGATCCGAAAAACACCGGCGTCAGATTTCCCGCCTGAATCTGCTCTAAGTCGAAAGACGCGCTTGCGCCGTCCAAAAGCTCGATCTCGTCCGTAAGCTGCGATAAATAGTCTTCCCCGATCCGCGCCGTCAGATTCTCCGTCTCCGAGAGCGGAATCCTTGTAGCATGTCCCTCCTTCGTTCCCTTCTCCGTGTCCTCGTAGGTGATCACGCACCGGCTCTCCCGCTCGTAAACGCCCTTAAAGTTCTTCCCGGATCCGATGGGCCAGTTCACCGGACAGGTGGCGATTCCAAGCTCCTTCTCGATATCGTCGAGAAGTTCAAAGGTATCGTTGGCATCCCTGTCCATTTTATTGATAAAGGTAAAGATCGGTATATGACGCATCACGCATACCTTAAAGAGCTTCCGCGTCTGCGCCTCCACGCCTTTGGAGGCGTCTATCACCATCACCGCCGAATCAGCCGCCATCAAAGTCCGGTAAGTGTCCTCCGAAAAGTCCTGATGCCCCGGCGTATCAAGTATATTGATACAGAATCCGTCATAGGAAAACTGCAGCACGGAAGAGGTAACGGAAATACCCCTCTCTTTCTCAATCTGCATCCAGTCGGAAACCGCATGTCTGGCCGTAGCCTTACCCTTGACGCTGCCCGCCAGATTGATCGCACCCCCGTATAGCAGAAATTTCTCGGTCAGGGTTGTTTTTCCCGCATCCGGGTGCGAAATGATCGCAAATGTTCTTCTTCTGTTTATTTCGTCCGCATAAACGCTCACGTTTTTATCCTCCAACACTTTTCTTACGCATGGACGCGCCGGCAAATCCGGGGCCCGCGGCCCCGGCCGCCTGAAATCCATACTTTACTATAGTAACATAAAACCTTTCACAATGTACACAGGAATTGTTCCGCCGCCTGCTTCTGTTGTAACAGTTCAGCCTTCGGCTTCACTGTCACCGTGGTTACGAAGTAACCACAATGCACACAAAATGCTCCAAAGTCGCATTTTGGCGCTTGCACAACTCGCAAAATCGCATACAGAGCGATTTTACTCGCGGAATAGTGCAAGGCTGAACTGTTACCTTCTGTTCCCTATTTCTCGTCGGAATTAACCGTGCTGATCACAACCGCATCCGCGCTCACGCCTGTCTTTCTGATGACGATGTCCTCGATCTGGGCACGCTGCGCCTCTGAAAGCTCCGCCGTATTTACCACCACGTCCACGCTGTCCCCGTCTATGCTGACAATGGCATCGTCAAAGCCCTTCGCCTCCAGCAGGATTTCCGCCGCCGTCTCTTTCTCCGCAATGTCCGTCATGGAGATCATGCTGCTTACGGCTTCCTGCTTCTGGGTCTCGCTGATGTTGGCGTTATTGATAATCTCTAACAGCGTTTCCTTGTTCTGTACCCGCGTCTGCTCCTTCTCAAGTTTCGCGCCGGAAAGGGCTGACGCTGTTTCCGCCGACGTAAAGACCGCCTCGCCGGGCACCTCATCCATCTGCTCCTCGGCAAGCGCCTGCGCCAGCTCCTCATCCACGCTGCCGCTCTCCGCCATGGTCACGTCACTGTCCAGACTTTCTATATCGCCTGTCGCCTGCTCGATATCTTCCTCAGACAAATCCAAAAGCGCCGCGTATTCCGCTTCCGCATCTTCCTGCGTAAGTCCGGTTGCCCCCATTTCCCCGCTCACGCTCATCAGCTCCTCGTCCGTCACCTTAGTACCCGCAAAATTCAAGTACCCTGCCACCGCGATCATAATGGCAAGCGCCGTAATCATCATCTGGTTCTTCTTAATCATATTCTTCAATTTCTTCTCCCCTTCACTGATTATTTGTTTTCATTTTAATTATTGATATTCTATTCATGTCTACATCAAATAATACCTGAATCGCTTCGATTATGTCCCGGCGCACCCGCGCCCTGTCCGCCCCCTGCGCGATCACCACAACGCCCTCTACGTCAGGGGCTGTCGTCTTGACCACAAGCGGCACATTCTCTCCCCGCTCATCAACCGTACAGACGACCTTTTTATCCAGTCTGGTCTCCGATATGCGGCGGCTTCCTCCCGACGCGTCCGTCTCCACGGTGTCCGATGTCTCCTCTGCGCCGTCTCTGGCCAGAATCATTTCCTCCGACTCTCCCGTATAAATCAGCACCCTGACCTTTCCAGCTCCCTCCACGCACCGCAGGCTTTCTTCCAGTTTCTCTTCCCAGCATGTCACATAGTCTGCACTTGTCTTTTTCTCATCAAACGTATGTTCGCTTTTTATTATAGTGCCTGTCGTGTCCAATAATCCGGACTTTGTTTTTTCTTTTTCCACCGGCAGGGAAATGACGCAAAACAAAATACCGGCCAATATCAGGATCAGGCACTGGTCTTTTCCGAGCTTCTTCCCGCCGCTTATCCATCCCGGAAGCTTCTTAGCCTCTCCCATCCCGCCTCACCTCCACGCTCTCTTCCTCCATCTCCAAAACAGCGGCAAACCGCTTTCGATAAGACAATAAAACCCCATCCTGCTCCGGTTCCCGTGGCTGCCCGATCACAATCTCTTCAATCCCGATCTGCCCGCTCTCTTCCTTCCCCGTTCTCTCTTTTATCCGGATCTCAACCTCCGGCAGAAGGGTTCCTGTCTCCGCGTCCTGCTCCTGCGTAAACCGGATGGAGACACGGCTCACAAAATACGGCTCCCCCTCCAGCTCTCTGTTTAACCGCTCCTTCAGCTTTTCCGCCATCCGGTCCACCACCTCCCCCGTCGCGTCCGCCGTCTGCGCACTTCCCGAAAAATCCGGCATATCCGCAAACGCCTCCCACCTTTCCACAAGCATCTGCGGCTCCTCCCACACGACACCGGCAAGCTGCAAAACAGGTTTTAAGAAAAGAAGGAGGACAATCATGCCCGAAACGGATTTGATATACCTTTCATACTGTCTTCCCGGCGCAAAATGTACGACTGCCTGCGCCGCAATCATAAAAATACCGATCTCTCTGATCGTGTCGAGCATTTCCCCACCCCCGTTCAGCGCACGGCCTGTCCTGCGGAATAACTGATGACAGCCGCCTGAATCAAAAACATCCCCACAGAAGTCAGCGCAATCCGCAAAAGCATCAGATTGCCCTCTCCCACCCGGCTTGCGCAGTTTGTCAGTCGTTTGTCACTTATAATACCGATCAGAGCCGCGCTCAGTTTTATCACACAGGCCGTCATGGCAATTTTCAGAACAGGCGCCGCGCACAGCGCGATCAGCGTAAACGTCATAAAAATGCCCAGACTGTTTTTGATCAGCACGGCCGACCCCAGCACCATCTCAAACATGCCTTCCGTCAGCCCGCCAATTCCGGGCATCGCGGAGAGCGCCTTCTTGACGGCCGACGACTGCAAGGAATCTATAACAGGTGATATCATTGATTGCAAAAGACTGAAACCGGTTATCAGCCAGACGGACGCCTTAAGACTGCCCCTGACCACCTTCTCCAACAGCTCTAAAAGCAGGGTCAGCTTTTCCTCCATCCAGATTCCGTTGATCACGGTCAACAGAACATAGACATATACAAAGGGCACCAGCACCGAAAGATAGCCCCATTCGATCAGACAGACCGCCACTAAAAAGAGCTGATAACAGACCGAAGCCGAAAGAACTCCCGAAGCGCCGCCCACAGCCAGCATATAAGTGGGAATATAGAGTCTGACAAAATTGACCACACCGGTTAATATCTCCTTCACCGTTCCCGCCGTCCCTGCGAAAAATTTTAACAGCACCGCTATGAGCAGCAGATACACGAAATAAAAGGCAATGTCCGACACCTGATGATCCCGGAACAGATCTGCAAAATTGGAAAAGAGAGCCGCCGCCACGCCCAGTATCAGAATGGTAAAAAATAACGTCTGAAATTCTTCTTTCTGAAACAGAACCGCGCCCGATATGCCGCCGCCCAGTTTCTTAAGCGCCTCCCAGAGCCGTCCTCCCATGATATCGGCAAGCACCGCCTCCCCGTCAAAAGAATAGGCGGGAAACAGTCTGTCGAACTCTCTGGCAACCGTATCCATTTCCATCTGCTCCCACACCAGCGCGCTATCCTGTGCACCCATCCGCAACCAGCCTCCTCCCTGAATGATTCTCTAATCCCCTGCCGCGCGGAGAATGCCGCTTTTTGGGCATTCTCTGACGTGAGACTTCGTACTTCCAAGTCAGCCTGCTGACTTTGCTGCAGAGTTTTAGAAGCACTTCTCACATGATTGACTGTATACTTTCCATCAGGGAAAACAATACCGGCATTCCCATGGAAAGAATATAAAGTTTACCCAGCATCTCGACCTGCCCCGCCACGCCGGCATACCCCGCGTCTTTACAGATCCCCGCGCAGAACTCACAGGCGTAAGTGGCTCCAACTGCCTTGAGAAGCAGCGCCAGATAATTGTAATTGTCCCGCAGATACCCCCGCAGCGTATCCATTCCCGACAATATCTGCATAAAATAACGCGTGGTATATTCCAGCATCACAAAGCAGACCGCGACGGCCACATAAATGCCGTATTCTGCCTTATGGGTCTTTAAAGACACCGCAAGCAGCACCCCGACCACGCCGGTCATCCCGGCTCTCACCATATCCATACCGTTTCACCTCCCCGCGCCAGTCACAGCTCGAACAATTCCTGCATCATCACAAACAGGTCATATATGTACGGGACAATCCAGGTTAAAACAAGAATTAACCCGGCAAGGCTGATTAGAAAGGCATGATCCTCTCTTCCGCTATGTTTTAAAACCTGATTTAATATTGTGACCAAGATGCCGACCGCCGCTATCTTGAAAATCAAACTAACGCTCATCCGTCCTCCCCGTCCCTCACAGCAGCAGAATTGCCAGAAGCAGCCCTGTCAGTATGCTGACGCTGTGTATCATTTTTGATTTATTTTCACAGGCTTCCTCCGCCTGTCGGTATCTTCCCTCCAGAAAAGCTTCCGCCTGTCCGACGCGGCCGGCCTGTCCGCCCTCTTCCCGAAACCGCAGACTTTTGGCAAGTTCAGCGATGGTCCGTTTCTCATCCTCACGCAGAGGAAAGGACGCCATGCACTTTGCCAGCTCCTCCTCCCACACCTTCGGGAAATCCGTTCCGCCCTCCACCGCCGTCCGCTTGTATATGCGTCCAAAGCACTCGGAGTAACACTCGTCATTTAATTCCTCCAGCAGCAGACAAATCTCCGGCATCGTATGCTTCCCGTAAGAAATCTCACTTTTGATCTGTCCCAGCATCTGAAACAGCGTTCGCAGGTGCCTCACCCGCTCCTTCTCCTGTCTGGCCAGGCTGTGCCCCCATCCGGCACATCCGGCCAGAATACACAAAAACCCTACTGCTTTGTACATGACTTCCCTTCCCTGTCATAAATTCCCACAATCCTGCACGCGCCCTGCCTGCGGTCCAGCATCACATACCGTTCAAACAGTCTCTGCTCCATTACATAACGCATGTAACTTTTTTGTCTTACTTCCTCAAAGGAACCGCCATGAATCGTAGCTAACAGCTTACAGCCGCACCCGCCTGCCATCTGCAGCGCCTGCGCGTCCGCCAGACTGCCCACCTCGTCCACAGCCAGCACCCCTGGCGCCATAGAACGGATCAGCCGCATCATCCCTTCCACCTTCGGACAGCCGTCCAGCACATCCGTGCGGATTCCCACGTCATTTTGCGAAACGCCCAGATAGCTCCCCGCAATCTCCGAACGTTCGTCCACCACACTCACATTTACGCCCGGGCCATAGACCGTTCCGTCCGACACCTGCCTGATGAGATCCCTGAGCATCGTAGTCTTTCCGCCGCCCGGCGGGGAAATCAAAAGGGTGCTTGCCACCCGCCCCTCCTCAAACAGGAAGGGCATCAGTGCGTCCGCTGCGCCCCGTATCTGATGCGCGATCCGGATATTTAAATAACGTATGTACTTCATATTCTTAATACGGCCTTCCCCATCCAGAATCACCTGTCCGGCCAGACCTACCCGGTGCCCGCCCTGCACGGTCAGAAATCCCTGTCTGATTTCATCTGCAAAAGCATAAACAGAATATCTGCACAGATGACCCAGTATTTCTTCCAGCTCTTCCGGTGCAGGTCTGGCCGCTGCCCCGGGCCTTTCCACCACATTCCCCTGCATGTCCAAAAAATATTCCCGGTTTTCTATTAAGACGCCAAGCGGCATACCGGCCCGGATCCTGATCTCCTGCAGACGCTTTGCCTGTTTCGCCACTTCCCGCCATCTGTCCCGGCTTTTTTCCGGAAACAGGGAAAGAACCTCCTCTGCGCGCATGTTCATCCCTCCCCGTCCTGCGCCGTCATTCACGCCATACCGGATTTCGCACGGATATGGATTGCAGTAACTGTCCCATTACAATATATGAATCTTTGTCCAAGTTATGCTTTGAAAAAAAAACCAGTGGCATTTCCTGAAAAAAAAGGTTAGAATAAATAAGGAAAAATGGTAAAAGAGGATCAGATATGAAGCTGGACATGCATTGTCACACAAAAGAAGGATCTCCCGACGGGAAACTGGAATTACTGGAAAACATTTCGATCTTAAAGCAGAAGGGCTATCAGGGCATGGTCATTACCGACCATAATTCCTACAAGGCCTACCGCTATTATAAAAAATGTAAGGAAAAACCGGACGACTTTGTTGTCCTGAAAGGAATTGAATACGATACCATAAACGCCGGACACATGCTCATTATCATGCCCACCGGCGTCAATCTGCCGATTCTGGAGCTGCGGGGACTGCCCATCATTCTCCTCATAGAGATCGTGCACTTCCACGGCGGGATTATCGGCCCGGCACACCCATGCGGCGAGAAGTTTTTAAGCATCTGCAACACGCTGCGCGGCAGACTCTACGAGCATATTTACAATAAATTTGACTTTGTGGAGGGTTACAACGCCTGCGAGGACGCGGATTCCAACATGCGCGCCATGTCACTTGCAAAAAAATACGACCTGCCATGCTTTGGCGGCAGCGATTCCCACAAGGAGGACTGCGCCGGTTTCGGCTATACCGTTCTGCAGGAGGACATCACCAACGAAACAGAGTTAATCAGTTATATCCGCGCCGGCAAACCCACTATGATCGGCGGCCAGCACTATTTGCATACCACCAAAGCCAAACTCGGAAAAGCGAATAATGTGCTGGTCTACTCTTTCTGGCTTTACAATAAGTTTCTTGCGCTGTTTCGCCGCAAGGCGCGCAATTTCGCGCTGATGGAAACCCAGATTCTCGATTCCATCCGCGCGGGAAAGCGCAAGAACCCGCGCTATATTCCGCTGGGAGACGACTAAGGCAGACGCACTTATTTTTCCATCTTTCTTTCCCTGTCTGCCTTATCGTTTGCTATCTCCTTCAACTCTTCAAACTCACTCTCATATTCCTCGCTGCGCATGGTCGGGTTATTCCGGATCATGTCACGCTTATAAAAATCCAGAAGTCTGCCATACCCCGTCTCGCGCTCCAGATAGAGGCTGAACTTGCCGCGCAGTTCGGCAATTTCTTCTCTGACGCTCTCCCCGTAAGCCGTGGGCCTGCTCAGAAGCGCTTCCTTTATCATGGAAAAGCCCTGCTCCAGACCGGAAGTCAGATCCCGCAGACGGGTCTCTCTGCGCTCCCCCCTGTCAAGACGCTTCTGCTCCTTCTCATCGTTGTTAAACGCGATCAGCACATCCAGACGCTTCTGCATACGCATAAGCTCCTCCTTCACACCCACAAGCCTTACCATAAGGTCCCGCAGGTCGAGCGCCGCCTTGAAGGAAAGCGTAAAATCAGCCACAATATAAACCGTAAGGATCACAGTCAGATGATGCAGCGCTTTTTCTGACATGGAAAACATCATCTGCTCGATAGGCCTGTGTATCACCCTTGTCATCAAAATGGTAAAGAATCCCCATGCAATCGAAGATCTCAGGCAGATATGGCCCTTATAGTTCATAAATCTTCCCGAATAATCCCAGTACCTCATTTTAAACAGCGCCTCCATGGCGACTCCCGTCACATACTCAAGAGACGTCGCGCCGACCACGCCCGCAAAATAAGTGAGCAGCACATTATCCGCGAAAGGCATGGATACCACCAGCATCATAATAGCGCCTGTGCCATACAGCGGCAAAAAAGGGCCTCTCATAAAGCCCCTGTTTACCCATTTACCGGATTTAAGCGACACGAAGACCGACTCAAAGCACCAGCCCCCAAAACAATAAAAATAGAACAAAAACAACCATTGAAATCCTGTATAACCAAACATAACCTTTAACCTTTCCTGCATCAGACGAAGCTGATGATTTCCTCTTTCGGCGCTTTCGTCCGCTCCACACTGAGCGCGTGCAGTACCGGACCTTCTCCCTGATACAGCTCAAAGTACGATGTCTCCACCCGCGCGGTGACCTTCACCCACTGCTGGTCTTTCAGCTCCTGCGCCTGCCCGTACTCACAGGCATATCCGAGAAAAGCCATATCCTCGGCGCAGCAGGTCATCGCCATACGCCCGGGCACAAAGTAATCCTTCGGAAACTGTTCCGGCTTTAACACCATCCCCACAAAGGAGACCGTCTTACCCTCATAGCGTTCCGGGTGATCCATGGAATCCAGATACCAAATGCCATAACGCTCGTTATCCAGTTCAATCACAGGCGCCTTGAGATCATAGGGCAGATCCTCTTCCATAATTTCATTGATCTCTCCGTTGGCATCCTCGAACACGATTTCCGCCTTGGGATTGATTGCCTTCACATTCCGCTTGTAGCTGCCAAGATCCTCCACCCCGTCACAGCGGTTAAAGATAATCAGCTCCGACTTCCGGATCTGTTCCGCCAGCAGAGACTTCATATTCGTAAAATACATGGGAAAAGTGGAGGCGTCAATCGTCGTGACCTGCTGCTCTATTTTCCAATGCCACGGGAGCTTCATCTCCTTATAATTCCACATGCCGTTAAACTCGATTACAATGCGCTCCGGCTTATGCTTTTTCTCCAGCTCAATCAGCCTGTTCGGTGTAAATTCCTCCTCCCCGTCGATCAGCTCAAGCACCGTGCGGCTCTGTTTTAAAAGGGCAGGGTCGTACTCGTTTTCCCCCTCCTCACAGAGAATAAGCAGGGTTTTCCCCCGCACCTGAAAATAAGGCTGCGCCAGCGTATAGGTGATAAACTCTGTCTTGCCGCTCTCCAAAAAGCCGTTAATCATATAGACCGGTTTCACTTTTCTCTCATCCCTTTCTCATGCCTTTATAAATACCATGCGTTATTATTTCCCGAACAGCGCCGCTAGCTTGTCCTCCTGCAGCCCGGAACCGATTACACAAAATTTTCCCGTCACGCCGGGTTTGCCATCCCTGATATTGCTCTCCCCCGGCACATAGTCGAAATAAATCCAGCCGCCCTCCGAACCGGCGACCATGCCCTTCGCCCGGAGCACGATGCCGTACTCCTCTTCCCGATCAAGCGCCTCCAGAATATGGGCTATCTCCTCTTTCGTATATACCGCAGGCGTCTCAAGCCCCCAGCTCGTAAAGACCTCGTCCGCATGGTGGTGGCCGTGCTCCCCGTGATCGTGGCAGCAATGACCGTGGTCATGATCGTGCTCCTCATGACCCTCATGATCGTGACAGCAATGCCCGCGCTCATGATCGTGTTCCTCATGACCCTCGTGATCGTGGTGACAATGCCCGTGCTCATGATCGTGCTCCTCATGACCCTCGTGATTGTGACAGCAATGCCCGTGCTCATGGTCATGCTCCTCATGGCCCTCATGATCGTGATGACAGTGCCCGTGCTCATGATCGTGCTCCTCATGTCCCTCGTGATCGTGACAGCAATGCCCGTGGTCATGATGATGACGGTGCGCCTCCTGCATTTCCATCACCTCGCGCATCAGTTCCGCCTCCAGGTCCTTTGCGCCCTCAATGGTTTCCAGAATATCCTTCCCGTCAAGCGCATCCCAGGGCGTGGTGATGATCGCAGCCTTTCCGTTATGCTCCCGGATCAGCGCCACACAGGCAGACAGCTTTTCCTCGCTTATCTTATCCGTCCTGCTAAGGACAATCGTCCCGGCATGTTCGATCTGGTTGATAAAAAATTCCCCGAAGTTCTTGATATACATTTTGCATTTGCAGGCATCCACCACGGCCACCGCGCTATTCAGCTGTACATCCCTGTCAGCCATGGCGTCCTGCACCGCCTTCATCACATCCGAAAGTTTTCCCACGCCCGAAGGCTCGATCAGAATGCGCTCCGGCGCGTAAGTGTCCAGCACCTCCTTTAAGGATGCACCGAAATCTCCCACAAGCGAGCAGCAGATACAGCCCGAATTCATTTCCTTGATCTCAATACCGGACTCCTGCAAAAATCCTCCGTCTATGCCGATCTCGCCGAACTCGTTCTCAATCAGCGCCACTTTCGTATCCGCCAGCGCCTCCTTTAAGAGCTTGCCAATCAGCGTCGTTTTCCCGGCTCCAAGAAACCCCGAAAAAATATCAATCTTAGTCATGCCGTATCCTTCCTTTCCATTAATCCAAATTTAATTTTCTGCTCATCACATACCATGTCAGCAGATAATACACCACACAGCTTATGATCCCCGCAAGCAGCGCTGTCTCCCACTGGCGGTCAAAATAGGAATCATAGCTCCAATAATCACTGTTTGCAATCTGCTCCTGAAAATAAATCGTAATCACGAAATATATGCTCTGTACAAGCTGCTCCACCACATAAACTCCCACATACCATGCAAAGGAGAAAAGCAGCTTATGATTGGGGGAAAGCTGTCCCAGAGAGATACATGCCCCCACCTTAAGCACTTTCGCGAACACGGAAAACACAAACGCAATCAGTGTCATAATAACCGTGAAGGCCGAAATCTTCTCCGCCCCCAGATATTCAATCATATCCACCATCCCCTCCATCATGGAGCGGAAAATCTCGCTTGTTGTCGCAAGGAGAAAAATGGCGGACATATAAATAAACGTCATATTAATGATGACCCATGCGGCGCTGACCAATACCTTTGCGATAATAATATGATGCGTATCTACCGGCAGTGTATGCAGCAGATACCCCTGATCGCCATAAGTAGACGTATAAAAACGATGGATCAGAAAGATCGTCGTACCCACACATACCGCAAACATACTTCCCACATAAGTGAGCAGCACCATAACCGCCACAAAATCCACCATCCTGAAATCGCTGCGACCCGCCTGATCCACCAGGGAAACCATACACCGCGCAAGTCCCGTCATTACTATAATCAGGACGTTCGCAGACAGAAGCAGCTTCCATGTGGCTTTCCACTCGTACTTCATCAATTTCCCTAACATGCGAACACCTCCCTGAAAAACTGATCCACGGACTTGCGCTCGTTTTGCCTGATCTGCTCCGCTCCCGCCTGCAATACAATGCTTCCGTACTTGATAAACACCACCTCATCCAATATGTTCTCCACATCCGAAATCAGATGCGTGGACAAAAGAATGGAGCCGCACCGGTTATAATTGCTCACAATCGTATGAAGAATATAGTCTCTGGCGGCAGGGTCTACACCCGCAATCGGCTCGTCGAGAATATATAGATCCGCGTCCCGGCTCATCACCATGATGAGCTGCACCTTCTCCTTCGTGCCCTTGGAAAGGTTTTTCAATCTCTCCTGCGGCGGAATCTGCAGCCTTGCCAACATGTCAAAAGCCCTGTCCACCCGGAAATCCGGATAAAAATCCTGAAAATACTGTAACAGCTCAAACACCTTCATACCGGGCTGTAAGTAGGTCCGCTCGGGCAGATAGGAAATCCGCAGCTTCGTATCGACTCCGGGACGCTGCCCGTTTATTAAAACTTCCCCCGCTGTTGGCTTTAAAAGACCGTTTATTATTTTAATCAGCGTGGTCTTTCCGCTGCCGTTAGGCCCTAAAAGGCCGATGATCCTTCCTCTCTCCAGATTTAAGTTGATCTGATTTAGCGCGATCTTTCTTCCGTAGGTCTTCGTCAGACCCATGCACTGCACCACAGGCGCCATAGCATTCCTTCCTTTCCCGTCTCACGAAACCGTGATCCGATAAGACGCCTCGAAAGCCGCCCCCGACAGTTTTTGTCCCCACTCCCGTTCTTTAAAATCTCCTGTAAAATCCACACTGTCACACCGGCCGTACCACGGCTCGATGCAGATAAACGGCGCCTTTTTCTTCGGCGGCGACCAGACGCCGAACAAAGGCGCGTCAAAGTCAACCGTCAGGTACGGCGTGCCGTCAGGTCTCGCCAGCGCCACGCTGTGCGCCTGATCTCCTTCGATCACCAGCGCATCGTTGTCAAAAAGATCCGCCGTGACGGCAAGCGCCCCATCCCGCAGCGCGTAGGTCTTCTTCTCCTTACCCGCCAGTCCTGCGTCAATACAGGTGGATATCACCTGCTCTTTCGCATCAAAAAGCAGCTTATACTGTGTCTGGTCTGTACCCGGATCAATGGGACACAGAAATCCGGGATGCCCGCCTATGGAAAACCAGAGCGGCTCTCCCGCCTGACTGGTTACCCGCCACTTCACCGCCACCGTGCGGCCGGAAATCTCATAGCCGATCTCCAGAAGGAACGGGAACGGATATTTCTGCAAGGTCTCCTCATCAGAGCGCAAAGTAAACCAGATTTCCGAAGCCACCTGACTCTTTAACTGAAATTCCATATCTCTGGCAAAGCCGTGCTGCCCCATGGTATACTCTCTGCCATCCACCCGGTATGTACCGTTCTTTAAACCGCCTACAATGGGAAAAAGCACTGGCGACGTCCGCCCCCAGTAGGCGGGATCACCGTGCCACATGTACTCTCTTTGATCGGGCAGGCTCTTTAAGGATTTAAGCTCCGCCCCCATGCTGTCCACCTGTATCGTAATCTTGTCATTACTGATCTGAAATAACGCCATAACCTCCTCCTTTTCTTCACCCCATTATACTGCTTCCCCGAAATCCGCCGAAAAACCCCTGTCTTTGACCATTGTATCACAGCTTCCCGAAAAAAGGTATCTTTTAATCCCCCGTGATCTCCCGGTATGCCGCCACGACCTGATTCACGGGCACCCCCGCGATCTCATTCTGATAGGTGCCCCCCGCCAGCAGACCGGCCAGCCTCCCGCGGCTGTCAAATATACCGCCGCCGGACATGCCCTCTCTGGCAAAGCCGCGCCCGTAGAGCATTTCTCCTCCAAAGGTTTCAATATATCTGCCGGTATCCTCCAAAACAGCTTCCTGAAAAATCGTCTCATCGGCCTCCGGACCCGCTCCCAGAATAAAAATCTTCTCGCCCGTCCTAAGGCCGTCATACATTTCCTCGTCCGCAAAAACGCTGCGAAGCCCGGAAAGGGCTGACATGCCAAGTTCTTCCTTCTCCACAAGCAAAAACCCTGCGTCGCAGCTTTCGGCGCTTCCAAGCACGCGGGCGCCCGTGTAATAACCTGCCGGAAACCGGATCACCCCCGACTCTTCCCGCCAGTACGCCAGCACATGCCTGTTCGTCGCGATCACCGCGCCCTCCGCCGTCAGCCGGAAAACCACCCCGCTGCCGTAGGCCTTCCCCATTTGAATCCGCACCACGCTGTCCTTTACGTTCTCAAGCGCCGCTTCCGGATCCGGCTCTTCCAGAACGGGACAGTGAAACAGGTCAAGCGCAAGCATCCCCTCATAAATATCTTCTTCACTCACGCTCTGGATCAGATGAGGCGGCTGGGACACATCCTCCGCCTGCACGGACAGCCCCTGCAAAAACCATCCCAGGCAAAATATAATAACAGTGGATATTTTATAGATTCTTCCGCCTTTTACCACAGGCATCTCCTTGCCGGTTTTCCCTTTTTACCTTTCAATCAGGGGCACGTGGAGGACTGCGCGCCGCTCCCCGTGCCCCTGATCGGAAAAACCATAATTACGCATTTCACGCTGATAAGCGGAACGATAAGCCGGGTTATGTCGTGAATGATCATCTATCTAGGAGTTTCGTCGCCGAAACCCTCCAGCGACCTACCTG
>CARQVR010000036.1 GCA_949051815.1 uncultured Lachnospiraceae bacterium
AAAACATCTGCGGATGGCTTACTCTATTGATTTTATGGGAAAAATCGCATATAATGTTATTATCTGCACTGTATTTTCGGGGAAATGCGGTGGGTAATATGAAGGAGGTTGCAATGGGGTTAGGAGAAGGAAAGGCGGATGCGATAGCCCGTTTTGAGGAGTTGTGCAATAATGCGGCGGCAGAACAGGAAAAATTCCTGATGGACAGGCTTGCGGAGAATAAGGATACCGAGTACGGAAAACTGTTCGGATTTGACGATATTCATTCGGTAGAGGAGTATCAGAAAGAACTGCCCATCACCTTTCATTATGATTACGAGACGATTATCGAGCGGCAGGTAAACGGAGAAGAAGGCCTGCTTACCATGGAAAGGCCGGTATATTACTGTATCAGCTCCGGAAGTACGGACTCGCCTAAGTACGTGCCGATTATCGAAAAAGATATTGTGAGACAAAAATTTTACTGGAAGGATCTGAGCCGGGAGATCATCCGCAGGCAGATACCGGACGCTTCGGATGAGGAATTGTTCGGTAAGATCTTTCAGATCGGTGAGTTTCGCCGTGATTTTATGCCGGACGGCACCATGAGCGGTGTGAGGGCAGGTGCGCTGCACCGTTATCTGGAGTCGAGAGGCGAATTGGATCAGGACCGCTATACGGCGCCTGAGGAAGTGCTGTTTCCGAAGAACACGCTGGAGGATATGCTCTATGTGAAGGTGCGTTTTGCGCTTGCATGCAGGGACGTGACAGCGATACACGGTGTTTTCGTAAACCGCGTGGTTGGGATTTTGCGGTATGTGGCGGATAACTGGGACGCCTTTTTGACGGATATAGAGACGGGAGAAATCAGCGACTGCTTTCTGGTGAGTCATGAGTGGGAGGTCTATCTGAAAGAGCACCTTCCGGCGGATCCGGAGAGGGCGGCGGAGCTTCGCGCCATTTCAACGGCGGATCTGGAGAACGGGCTGGTAAAGAAGATCTGGCCGAAGATTAAATACGCGCAGATGATCGGCGGCAGCATGTTTAAGCCATATATGGATAAGCTCTTTACTTTTGTGGGCGATCTGCCGATCCACTATTTTACATACGCGGCTTCGGAAGGCTGTTTTGGCATTGCAAAGGGCGTCAATGACGAGGACGCTTACTATACGCTTCTGCCGGATACCTGTTTTTATGAGTTCGTTTCGGAAACCGGGGACGGGGAAAAGATTTATACGATCCGCAATGTGGAAGTTGGATCCAAGTATGAACTGTTGATTACCACTTTTTCGGGCGCTTACCGCTACGCCATCGGTGATGTGGTGGAGGTAGTCGGTTTCGAGGGACAGGCGCCGATTGTGCGGGTCTGCTACCGGAAGAGTCAGGTCATCAACATCGCGGATGAAAAGATGAATGTGCGCCAGTTGGAAATTGCAATGCGCAAATTCCAGTCGAGAGCGGGGTGCACGGCGGAAGGGTTCTGTGTGGACGGTGACTATGCGAAGCAGAGACCGCGCTACATGCTTTATCTGGAGCTGGCGGAAGGGAAACTGCCAGAGAACGCGGAGGAAATTCTGGACGAGTGTCTGATGGAGAGCTGCTTTGGCTATAAGAGAGACAGAGAGCTTGCGGAGCTTGAACGGGTAAAAATACAGATGATTCCGCAGGGCGGATTCAAGGCCTACGGAAGATTTATGGCGAAGCTGGGGCACAGCAAGGAGCAGGATAAGCCGCTGCGCATTCTGGTGACGGAAGAGCAGAAGGCGTTCTTTGGAGGCGCGCTGATGTCATAAGCTGCTGGCTTACGTTACGGGTGCATGCACAGGCTGGGGAAGACGACATGAACGAAAACAGAACGGCTCTGCCGGGAGCTTTTGCGGAGAGAATGCAGAGGCTCCTTGGCGGGGAATATGAAGCCTTTGAGGTTGGTTACGGACAGGGACGGCAGTACGGCCTTCGGCGTAATCTGCTGAAAGGCACAGAAGAAGAATTTATCAGGGTGATGCCCTTTCCGCTGGAAAAAATTTCCTGGGCGCGGGAAGGGTATTATTATGATGGCACGGTCCAGCCGGGGCGTCATGTGCTTCACGAGGCGGGCGCCTACTATATTCAGGAGCCGTCCGCCATGGCAGCTGTGGAGGCGCTGGCACCGGAGCCTGGCGAGCGGATTCTGGATCTGTGTGCAGCGCCAGGGGGAAAGAGTACCCAGATCGCAGGGCGAATGCAGGGGAAGGGGCTGCTTGTGTCCAATGAGATCATCGGGGAGCGGGCGCGCATTCTTTCCCAGAACGTGGAACGGATGGGCGTTTCCAACTGTGTCGTATGCAGTGAGAAGCCGGAGCGTATCGCGTTGCTTTTTCCGTCGTTTTTTGACAAGGTGCTGGTGGATGCGCCCTGTTCGGGGGAAGGCATGTTTCGCAAGGAGGAGGCGGCCAGAGCGGAATGGAGTCCGGCAGCAGTACAGATGTGTGCCGAAAGACAGGCATTGATTTTGGAGGAGGCAGCTAAGACGGTTAAGCCGGGCGGCGTGCTGGTGTATTCCACCTGCACGTTTTCACCGGAGGAAAATGAGGGAACCATCAGTGCATTTTTGCGGATGCATGAGGAATATAATATAGAAGAGACCGCGCTTGAGGATATGCTTTCGCCGGGGCGGGCGGAATGGACCGGACAGCCCGCGGCGGGAATCGGTCATACGCTGCGGATCTGGCCGCATCTCCAGCGGGGAGAGGGACACTTCATTGCCAGACTGCGAAAACGCGGAGGAGGAACCGACGCGCCGTCAGAGCAGGGGGGGCGGGATACTGCTGATAAAAAGAGCGCGGGGAAGAACGGGGCGCGGACGTCTGTGGAGAAAAACACGGGTGCGGGCAGCAGGATCTGGCAGGTTACGGGGGATAAAAAGTCAGGTAAACTTCTGGAAGGTTTTCTGCGGGAAGAACTGGAGATCGGCGAAGCGTGGATGGCGCGCCATCCGGGACAGATCGTCCGTTTCGGGGATCAGATTTATCTTATGCCGGAGGAAATGGTTTCTCTCACAGGGATAAAAGTGCTGCGGCCAGGGCTGCAGCTTGCGACGGAGAAAAAGAATCGTTTTGAGCCTGCCCATGCATTGGCGCTTTCTCTGCTGTCGGGGGACAGCGGGCGCGCGTATGCGCTCACGGAGCGGGAGGCAGTTTCCTATCTGCGCGGAGAGAGCGTCGCCTGCGGGGCACATAAGGGGTGGACGGCTCTCTTTTATGAGGGATATGCGCTTGGCTTCGGGAAGGCTTCGGGCGGCCAGATCAAGAACCACTATCCGAAGGGACTGCGGAAATCTTTGTAAATTCTTAATTTTCCGATACGTCATAATATAGGCTTGCCAAATGACAGTGGCAGGAATATACTAGATGTAGACTTTTACAGGAGATAAACTACTTCATTGTGTATGTTAATGTAGGGAGTTCTTTCGATGCTATTTTCCAGTGTGGGATTTTTATTTCGGTTTCTGCCGATTTTTATTATTGTCTATCTGGCGTTTCCTAAGTATCGTAATATTGTGCTGTTGATTGGAAGCCTGATCTTCTATGGAGTGGGAGAACCGTATTTTGTTCTGCTGCTTCTTTTGTCTGTTGCAATAAACTACGGTTTTAGCCGCTACATGTTCTGGGAACCGCAATCACCGCAGTCGAACCGGAAACAAAAGGCGGCCAGAAGACGGAAACGGGCGCTTGTAATGGCTGTCGTCGTTGATCTGGGCGTATTGTTTGTGTTTAAGTACTGGGATTTTGCCGCAGGCAGCATCAACGGGCTTGCAGGGAAAGGCTTTTTGCCGCTGCTTTCTCTGGCGCTGCCGCTGGGCATCAGCTTTTATACGTTCCAGATGCTTTCCTATCAGATTGACTGTTATCGGGGAAACATAGAGAAGCGGGCGGGAGCGATTTCTTTTGCCACCTATGTCTGCATGTTTCCGCAGTTGATAGCCGGTCCCATCGTCCGCTATGGCGAGGTGGCGGAGCGGATGGAAAACAGGCGGGTGCGGATTCGGGATTTGGAGAACGGGCTGAAACTGTTTACGTTTGGTCTTGGGCTTAAGGTGCTTCTGGCGAACCAGATCGGCACCCTCTGGAATCTGATTATGACGGCGGGGGCGGGCAGGCTTCATCCGCTTGTGGCATGGCTTGGCGCGTTTTCTTATTCCTTTCAGATTTATTTTGATTTCTGGGGATATTCCGTGATGGCTATGGGACTCGGCAAGATGCTCGGGTTTTCCATTCCCCGCAATTTTGACCATCCGTACACCTCACGCTCTCTGTCGGAATTTTGGAGAAGGTGGCACATGACGCTCGGCAGTTGGTTTAAGGAGTATGTCTATATTCCTCTGGGCGGCAGTCGGAAGGGAAGCGTTCGGACGGTTTTTAACTTATTTGTGGTCTGGGCATTTACCGGGCTTTGGCATGGGGCGTCATGGAACTTTGTGCTTTGGGGTATTGTTTTTTTTATGTTACTTTCTCTGGAGAAGAGAACCTTTGGTAAAAGTCTGGAGAGAAGCCGCGTGCTGGGGCATATCTATACGGTGCTGCTGATTCCTGCGACATGGGTGGTTTTTGCGATTACGGATATGGGGCAGATGGCCGGGTATCTTGGGAATATGGTGGGATACCATAGAGAGGGGATTCTGGTGGGGGTGACGCAGCTTGTCCGGTATCTCAAAGAATATGGCCTGTTATTAATAGCGTGCGCTATTTTTGCAACGCCGTTTCCTGTCAGACTGTATTGGAAATGGAAGGACCGCTGGTTTACGGTGCTGATTTTGCTGGGTATCTTCTGGTGGTCGGTCAGAGAGATCGTTTTGGGAAGCAATAATCCGTTTTTATATTTTAGATTTTAGCGTATGAATGAGGCGGGAAATGAACGGAAACAGGTTGAGAACTCTTTTTGAAATTATATATAACTGTCCTTTTATTCTGCTTGTGATCTTCACAAGCCTTGCCTTTACTCTGTTTTCTGGCGGGGAAGGAACCCGGAAAAGCGAGCGGGATATAGCGGTTTCCCAATTCCTTGAAGAGGGGGAAAACGCGGGGAAAGAAGCGGAAAGTCTGTTGAAGAAAAGCGGAATGATGCTGAAAGAAAAATATAATACCGGAAATCCGGACGGCGTGGAATCCGGAAACAAAACGGGACAGGGAGAGGAAACTCTTCAAAATGCAGGAAAACGCAAGGAAAATACAGACGGAATAGAAAAGGAATCAAAACGGAAAACAGATGCACAACAATCCGCAACAAGGGAAAAAACGGAAAAGGTGGAAAAGAGGGCCACAGAGTTTGTGGAATATGAGCCCATTGAGACGGATTCCAGATACTACTCCGATGCAGGAAAAACTGCATTGACCACAGTGTATGATTATGTATTAGAAAACGAGAGTTATTTTAATGACGCCGCCTTTCTTGGCGACTCTCGTACTTTAGGCATATCGGATTATGCGGGACTTACGGGCGCGGACTTTTTCTGCGACAACGGGATGACCATTTACAAGCTGCTGGGGGACGATGGGGTGACCTGGCAGAAGACGGGTGAAAAGGTGGACTTAAAAGAGATTTTGCAAAAGAAGCGTTACGGCAAAATTTATATCATGCTTGGGATGAACGAGCTGGGGTACGGCGACACGCCCATGTATCTGAAACAGTATCTGAGTGTGGTCCGGCAGATCAAGGAATGGCAACCGGGTGTTATTATATATGTGATGGCGAATCTCCATGTGAGTCAGGAGAAGAATAATATGGAGACGGAGTTTAACAATATTAATATCAATGACAAAAACGTGGCTTCCGCCAGACTGGCCAACGGGAAGGACGTCTTTTATCTTGACTGCAATCCGCTGTTTACCGATGAGGAAGGATATCTGCTGGCGGATCTTACCTTTGACGGGGTGCATCTCTACGCGCAGCATTATGATAAATGGCGTGATTTTCTCTTTGCGCACGGGGTGGAGCGCGGGGAAATGCAGCAGGTGGAAGGAAGCGGACAGACGAAGGCGCCGGAGGAATCCTGCGGAGCTGGCGATTCGTAAGGCAGGCATGGATGCTTCGGAATGAGGTGCAGGGATGGAAAAGGTGCGTTTGAATAAATATCTTGCCGCCTGTGGCGTATGCTCCAGACGGGATGCGGATAAGCTGATAGAGGCGGGAGAAGTCTCTGTAAACGGAAAGAGAGCCGAAGCAGGCATGAAGGCAGGGCCTGACGACCGGGTGGAGGTGCGGGGAAAATGTCTTGCGCCGCCGGATGAAAAAGTGGTGCTTGCCTATTATAAGCCTGTGGGGGTGGTCTGTTCGGAGCGGGATGCCCATGCGGGGAGGCTGGTGACGAAGGAGATCGGCTACCATAAGCGTGTGACCTATGCGGGCAGGCTGGATAAGGATTCCGAGGGGCTTTTGCTTCTCACCAACGACGGTGATCTGATCGACGCGATGATGCGGGGAAAGAACGGACACGAGAAGGAGTATATCGTAAAGTCTGACCGAAAGTGGGAGGATCGTGTGCTGGCGCATATGCGAAAGGGCGTTTATCTGGAGGAGCTGGGACAGACGACAAAGCCCTGTGAGATTGAACAGATCGGGGAGAAAACCTTGCGGATGGTTCTTACGCAGGGGCTGAACAGGCAGATCAGGCGTATGTGTGAGGCGCAGGGGTATCGGGTAAAAGGTCTGAAAAGAACGCGTGTTATTAATATTGGATTGGATCAGTTGAAGCCGGGTGAGTGCCGGGAACTGACGGGGAAGGAGAGGGAGGAGCTGTACCGGCTCTGCGGATTGTATGACAGAAAATAAAATGGATCGTATGCGGGAGCTTGTCTCCCTCTTAAATAGGGCTTCGGAGGCTTACTATGCCAAAGATGAGGAGATCATGTCGAATTTCGAGTACGACAGACTCTGCGACGAACTGACGGAGCTGGAACGGGAACTGGGTGTGATCCTGACGGACAGTCCCACGGTGAAGGTGGGTTATGAGGCGGTGGAGGAGCTGCCCAAGGAGCGGCATGAGTCGGCTATGCTCTCTCTGGCGAAAACGAAGAGCAGGGAGGAGCTTGTTGACTGGCTGAACGGAAAAGAGGGGCTTTTATCATGGAAACTGGACGGACTGACCATTGTGCTGACCTATCGGGACGGCGCGCTGCAAAAGGCGGTGACGAGAGGAAACGGCGAGGTGGGTGAGGTGGTTACCGGCAATGCCAGGGTTTTTAGGAATCTCCCTCTTGCCATTCCCTATCAGGGTGAACTGATTTTGCGGGGCGAGGCGGTTATCACCTACAGCGGCTTTGAGAAGATAAACAGGGAAATCGAGGACGATCAGGCAAAGTATAAAAATCCCAGAAACCTTTGCAGCGGAAGTGTCAGGCAGCTCGACAACCGGATTACGGCACACAGAGGCGTCCGTTTTTACGCGTTTTCTCTTGTGCGGGCGGATGTGGATTTCCATAATTCCCGCGCGCAGCAGTTTGAGTTTCTGAAAAAACAGGGGTTTGATGTGGTGGAGTACCGTCTTGTGACACCGGAGAACATATTGGATAACATAAGTTATTTTGAAGATGCGATTCAGACTTACGACGTGCCCTCCGACGGATTGGTGCTTACCTATGAAGATATGGATTATGGCGCCTCTCTTGGCAGGACCGCGAAATTTCCAAGGGATTCCATTGCCTTTAAGTGGGCGGATGAACTGCGGGAGACGACGCTTGTGGAAATGGAGTGGAGCGCCAGCCGGACCGGCCTGATCAATCCGGTGGCCATCTTTGAGCCGGTGGAGCTGGAGGGCACCACGGTGAGCCGGGCGTCCGTGCACAATATCAGCATTGTGCGGGGGCTTAAGCTGGGCATCGGGGATCGGATTACGGTCTATAAGGCGAATATGATCATTCCCCAGATCGCGGAGAACCTGACGGGGAGCGATTCATTGGAAATTCCGGACATTTGTCCTGTCTGCGGTCTGCCCACACGCATCAGCCGGATGAACGACGTACTGACGCTTATCTGCGACAATCCCGATTGTGACGCGAAGAAAATCAAGGCGTTTACGCTGCTTGTAAGCCGGGATGCGCTGAATGTGGACGGTCTGTCGGAGTCAACGCTGGAAAAGTTTCTGGCCAGGGGATTTTTACATGAGTTTGCGGATCTGTTCCGGCTGGAACGTTATCGTGAGGATATCACGCAGATGGAAGGCTTTGGGGAGAAATCCTGGCAGAATCTTTCGGAGAGTCTGGAGAGATCGCGAAAGACGACACTGCCGCGTCTCCTCTACGGGCTGGGGATTGAGAATGTGGGTGTGGCAAATGCTAAAATGCTGTGCAGGTATTTCCGGTATGATCTGCAGGCGCTGCGGGATGCCTCTGTGGAGGAACTTTCGGAGATAGACGGCGTCGGCGGGGTGATTGCCCTGAGCATATACGAATATTTTCATAACGAGAAAGCCGTGGCGCAGCTTGAAAATCTGCTGCGGGAAGTGGAAATCGAGAAACAGGAGACAGAGGAAGCGGAGCAGACCCTTTCCGGTATGAGCTTCGTCATCACGGGGACCCTTACCCATTTCGAGAACAGGGGCGCCATGAAGGAAGAGATTGAGAGACGGGGCGGTAAGGTGACCGGCAGCGTGACGGGAAAAACGGTCTGCCTGATCAACAACGATACCACATCCCAATCCGCCAAGAACAAGAAAGCGAAGGAGCTTGGGGTAAAAATCCTGTCAGAAGCGGATTTTATGGAGGCGTATCTGGCATAAAAAGAAAAAAGTAAAAGAAAACAGGAATCTTCCACGGAGACAGGGATGCTTGAGAGCAGGAGAGCTGTGGAAGATTTTTTTTTGATTATTGATAGCTGAAAGGGAAAAACAACCGCTTTACATATGCATAGCAGTTGTGATATGATAACTCCAAGTACCGGAAAACAGTTTATTTTTACCGTTACCGGGAATAAAAAGGAACACATATCTGGGAGTCTGAAATTCTGATCTATCTGCATGGCACGTCAAGGAACCTGAATCCCTTATATGGAAAACTGAACAAGGGAGGAAGGCTGATTGGAAAAAAGGATGCGTACCAGTTTGACTATCTGGATGATAACGGGAGATTTGCAGACCAGATAAACGGTGCATTATTTAATGGAAGACAGATCGTGAAGCCGGAGGAATTAGAGCCGGATGAGGCGCAGACAGTGACGACGGGAGCAGAAACCGGAACAGGGAGTATGAAAACGGTTGTAGATAAGGTGCGAATCTGGAAAGGGAAGAAACTGCACATTCTTGCGATAGAAAACCAGAATTATGTGGATTACCAGATGGTGCTGCGAAATATGCTTTCAGAGAGTATCGGATATCGCAAACAGTGGAAGCGTAAGCGGCGTTTGCATGAGGGGGCACATGACCTGAAACACCGTGATGAATATTTGTCTGGCATGAAAAAGGGGGAAAAGTTCGCGCCGATTATAACGCTGGTGGTTTATTTCGGAACCGGTGGTCCCTGGGATGGCGCGAGATGTCTCTATGATCTGCTGGAGATCGAGGATGAGTTGAAGAATTATGTGACAAACTACAGAATGAACTTGTATGACTGTCACGAGCACGATACGTTCGGGGAATACAAAACAGGATTGCGGCAGGTATTCGAGGCGGTTCGATATGCGGAGGATAAAAAGAAACTAAAACAGGTAATGGAAGAAAACCGTGAAGCGTACAGCAGAATAGACAGAGATACAAGAAATATGCTGGAGGTAGTGGCAAACATAAAAATACCCGAGAGATGCAGGGTGATGGAAGAGGGGAAGGAGAGATACGATATGTGCAAGGCGTTTGAAGATATGAGGCAGGAGGGATATGAAGAGGGGATAGAAAGAGGAGTAGAAAAAGGAATCCGCATATTGATTCAGGCGTATCAGGAGCTTGGAATGTCCAGAGAGGTCATTATGGAAAAATGTGCGGAGAAATATGGGATAACGGAAGAAAATGCGAGAGAATATGTGGAGGAATCCGGCATTTGACATTTATAGCGTATGCCGGTTGTATATAATTCTGCATACGAAACCAAATTGTGCATTATTTGTGAACTTCGTTCAAACTATTTCATTTACGGCAAAGATGTGTTAAATTAATTTTCTGGAAGATAAAATATGATAGAAAGAGGGAACACATCATGGAAAAGAAAAAGGCCGCAGGTATGGGTGAAAGCACAGGTGTAAGCAAAAGCAAAGCAAAACGGGAAGCGCGCAGAAAGCAGGTGCGCAAGGAAAAGCGGGAAGCAAATGCAGCCAGAATAACAGGTATGGCCGTGATGGCGGTTATCGTACTTGGTATTTTACTGGTGGTCGGAAAACAGGTGTATATTCTGGCAATCCGCACAACTCCCGGTACGGATTACAGCGCGGCGCTTACGGACGACGGCAGGATAGCGGATGCGGATATGGCGGCTATGGTTAATCTGGCGGATTACAAAAATATTGCAGTGCCGGAGGACGAGGTTGCGGCTACGGCAGAGGAGGTCGAAGAAGAGATCGGCTCCACGCTGGAATCTTATAAGGAGATGGGTACGGATGAGCAGATGGTAATTGCCGATGGCGATGAAGTCAATATTGATTTTGTGGGAACTGTCGATGGTGTCGAATTTGATGGCGGAAACAGTGGCGGCGCAGGATATGATCTGACTATCGGATCGGGAACGTTTGTGGATGATTTTGAAGAGCAGCTGATCGGGCATAAGCCGGGAGACGAGGTGACGGTGGAAGTTACTTTCCCGGATGATTACGATGAAGAGATGGCGGGAAAAGATGCCGTCTTTGCGGTCACGGTTAACGGCATTATGGTAACACCGGAGCTTACGGATGCCTTTGTGGCGGAGAATCTGGTGGATACAGAGAATGTATCAACAGCGGCGGAATACAGAGCCAAAGTGGAAGATACGTTTTATCAGGAGCATCTTAAGGAGTACCTGACTTCATATGTGCTGGAAAATTCCACGGTGAACACCTATCCCGATAAATATGTCAGGGCAACAAAGTCTGTTATGAAAAACAGCGACCAGAACTCCGGCATGGAGATGGAAGATGAAATCGCCTATGAGGAAGAACTCACACAGCGGGCAGAGGAAGCGGTAAAGGAGGCAATGGTTTATCAGGCCGTCTTTGAGGATGCGGGGCTTTCTTTTGACGCGGATGCATATTACAGCGAACAGGTTGAAGCAATGGGCGAAGAGTATGCAGAAACGTATGGAGCCGGCTATCTGGCACAGGGTGAAATAAAGCAGATGGCGATTGACTATCTGACAGGACTGTATCAGTGATCAGAAGAAACGGAAGACGGTGTGAAAATAATTCCCGGCAGATCGTAGTGTGATTTGCCGGGAATCTGAGCGAAAAGCTTTGTCAGCCAGTGGGGTATCAGATTTCACGCACATCGTATGGCGTGGTCTGATACACATAGTAATTGAGCCAGTTCGAAAAGAGAAGCTGTCCAGCGGAACGCCAGTTGACGACAGGTTCCTTTGAGGGATCGTCTCCGGGGAAGTAGTTTACCGGAATTTTGGGATTCATGCCCTTTTCCATATCGCGCGCGTATTCCAGAGCCAGCGTGTCAGCGTCATATTCCAGATGACATGTGATAAAGAAATGTCTGCTGTCCTCGGTTTTGGTAATGGCCATACCGGCTTCGTCCGAGACCGCCATAAGTTCCAGATCGGGCACGGAAGCTATCTGGGCCGGGTCAATCGTCATGGCGCGGGACTGCGGCGCGTGGAAAATGTCGTCAAAGCCCCGGAAAAGAGGCGATTTTCGTTTCAGAATCTTATGGGTATATACACCTGACAGTTTTTCATCCAGGTCTTCCCTGTCCAGCCCGTAAAAATAGTACAGGGCGGCGTAAGCGCCCCAGCACAGGTGAAGGGTACAGTGCACATGCGTGCGGCCCCACTCCATGATGGTACAGATTTCGTCCCAGTAAGCCACCTTTTCAAAACGGACGTGGTCTAAAGGCGCGCCGGTGATAATCATACCGTCGAATTTACGGTTTTTAATCTGCTCAAAGGTGGTGTAAAAAGCCGTCATGTGGTTGGAATCGGTATGCTGCGGCGTGTAACTGGCAGTCTGTAAAAACTCTACATTTACTTGCAGCGGTGTGTTTGAGAGCTTACGGAGAAGCTGGGTTTCCGTTACCTCCTTGGTGGGCATTAAGTTTAAGATCAACACGTCAAGGGGACGGATATCCTGATGCATCGCCCGGTATTCTGTCATGACAAAAATATTTTCTTTCTCTAAAATGCCGGTTGCCGGCAGTAAATCCGCTACTTTGATGGGCATGAAAATCCCTACCTTTCTCTCGAGTTATATCAAATATATGAAGTTGCCAACGATACAATGTATGATATCACAAACGAAAGACCCGCGCAAGGCGGTGTCGCGCGTTGGCGGCTATATTTAACAAAGATTTACTTAATATTTCCTTAAATATTTACAGATTGCTGTAATTCACATCCGTTCCGGAATTAATACGCATGATAAATTTGTGACAGATTTATAATCCGTCAGGCAGAAAAAGATTTGCATATTTCTGCATTTTACCTTATAATTTATATGTGTTAACGTTTCGAAACAGGGGGAACGAGTGGATTATGGAGACAGCGTATCAGAAAGTGAAGGTTCACAACGAGCTGGAGTGGTGTCAGGCAAAGGATTTGGAGACGAAGGAAAAGATTGAGAAGGTTCTGCTGAAACATCGGGTATCCTATTTTGTGAAATGGGAAAAACCGAAGTTCTTCTCTAACGATACTTTTGGTTCCTGTGTGTTTTGTGTGAACCAGTTGCAGAAGGAGAGTGCGGACGACGCGATTCAGGAGCTTACGGATGAGGTGCGGGATAAGATCCGTTTCATAAACCGTAAGGTGGATAAGACCTTTTATTAAGCGAAGAAGCGGTTTGAAGAGAATTATACATGAGATCATAAAAATGCCGGGTGCGCGTATGTGTGCACCCGGTTTATTTCTATAGGAAATTATTTTTTAAGTTCTTCTGGGCGGTGGAGAGCATCAGCTTGATGCGGTTTAACTGGTTGACCTCGCTGGCGCCGGGATCGTAGTCGATGGCTACAATATTGGAGCTGGGGAAGCGTTTGCGAAGCTCCTTGATAACACCTTTGCCGACCACATGGTTTGGCAGGCAGCCGAAGGGCTGGGTGCAGACGATATTGTTTACGCCGCTGTGGATCAGTTCTACCATTTCTCCGGTGAGAAACCATCCTTCGCCGGTCTGATTGCCGATATCGACGATGGGTTTCGCGTAGTCCACCAGCGTGTATATGCTGATGGGCGGGGTAAAGTGCCTGCTCTTCGCAAATTCCTTCGCGGCCTGCGCGCGCAGCTTTTCAAGCGCCCGGATGCCGAAGCGTGAGAGGAGGGCGGCCTTTTTCGAGGTGCCAAGAAAATCCGCCTTGTAAATTTGGTTGTAGAAGCAGTAGAGCATGAAGTCCAGCAGATCGGGGACCACCGCTTCCGCGCCTTCCGCCTCCAGAAGCTCCACCAGATGGTTGTTGGCGGCCGGAGCAAACTTTACCAGAATTTCACCTACGATGCCCACGCGGGGTTTGCGCAGATCTTCATAGACGGGAATCCGGTCAAAATCTCTTACGATCTGACGGCACATTTTCTGGAAAGTCAGATAGTTTACGGATTTTCCGGAAATAAAGTCCCGGCATTTCTTAACCCATTCGGCATGGAGCGCATTGACGGAGCCCGGCTCTTTCTCGTAGGGGCGCATACGGTAGACGCAGCGCATAAAGATATCGCCGAACAGGGCGCCGTAAGCGGCCCGCATAAAGAGACCGGCATTCAGATGGAAGCCCGGGTTACTCTCGATGCCGGCCAGATTTAAGGAGATCACGGGAATCTGGGGCATACCCGCTTTTTCTAACGCCCGTCTGATAAAGCCCACATAGTTTGTGGCGCGGCAGCCGCCGCCGGTCTGGCTCATGATGACAGCTACCTTATTCAGATCATATCTGCCGGAAAGCAGAGCGTCCATAATCTGTCCCACCACGATCAGGGAAGGATAACAAGCGTCATTGTTTACATATTTCAGGCCCACGTCCACGGCCTGCCTGGTGTCGTTACCGAGCACTTCAAAGTGATAGCCGCAGGCATTGAAAGCAGCCTCTATGATTTCAAAATGGATCGGTGACATCTGGGGACAGAGGATGGTGTAATCCTTTCTCATCTCCTCGGTAAAGGGCACTTTTTGGATAGCGCTGGAGCGTATCTGCCGTTTCCCGCCCTTCTGTTCTCTGACTTTTATGGCTGAGAGCAGGGAGCGAATGCGGATTCTGGCCGCCCCCAGATTGTTGACCTCGTCGATTTTTAAGCAGGTATAGATCTTGTCGGAGCCGGTAAGGATGTCGTTTACCTGATCCGTGGTGACAGCGTCAAGGCCGCAGCCAAAAGAGTTAAGCTGGATTAAATCCAGATCCTCCCTTGTTTTCACGAAACTGGCCGCCGCATAGAGACGGGAATGGTACATCCACTGGTCGGAGACGATCAGGGGTCTCTCGGGAGCCGCCAGATGGGACACGGAGTCCTCGGTCAGCACCGCAATGTCATAGGAGGTAATCAATTCGGGAATGCCGTGATTGATTTCCGGATCAATATGGTAGGGGCGTCCGGCAAGCACAATGCCGCGTTTATGGTTTGTCTCCAGATAGCGGATCACTTCTTCACCTTTGTCGCGCATATCCTGTCTGGCCGCGGCAAGCTCCTCCCACGCAGCTTCGGCAGCATCCATAACGGATGTTATAGGAAGCTCGCGAAACTCTCTGGTCAATGCTTCCGTGACGGTCTGCAGGCTCTTAAAAGACATAAAAGGATTGCGGAAAACCACTTCGCCGCGTCCGATCTCTTCCACGTTATTTTTGATGTTTTCGGAGTAGGAAGTGACGATGGGGCAGTTGTAATGGTTGTTGGCGTCATGAAATTCGTCCCGCTCGTAAAAGAGAGCAGGGTAGAAGATAAAGTCCACTTTCTGCCTGATGAGCCATGATACATGGCCGTGCGCCAGCTTGGCCGGATAGCACTCCGACTCGCTGGGGATGGATTCGATGCCCAATTCATAGATTTTGCGGTTGGAAACGGGAGAGAGTACCACCCGATAGCCCAGCTTCGTAAAGAAGGTGAACCAGAAAGGGTAATTCTCGTACATGTTCAACACCCGCGGAATGCCCACAGTGCCCCGCTTCGCCTCGTTGGCCGGCAGAGGCTCATAGGAAAAGTAACGTTTCAGCTTATAGTCAAAGAGATTCGGTGCGCCATTCTCCTTTTTGGCCCGTCCAAGCCCTCTCTCGCAGCGGTTTCCGGAGATATACTGACGTCCGCCTGTAAATTTGTTGACGGTAAGACGGCAGTTGTTCGTACAGCCTTTACATTTGGCCATACTGGTTTCGAATTGCAGGCTGGTAATCTGCTCCAGATTCAGCATGGAAGTCTGATAGCCTTCCTTATAGTGCGCCCTTGCGATCAGCGCTGCGCCAAAAGCCCCCATAATGCCGGCAATATCCGGGCGGATGGCTTCGCAGTCGGCTATTTTTTCAAAGCTTCTAAGAACCGCGTCGTTGTAGAAGGTGCCGCCCTGCACGACAATATTTCTTCCAAGTTCCGAGGCGTCGGAGACTTTGATCACCTTAAAGAGCGCGTTTTTGATGACGGAGTAGGCCAGTCCCGCAGAGATATCGGAGACAGACGCGCCTTCTTTCTGCGCCTGCTTTACTTTGGAATTCATAAATACCGTGCAGCGGGTGCCAAGATCAATGGGATGTTCCGCAAAGAGAGCGGTTCTGGCAAAGTCTTCCACACCATAATTTAAGGATTTGGCAAAGGTCTCTATGAAAGAACCACAGCCCGAGGAACAGGCTTCGTTGAGCTGTACGCTGTCCACGGTATGATTTTTGATTTTAATGCATTTCATGTCCTGCCCGCCGATATCCAGAATGCAGTCCACCTCCGGATCGAAAAACGCGGCGGCATTGTAGTGGGCTACTGTTTCCACTTCCCCGTCGTCAAGCAAAAAGGCGGCTTTCATCAGCGCCTCGCCGTAGCCGGTGGAGCAGGAGCGGGCAATTTTTACCCCTGCCGGAAGCAGGTGATAAATCTCCTTTAAGGAACGGATGGCGGTCTTTAAGGGGCTGCCGTCGTTGCTGCTGTAAAAAGAGTAGAGAAGGGAGCCGTCGTCGCCTACGAGCGCCACCTTTGTGGTGGTGGAACCGGCGTCGATCCCTAAAAAGCAGTTTCCCTGATAGGAAGCCAGATCGCCGGTGGCCACATGATGGGCGCCATGGCGCAGGCTGAAAGCGTCATAGTCCGCCTGTGTGGCAAAGAGCGGCTCCATGCGCTCCACCTCGAATTCCATCCTGATATCGGCGGAGAGTTTCGCCGTCAGCTCCTCCATGGTATAAAAAGCCTCCTCCTTCGCGTTTAAGGCCGAGCCTATGGCCGCGAAGAGGTGGGAATTTTCCGTGTCGATGATATGGGCGTCGTCCAGTTTTAACGTGCGGATGAAAGACTGCTTTAACTCGGATAAGAAGTGCAGCGGACCGCCGAGAAAGGCCACATGTCCGCGAATCGGTTTGCCGCATGCAAGGCCGCTGATGGTCTGGTTGACCACGGCCTGAAAGATGGAAGCGGAAAGATCCTCTTTCGTGGCGCCCTCGTTGATAAGGGGCTGGATATCGGATTTGGCAAACACGCCGCAGCGGGCCGCTATGGTATAAAGGGAATGATAATTTCTGGCATATTCATTGAGGCCCGAAGCATCCGTCTGTAAGAGGGATGCCATCTGGTCGATAAAAGACCCGGTGCCTCCGGCACAGATGCCGTTCATGCGCTGTTCCACATTGCCGCCCTCAAAATAGATGATTTTGGCGTCTTCACCTCCAAGCTCGATGGCTACGTCCGTGACAGGCGCAAAGGTCTGCAGGGATGTAGATACGGCGATCACCTCCTGCACAAAGGGAATCTGCAGGTGGTTTGCCAGCGTCAGGCCGCCGGAGCCTGTGATGATGGGATGTACCGTGAGGTTGCCAAGCTGTTCGAACGCCCGGGAGAGAAGAGACGCAAGCGTCTCCCGGATATTTGCAAAATGTCTTTTGTAGTCGGAAAAGAGGATTTGATGCCTTTCATCCAGAATGGCTATCTTGACAGTGGTGGAACCGATGTCAATGCCAAGCGTATATTGCATATCACTCATTTATAGTTCGCTCCTTCATGTATCAAATGGTATACTGGGTTAAGTTACCTTTTTACCTATTAATATGTGTTTTTTGGCACACGCTGTCATTATACGACACAGTTTACCAAAATGCAATTGTCCAATTCTTAGAAAAGAATGAAGTTTTCGGAACACATTTATTAAATTTTTATGAGAAGGCGATTTTTGTGACTGTGACATTTACTTTTAAAAAGAGGAATGTTATATTATATAATATATTTTTAAGGGAGAGTGAAACATGAGTCCTTTTGAACGAAAATTTGGAAAATATGCGATCAGAAATCTTTCTTTTGTGCTGGTAATCTGCTACGCGGTCGGATATGTGCTGCAGCTTGCCGGAGGGGGCGGTCTGGTTCTTTCTTACCTGACGCTGAATCCTTATGCCATTCTGCATGGACAGATCTGGCGGCTTGTGACGTGGATTCTGATTCCGCCGAGCAGCGGAGGCTTGTTCTTTACGCTGCTTATGCTGTATTTTTACTGTTCTCTGGGGACTTCCTTAGAGCGTACATGGGGGACGTGGCGGTACAATGTTTACCTGTTTCAGGGTATGCTCTTTACCATAGCAGGCAGTTTTCTGCTGATGGGGTACTGCTATCTCTTTAAGCCGGAAATCTCTCTGATGGGCGCGGTTTTGACGATAGATACGCCCTACGAGTATTTTACGGTGATAGCGATGGTGTTCAGCACATATTATATTAATATGTCGATTTTTCTGGCCTTTGCGGCGACATTTCCGGATGCGCAGGTACTGCTTATGTTTATCATTCCGATCCGTGTGAAATGGCTGGGAATCATATATGCGGTGATGCTCACCTTCCAGTTTATCGGAAGCACGGTATACGGGAAGTTTGCAATCGGTGCGTCCCTGCTCAATTTCGTGGTATTTTTCCTGACCTCGCGGAATATGATGCATCTGAACCCGAAGCAGATCCACAGAAGACAGGAATTTAAGCGGGATGTGAGAAGGAGTACGGGCATTACCAAGCATAAATGCGCGATCTGCGGCAGGACAGAGGTGGACAGCCCGCAAATGCAGTTCCGTTTCTGTTCCAAGTGTGACGGGAATTATGAATACTGTGAGGAGCATCTGTACACACATACGCATATAAAGCGGTCGAATTGACCAGTTTTGCTTATATAATAGCAGGTGTTTTGAAAACGTGTGCTATCAAATGGAAATGACTGGCGCTGTGAATGGATTTAATAACGGATGCTTTTAATTAGTGAGCGAATGGCAGGGAGGAAACGGGGAAGCTTATGGTACAGGAAACGGTGTTTGCCGGGATTTTGGGGGAAGTCAGGAAAAAGGCCAGAGCGCAGCAGAATTTCATAACAAAAACAGAGGTGGAGGAAGCGTTTTCGGCGCTTTCTCTTTCTGCGGAGCAGATGGAGCTGGTCTATGACTATCTGCGGCAGAATAAAATAGGCGTGGACGAGCCTGCGGAAGCGGACGCCGATCTGGAAGAGACAGAGAAAAATTATCTGGATTCCTATCTGGAGGAGCTGAAAGCGATCCCGGCGGTCACGGAGGGGGAGAAGGAGGCCATTACCCTTTCCGCCATGGCGGGAGACGCGGATGCGGTACAGCGGCTGACGGAGCTTATGCTTCCGGAGGTTCCCCGGATTGCCAGACTCTATACGGGACAGGGAGTGAGTCTGGAGGACCTGATCGGCGAGGGCAATGTGGCGCTTTCTCTCGGCGTCACCATGCTTGGGGCGTTGGAGCACGCGAAAGAGGCGCAGGGTATGCTTGTAAAAATGATGATGGACGCCATGGAGGACTGCATCGCGGAAAATGCAGCGGAAGAAAAGAGCGATCAGAAAATCGCCGATAAAGTAAACAAGGTGGCGGATGCGGCGAACGCCTTGCAGGAAGAGCTGCGCAGAGCGGTGACGGTGGAGGAACTGATGGATGAATCCGGGCTTTCGAGAAAGACGATTGAGGATGCCATACGCATAAGCGGCGGCAGGATAGAATCCATCGCGGCGAAGCAGGAACTGCTGTAGCACAAAGAGAAGGGCTGCGTGAGGGACAGGGGAAACCAAGGAACGGCAGATCGCGGGAGAGGGAAACGGATGGAGACGGAAAACAGGGATTATAAATACTTCATGCAGGATACGGGATCCGTTTATCTGGGCGCGAAGCTGAGTTATGCGGAGATTTTGCAGGATGAAATGGTGAATTTTAAATATAAAAGTATTGTGGAGCATTATATTTTTAAGGACACTGAGCCGGAGACCACGTTGGAGAGCCATCTGTACTACATGACGAAGGAGCAGTTTTCCTGCCGGACATATGAGCAGCTCAAAGCGAAAGTAAAGGTCAGCATTCTGGAGGAGCGGAAATCTCTTTTCGGTAAGAAAAGGACGGGCTATGTCACGAAGCTTATGCCGCTGTCGGAGCTTGCGGACATGAATCTGGCACAGAAAAAGGCGAAGGGTGTGGTGATTCAGGAGCTCGCTTTGTCGAAGCTGGGATTGATGGCATTCAGCGTCTGAATGCGTTGCGCGATAACTTACATGTAACTTTTCGCAAAAATTTTTCAATACCTCTTGATTTTGACAAAATTATTTGATAGAATTGCTTTTGTAAAATTCCCCTTTTACACTGGACAGGTGATCGGCCCTAGGGCTTCACCTGTTCTTTTATTTCCGCGAATAAGCAGAGTCAGAAAGCGTCAGAGACAGGCTGCATGCTTGCATGCAAGACAGTCTGTGACGGTTTATGACGAGCAACGCGAGCGAGAAATGCGAAGCATTTGGAGACTCTGCTTATTCGCGGCGATTATCTTGACAATAAGATCCGGTCGTTATCCAGCCGCTTTCCGGCGCACACCCTGAACTGCTCCAGCAGATCGTCTACGGTGAGTTTCCTGCGTTCTTTCCCCGATACATGAAAAACAATATGTCCGCCGTCCATCATAAGCGTGCGGTTTCCGAGAGAGAGGGCCTGATGCATGTTGTGAGTGACCATCAGGCAGGTAATCTTACGCCCGGCAATGATTTTCTCTGTGAGGGCGAGCACTTTATCCGCTGTGGCAGGGTCAAGCGCTGCGGTGTGTTCGTCGAGCAGGAGGAGGCGGGGCGTTACCATGGTAGCCATCAGCAGCGTGAGCGCCTGTCTCTGGCCGCCGGAAAGAAGGCCCGCGGGTTGCTTCATCCGGTCTTCCAGCCCCATGTCCAGAAGGGCGAGCTGTTCTTGGAATTTCTTTTTCTCATTCCTGCTGATCCGGCTGAAACAGGCGTGCTTTTTGGTGGATGCCCGCAGATAGGCGAGAGCCATATTCTCCTCGATGGTCATGTGGGGCGCGGTTCCCTTTAAGGGATCCTGAAAAAGGTGGCCGATTGCTTTGCTCCGCACATGCTCTTTGCGGTAGGTGATGTCCTCACCGTCCAGAATGATCCGGCCATTGTCTGCGAAAAAGCTTCCCGTAATGGCATGAAAGAGCGTAGATTTTCCCGCGCCGTTGCTGCCCACAATGGTGGCGAAATCGCCGTCTTCCAGAGTAAGGCTCACGTTGTCAAGCGCCTTTTTCTCATTGACGGTGCCGGGGTTAAAGGTTTTGGAAACGGAATCAATGACTAACACTGGCAGATTCCTCCTTTCTGCGGATGCGCCGGTGGATGCTTCTCTGTCTGTAGAACGTGGACTTCTCCTTAAGATAAGGGAAGGCGATGGCGACGGCTACAATGATGGCGGAGACCAGTTTGAGGGCTTCCGCAGGCACGTTCATGCGCAGTGCAAGTGCCACGATAAACCGGTAGAGACAGCTTCCTGAAATAACGCCTATTATTTTTCTGGGAATGCCGCCTTTTCCGATAAGCGTTTCTCCGATAATCAGGCTGGCCAGAGCGATGGTGACCATGCCGGTGCCCAGATTGATGTCACAGGATTTCTGGTACTGTCCAAGGAGCGCGCCGGAGAGGGCGGTCAGCGCGTTTGCGGCGCACAGTCCTACGGTAATCATAAATTGCGGATTGATGCTGGAAGCGCGCACCATATATTCGTTGTCCCCGGTGGCGCGGATGGAGAGACCAAGCCTCGTGTTTAAAAACAGGGAGAGCAGGACGCCGGTTATTATCACTATGACAAGGACGATCAGCAGTTTATACCAGTCCCCGTACCAGTCGCAGGAGAACTTTTCCTTTGCCAGACTGAAAATGGTTTCGCAGGCGAACAGATTCACGTTGGAGGAGAAGTCCATCACGGCGATATTGACTGTGTAAAGCCCGGTATTGACGATAATGCCTGCCAGAATGGAGGGAACCCCCATTCTGGTCTGTAAAAAGGCAGTGACGAAGCCGGAGCAGATGCCCGCGCCCATGGCGGCGAAGAAGGCCAGAACAGGGTGGCCGGAGAGCGTAACCATGGCGCCCACCGCGCAGCCTAAGGTAAAACAGCCGTCGGTGGACAAATCCGCGATATTTAAAATGCGAAAGGAGAGAAACAGCGCCAGCGCCACCAGAGCGTAAATACAGCCTAATTCCAAGGCGCTGCGCAAGATAGAAAGTGTAAATATTGTACTCATAGGATACCTCTTTTATAATAAAAACGGTTGCTATTTTTAACTGTAATTTTAGGTACAGGGGAAAAATTCGCTTTTTATGGCGGTGTGATACTGTGGGTGCAGGTGTTCAGTGAAATTCTTCCGCGGTCTGGATTTCCACCAGACTGGAACATTTGTCTGCAAACATGCTGTAGTCGAGGCTGATTGCTTCTGCCGTCTCGGTATTGACGGTGGCGATGCCATTGTCCATGGTCTGCACGGCCATGGAAGCGGGATCTTTGCTGTTTGCCAGAATGTCCACAGCCATGTCTGCAGTGGCCGTGCCCAGCTCCACATAGTTGACGCCGTAACCCATAAATGCGCCGTTTAGTGCGAAGGAGTCCGCGCCGCCGTAGTGGGGCACTTTCGCGTCGATGAATTTCTCGTAGATGGCAAGTTCTGCCGTCATCACGTTGTTGTCGGTGGGGGTGAAGACGGCCTCCGCACCGGCGGCGAGCAGGGCGTCCGCCGCAAGGGAGATTTCCCCGTTGTTTGTACCCGTCTTTTCCACCACAGTGATGCCTTTTTCCTGGCAGTAAGCTTTGGCGGCGGCGATGGCTGCGGTGGAAGAGTCCTGACTCTTGTCATAGAGAAGTCCCACTGTCTGGAGATCCGGGTCTGCGGCCAGCATCAGGTCGAAGACAGCCTCCGTGTTCAGGGCGTCCGAGGTGCCTGTGATGTTGGAGCCGGGAGCATCCATGGAAGCCACGAGTCCTGCGCCGACAGGATCAGATACGGCGGAGAAGACCACAGGGATCAAAGTGCCGTCGTCCCGGGGATTTTCTGCCGTAGCGTTCTGCATCACCATAGCCACCGGTGTTGCCACGGGGATGATGAGATCCACGTCGGAAGCGATCAGGTCTGAGGCGATCTGGTTCATGGTGGTGGCATCTGCCTGCCCGTTGTAGGTATAATTTTTGTAGTCGAAGGAAACGCCAAGTTCCTCACTCTGGTTGTCAAGCTCCGCCTGAATGGCGGCTACGATCTGGTTTAGGGACGCATCGTCCACATACTGTACGATACCGATTTTGTAGGTCTGGCCGCCGGAAGAGGCGGAACCATCTACGGGAGAGTCTGCGGATGGTTCGGTGGTGTCTGTACTGCCAATGGATGTGGCAGAGTCCACGGTGTTCGCGCCGGATGCGCTACAGCCTGTGAGAGCGGTGGTGAGAACCGCGCCGGTCAGTAACAGTGTCATAGTTTTGTTTTTCATAATAGTGTCCTCCTGTCTCAGATTGGGTTTTGGGGGTGCTTGCGCGAATAAGCAGACTCGAAATGCTTCGCATTTCTCGTTCGCGTTGCTCGTCATAAGTCGCCAGAATCAATCTTGCATGCAAGCATGCAGCTTGCTTCTGCCGCCTTCTGACTCTGCTTATTCGCGCAAAAAAACCGCCTCAAGCAATAGATGCTTGAGACGGTAATAAACATAGGTTATTATCGCGGTACCACTCAAATTGATACAGGAAGTATGACTCCCCGATCCACTTTTTCCATATACAATCATATATGCCGCCTTGGTAACGGGCGCGGTTCCCGCCGGGGATTACTTTGTCGGTATGCACTGACATTTCCACCCGGCCTCGAAAGTCCATTCGGTATAAGTGCCATGCCGTCTTTCACCAGCCGACGGCTCTCTGTAATGGGTAACCCATACTTACTACTCTTTCTCAAAGGTTTCGGATATGTGCTTTTGCAATTAATTTATTACACAATAATACTTTTGTGACAGATTGTCAAATGTTTTTTTATTATTTTCAACTCGCGGAATCTGTATGTTTATCATACAGCAGATACCGCTTTTGCTTATGAAAATGGATTATTCGGCCTACGCGATGGCACCGGATCCCGTGAATATGGTGGTGATTTTATGCATCTATCTTTTCCGCAAAAAAGGAAGGGACGATTGTGCCGCTGGTGATTGCTCACGGTTTCTATGATGTGCTGACGTCGGTGGGGCTGCCGGTTTTTGCTTATTTGTTGAAATAGTTTTTGATTAGGGTATAATAAAGTTATAAAACCGCAGAGGAGGGAAGAAAGATATGTGCGTGGTTTCAATTAATGTCCCGGAAGAAATACTGTTGGATCTTCACGAAGATATGAATGATTTTGCGGAATATATGAAAAAAATGCTTGCGGTGGATTTGTATAAAAACAAAAAGGTATCTCTTGGTTATTGTGCCAGTGTTGCGGAAATGTCGAAGGAAGAGTTCATAAAGTATCTTGGGATGAATGGGATTTCCATATTTGCATTTGCGTCTGAGGAGGAACTTCTGGAGGAGATGGAGAATGCGTAAGGTAGTGGTAAACACAACGCCGCTTATAGCATTGAGTCATGTGGGGCAGCTTGAGTTGCTAAAAAGGATGTATGATGAAATTATCATTCCAGAGGCAGTATATGAGGAACTGTCTATAAAAACGGAATCTGTTTGTAAGAAAGAGGTTGATAATTCTCTTGACTGGATTCGGGTGGAAAGAATTAAAAACCAGATGGCAAAAGATATGTATAAAACGCAGTTGCATGACGGTGAGGTCGAAGTGATGATCTTAGCCAAAGAGACGAGCGCGGATGTTGTTATCATAGATGACGCGAATGCCAAGAAATATGCAAAATATTTAAAGTTGCCGGTGACGGGGACATTGGGGGTGTTGTTACGGGCAAAACAGCAAGGTCACATTGACAGATTAGAACCGATTTTGCGGCAAATGATAGAAAAGGGGATCTATATTTCTGCAAATTTAGTTGAAATGTGTCTGAAACAGGTAGGAGAGATTTAGAAAGATCCTATACGAAAAATCCCAGCAGGAGTCGTTTCCTTACTGGGATTTTTTGTACGCGCAGGAAAAGTTATGTAAACCAAATCGACAAATTATACCATAAAATGAGCAATCCATACCAATCCTATACCACCCAAAAGACTTTTTAAGTAAAATACACTCACATGGAGCTGCAGTTATATTTTTACTGCGGCATACAGTAGTGCAAAAGTAAGTTGTGGGAGGTACTAAGTATGGATCAGAAGCGTGCATGGAAAAAAGCAGTAGGGAGAAAAAGATATTTGCGCATACTGGCGGCAATACTCAGTTTTTGTGTGCTGTTTACGTCGCTCCTGTCTCTTCCGGCGTCGCTCACTGTCTTTGCGGCGTCAGAAGAGACGGATATCCCGCCAGATGATGAAAAAATACCAGGGGGGGGGTTAAACGATAACGTCGAAGATACCCCTTCTACGAAGCAGGAAGAAACCGAAGAATCCGGGGGGACAGAGGAACCAACTGTACCAGACAAAAATGCAGATGACACCGAAGGGGAGGAAGGCAGCGCAGGGGAAAACACGTCCCCCGAAGGGGAGGAAGAAACCGAAGAATCTGAGGAGACAGACGAAACAACTGTGCCGGACAAAGATACAGACGGCACCGGGGAGGAAGGCGGCGCAGGGGAAAACACGTCCCCCGAAGGGGAGGAAGAAACCGAAGAATCTGAGGAGACAGACGAAACAACTGTGCCGGACAAAGATACAGACGGTACCGCGGAGGAGGACGAAGAAACGGCAGATGCCGGACATGAGGAAAACGGCACAGACGCTGCGGTACAGGCTCTGCTTGCGCGGATCGACGCCCTGCCGGACGCGGAGGAATACCTGGCCGCAGAGCCGGATGTGGAGGATGAGGATGCCTACGCCGCATGGGAGGAAAAGCTGTATGAATGTGCGGAGGAAGCCCTTGCCATCATGGAGGAATACGAGACGCTGACCGAAGAACAGCAGCCGTTCATTTCCGGGGAAGAATTGGCGAAGCTGACGGCATGGACGGAGATTGCAGAGATAGCAGGGGAAAGCGCGCAGGTTATGGCGGCGGCACCTCATTTCCATGACGGCATTTCTTTCGATACCCCGCTGCCTGCAGACGGCGGGGAGCTGGCGAGCGGAAACTATTATCTGGATGATGATGTTGCTCTGAATGATAGGATCACAATACCATCCGGTGTGGTAGTAAATCTCTGCCTTAGCGGACATACGCTTCACGGTCCGGGGAACTTCTCTGCTCTTTCTTTGTACGGTACGCTGAACGTTTATGATTGCCAAGACGACGGGGTATTGAGCGGCGACAGCGCCGATGGGGTAAGGAATGCTGCTATTACTACGGGGGCGCAAGCGAATCTGGCGATTTTCAATCTCTATGGTGGTAAGATTACAGGCAGTGCTGTCAGTGTAATTTCATGGGGGGCAGGTACATGCAATCTATACGGCGGCAGCGTTGATGGCGACAGCGTTGACGGCGGGAATTACTCTGCAATTAGCAACTACGGAACAGTCATCATTAGCGGTGACGCTGTGGTGAGCGGTGGAACGGCTTCCTTCGACGCCTGTGCGGTTGAGAACAAAAGCGGTGCTGATCTGACCATGAAGGACAACGCGAGCATTTCTTCCAGCGGAGGAGACGGTGTGAGAAACGAAGGCACGGTCAATCTGGAGGGCGGAACTATTACCAGCACAAAAGCGGACAGATATGGCATATGGAGTAGAGCTGCTTCTGTAAATATCAAGGGTGGTACGGTTGTCGGGGAGAAGCATGGCATCCATATGGCTCATGCAACCTTCAAACTGAACCTGACCGGCAGCCCTGCAATCATTGGTAAAACGGCGGCTCTGTATCTTAGAACTGAAAGCGGAACCACACTGGACAATGCCAAAGTGGATGCCACCGGCTATACCGGCAGTACGCTGACGGTAAAGGAATATTACTATAATGCTTCAGGTTATATACCCGTTGAAGCCGGTTCCTATGCAATCAAGACAGGCGAGGGGAACAAAGATAAATTTACATTGCTAGACAGCGAATGGTGGTATTCGTACAAAGACGGCGGACTATACTTGGAAAATCACACCCACAGCTATACTTATGCCGCAGAAGGCGCGGTCATTACCGAGAGCTGCACCTGCGGACATGAGGAAAAGGCAACGCTCTCCCCGCGGGGAGACGTAGGCCTGACGTATAACGGGAGTGCAATCAGGCCAGTCACCATTACCTATAGTGATGATTGGGTGGGAACCGGCGCGAATAAGCCTGTTGACAGTCAAATAACTTATATAGATAATACGGATGCTGGAACCGCCACGGCAGAGCTGACCATTTCGAAAGAGAAGGCAAGCCTTAAGTTTACCATTTTGTCAAAAACCCTGACTGCCGATATGGTAACCATAGCTCCCGGCCCGCACGATTACACGGGAAATGCGGTTACGCCTGTCATAGCGGTTGCGGACGGCGGCACGGCATTGGACAGCGGCCAGGATTATACAGTCAACTATAAGAATAACACGAATCCGGGGACTGCCACGGTCGAGGTTACGGGAACTGGCAATTATACCGGGACGGTAAAGAAGACTTTTACGATAGCGTGCAGGGAGCTTCCGTCCGGCAAAGATCTGACGGATTATGTCGAAATGATCTCGTTCCCGAATGCGGACGGCTGGTATCGTGCCGACATTGTCCTGACGCCGAAGGACGGCTACAGTGTGGGAAAAACGCCCGGAGATATAGGAGACAGCGTTGTCATTTCAGAGGAAACCGGGACGGATGGGGAGACAAAGACCATTTATATCAAAGACGGCGCAGGGAATATTTATCAGGCGCAGTTTCCTTATAAATTGGATAAAACGCCGCCTGTCACAGACCTTTCTCATATGACGGTGGAGAACGGCACAAAGGATCTGGGGAACTGGATTATCGGAAAAAAGAGCATGCGTATCAAAATACCGGCAGGGGACATTACCGACACCCCTTCCGGCATAGAGGAAGTGACTTACGAGACGGTGCCTGACAGCGGCACGGGACAGAGCGGAACGCTCCTTGTAAAAGGCGGGTATTATGAGATTGCCCTAAATGCGGAATTTAGCGGGATTATCCGACTGACCGCCAGGGACAGGGCAGGCAATACCACGCAGGTCAGCCTTACGGCAGACGGCGGAAAAGTCATTGCGGAGGATTATGCGCCGATTGTTAGCATTACATTACCAAATACCCCGAAGCCGAATGCGGACGGCTGGTACAGTGAGACCTTTGACATCACCGTGACCGTGACGGATGATAAGGACAGCGGAAATAACAATATCACTTCCGGCGGTATTGCCGAAATCAAGTGGAAGGACGGAGAAAGCGGCCCGGAGCAGACGGCATCGGGACTGCCGGGAACCACGCCGGTATACAGCAAAATAGTTAAGATACCCGTAAACACGGATGGTACCCATACATACTATGTGCAGGCAACGGACAATGCGGGAAATGAGAGCGGGTGGCAGACGGTCACAGTCCGCATTGACATAAGCAATCCGGAATTTAGCGGTGACGTAAGTGTCACAAAACGCACAGAGGAAGGGGCGGATATTACCTTTACCCCGTCCGAGGGCGGAAAGGCATACTGGATTGTGTCAGATACCGGTACAGCGCCGGGTGCACAGGACGTCATTGCGGGCGCGCAGGGCGGCGCAGAAAAAGGCGGTGTCAGAGACGTTACGGGCAGTACGCCGGATACCTTTACCGTCACAGGGCTTATCCCCGGGGAGAAGCATACGGTCTATGTGGTGCTGGAGGATGCCGCAGGCAACCTGTCCGTGGTAAAGGAAGTAACGTTTACCACCCTGCAGAAAGCGCCGGAGATTACGCTTCGTGACCTTGCCATAGATTATGAGAAAGAAACCGTAAAACTGCCAGACAGTTTCGGGGATGCAGAGGTTTACACCGATCCGGACGACCCAGCGGGAAGTATGATACAGCCGGAAACAGACGGTTCCCTGCCGGTGGAACCGGGCACGCCTGTTTATATCCGTTATCCCGAAAAGACGGAGAACGGGGAGATAACCCCGGCAAGCGGCGGTACAAAAATCGACATTCCGGAAAGACCCGCCGCGCCCGCGCCCAAAAAGACGGCAGTGACAGACACGACCGTGACGGTGACGGATCCGGCAGCAGGGGAAGAATATATCCTTGTGGAAAAAGGGAGCCTGCCGGAAGGCGCGGAACCTGACTGGGACGATGCAGACAAGGTAAATGAGACGGGGGTATTTACGGGACTTGACCCTAATAAGGAGTATGAGCTGTATGTGAGGAAGAAAGCGACCGGGGATCATTTTGCCTCCGGGTCTGCAAAGACGGACGTGCGGACTTATGTGACGATAGAAGAATCGAATGTTACAGGCGAAGGCGCAGGGCAGCCAGGCAATATCGCGCCAACGCCGGATACGCCCGACCGGGATGGAGACACAGTGACCTATACGGGAACTTACGGGGAAGAATATACGCCGGTCATTATAGTGGACGGAAAGGAGATCGTGCCCGGAGAGGGTACGCCCGGTTCGGAAATGACGTGGAATGGGAACGGTGGAGCGTGGGAGTATACCTATGAGATACCGGACGGCGCATCAAACGTACAGATTACCGTGGAGTTTCGGAAGCGTGTCGTTACCGGGATTGCGGCAGCGCCGGACAGCCTGATAATCTATGCGGATGATGCCGCAAACGGGAGCGTGGAAGCGCTTACCGCATACCTGAAAGACCACTGTAACGTACAGACAGTCTATGACAACCGGACAAAGGGAATCTTGCAGGAGGCGGTGTCCTTTAACACCGCAGACAGTTTTGTACAAAAGGGCGCGGCATATCATTATACGGTTTCCGCCGGGGGAATGACATGTACAGCCACCCTGACGGTACAGCAGTTGAACGCATCCGTACAAAACCCGGACACACTCACGAAGAAACGCAAAAGCGGCGGCTACACGGCGCAGGAAGTGGGTGCATGGCTTCCCGCACAGGTCACGGTTACCTACACGGGGACAGGCTATACGGCGAGGACGGAAACACGGGCGGTCACATGGGACACAAGCGCCGTGGGAGAGGATTTTGGCGTGGTGTCAGGTGAAAAAACAGTGGGCGGAACCGTGGAACTGCCTGCATGGGCAACGGGACAGAATGCTGCCAGCATTGTAATTCGCTTTAAAGATAAAAAACCGTCGTCCGGCGGCGGAAGCAATGGCGGCAGCGGTCATAACGGCGGCAGTGAAAACAGTGGTGAAGACAGCAGCGGCAGCAGTGGTGAAAGCGAAAACAGCGGCAGCAGCATTGCACCGGGGAACGGAAAAAATCCCGGCAGACCGGCAGTCACACCGCCACTGGCGACAGTCGCGCCGCCAAAAGATGCAGCGCGGATAAACCTTTCCAAAGAGTCACAGCCGACAGCAAGGGCGGACACGCCGGACAGCCGGCAGGAGGATGAGAACGGACAGGGAAACGCTGCATCGCCGCAGAAGGAAGGAAACCTGTCCGAAGCGGAGAAAGAACAGCCGGGGCAGGACGGAGAGCGGGCAGCACTTTCGTCCGCAGATGACGGAAAGATTGAGGTATCCGGCGGGGTCACAGAGGGGCAGTCGGGATCAGAGCAAGCATCAAAATGCGCGCTCTGCCATATCTGCCCGACTTTCCTGGGCGTCTGTTATTTTGTATGGCTGATTCTGATTGCGGCGGCGGTGACTGCGGCAATTGTGGTGATTGTGGTTCTGAAACGGAAAAAAGAGACGGTCGGATCAGATAAGAGCAGGGAATAACCAAATAGTAACCGGGGGCGTAAGTCTGTGACAGATGGCTTATGCCCCTTTTTTATGCACATGTCTTTGAAAGCTGTTCATGAGGATATTCGTAGAACCGCCGTTTTGTGGATAAAGCTGCGGAAACGCAGGAAAGTAATTTCCTTGCCGTTTTTTTTGCTGCGTGGTAATATGGATATTCGGAGGAAAACCCAATGATTACTGTGGAGCATGTATGCAAATCCTATAAAATTGCAAAGAGAAACGCGGGATTCGGCGAGGCTTTTAAAGCGCTGTTTCGCCGGGAGTATGAGGTGATCCATGCGCTTTCTGACGTTTCCTTTCAGATCCGCGACGGAGAGATGGTGGGCTATATCGGACCAAACGGCGCGGGAAAAAGCTCCACCATCAAAATTTTGAGCGGTATCCTGACGCCGGATAGCGGCACTGTGATGGTGGATGGCAGAATCCCGCACAAAAACCGAATGGAACATGTGAAAGGAATCGGCGTTGTGTTCGGGCAGCGGTCGCAGCTCTGGTGGGATGTCCCTGTGATCGATTCCTTTGAGTTGTTGAAAGATATTTATTCGATTCCAAAAGCAGCTTACCGTAACAATCTGGAAGAACTGACGGAGCTGCTGAATCTGACGGAGCTGCTGCGCTCCCCCGTAAGGCAGTTGTCTTTGGGGCAGAGGATGCGGTGTGAGATTGCGGCTTCCCTGCTGCACAGCCCGCGCATTTTATTTTTGGATGAGCCTACCATCGGACTGGATGCGGTTTCCAAAATCGCCGTTCGGGAATTTATAAAAAAACAGAACGAACTGCATAAAACGACGGTGATTCTGACGACGCACGATATGCAGGATATAGAGGCGCTGTCTCAGCGAATCATTCTGATTGGAAAAGGAAAGATTTTGCTGGACGGGACGCTGGAGGATATTAAGAGGGGCGATGCGGGCATTGACGAGACGGTGGCCGGGCTTTACCGGGCCTATGACATAGAGTAGCGTGAGAAATGAATGGAGATGATGATGCACAAATATTTATCCTTTTTTCGGTTGAGCTTTATGCAGGGCTTACAGTACCGCACCGCCGCACTGGCCGGAATGGTGACGCAGTTTGCGTGGGGATTCCTGGAGATTATGGTATTTCAGGCATTTTTTCAGGCGGAGCCGGGGGCATTTCCCATGACCATTTCCGCGACGGCTTCCTACATTTGGATGCAGCAGGCGTTTCTGGCATTGTTCGCCACATGGATGATGGATAATGGTATCTTTGATGCAATAGCAAGGGGTAATATTTCCTATTCGCTGTGCAGGCCGATTAGAATTTATAATATGTGGTTTTCCCAGAGCGCGGCGGCCAGGGTTTCCCGCGCGGTGTTGCGGTGTTTCCCCATCTTGATTGTAGCAGCCTTCCTTCCGAAGCCTTACGGGATAGCAAAACCGGCGTCGGCATGGCATTTCGGATTGTTTCTGATTACATTGATACTGGGGGTGTTGGTGACGGTGGCCTTTTCCATGTTTGTGTATGTGTCCACTTTTTTTACGCTTTCGCCGCTGGGGGTACGGATTGTATTTACCTCAATGGCCGATTTTTTTGCGGGCGCAATCATTCCCCTGCCGTTTTTTCCGCCAAAGTGGCAGAGAGTTTTGGAGCTTTTGCCGTTTGCATCCATGCAGAATGTGCCTCTGCGGATTTACAGCGGCAGCATGACAGGTGCGGAGATGGAGCGGGCGGTTGTTTTGCAGGTAATCTGGCTGGCTGTGCTGATCCTGTTGGGGAGTGGTCTGTGCCGGGC
>CARQVR010000037.1:0-9588 GCA_949051815.1 uncultured Lachnospiraceae bacterium
AATACAAGGGATGTAACGATTTTTTCTCTTATCAACTGTCAAAGACGGGATTATAGGTAAAGCACAAAAACCGGTCAAGCGGTTTGCCTGTTTTCTTTTCTGTTTACCAACTACACTTTTTTACGTTTTCAGGACCCGCATAAAATACCCGCCGCCCACCTGTCCTGCACAACCGGCCGCACACAGCTCCAGAAGCTCTTTGAACAGAACCGGCAGGATTATGGCTTTTCCATATTTTTTCTCATATCTGAGCTTAAGCTCCTGCACCGGCAGCGGATTAAAATCCAGAATTTCCAGCAGTTCCCCCTGCACGCCTTCCAGAAAAACCAGCTTTCCCTGCGCCGGTCTGGCCCATCCGGTCCCCCTCGATACGCCGGTTCCTTTCGGTATGACATTCCCCTTCGACGCGCCTCTCTCTCCGAAAAGCTCCTCCAGCACCTCCTCCGGTGAGGACACAAGTCCGGCGCCCTGCCGGATCAGGCTGTTGCATCCGCCGCTCAACGGGTCGGTTGCCCGGCCCGGCAGCGCGTACACCTCCCGCCCCTGCTCCAGCGCCATATCCACCGTAATCAGGGTGCCGCTCTTCTCCCGCGCCTCCACCACGAGCACCGCGTCGCAAAATCCGCTGATAATACGGTTTCTCGGCGGAAAGAGAACCGCTCGCGGCCCGGTTCCCGGCGGATATTCGGAACAGACGCCGCCCTTTGCAAGCAACGCCTCATACAGCTCCCTGTTTTCCCGTGGATAGCAGATATCCACGCCGCATCCGAGAACCCCCAGCGAATACCCGCCCTCTCTGAGCGCTGCGCTCTGTCCGATGCCGTCAATCCCCCGCGCCATACCGCTTACCACCTGCACACCGGCTTTGGCGAAAGCCGCTCCGAACTGTTCCGCCATAAATCTGCCGTAACCGGTACAGTCTCTTGCGCCGATCAGCGCCACCGTCTTTTTCTCCGCCTGCGGAAGCCGTCCGGCAAAATAAAGGACATACGGCTTATCCGGTATTCCGGCCAGCCGCTCCGGAAACTGCGGCTCCTCCTCCGTTACCAGAAAAATCCCCTGCTCCCTCATGCGCCGGTACGCGCCCGACACGTCGTACCCTCTGCTAAACGCCGTCATCTGCGCTGCTTTCTTCTGATACCGCTCTGACAGCTTCCCTGCGAGCGCACCCGATACGGTCATCCGGTAAATTTCCTCCGGCCTCCCAAGAGACGACAGTGACCGCAGAAAGCCCCTGCTTCCCACACCTGCCGCCTGATACAGCCAGTGCATGTACGCTTTTTCCTCCTCTGTCGCAGTCACCGCTTCCGTCTCCGTCCCTTCTGCTCCTGCTCTCTCCAACGCTTCCGTCCCCGTTTCTTCCACTCCTGCTCTCTCCAACGCTTCCGTCTCCGTTCCTTCCACTCCTGCTCTCTCCAACGCTTCCGTCCCCGTTCCTTCCGCTCCTGCTCTCTCCACCACTTCCTTCTCCGTCCCTTCCACTCCTGTTCTCTCCACCACTTCCTTCTCCGTCCCTTCCACTCCTGTTCTCTCCACCACTTTCATCACACCCTCCTCAACTCCAGTACTTGCGGTCGGACTGCCGGTAGCAGATGGCCTCCGCCAGATGCATTTCCCCGATCCTGTCGCTGTCATCCAGATCCGCGATGGTTCTGGCCACCTTTAAAATCCGGTGATAGGCTCTGGCGGAAAGCCGGAGCGTGGCAAACATCCGCTCCATATAGCGAAGTTCTTTCTGCCCCAGAGCGCAGTAGCGCGCCACGTCCCCGGCTCCCATATCCGCGTTAAAGGGAAACCCGGCTCCTGCAAACCTGCGCTCCTGCCTTTTTCTGGCCGCCATCACCCGCTCCCTGACCTGCGCGCTGCTCTCCTCCCGCCTGCCGGAAGTCATATCCGCAAAGGCCATGGGCATCGCCTCCACGCAGATATCCATGCGGTCTAAAATCGGTCCTGACACCCGGCTTAAATACCGCTTCACCTCAAAGGGCGTACAGCGGCATCTTTCTCTGTCGGGATAAAACCCGCAGGGGCAGGGGTTCATCGCTCCCACCAGCATAAAATTCGCGGGATAGACATACGTGCCGCTGCTTCTGGCTATCTGCACCCGCTTGTCCTCCAGCGGCTGCCTTAAAATATCCAGCGTATCCCGCTTAAACTCGGGAAGCTCGTCTAAGAAGAGCACGCCGCGGTGGGCAAGGCTGATCACGCCGGGCGCAGGAATCCGCCCGCCGCCCGCAAGGGCCTGCCCCGTTATGGTGTGATGGGGATTTAAAAAGGGTCTTGTGGTCCGCAGAGAACCGGCTGACTGCAGCAGGCCGCAAATGCTGTAGATCGCGGAAACTTCCAGACTCTCCTCTCTGGTCAGCGGCGGCAGAATCGAGGGAATCCGTCTGGCCAGCATGGTTTTGCCTGAACCCGGCGCGCCTATGATAAGCAGATTGTGAAACCCGGCGGCCGCCACCTCCGCCGCCCGTTTCAGCGCCTGCTGGCCGTTTATCTGGGCAAAATCGAGCTGTTCTTCCTTTTGTATCTCCTCAACGGAAGCTGTGACGCAGCCCGCCGCGCCACCGGCCGGGACAAGCGCTTCCCCGGAACGCTTTCCGTCCCCGCATACAGACAGTTTCCCCGGTTCGCCGTCTTCTCCGTCTGGCACCGGCGAAAGAACCGCCTCCCCCGCAAGCAGCGCCACCGCCTCCTTCACGTTTCTTACGCCGACACTTTCCATCTCTCCGATCAGCGCGCCCTCCCACGCGTTTCCCGCAGGCACGATGCACCTTCTGACGCCCTGCCGTGCGCCCTCCCTCGCGATCGGCAGCACACCGCGGACGGGCTTTAATTCCCCCGACAGTCCAAGCTCCCCCAAAAGCAGCGTCCCCTCCACGGACTCCTGCCCGAGTTTGCCAAGGGCAATCATAATGCCCACCGCCACGGGCAGATCAAACATGGTGCCGTTTTTTGGCAGATCCGCCGGGGAGAGATTGACGTTGATACACACAGGCGGCAGCCTGACACCCGCATTCTTGAGCGCCACCTTCACCCGCTCTCTCGCCTCGCGCACCTCGGATCCGGGCAGTCCCACAATCTGAAAACAGGGCAGTCCCTGAGAAATGTCGACCTCCACCTGAATCAGATGACTTCGAACCCCGTAAACCGCTCCCGATGTAACTGTACTGAGCAAACACATATCCTCCTTTTCCTGTAACTGCCCAGTATCTGCACTGTACAGCTACCTTTTTCGTTATGTCTCCCCTTTTACTGCCCTGTTTGTTGAATTTCTGCGGCGAAACGCCTGAATGTCAGAAATCAGAATAGCCGGAAAGTTCCGGTAAAATCATTATGCGCCGTGCGCTGCAGGTTTGTCAAGAAGAAATCGGGCGCCATCGCAATTTCCCATGAAATAAAATAAGGAAAGAACGGCTTATCCTCTGCCGCCCTTTCCTGCCTGATTGTCAAAGATGCTTCGTCCTTTTGTTCTCTTTGCGAACCGGTCAGATTACAAATCAAACGAAACCTTCATCATTTCATTTACGGAAGTCGTTCCATCCAGCACATATTCGGTGGCGCTCATGCGCAGCGTGTTCATGCCTTCCTCTAACGCCTTGTTCTTGATCGCCTCGGCTTCCCCGTTCTTGCTGATAATACTCTTGATGGGCTGCGTCACCTCCATGATCTCATAGACGCCGATTCTGCCCTTAAATCCCGTGCCGTCGCACTTGCTGCAGCCGCAGGGCGCATAGACGGTGACATCCGCATCCGGCTCAAGCCCAAGCATCTCCCGCTCCTCCTCCGTCGGCTTCGCAGCCCGTTTACAGTCCGGGCAGAGGCGGCGCACAAGACGCTGCGCGATAACGCCCACCACGGAATCCGCAATCAGATACGGCTCGATTCCCATATCCATCAAACGCGTGATGGTAGCCGCCGCGGAATTGGTATGCAGCGTAGATACCACCAGATGTCCCGTGATCGAAGCCTGCACGGCGATGGAGGCCGTCTCTCTGTCACGGATCTCACCGATCATGATAATGTCCGGGTCCTGACGCAGAATGGAACGCAGCGCGCTGGCAAAGGTCAGCTCCGCCTTATTGTTCACCTGTACCTGATTGATGCCGTCAATATTTGCCTCCACCGGATCCTCCACGGTGATAATATTGACATCCTCCCTGTTCAATTCGCTAAGAGCCGTATACAGCGTCGTCGACTTACCGCTTCCGGTAGGTCCTGTGACAAGCAGAATCCCATGCGGGTTCTGTAAAATATGATCGAATTTTTTCAGTTCCTTCGGCTTAAGCCCCAACTGGCTTTTCTCTCTGGTGAGCGCATTCTTCGAGGTGAGACGCATAACCACCTTCTCGCCATACACCGTAGGCAGAACAGAAACACGGATATCAAACTCCTGTCTGTCCACAACCTGCGTAATGCGCCCGTCCTGCGGTTTCCTCTTCTCCGCTATGTCCATACCGCCTATGATCTTAATTCGGGCCACCATCGCGGGAAGCAGCCTGATACTGTATGTCACTTTCTCATACAGTGCACCGTCTATACGGTACCGGATACGCACCTGCCGCTCCATCGGCTCCACATGTATATCGGAAGCGCGCTGTCTGACAGCCTGCTCAATCATCGTTTTGACAAGCTGCACAATCGGAGAACTGTTGACATCCTCGCTGTACATGTCCTCCTGCTCCGCCATCTGGCTTTCCTTTTCTCTGGCATACTCCTCCAGAGCGGAGTTAACCTCCACATTGCCAAAATATTTGTCCAGCGCAAGCATGATACTTCTTGTGGTGGAAACGACCGGCTCCACTTGAAGGTTCGTGATGATCGTTATATCATCCATAGCCGTCATATCCATCGGATCCGCCATTGCCACATGAAGCACGTTCGCATTATCCGGCGCATACTCAAAGGGCAGCACCTTATAGCGCTCCAGCACATTGCCGGGCACAAGCTTCAAAATCTCTTCCGATATCGCCACATTCTGCAAATCCACCATCTCATAACCGAGCTGGCTGCTCAACGCCCGGGCGATTGCTTCCTCTGTCACGAACCCTTCGTCTACCAGCGTTTCTCCTAATTTACGCCCGCTGCCTTTCTGGCGCTGCAAGCCTTCCTCCAACTGTTCCTGCGTGATAACGCCGCTGTTGACAAGCACGTCTCCGAGACGTATTTTCTTTCTGTTAAAGTCCATGCCCATTTACCCCTATCTTTTTCCTGCTTTTCACGCTAACCACCATGTCACAGCCTCACTGTGACTCAAAATCCACGGACGAACAAGTTCGTCCCGGAGAATGCCGTATTTTGGGCATTCTCCTGAGTGAAAGTGATTTGCAAAGCAAATCCAGAACTTCCAAGTCAGCTTGCTGACTTTGCGATGCAGCCTCTGCTGCTGAGCTTTAGAAGTTCTTTTCACTCTACTCCAGGTCAAACAAATACGCCTGTAATACCCGAAGCTTCGCGTAGACCTTCTCTGTAATATACACATTCTCCTTCGCCGTATTGGTGGTGAGGGTCGTCTGCGCCTCGAAATAAAGATCCAGTCCGTCCTCACTTTTTTGCATAATACTCTTAGGCACCTGTACATAGTAAACGCCGCCGCTCACGAGATTATCGGAAGCTACAACACTATCGTCCCTCGCGCTGCATATACTGCCGCCGACCGGACTTACTCTTACCTTCTGTTTCACTTTCTCCCCGTTTGGCCCGGTTACTTCATCGGCCTCGATTTCTATGCTGCCGGCATCGTCCTTATAGTACACCTGAGATGCGATCTTTCTCGTTCCCTTGATCAGGTTTGTGTCCTCCACCGTGAAATAAATCTTCTCGTACCCTTCCGCCGTCATCACGTCATTTAAGGAGAACCGATTGCTCTGATCATAATATCTGTAGAGCAGCTTCATCTCATCGGCTTCCGGCACCCCGCTTTTCAACACTCTGACCTGCGGGTCCCTGATACCGGCCTGATAGGACGCAATCATGGTGTTGATGAAGAGTTTCGCCTCCTCGAACGTATACCTCGGATCTTTTCCTGCCGAATGTCCCATACCGGTATAGGTGATATTGCCTTTGTTATAAATATAGTAGTTATTGCACACATCATTGGGTGACTGGGAATAGACCGTGGTTCGCTTTGCGGGATCACCCGAGGTTCTTCCGCCAAGACAGTACCAGACAACCAGATCACTTTGTCCGTCGCCGTCGTCGTCCGCCGTATAATCCAGCTGATAATACTGCGCATGTGTCTGTGCCACTTCAAAGTCTTCCTTTAACTTGTAAGGATATTCCGTGATCTGCCCCTGATTAACCTGCGTGGCGTGGACTTTATCCACCTCGCCGTTATTCACATTTTCCAATTCTCCATAACGCGCAGGATCGTCTTCCTTACTGTCATCCCAGAAATACGCGGCGTCATAACGAATGTTTGTGTACTTATTCTCAAACACAACCTCCGGTACACGGTTATATCCGCTTGCCATCATATTCCATTTCGTGTACTGATACTTACTGGTCGTGCCAGAATCTATCAACACCTTCTGGTCCTTGGCGCTGATCAGCGAATAAGTGTAACCATGCACCTCCGGAACCGTCTCTTTTCTGCCGCTCTTCGGCTTATATGCCACATCCTTGCCGGAATCGAGCACTTCATCGTAATCGCCGGTTCCTTTTTCGAGCACATCGCCTCTTCTCAAGACATCTGTCTGCAGGATGCCGTACCGGTCCATACCGACCAGCGGCCGGACATACTTATTCAATGTTGCGGCATTCCTCGTTTCTTTCGCGGCCTGATCCCTCAAATCTCTTAAATTATTTCTCCACGGATACCCCTTTATTTCATTTCCCGTGCCCGGACTGTTAAAGAAGCTCGTGGTATCGTGTCCGAGAAGAACGCTCTTGCCGCTGTTGATGAAATCGACAATTGCCCCCATGGGTCCGCTCTCTGCGTCTCCCTGAAAATCTTCGTACATATCCGAAAAGCCCAGAATCAGCATATTAAAATCTTTCAGATAGCTATTATTCGCATAATATTCCGTATGGAACTGATCAATATCTATCGTAGTAATATCTAACTCAAACTCATCGGCAATGCCCGGATAGTGAACATTGTCATGATCGCCGCCGTAGATCAGCGTATTAAAATAATTTCCTTTCTGATTTACCTCCGTCTGCAAATTAATCACCGCACCGTATCTCCCGGTTCTGTTGATCTGGCAGATCTTTAAGACCTCCTTCTCCATGCCCTGCAGCTTGGTATAACCGCTCATGGATGTATAGATATTCGGATTGTCCGCCTGTGTGATCTCCACACGCCACGGAAGCAGACCCTTATATCCCGTAGGAACCGCTCTTGTGAGCATATATTCCCTGTCTGCGTACAGATCGTCCGCTGACACCTGACTGCCGCCCTGCGTCAGAACGATATCCTCGATCTCCTCCGATCCGGAAAACTTACCGTCGGAATTTACGTCAATGTAAAGTTTACATCTATATCTTGTATTGTATGACGCCGTTCCCTCATTCCGGATCTTGAACTTATACTGGAGCTGATACCTGCCGTTCATATCCGATTCAATATAGTAGATATCGCTTCCTTCTTTCAGCTCTCCGTTTGCCGCCTTATCCTCCAGACTCACTTTCGGCCGGTTCAGATAGAATTTAAAAAGCTCGGAATTTTCCGCAATATCCCCCCATGCATAGAAGTTCAGATACTTCTCCTTCATTGCCTTTTCCACAAATTCATACAAGTATGTACAGTTGTCGATATGATCCCCGTCGATCTTCCTGCCAGGCGTCGCATTCTCCTCGCGCTCTACGATCAGTGAAACCGCCGTATTATCCCAGGATCCTCTTCCAAGCTCACATTTTGAAAGATCATAAGTCTCCTCGTCCCCGGAATCAAAAGTTACGGAATACCCCTTAAAGTTATTCCTGTTAAACAACGTCACGCGGTAACCTTCCTTCACCTTGACAGAGGAAATATCCGCCTCCTTCACGCCAAGCTCAGAAAGCTGTGCCTGTGTATATTCGCCTTCCACCAGATTGACGCGCGCGCCCTTATATTCCTTATCCTCAAAAACCGTCACCGGCTGCTCCAGAAAATCATCCGCAATGATAATCGGATAGGACCCGTCCATAAAAGATATCAATGCGTTCATCTTTTCCCTGGAAATATCATTGCCGCCATATCTGGTATAATTATAGAAGTAAGTCCAGCCGCTTTGGCTGCCGCCCGGATATTCCGTATCCAGAAGCCCCGCCATCGGCACGGTCATAACACGCTTATCGCCGATATTATAATAAATCAGTCCATCCATATCCGAATCGTTGAACACCGTACCTGCCGCCGCATGATCCTTATCCGGCTTGCCGGTATATCCGTCATCCGTCCAGTACCGCATATTCAGATGATCCTTACTCGTACCGATATAGATCAGATCATAAATCTCATTTAACTTCTCGATCTTTCCGATAAACTCAGCGGTCGTCATAACCGTGATATCCGCCTTTTCCACACCGGGAGCCCACTTCTTAATCTGATCCAGAGAAAGCTCCGGCTCATCCGCCATGGCAGGCTGGATCTCCAACACCTTGATTTCCTTCTTCGTCTTCACCTTTCTGCGGTCCGCGTAATTCAGAATGTGCCGCACCGCCTTCGCCTGCGATATCTTAGTGGAAAGCGGTTTATAATTTCCCGATGAATCCGACTCGCGGTACAGATTCTCCAGCTTGATCTCGTCCAGAACGCACTGGAAACCCGGTTCGATCTCGCCGCCCTCGCTATATATCGTCGCCTCCGAAAAACGGTCGTTGATGATAGAATCGCTTCCGTTTCCGAGTCTGCAATAGACGTGCTCTTCCACGAAATTTTTGTCCGCGTCTTCCACAGTTCCGGCAAGCAGTTGATCCGTCGTCAGTCTGCCGTAATTACTGCGGTGATCTTCGTACCACTCGCTCAGGTTATCCTGACAGAGTATTGCGGCAAACCGGAACATGTTTGTGTCTTTAAGCGCCTCCCTGACAGCGATGACGCCGCTCTCATCTTTGGCATACAAAACAGAACCGTCTACCAGACACGGCACCGCGCCTGCGACCGTTTTTTCAACAAAAAATTTTAACAGTTCCCCTGACAGATCGTTATCCGCCGAATATGCGGGTGTCCCTGTGCCGCCGATATCATTATCGCTGACAGAAGCGGCTTTCCTTTTGACGCTGGTACTGTTTTGCGAAACACTTTCCGACTCATCATCACCGGTATCTTCGCTGCCGCTGTCATTTCCCGATACGCTTCCCGTACCATCGCCACCGTTATTCTCTGAGCCGTCGCCATCTTCCTTATCCGTGGAACCGTCACCGGTATCTCCGTCGTCGTCTCCATCTTCCGTGGAACCGCCGCCGCTATTGCCGCCGCCTTCTCCATCTTCCGCAGAGCCGTCACCGGTGTTTCCGTTTCCGCTTCCTTCGTCCGCAGTGCCGCCTCCCGTGTTGCCGTTTCCGTCTCCTTCATCCGCGGTGCCGCCCCCGGTATTTCCGTTTCCGCTTCCTTCATCCGCGGTGCCGCCCCCGGTGTTTCCGTTTCCGCTTCCTTCGTCCGCG
>CARQVR010000037.1:9688-30988 GCA_949051815.1 uncultured Lachnospiraceae bacterium
GTGCCGCCCCCGGTGTTTCCGTTTCCGCTTCCTTCGTCCGCGGTGCCGCCCCCGGTGTTTCCGTTTCCGCTTCCTTCGTCCGCAGTACCGCCTCCCGTGTTCTCCTTCCCGTCCCCAGCCGCAACCAGCTTGCGCCACTTACCAGGCAGAGAGTCAGCCGCAAACAAACCTGATTTTATGGAATCATTGAAAGCAGTCTCCCCTTCCCCGCCGTTATTTTCGCTGACAGTGCTGTTGCCCGAGACATCTTCTTTTCCCTTCAGGCCGGAATTAAGATACAGGAAATGAAAGTTCGGTATCTGCTCCATCCCGTTTAACTCCTGCGGGGTGAAGGTCAATACCTTAATACGGAAACTCTTATAATCCTTTTTATCCATATTAAGGACATATTTCTTAAACCACTCGTTACTTTTGAACGTATTTTTACACCAGATCTCTTTGCCGGCAAACGTATATTCCTGCCTGCCCTGATTGGTGTCCACACCATCCCATTCTATAAACTCATACTCGCCTGTCTCACTTAAAACAATATCGCTCTTGCTCCCTACGGAATACATCGGCGTATTAGCCGCAGGCTCTGTATTGTCATCCACTTTTTGGAAAGCAACCAGATAATATTCCCTGCTCTCCCGCTCAAATGCATCTGTTTCTTTTTCTTCCCCGTCTTCGTCAACCGGATCATCTGCCGCCGGTTCGTCTTCCTCCGGATCTCCCGGCTCCTCCGGGTTTTCCTGATCCCCGGACCCGTCCGGATCTTCCGGCTTTTCCGACTCATCTGGGTCTTCCGGCTTTTCCTGATCCCCGGACCCGTCCGGCTCTTCCGGCTTTTCCTGGTCCCCGGACCCGTCCGGCTCTTCCGGCTTTTCCGGTTTCCCGGACCCGTCCGGATCTTCCGGCTTTTCCTGATCCCCGGACCCGTCCGGATCTTCCGGCTTTTCCGGTTTCCCAGACCCGTCCGGCTCTTCCGGCTTCTCAGACTCATCCGGGCTTTCCGGCTTCCCGGAAGCATCCGGTTTTGTATTGTCCCCGGCACCTGCGCTGTCATCCGGCGTCCGATCACCTTCCGCCACCAGCTTTATCCACTGATCCCTCCGCGTACCTGCAGATACGGATGCCGCTCCCGTCGCCGCCCCGTCGCCATTTTCACTGCTGCTATTCCCGTCTCCGGCGCTGCCGCCGTTATTTTCTCCGTCACTTTCGCTGCCGCTGTTGTCCCCGCCGTCGTTATTGTTCTCCCCGTCGCCGCCGCTGTTGTTTTCTCCGCCGCCGTTATTGTTCTCCCCGTCGTCGCTGTTGTCTTCGCCATCGCCGCTGCCGTTATTGTCTTCTCCGTCGCCGTCGCTGTTGTCTTCGCCATCGCCGCTGCCGTTGTTGTCCTCCCCGTCGTCGCCGCTGCCGCTGCTGTCTTCTCCGTCGCCGCCGCTGCCGTTGTTGTCCTCCCCGTCATCGCCGCCGTTATTATCTTCTCCGTCGCCGATGTTGTCTTCCCCGTTGTTGTCGTCGTTATCTTCTCCGTCATCAGGCTCAGGCTCTTCCTCATCGTCTGGCACCTCCCGGTCATCCTCCTCCGACAGGGCAGTCATCACCGCGCCGTTGATTTCTTCCCATGTTCCGCGGTATTCATAAACACCTTCATCCTCCTTCGAATAGATCGGTCTGTCGTCCTCTATGCCGCCCGCCAGATTTTCATCTATCTTTGTGGCGCTCAGTACATTGTAATACAAAACGTCTTCATAAAACTCATAACTGTCGTTATACAGACCGTTATAGCGAAACGCAACCTGATATCTGTCTGTCCCTTCCGCCGGTGAACCGGTAATCTTCTGAAACCAGCCTGTTTTCTTATTGCCGTCGGACACGATCTTCTCGAAGCCCTCCTGCTTCGGCTCCCCCTCCTCGTATTCCGCTGCCACGGCTTCCACGGGAAACTCTTTCGTCAGGCCATGCTCCTTATAATACGCCCGCAGTTCCTCTTTCTTTCCCTCGATAAATTCCTTGCGCTTCGTCTTCGGCAGATCACACAGCGTATTCCGCCAGCTCTTCCAGACCTGCTCTTCCTCATCCCACTCGCCAAGGAGCGGTTCATATCCATCGACCAGATAGCCAATCTCCGCCGCTTTCCTTTCCGGTACGACTTCAAGAATGACAAATTCACTCCCACTCTCCATATACCGGGAACGGAGCTTTTCTATACCAAGCAGCGTATCCGCCGCTTCCGCCTCAATCGCGCCGGACAATACAGAGGTTATGACGACAGCGGCAGCGGACAGTCCCGCCACTGCCGCCGCTGCAATACGCCTGCTTTTCTGATTCATTCTGTTTTTTATCATTCTTTTCATCTTGTCACTTCCCATCTGCCATTGAGATGAATCGACTGTTACGTTATTCAAAAATGATTGTCACCAATGCGTTGATACCCGGCTCGCCCTTCGCCGATACTCTGATCGTCAGGCTCTTGAACTCTATCTGGCTCTTTAATGACGAGTCATCGGTACTACAGCGCCATTCTCCTCTGGCCCATATAGGCTTATCGTCGCCCTGCGTTACGGTCTGAACAATCTCCGGTGTGACAGTTACCCCATCCGGAGCCGAATATGCAAAGTCTACGATATCATACACATAAACAGGTGGATTGCTGTTAGCCCATGCGTTCTCCCAATATCCTACTACCGTATATTCAAACGTAAATGGATTGTACACATTTATATTTTTGTTATAACACGTTTTTCCGTAAATCTGTACTGCAGGAATATAATGAATCCGTTCGCACGTCCACCTCTTTTCCGGTTCCATCGGATTATAGCTCCCCCAGTATTCGCATAGCACTTTCACATAATACGACTGGTTCATCGGCAGACCTTCCTTAAAGGAAAACCTGTAAGTATCCCATGACTTAGGCACCAGTTCTATATAACTCTTCAAATGTTCATAGGCCGTTATCTCATTACCATATTCATCACAGAAATAGAACGAATACTTATGGTTCGGCGCCGACACATCCGACATCTTAAAGTTTGTCGAACCATATTCCAGCTTTCCACGCTCCATACTGGGATCTCCATCCACAGAATCGCTCTTGTCAATCCGGTATTTGATCCTGTCCGTTCTCGTCTCGCCGGTAAGGTTTGAATGAGCCTCCACTGTAATTTCCAGCATCCTGCCGAAATTGTCCTGCTCCTTTTTGATAATCAGGGCTAATATTTTATTGTTGTCCGCAAACGGTTCCACCACATCGGAAAGCTCTTTGTTGTCTCCCTCGCCCTTCTTCTCCACACTGACCGTCCACTTGTAAATAATCGCATCCTCCTCAGCCTGCGTAAATCCCTCGGTAACAGGAATCGCCCTGTACTGCGGCGCAAAAGCCTTCAATGACACCGGATCGATATGCACGGACTTAAGCGACTTTAACGCACCGCCGCCCACTACCTTCACAACCCCCGTGGCCTTTTTATTCGGATTGGATTTATAGCTCGCAGTAATCGTCAGATAGGCGTTCGCCTCATATGCGCCAACCGTCAGATAGCCGCTTGCGTCAATCGTACTCAGTGTCCCCGTCTCTTCAATCACCCAGTCCACCAGATCATTCACATCACCGGGATTGTTCGTGCTGATCTTTGCGTATATATTATAGCCGGCTCCTCTCGTCACCTCGGATACCCGATCCACAATCGGCACCACGCTGCCTCCCGTCTCCGCGCCGGAATAGTGCAGCTTCATGGTGTCCGCCGCCGGTTTGTTCTCATCGAAGATATTCGACGGATTGTCGCTTAAAAGCATACGGTTTCTGAGCGTAATAACCGGACTTGTGGCGTAATCGACGACACCCGTGCCATCGTCATAGCCCACGCTGACCAGCACAGATTTGACAATCGTCTTCGTTGTGCCATCCATCGCTTTCGTCGTCAGGGTATCGCTCAAATCCACCTTGAAATCCGTGACATGCTCTGCCAGAAGCTGATCCGCATATTCCGCAGCGCCGTCCGAAAAAGCGCCAGTAGATGCGTCATAGCTGACATCCCACTTGCTGCAGTACACATTCTTATCCGACTTATCCCATCTCACCGCCGACTTAGAATAAATCGTGGTTCCGCTTCCGTCGTCCTCGGCGTGATACATGGAAAGCTCCGTCTTCGACGCATCATCATTCATGGAGACGCCGCCGTTTAAGTCGATGATCATATCTTCTATTTGATTGACGGTAAGTTCCGCCTCCTTCTGCACGGTAGAGTCGGCGCTTCCCTTCGTAAAACTTCTGCTTCCCGTCATCATAAAAGACAGCGCAATCACCATAACAACAGACAGAATCGCTGTCGCAACCAACAGTTCCACCAGAGAAAAACCCCTGTTCCTCTTCATCATGCCCTCCTTCTCCTCTGCACTTAAAACACCAATCCTCCGTGTCAGAGGACCATTTTTCAGCCTAATTCACTCTCTCCAGCACATGCTTGCCCGTGTCCGGGTATAAAGTAATCACATACTTTTTACCCCTGTCAAAAGTAATGTCCGTGCAGTGCGCACTGCCGCCGCCGGTTCCAAGCGCAGTACCGTCCGACCTGACAGCTTCCTTAAAAGATCCGTCCGCGCGGTCGAAGATCAGCTTCACGGACTGCCCGCTTTTGATGACGGCGCTCGTGCCGTCGTCGAAATTGCAGGACACATCCACCTGCGCACTTCCTATCGTCTCGTCCTCCGCCAGAACCCAGTCCGAATCCAGACTCCCGTCCACAACCGCATTCTTCGGTATATAATATTTTATGTGGTAGCCGTCGGCATCCAGCAGAAGCTCCATATAGCAGTCTGCGGTACCCGACCTGGCAAGCGCGTAATTCTTTTCTTTTCCGAGCGCCGCCGACATATTGTTGGCGCATTTCCTCGCATGCTGACCGGTCAAAAGCGGCAGGCCGATGAAAACGAAGCCGATCATGATTCCCATAATCGCCACCACAATCAATACTTCAACCAGTGAAAACCCTCTGTTTTCTTTCATCCCGACAGCTCCTATTTCTTACTCCAATTCTCATACGTGATCAGATCGACATAGGCCACCTGCTCCGTACCCATATCGGTCGACGCGTTTCCGCTGGTAACATAGCTGACACCGTCGGAAAAGATATTCAGCAGATAATAATCGTGACTCACCGACAGTTCGTCAATCTTCGTGCGCAGAATATTGGAAAACGTATCCGGATCAATCGGCTCGATGGTAATCGCAGCCCCCGCTTCCACCGTAATATTTCCCTTGGCGATAATCAGCCCTTCAAAATCTTTCCTCACCGTCACATTTCCGAGGCTCACCACCATTTTCACGGAAGAGGGCGTAGACGAATCTATCACGTATTCATCCTTCGCCGTGAGAACCAGACTTTCCGGGGAGGCGCCAAGCGTGTCGATCTGAACCTGCTGCGCGCCTTTTTCATGTAATATAATTCTGATCTCCGTCTCATCCACGATATTCTGGAAAGCGGTTTTTGTCAGCTCCTCATCGGTAAGCTGATTCGAAGTCCGCATGAGCTTGGCGCTCAGAGCGTTATACACATCCTCCTTTAAGGAAGAAAGCCGTTTTGCCTGCTGCTTATTCCCTGTAGAGTCTGTGGAGGGCTTAACCGCCCAGCCTTCCGCCCCCTGATAAACCAGCATGTTTCCCGCCATATTCAGATACAGCATACTGTCCGCCATCCGGATCTCCCTGGCGTACAGCTGCGTGTACCGGTCAACCGTCTCTGCATTTACGGCATAATAATCAATAAAATATTGATTCGCCGCATCCTCATCCTTAAACCGCAGATAGCAGTATACGAGGGGCCCGGCGTTCGTCTGTCTGAACACGACCTCAGGCATATATGCACTGCCTCCGCCCGCCAGCGTTTCCTCTGATATATAGGTGTTCAGACTCTTGTTCCCAAGGGCCGGAATCTGCCTTGTGCCGTCTAAAAGGCAGTATTTATCAGGATTGTTCGTAATCAGCTCATACTGCTCCAAAGTCAGCGGATTACACCCGAACTCCGACGCGCCGATGATACCCTCATCGCTGATCCTGCACCCGACAGCCTCCGACGGCGCCAGATAAATCAACTGGTTGCTCTTCACCGCCACCGACTCACCCATCAGAATGTTCTTTTTGTTTTTCTTCTCCTCCTCTGTGGCCGTGGTATCTGCCGGATTGCCAGCCGTGGCCACATAAGCCCTGCCGCTGATGGTCAGGCGTTCCAGCCCGGACAGATCAAGCACGCTGTCCCTGCCGTTTACCACGATAGCGCTGCTGGAATCATGACGCACATCCGCCGCCGGATCCCCTGCTCCACCTGTTCCCGCATCACCGCTGCCGCCTGTTCCCGCGCCACCACCTGCGCCTGCTTCTGACGCAAGATAGCCGAATCCGTTGTATTCTCCTTTCAGAACCGCCTTGCTGTCCTGGCCCGAAAGGGTAAAATCGTCTTTTAAATTGACCGTACCGCTCAACTGTGCATCCGCAGACATCAAATCCAGATTCCGCGCCCAAAGCTCGACATCCGTCGTCTTAAGCGTGCTGCTCCCGGCCACATCCAGATTTTCCCTGCTGATCACCACCGCCTTGCTAAGCGGCTCCGCGCTGTCCGCCTTCTCGAAAGAAACGCCGGTGGGAAGCAGCGTCGGCAGAGTCATCGGCGTTTTCTCATCCGCTTTCTTATCCTTATCAAAGACAGAATATACCGGGTCCGCTGGTGTTCCGACGAACATCTGCCCCGCGTAGACATCCCCCTTCAACACAATACTGCCGCCCGCCGAAGTATTGCCCATCAAGAGCGTATCGTCAGCGATCATGCAGCACTGCTCCAGATCGGGAAGCGCGGACGCCTGTGCAAAGTTGAAGGAAGGAATGGAAATCCGGATATCCGTGCTGATGATTGAAATATAACCGGTATCATTCACATAAGAAACCTTCAAATCCTTCAACACAAGCTTGCTGTTATTTTCCACGATCATCTTAAATTTTTCCGGCTCCGTTGCGTACTCCAGATTAGACTCCACAATCGCGCCGTATGTAGCGCCGCCGCTTAAAAAAGCAGCCCTCGTCCCGTCGCCGTCGCCCAGACTGTCCGTAGACAGATAGCCAAGCAGCCTGGTGACGCTGTAATAATCCTTCTCCGAGGAACTCTTCTGCAGCCGCTCCTGCAGCTCTTTATAATACATTTCATGAAGCGCCTTATTTCTCGCATTGGCGCTTCTGTACAAGGCAAAGTTGTTCATGACCTCGCTGTAGGCTTTCGCGAGGGATTCGGAAATCTCCCCCTGCAGACCTACGTTGATCTCGTCTAACACCGTCTCCGCGGTATAGAAGTTGTCTTTGGTGCGCCTGTCAGCCGCGCGCATCTGATAGCCGGAAAAGGACAAAAACATCAGTACGCTTGCCAGAATCGCGACAAACGCAATAATGACAATAACCATCACCATGGCGCTGCCTCTGTCGTCCCGCACTCTCTTTTTTCTCTTATCCCCATTCCCCATATGATCCGACTTCCTTCCAATACCGCTTCCAAATCACTGCGGAGAATGCCGTATTTCAGGCATTCTCCCGTGTGAGACGGAGTTGCGAAGCAACTCCCAGAGTTTCTTGGCGTCCCGTCCTATGGCGGGACGTCTTTAGAAGTTCTTCTCGCGTTTTTCACGCTATTCTATTTTCGTGCCGGTCAGACGCACCACCGGATCACTCGTAGCAGGATTCGCCCCATGTTCATAGACCGCCGTCTCCATCGTATAAATCCTGTCCTTCGCCTCCGTCGCGTCAAGCGCCTTTAAACCGGTATATTCCAAAATTTCATTCTTAGTAAAGAACCGCCCGGGATTATCACAGTCATTCAGGGTAATATCCGCTTCCTGCCCCTGTCCGAAAACACCCGGATTCTGACCGAGATTCAGGTTCGTAAAATATCTGCCATAAGTCATACCATCCGCGCCAAATCCCTCCGTGATCGTCACATTAACCTCGTAATCGTCCGGCACTTCATACTTCATACTATTCGTGGTGTCATCCCAGTACACACCCAGCTTCTTCGTATCATCCGCAGGATCCAGAATGTTCTGTCTGATGATATAGATATTGACGGGCAGTTTGTCTTTGTTTTCTATGATAATCTCATCCGGAGAAATATGTTTTCCTACCACGGACTCCATCGCAGAGTCGTTATATCTGGGCGCATAGTAGAGATACACACTCTTCAACTCTATCGGATTGCCCTCGTCGTCCAGCGTCTGTGCGTTATTAAAAATAGTCTTGTCCTTGGTCGTATATTCCCGGTACTCCGAGGGCACATTGTTGTAGCCGGTTTTATAATCGTACCGGATCTTGACCACGTTCGTCATGACACCGGCCTGATCTACCTGTTCGATCTTTAAGGTGATCTTTCGCGTCAGCTCCTGGCCAAACCTGGCCGCCGACCAGTTCATCCCTGTAACGCCGTCGGGAAGCTGGCGGGCATAATATAATTTATAAACTTCCTCATCTGCGCCGTTCGCATTCACTTCGTTTCTGATGCGCTGGATGTAGGTAGCGCTGTCCACCCCACTGACCGTGTTCATGACAAGCAGCTTATCCCTGGTGTTCTTCTCCTCGTAAACGCCTGCCGGAGCGCCGTCCGGAGAGATCGTCGGGTCTAAGGTTACCACCACATCGAACATATCCCTGCCCGATTCATCGTTGATCACGCCTTCCCTCTTAAACTGATAAGTGATATGTTCCAACTGTTTTGACGGATCGTCCGGATCGGCCTTGTTCATCTTCTTTTCGTTTATTTCATATCTGGGAACCAGATTGCCCGCAGGATCTGTCTCCTCCATCACAAGCAGATCTTCCAGTTTCTCTTTCTCAAAAATTTCCATCTCATCCTGCGCCAGCGTAGTTGCCCGCATAAGATGTCTGCTCTTGGCATTCACGCGGTACGAGGAGACAAAGCCGCGAAGCATCGGTACGATAATGATGGCCAGAATAACCACCGCAATCATAAGCTCCAGCAGGGAAAACCCTTTATTGTCTTTTTTCACTTCGCTTCCCCCTCTCCGGCCGCATCCCGCCGTACTTTAACCGTTACCATGCACATATCCGCGCCAGATTTCACATCCATTTACCATCATTCCGGTGTGAAAAGCAGCCTTTAGTCTTCTGCTTCCTGTCCTCCATTCTGTGTTTCGGAAACCGCGTCCTCCGTCTCCGCTTCCGCACCGTCCGTCTGGCCGTCTTCCGCGTCAGATCCGGAGTCCGACTGCACCGCGCTGCCGTTTAAGACGCCGAAGATGTTGCTGGTTCCTGTGGTAACACCGGAAATATCCGGTCCCGCATAAGGCGTCTGCGTCCCTGTCAGGTAAAAGAAGTCTAACTTCATGTTCCCCGTCAAATATCCCTTTTCGGTTGTCGTAAGGGAAATGCCGGAGACAGACTTCTTGGAATCCATGCCGTATATATAATTCAGTACATTTTTCAAACCGTTATTGGTCGTCGTAATTCCGACCGACGTTTCCATACGGAACATGCCCATCCCGTCATCCTGCAGCTCATATCCCTCCTCCGTGGTAAGAACCCCCGCGTAGGGTATGATCTGTGCGGGCTGTAAGCTGACATTCGGCACCCTCACGTCGTTTGCGGCCACCAGCTCCATATTATAGAGGTACATAACCTGATCTTCGACTTTGAGTCCGGACGAAAAGCTGTCTATAATCGCATCGCCCTCTGTCTTCATCCGTTCCGTCTCAGCCATATATTCCGGTTTCTGCGCGTTGAGGATCTCCAGACGGTCAACCGTCTTTTTCAGCTCCTCGTTCTGCGCGTTGATTTCTTCCGTCTTCAACTGATTATTTCTATAGATCAGCTGCCACGAAAGAACCAGCGCCAGGATTCCGAACACAATCAGTAAAAGCTGTACTTCATTTTTCTTCATCTGTTCTTCCTCCTACTCTAAAATCTCGTCGTCGGCTGCTGTACTTCCCGCGTTATCCGCCGGTTCCGGCAGCGGCGTGGGATCATCCGCCCCGCCTTTATACAATACCTGAACGGTAAAACTTACCTTCGGCTCTTCCTCCAGCACTTCCCCGTCCATCACGGCTCCCGAATCCGTCATGCCGGTAACCTCTACCCCTGCCACACTTTCAAATGTGCGGAACTCCTGTACCAGCTTCGCCGCTTCCTTCTTATCCGCCACCGTCACCGACAGGCTCACACCGTTCAAATCCGCATTAAAAGCCTGCACATTCAAAGACGCCGGCATCTTCTTCTGCATTTCCTCAATAAAGTGCACCAGATCGTTATTCAGTGTCACGGTATTGCTCTCGAAAAAGGCCAGTTTTTCAAACGTGTATTTCTGCTGTAAGTAATCTTTATAAATGACCTCCGCTTCCGCCAGCTCCGTAATCCTGTTGTTCAGCCTGTCGTTTTCGTCCTTCGCCGCCTTTAGCGTGATTATCGAAACCGCCGCCAGAGCCGCCGCGCCTATGAATGCAGACACGGCAAAGAGTACCGCGACCTTAAGTTTCTCCTCTTCACTCGGCATAAGCTGTATCGACTTCTTTTCCTTTTCCTTCTCGCCCATGAAACCGAGAGGCGAAAGCGATGCACCGATACAGATCAAGAACTCACCGAAGCTCTTCTCTTTAAAATATTTCTCCAGTTGTAAACCCTTAATGTCCCGAAGCGGTTCCAACGGCATCTCAAGGGTGTTTGAAATCAATTCGGCAAGCCCCTTAAAGTCTCCGCCCAACCCAGAAAGGTACGCTTTCTCAATGGCCACGCCGTTATTGCGGGAAAAATAGTCCACGATACGCGCTATGCCGTTTATAAGATAGCTGAGGGACTGCCTGATCTCGTCATTCATGCACTCCCTGTCCTTAAAGAGGCGCACCGCCTCCTCATAGCCCGGTTTCTGAAACTCCTCCATTTCCATCATGGCGAATACCGCGTCATCCACACCGTATGCGACCGTCCTCTGCAAAGCCACAGCCTGGTTCTGCAAAATTGTGACGATGGTTGCATTCTCATCCACCTTGACCATCATCTGGACCCCTGTATCGCAATGTCTGCGCAGAATCTGATAAATGCTGTTTCCGCCATAGTCCAATGCGGCGACATTACAGCCCATCGCCTGCGCAAGCTGGAAGTAGCCTGCCGTCATAATCTTCGGAACGGCATAGACAAGCGCCTTGTACTGCTTCGTGCCGTTCTCATTCTCTAACGTGTCAACGATGCTGTGCCCGATCTCGTACTGCTCCAGATCGACAGGAAAATAATCGGATGCATTCGCTTTGATCAGATCTTTTACTTTATTCTCTTTTACAAATGGAATCACAATTTCACGACTGGCGATCTTCGTAGAACTCATGGAAAATACGATCTGTTTTGTCTTGATCCGGTTTTCCTGCAACGCCCCTCTGATCACACTGACCAGCTCCTCGTTTACATTCAGAATACCGTCGTTGACCGTCCCCTGCGGCGTCTGCACACTGACGGAACAGTACACCCTGGGATTCTTCGTTTTATAATCCTCCTCGCAGATCCTGATCTTAGAGGCTCCTATTTCTATTCCCAATATTTTCGACATCGAATTTCCCCCTTTGTCAGCCCCGCACCCGAAACCGACCTGCATTTCATCTATCGCAAATCATCTATTATAAAGACCACGGCAAACCATGATCCCTGTTTCCCAATTCATATACCAATTCATATATCCGAAAGTTATGTCCTGATTCTATAAACCGATCCATGTTAAATACCATGCAATCATCTGCTCACCCGCCAGCGCGGAAAGCCAAATCCCCATCGACAGATACGGCCCAAAAGCAAGTACATGCCCCTGTCCGCTTATCTTCATCCGGGCAATATGTATGACGGAACCGATGATGCACCCCAGGACAAAAGCGAGCAAAATCTGTTTCCATCCAAGCAAAAGGCCGCTCACAGCCATCAGCTTGATATCGCCGCCGCCAATGCCGCGTCCCTTCGTTGCCAGATGCACAAGATAAAGAAATCCACTGACAACAAAGAAGCCTGCCGCATAGTCAAGCCAATCCGCATAGTCTGTCACTATGCGGATCAGCCCCAATGCCAATATAAACAGGTTGATCCCTGCCGGGATCTCGTATGTGCGAAAATCAATCACGCTTAAAGTGATCAATGCGGAGGCAAGCAGCGCAAAAAGTAGGGCTTTAACGCTTATACCGTACACCGCGAACACGATACAGTAGAGCGCTCCGTTCAGCAGCTCGACGAGCGGATACTGAACGGAGATTTTCTGCTTACAACTACGACACTTTCCCCTAAGACACAAATAACTGAATACCGGCACGAGATCGTACCATCTCAACTGATACCCACAGTTCATACAATGCGACCGTATCTTCACGATATTCTCCTGTTTCGGGATGCGGTAGATGCAGACGTTCAGGAAGCTGCCGATCACGATCCCGTAGAGGAATATGATTATGTAGAGTAGTGCTGTGGGTAGCATGTTGGTGTCCTTTCAAGGTGTTGGCTACATTAGAATGTCTTAGTATCGCCAGTACCGCCAGGTGTATCAATCCAGCCAGTTGCCGATACTTTTATCTGCTTACTAGTAGAGTCAACCTCTACCTTAAGCACAGGTGCAGCATCTGAATATGTATTGGATGTTACCTTAACCTCTGCAGGATCTATGGTAGCTTTAATTTCCGCATCAAGAGCCGTAGAGCCTACTGTAGTCATACCTGTCGGACCGAAATTGTAGGTTACAGAGCCAGTTGATAACTGTGTTATAACTGTTTCCTCAGCACTTGCCATCTTAATAACGTTAGCAACTTCTGCGATAGACGAATTATCTTTCTGTAGTCTGGTCTTCTCCACATATCTTAAGTACTGGGGAGCCAGCACACCGATCAGCACTGCCATGATGGCAACGACGATGATCAGCTCGACAAGGGAAAAACCTTTGTTTGTCAATGATTTCTGTTCTCTTTTCATAATTCCTTTCTCCTTCTTTCCTCATAAAATTTTTGTTCTATCTTAAACGCTCCGCCCTACCCAAGCGCTTAATTCACGGTTTGTTTCAACACATGAGTGTTCAGCCCACGCCCATTCGCAAAATCGCGCTTACAGCGCTCTCCGCCGCTTCGCAGCTGCTTTTGCTCATATATGGGCGTTCCCTCAGACCTTCATCCGCCGTCCAGATTCATGCAGGCATGATCTGTCCGTCAGATTCGGTCTGGCTGAACTGTTATTATACATTATCCAGCGCCTCGTACATCTTCATCATCGGCGCCAGCACCGAAGCGATTAACACGCTGACAATCGCAGCCAGCACGATAATAATCATCGGCTCCATCATCGCCATCAGAGACTGCACCGCCATCTCCACTTCCTCTTCGTAATACTCCGCCAGCTTATCCAGCATATCCTCGACAGAGCCGGACTCCTCACCGATTCTGACCATGTGATATGCCATGGGCGGAAACAGTCCGCAGTCCTCCAGCGGTTTGGAAAAAGGCACGCCCAGCCCGATCTGTTCCCTCGCATCCAGCAGCGCTTCCTTAAACCAGATATTTGTCATAGTATTGGCCACGATCTCCACCGCCTCCACCATCGGAACGCCCGCCGCCATCAGGGTGCTCATGGTACGCGCCATGGAAGCCGCCGCTGATTTGACCGTCAGCTCTTTTATTCCCGGAAGCGAAATGGCCGCCTTACCAAATACATGCTTGCCAAGATCCGTGCCCGCGAATGTCTTCGTCCCAAACACTATGGCAATCACGCCCCCTAAGAGCAGATACCACTTGGCCTTAATAAAATCGCTGGCCGTGAGAACCGCCTTCGTGATGGCCGGCAGCTCCGTGTCAAGTGTTTCAAACATGGACGCATACTGCGGAATGACAAATACCAGCATGACAATCACCACGGCAATCGCCACCACCATTAGCACGATCGGATAAACCATCGCCTTCTTGACAAGCGCCTGCGTCTTGCTCCGCCTCTCAAGCTGCGTCGCCACACGGTCCAGAGAAGTGTCCAGGCTGCCGGAAGCTTCTCCCGCCGCTACCATGTTCACCATGATGCCCGGAAAGATCTTCGGTTCCTTCGCCAGAGACTCCGCCAGCGGTTCACCCTTCTCCATGCTGACCCTGACTGTTTCTAACGCTTTCTTTAGCCGCTTATTCTCCGTCTGTTCGCAGAGCATTTTCATCGCGTCCAGAATACTGACGCCCGCCTTCGTCATACTCACGAACTGACGGCAGAACACACTCAGGTCTCTCGCTGTGGGCTTGCCGCCAATATCAATATTAATATCTCTCGTCAGTGCATTCTGCTCCGAGATATTGACAACTGTCAGATTCTGCCGTTTCAGCTCCGCTCTCGCTGCTCCCGCAGAGTCGGCGTCGATACTTCCCTTCGAAGTTTTACCGGTTTTATCAATTGCCTCATATCCGTAAACCGCCATCGTATGTCCTCTTTTCGAACCGTCTTAAACCCAAGGGTATACTCCCCCTAGTTTTATATTATACCCCCCCCCTAAAAAAGTCAAGTATCGCGCATATTCACTGTCCAGCCACGGCCGGCTGCCAGACATCTTTCCCAATCCCGTCTCCCTCCAGAATGTTGTACTGCACAGTTTTATAATGACTGAGCGCGCGAATCTGTTCCTCCGTACCATTAAGAATAACTTTTCCCGTCTCATCCCGCACAAAATCCGTGGAATTGGTCTGAAAAAAAGACCGTTCATAGCGCAGGATCCGTGTCATGTCAGAATCCGGCAGTCCTGCATAGTCAATCAGCATCATGGGAAGATAATATATACTCTCTCCCGAAAAATCCAGCTTTTCTTCGGAAACATTATTCCACATGATAACCGGCGTCGCATACAAACGCTCTCCCGCTCCGTTCTCCTCCTCTCCGAGTCCAAAAGCCTGAAGCGCCTCCCCTGAAAAATAGGGACAATGATCCCCGAACATCATAAGAATCACAGGCTGCTCCGACATCGAAAAATAGTCCACTAACTGCGCAAACGCCAGATTTGCCAGATAAATGCCGTTAATATAGTGGGCAAGCGTATCATACCCCTCATATTCCAGTTTCTCGCCCTTCACATTCACTTCAATAGGATAATCATACTCTATCATCGAATCCTGATGATACTCCAATGTCCTGTTGTGATTCGCCATGGATACTGCCCATATAAACTTCGGCGCACTATCCTGCTGTGATTGGGCAATGATCTCCCTCACCAAAGATTCGTCCGAAATGTAGCGCGTGTAGATGTCCTTATAATGCATATCGCCCTCGAAAATCACACGATCAAACTCCATACCTGCATAGGCGGCTTCACGGCCGTAAAAGAACCCATAATAAGGATGGATCGCCACAGTCTCATAGTTCAGCCCGTTAAAATAATCTACAACAGAAGGCACCTTGCGCCCCCGCAGTTTTGCATAGGCAGCATCCGCATTATAATATTTCGTGTTTAACCCGGTCAGAAACTCGACCTCCGGCCGCAAAGTACCGCCCCCAAAGACCGGACTGGTCACATATCCCACACTGCACCGGTCCGCCAACGCTTTATAAGGTCCCATAGGATCCTGCGAAAAAGTGATCCTGTCCGACTCAATATTATCTGTATTCCACCACGATTCGTTCATTATCACAATCACATCCGGATAATCCGAATCTTGTGCCACGGCCGCACTCTCCGGCGTCCCCGGCTCATGCACACCCACAGACGCTTGTCTCTGCGGTGATTGCGACAGCAGAAATTCGTAGCTCTCCTCCGCCTGCTCCACGTCAATCCCGGAAAGACTGTCGTTTTGCAAAAAGCGGTACAGTACATACCGGTCCTTCTCCGGAGAAAACGGTTCAATCATGTCGATCACATACCTTGCGTCAAGGAAGTGATCCACGTAAAAGCAGGTAGCCGCGCACAGAACGGCAACGGTAATAAACCGGCCTGCGAGCAGAACCTGCTTTCTGATGCGGATCGGTACCGTCCATATTCTGTCTCCAAGACAGTCCATCGCAATCCCCACCGCTGTGAAGAGAAGCAGTCCCCCAGCCAGTATCACAAACCAGCGGTCCACCGTAAACTTTAGGTACCCCATTGCCATCCCCGCGGCTTCCGTCAGCCGCAGATCGTCCAACCGCAGCAATTCCTTGCGGTTGACAAACTTGATATAGCTGGCGTGAGTCAAAAGAAAGAGAAATCCGGACATGATAACCATGCTGATCCCTGCCTGCATGGTCAGACAACAGAATATAACAAACACCATGCCGATGATAATGCCCTCAAACGTATAATTCGGCGCACAATGATTCCTGTAAAAAAAGGTAAAGTAAGATTCCTCCGGCCGGACGATATAATAATCCAGCAGGCACGGTATGTATGTGCCATACAGAACAATCAGCCCGGCTAGAAAAAAGAAATATAAAGATAAAAAGCGCAGAGCCGCTTTTCTGTTGTTTGAAAGCCCTGCGCCTTTTCCGCCTGTTTTATACATGATATTCCACGCCTCATCTTAAACCGTGTAAAAAGCATTTCCTGCCAGTTCGTAATTACCACAAATATCCACCGAAATAATGAATGTCTGTTCTAAATAATCGATACATTCGGAGATATATTTTTCAGAAAATCTTTTTGCCTTATCTGGTGACCATTCCTTAAAACCGCTTATTAGCTGCTCCTTATTTTTAGGGTTCCCGTTTTGTACTAAATACAAGACGGTCGAAACGCCTTCTAACTTCTTATCGGTCTGAATCGCATTAACATATTCTGTAGATTTTTTTACAGCAATATGCAGTTTATCAAATTTACTATCTACTTTTTCACTGCAAATCACCCGGTATATCTGTTCAAACGTTTTTTGAGAATTATCAAACCCATAATAATTTTGGTATTCTTTTATATTTCGTGCTACGATATCTACAGAATGAGAGTATGGCCCATATTTCCATTTATCGTATCTAAAATATTCTTCTTCTAAAAAAAAATTAGTAAAGTATCCGGCTTTCTGCAATCTAATACTATTAAACCTTGTTAAATTCAAACGTATATCCAGCAAAACCAATCCGGAAACACTAATGTGTGGCGGCTTTTTGGGAATTGCAGCATATGAAGATGACGGTTCAAAAATAACGAAATCATAGCGATCCGATATATCTGAAATTTTATTTTCCACTATTTTCTTTACTTCTGTCCAGTCCAACCCTCCATTTCCACACCCAAGCGGGGGGATCGCAATTTTTTTGACCGCTAATTTCGGCAGCAGCTCAACTAACGCCTCCATTCCGTTTTCAATATATTCTAATTTTGAATTTTCACGCCATTTATTCTTTGTAGGAAAATTAATGATCGTAATCCCTTCCTCCGTAAAAGAATGCATCTTTCCGACCACCAGCTCCCCCGACTTGCACGCTTTCACATATGATTTGTTATTCTCAGGAAATCTCATTTTGAATTGATATGCAATGCCCTTCCCCATAAACCCCTCACAGTTAACTGTGTTAATTAAGCAGTCTGCATTACATTCAAACATGTTTCCCTTCGTATACTCTATCATAAAGTTCCTTTCCCAAACCATTTAGATTGAATATTTACATACGGAGGCTGCTCTGAAATTCCTTTATTCCGAAAAACTCCTTCGACATATTGCTGTGTTTCCACATCCGGCACATAAACGCATTGAAACAATTCTGCCGGTATACATTTATCCGTCAGACACTCCGCCATTTTAACATTACGCGAATACTCATCTACCTCACCAGCTTTTTCCATTGTCTCCCAATCAATATTGTTTATTCCATCCGCATAATTATACAGAATACATTCCTGTTGCGATAACGGATGCTTTACTAATATTTTAAAATCATTAAATTCCGCCAATGCTCTTTTAATGCATATATACACAAACTTATCTGTTGGATATGTATTCTTAACAGCAACATCAAACGCTGAATATGGATGAAAGTGAAACGGCGTATATATGTCTAAACCCAATTCCTGTCTTTTACTAATGATCTGCTGATCCGCAACATCTTCAAAAAGCATTTTTTGCTCTATCAGCCGCCTTCTCGGCAGCAAACCATGATTAATTATCATTTCCACGTTATCCACCCTTGTGAGGTGGTATAACAATTTTTTATCTCTGACTCCCTCTAATCCCACCGTATCTTCTTTCCCCTCTTCTCACCATTTATCCGGGCATTTAAATCACCTTATTCTGCATCCCGTCAGGATCCTGCGCGAACTGTATCGCCATCTCCCAGTCAATCTTTCCCTCATAGAACAACTGTATGATCGCGTCGTCCATCGTAATCATCCCCAGCTTGCGGTTCGTCTGCATGACAGACGCCAGTTGATGCGACTTTCCCTCGCGGATCAGGTTCCTTACCGCATGGTTCGCGTGCATCACCTCAAAAGCCGCCACACGTCCCAAACCGTCCATGGTAGGGATGAGCTGCTGGGAAACCACCGCCTCCAGAACATTGGCAAGCTGCACTCTGATCTGCTGCTGCTGATGGGGCGGAAATACGTCGATCACACGGTCCACGGTGCTGGCCGCGCCGATGGTGTGCAGGGTGGAAAGCACGAGGTGTCCGGTTTCTGCCGCCGTGATCGCCACGCTTATTGTCTCGAAATCGCGCATCTCGCCGACCAGAATCACATCCGGATCCTCACGAAGCGCCGCTCTCAGGGCGTTTGCATAGCTCTGGGAATCCAAACCGATCTCCCGCTGGTTTACCATTGCCATCTTATGCTGATGCAGATACTCGATGGGATCCTCCAGCGTAATCACATGGGCATCCCTGTTGTTGTTGATCTTATCTATGACAGCCGCCAGTGTGGTGGACTTACCGCTTCCCGTAGGGCCTGTCACAAGAATCAGTCCGCGCTTGCGCTCATAAAGGTTAATCACGGACTCCGGCACGCCCAGTTTCTCCGGCGCAGGAACCTGCGTACCCACCAGACGCAGCGCCAGCGCCGTAGAACCTCTCTGCTTGTAAACGTTGACACGGTACCTTCCAAGCTCCGGAATCGAGAAGGACATATCGTACTCGCCCCGCTCCTCAAAACGTTCCCGCTGCACGTCGCTCATGATCGAATAGGCGACCGTCAGTGTATCCTGCGGCATCATCCTCGGATATTCCATCGCAATCAGGTTTCCGTTTACCCGCATTTTAGGCGGTATTCCCACCGTGATATGTACATCTGACGCGCCGGCAGCATTCGCCGTCTGCATAATCTCCTGTATCGTCGGCATTTCCTTTTTCCCCCTCCTGCTGCTTATGTATCTCAGATAATCGGAATCTCCACATATTCCTCCTCGTCAACCTCGATCCCGTTTTTCTTTAACAAATCCATATCCATCACATGACGGTTGTCCAGCGTCCGCATAATGTCCCTGATCTCCAGGTCCTCATACAGCTCCATATCCGCCAGATCAATCACGCTGTTATCCCGAAACATCAGGATCAGAGGCCGCAGGATATCCGCCTCGTTCGCCGCAAGGACAAGCGCTTTCTCACCGGTATTCAGCTCCACGCTGACGCCCGGCACCAGAATATTGACGGACTGAATCAGCGCCTCCACCACTTTGCTATGGTAAACTTTCGGGTTGTCCAAAAGGAACTTGAGCGCCTCCACCTCAGAAGCAGGCTCCTTGTCCATTTTCATGGCGGTCATCCTGTCGTAGGTTTCCGCCACAGCCAGCACCCGCGCCCCGTTCACAAGACGGATCGAGGAAATGTCCTCCCCCGTTTTCATGCTTGCCAGCATCTTGTACGCCTGAGAGCAGATCCGCTTGATGTTAGGCTTGGTGGAAAAGGCTGTTTCCAGAAGGGCGTGTCCCCTCTCCTCCCGGATTTCCGTCGTCATATCAATCAAAACGCCACCGGCAGCGGCTTCGTCTTCAAATCGCATGATTTTTCCGATATCATGGACGAGCGCCGCCTGCACCGTCTCCATCTGCTCCTCCACCTTCATATTCATAACATGCGTCATCATTGCGCAGAGAATCGCCACATTCAGAGAATGCTTATATATGTAGTCCTCCTTGCTCCTCAGATTCTGCAGGAAATTGATTCTGGCGTCCATATGCCCGTAATTTTTAATGATGTTCGAAGCAATCATCTGTGCCCGCTGTGTCCGTCCGGTATCGGCGATTACGTCCAGTTCCTCTCTGATGGAGAACACACACATCGTCTGGAAACGCTCAAACTCCGCGTCCGCCCTCGTCATGGGCGGAACAGGTTCCGCGGGCTCCAGAATATAAATACCCAGCAGCCCGAAATTCCTGACGCTGTTGATCCCCTGTAACGTCAGCTTGGAATTTCTCTCATAGAGCAGAACGCCGTTTTTATTGTAGATAGGACGCGCCAATCTCATTCCGGTCTTTAAATCTTCGCTCTTTATAAAACGCATGATCCCGTTTCCTCCATTCTATCTGTCATTCACACCTCTGCGGCTATTACATGCCAAAGGCCTCGTACCCCTCCTTTAGCTTTTCTAACGCTCGTTTCTCAATTCTGGACACATAGCTTCTGGAAATGCCAAGCCTGTGGCCGATCTCCCGCTGGGTAATCTCCTGCCCGTCCGAAAGACCGTATCGCATCAAAATGATCTCTTTTTCCCTGTCCGAGAGCCGGTCGGCAATCAGACCTTTCAGCCGCTGCAGCTTATCCTCCACTTCCATCCTGTCGATCACGTCCACCTGATCCTGTTCGATTACGTCAAGCAGGCTGATTTCGTTGCCCTCCCTGTCCGTACCGATCGGCTCATACAATGAAACTTCCCTGGAAGTCTTTTTCTTCGCCCGCAGGAGCATCAACAGCTCATTGTCTATACAACGCGACGCGTAGGTGCTCAGTTTTCCTTTCCCCGCGTCAAAGGAATCTATCGCCTTAATCAATCCGATGGTGCCAATGGATATCAGATCTTCCATGTCCTCGTCCACGTTCTGGTATTTCTTGGCGATATGCGCTACCAGACGTAAATTCCGCTCCACCAGAATCCCTTTGGCCTCCCCGCGCTCTCTTTCGCTTCCTGTTTTAAGTCGCCCCAGATAGACGGCCTCATCCTTCGCAGAAAGTGGCTGACTGAATGTTTTCAAAAGGAGCCTCCAAAGTCCATTTACTCTATTCTATGACCCGGCGGCTTCCCAAGTGCCTTTCCATCTGTCCCAATTACAAATAGGCTTCCTTCATTTTATTATACAGGCATAACAGGGGAAATTCAATACTGTTCCCCGATCCGAAACGCAGCAGAAACCCTTCCGGTTACTTTTCACACCCGCACCATGCACTTGCTGCATGGTGTCGGAGCCAGCGCC
>CARQVR010000038.1 GCA_949051815.1 uncultured Lachnospiraceae bacterium
CATCGTAAACCACCAGCACATCCTCGCCGTTCTCCATCCACTCCTCACCGATCGCGCAGCCCGAATAAGGCGCTATGTACTGTAAGGGCGCCGTCTCACTGGCAGTCGCGGCAACTACGGTGGTGTACGCCATCGCGCCGTACTCTGTCAGCGTTTTCACAATCGAAGCGACCGTGGACGCCTTCTGGCCGATAGCCACATAGATACATTTCACGCCCTGTCCCTTCTGGTTGATAATCGTATCAATGGCAATCGCCGTCTTACCGGTCTGTCTGTCGCCGATAATCAGCTCACGCTGTCCTCTTCCGATGGGCACCATGGAGTCGATCGCCTTGATACCTGTCTGTAACGGTGTGTCCACGGATTTTCTCGTGATAACACCGGATGCAACTCTCTCAATCTTACGATATTTGTCAGTCTGGATCGGACCCTTGCCGTCAATCGGCTGGCCCAGAGCATTTACGACACGTCCGAGCATGCAGTCGCCAGCGGGCACCTCCACCACGCGCCCTGTGGTCTTCACGGTATCGCCCTCGTTGATGTTGTGCTGGTTACCAAACAGAACCGCACCCACATTGTCTTCCTCGAGGTTCAGGATCATACCGTAAACTTCGCCGGGGAACTCCAAAAGCTCACCCTGCATTGCATTCTCAAGTCCGTGCACACGAGCAATACCGTCCGCCACCTGAATAACCGTACCCACTTCGGATACTTCCAGCTCGGAAGCATATCTCTTAATCTGATCCTTAATGACTGAACTGATCTCTTCTGGTCTTAAATTCATGGATCATACGCACCTTTCTTTTTATTCGTAAGTGTTCAGGCGCCTTCACCTGCGGCCCTGCATAAAATGCGCGGCCTGCGCCGAACGATTACTTATTCACATATTTTCGCCTAAATCTGTACCTTTAACAGATCCTTCTGCAGCTCGTTCAATTTCGTTCTGATGCTGCTGTCAACAACTCTGTCACCGATCCGGATAACCATTCCCCCGATCAGGGAAGCGTCCACACTGTAACTGATCTCCATGGATTTATACTGTGTCGTATCGAGCAGCTTCTGCTCCACATCCCTGCACTGGTTACTTTTAAGCGGAACTGCCGTTGTCACCGTAGCGATGCCTATTCCCTTATGCTCCTTAACCCTGGCGACAAAATATTTCAGGATCCCGTCGATCTCCCTGTAACGGTCTTTCGAGATAATGATAGTGAGAAACCCGAGCAGCTCCTCTGATATCCTTCCCTCAAACACACTTTTGGCAACTTCGATCTTCTCTTCCTTAATGATCTTCGGATGATTCATCAGTCTGCCGAAATCCGCATTCTCCGCAAGGATTTTCTGAAGCTGTTCCGTTTCTTCTAACAGGACATCTATCTTACCTTCTTCCACCGCAAGCTCGAACAACGCGTCACCGTATGTCTTTGAAATCAGTTTAGCCATGTGCTCTCACCTATTTCCTTAAGCGTCTCTTCCACCAGACTGTCCTGTACAGTGGTGTCAATCGCCGCGTTCACAACCTTGGCTGCCATCATGGATGCAAGCACAACCATTTCGCGCTTCACCTCGTCAACGGCCTTCTTCTTCTCAAGTTCAGCTTCCACACCGGCTCTCTCAAGAATCCTGGCCGCCTCCTCCTTCGCGTCCGCCACGATCTTATTTTCGTTCGCCAGAGCTTTCTTGCGCGCCTCTGCGAGAATCTCTTCGGCTTCTCTGTCTATTTCTTTCAGCTTAGTCTCGTACTCTTCCTTCAGCGCCTTGGCATTCTCCATGTCGGATGCCGCCGTATCCAGCTCGCTTTTGATACGCTCCTGCCGCTTTTCCATCATCTCCCGCACGGGATTAAACAGAAAATGGGAAGCGATCAGAAAGAGTGAGAATACAGCTATAATCATCAGCACGGAATCCGCAATCAACTGTAAGTCGAGGTCAAACAGCCTCGGCGCCATTTCTGCGGACGCCAGCGCCAAATTCGCAACTGTCGTACTCAAGCGTCAGTCCTCCTTTCATTGAAATGTGTATCGCAGGTCCGCGCACCTGCTGCGCTGACCGCAAGAACACTTATATTGTACCAGGCATCAAACCCGCCGCAAAGCGGTTTGAAACGGCCCGATGCCTGCCGTAACACAGTTATGGCAGGAGAGGCTTAACGAAGAGCAGCAGCATTGCAATCAACAGACCGTACAGACCAGTGGTCTCGGCAACGGCCTGCCCGAGCAGCATCGTAGAGGTAACATCAGACTTCGCGCCGGGATTTCTGCCTACCGCAGCAGCAGCGTGACCAGCCGCAATACCCTGACCTACACCGGGGCCGATACCTGCGATAACCGCAAGGCCCGCGCCGATTGCCGAACATCCTAAGATAAAATTGTTGTTAAATTCTCCCATTTTTCATTTCCTCCTTATTTGCGCGAATAAACAGAGTCTGAAAGTACAGCATTTTGAGCCTCTGATTATTCGTGTTCTACATATGGTTTACAGTTTTTACTCTGTCGTGCAGGCATCCGTGATGTACGTCATAGTCAGCATACAGAACACGTACGTCTGGATCGCGCCCGAAAACAGATCGAAATACACATGGAGCGCCGCAGGCCAGATAATCGCGATCTTCGACAAGAGCGCATACACCAGAGCCATCATAACCGTGCCGGACAAGACGTTCGCAAACAGACGCAGCGACAAAGAGATCGGCACAGCCACGTCACCGATCACATTGATCGGCGCCCAGATCGGCCATGGGTCACACAAACCCGACAGCACGCCTTTCACCTTCTGATACCGGAACTTGTTGAAGTGGATCAGTGCAAACGTCATAACGCCCATAGGCAGCGTCACGCCATAGTCCGCCGTCGGCGGTCTGAGCCCGAACAGTCCTGAAATATTACTCAGCAGGATAAAAATAAATATCGTGCTTATGTAATTGCGGAACTGCGGACTGAATTTTCCCATAACGCCGCCAACCATCTTGTCAAGCATCTCAACTACCAGCTCGACAATGTTCTGGAACGTCCCCGGAACTTCCGAGGCGTGCTTGACGGCATGACTCGCCGCAATGCAGAACCCTATGATTACCAGCATGACAATCAGCACGCACACATGAGTGGTGGTGATCCATACGGTCTGCCCGAAGAGCTCATAGGAAAAGACGCCGTGAATCATAAAGTCAATGTCCGCACCGCCGGACAACATAATTCCCTGTCCCATCTTCTCACCTCCTTTTACACGTAATTAAGTATAAAATATATAAAACATGTAACAGCGGTCTGCGCTATTACAAAGCAGTACCGTCCGAAATTTCACGCTCCTTCTTCCCAGTACGGAGTCTGTGGACAAGGGGATTCAGATAAGCGGACGCTTTCATCCCCATATAACCGCAAAACGTAAAGATCGGATTGGCGAACTCCGTGCACATAAGCACGCCCAGCACAATCACCAGGACCACATAGCGTATGATATTCTGCGCGCCCAGACTTTTGACGGCTTCCTTCTCCGGCAGATCAAGTCCCCTGTCCAGAGACCACCACATATGAAACGCACCCGCCACGGCCAGAAAGACGCCGATCCAGAGTCCTATACTGTAAGCAGGATTCCGGGAAAAAAACAAAAGCGCTATCTCAAAAACAACACCGTATGCCAGAATGCCCAGCCAGAGCTCCAAAAGCGTCTGATCAATCTTTCTTTTCATGCTCTTCCATCTCTTCTCTTTTCTGTGTACTGCGCCTGCGTGTTCTTGCCGGCGTCTCATAAATCTTTCTCGCAAACCGGAACACATTGGTAAATCCAGCAAGCGCGCCCACGAAAAAAAGCGCCACCATCCAGATATTTGTCCCGAGCTTTCTATCCAGAAACATCCCTATAAAGGAACAGAGAAAGATGGGAACAAGCATGTTGACGCCAAACTGTGTGATCATCATTAACGCCTGATAAACAGTTTTATGATACTTCAAAGTACCGCCTTCCCAATCCACAAATTTCCCCCAGAGCCTAACAAGAAAATTATACTCATTTTTGGTACTTTTGTCCAGACCAACTTCAATAATGGGCAAATTTTAGGGGGGGAAGCGTTGACATTTATCCTCCGGCGGTGTACGGTTAAATAACAAAGCAAGCGAGGGGGACAAAACATGGCAGATCCGATTCTTTACCGCAAGAGACTGATTCCGGAGGAATGCGTCCTGTTAAAAGACGACAGGCTTCTTTACCGCGGCGAAGATATCATTGTGACTGCATGGAACACGCTGAAACCCCGAAAAGATCTGCATCACGGCCTTTCCTGCTACTACCTGCGGGAGGGCATAAAAGTGAGCCGTTTCTACAACGAAAACGGCTCTCTTCTGTACTGGTACTGCGATATCGTAGACTACGACCACGACGACAAAACAGATACCTATATCATTACCGACCTTCTGGCCGACGTCATCATCTACCCGGACGGCTTCGTGAAAGTCGTGGATATCGACGAACTCGCCACCGCCAAAGAAGCGGGACTGTTGACCGACGCCATGCTAAAGCAGGCGCTCCTGACCCTCAGCCGCCTCCTGGATATAATCTATGCGGGCGGGTTTGAGAAGCTGCAGGAGCCGCTGGAGAAATACAGATAGTTCTCTGCGCCGCCGTGCCGATTCGCAAAACCGCCGCTTCGCGGCTTCCTTTTGCTCATCCCGGGCTTTCGCCCTATAGATTACCGTCAGTGAAGCCATCCGAAAGCAAGCTTTCTTCCGGTTTCACTGACGGTAATCTGCACGGCTCAATGCTTAATAGAAAATATGCCCTCCGATTCTGTATCTGGGCTCGATTCCATCAACGGGCGTCCTGAAATAGACGCAGTTGCTTACGTTGGTGGTGCCGCCCATAACCTCGTCCGCGGCCTGATAACAGCTTCCGGTCGCTCTGCCCTCCGCGAGCGCGAGCGCAAGGCGTCCGCTGGCCACAGGAGAAAACTGTCCCGACTGGTAAATGACTCCGGTTACCGTATCAGGGTATACGGAGCTTAGTACACGGTTGATTACCACGGAGCCGACAGCCACCTGTCCGCTGTAGGACTCGCCGCCCGCCTCACAGTAAATCAGATTCGCCAGAAGGTATCTGTCCCCCTCCGCGAAACTCACTTCGGAAATATCACGCCAGCTCGACTGAGCCGCCAGCTCCGCCATGCGGATTTCCTCCGCCAGCTTGGCGCGGAGCGCGGAAAGATTCTCCTCCTGTTCCTTAAGCTGCTGCTCGTAGGCGAGCGCAGCCGCCTCCGCCTCGGAAATCTGGTTCGCCGTGGCGTTCAGACTGCTGGAGGTCTGGCTCACAAGTCCGGAAACACGCCCCTGCTCCGCTACGACCTGCACCTTATATTCGCCCAGCTCTTCCCTGTTTTTTTCCTGCTCCGCCTTGGCGTACTCCAGTTCCTCCTGCTTCTGTTCCATCGCCGCCTGTGCGGCCTTATACTCGTCCAGCACCTTTTTCTGATAAGCGGAAAGCTGCTCGATATATTCGTTTTTATTCAGGAAATCAGACAGACTGCCCGAGGAAAAAAACAACTCCATATACAGATTGCTGCTGCGTTCATAGGTGAACTGGATCTGTTTTTTCATGGTGGTATACTGTGCTTCTTTTAAAGCAATCGCTTCCGCCAGCTCCTCTTCCACCTGCGCGATCTGCTCTTCCAACCCGGCGATCTCTTCTTCCTTGTCGGCGATCTGTTCCTCCAGCTCATTCAGATTATTGCTCACCTGCGTAAGCTCCGTGTTCAGCGTAGAGAGCGCGCCCTGTAAGGAACTGTGCTGTTCGTTCAGCCCTTTCAGGTTTTCCTCCGTCTCATCCAGTTTTTCTTCCGTTTCCTCCCGCTGCTGCTCCGCTTCCTCGATCTGCTTTCTGGTCTCCTCCGTAGCCTGCACGGAGAGCGGCATCATGCCGCAAAGCAGAACAAGCGCCAGACATGCGGCCGGTCTTCGTCTCATTTCCATAGTAACAGCCATGCCTTTCTGCCCGCAGGCCAAATGCCCCGGACACGCTAATGTGCTGATATATTCATTTCTGCAAGCCACGAATGGGTTGACACATTAACAGTTCTCGATCAAATCCACACGTCTCTCATGCCTCTCCCCGTGGGAAAAAGGCGTGTCCAGAAAAATATCCACGATATCCATTGCAACCGCTTCCCCGATGATCGCCGCGCCCATGGCAAGCACGTTCGCGTTGTTGTGCTCTCTTGTCAGCCTTGCAGACACCGGATCGCCGCAGAGCGCGCAGCGGATCCCCTTCACCTTGTTCGCCGTCATGGAAATGCCGATGCCTGTGGTACAGATCACAATGCCTCTGTCGCACTCTCCCGACGCCACCGCCTTTGCCACCGCCGCACCGAAAACGGGATAATCGCAGGAACTCTTGTCCGGACATCCGAAGTCCTTATACTCCAGTCCCCGTTCCTTCAAATGCGCCATTACCTTCTGTCTCAAATCATATCCGCCGTGGTCACTTCCTATTGCTATCATATTTACCTTCCTTTCCGAAGCGCGCTGACCGCTGCTTCCTGTGTATTTATTTTCGCAAACAATGAGCCCGGGTGCCGTGCGAAAGATCAGACTTCTTCTCACACGTTAATCACTCTGTGCCCCGCCGCTTTCAGCAGCCGGTTCATCACTGCCTGAGAGACGCCTTCACCGTCGAAACTTTCCGAATAGATCAGTTCCACGCCCTCGTCGTCAAACTCCCGCAGAATACGGTACAGTCCCCTCGCCGCTGCCGCCGCGTCCGTTCTTTTTCCTACGCTGCGCAACACATCCGCCTCATACATGGCAACCGTCTCATCGGTAGCGATAACGCCCGTCTTTTTCCCGCTTTCGCGTCCCCCCGCGAGTTCTCCTCTGATATACGCCGTCACCGCTTCCGCCGGTCCTCTGACGATAACCAGCTCGCCTTCCGGCGCGTAATGCCTGTATTTCATGCCCGGCGCTTTCGGGGCTTGTCCACTGTCGGCAGAAAAGAGCGTGACGTCCTCCTCCACGCGCCCCAGCGTCTGCCGGAGCATTTCCCCCGTGATAAAACCGGGACGCAGAATCGCAGGCGGCTTCACAGTCAGATCCACAATCGTTGACTCCAGCCCGAGCGTGGCGTCACCGCCATCCAGAATCATATCTGCCCTGCCGTCCAGATCCTGTGCCACATAGGATGCACAGGTAGGACTCGGCCTGCCGGAACGGTTCGCGCTTGGCGCGGCCACATAGCCGCCTGCTGCCCTGATAAACGCCAAAGCCACCTTGTCGGACGGCATACGCACCGCCACCGTGTCAAGCCCGCCCGTCGTCTCCCGCGGCACCAGCTCCGATTTCTCCAGAATCATGGTGAGCGGCCCGGGCCAGAAAGCCTCCGCCAGCTTCTTTGCCGTCTCCGGCACACCCTTTACAATGGCCGCCAGCGCCTCCATGTCCGCAATATGAACAATCAGCGGATTGTCGGACGGTCTGCCCTTGGCCTCATAAATTTTTCTGGAAGAAGCCGGATTCAGCGCGTCTCCTCCCAGACCATAAACCGTCTCTGTGGGGAACGCCACCAGTCCGCCCGCCCTGATGATCTCACCGGCCTCGCGGATCGCCGCTTCCGCTCCCTGCCGTTCTTCTATCCGGATTACCTTTGTATTCACATCCACATCCTTCCCACTCTGTATCCATAATATGCCTGTGCCCGGGCAGGGTCCTGCACAAAAGCCGCTTCCGGATCGTATTTATTCCGCTCCGTTCAGATAATTCAGGATCGCCAGATGGATCGCCCATGCCGTCTTTTCCTGATAGGCCTCCGTGGAAAGTTTCTGCGCCTCCTCGTAATTGGAAAGAAAGCCGCACTCCACAATTATGATAGGCGTCGAAGTCTTTTTCAGCAGGTAATAACTGCTGTTCGCCTTCGCCTGTCTGGCGTTGTCCGGATCGATCTGCTCCGCCAGCACCTGCTGCATACGCTCCGCAATTTCCCTGCTCTCCTCACTGCCTTCGTAATAAAAGACCTGCGCACCGTGCACATATTCCTCATGATAACTGTTCTGGTGAATACTCACCGTAAGCGCCGGTTTTTTCTCCTCGATCAGCGCCACGCGGTTTTTCATGTCCTGCACTTTTTTATTGGACACGTTCTCATCATAAAGTCCCTCGTCGGTAGTTCTTGTGAGCACCACGTCCACATCCGCCGCCGTGAGAAACAAAGCCAGCTTCTCTGCTATTTTTAAATTAATGTCCTTCTCCAGACTGCCGTCCACGCCCACCTTGCCGGGATCGGCTCCGCCATGACCGGCGTCAATGACCACGCAGGGTTTTTCCTTCCCCGCCCGCTCCGGCAATACCCGGTTCGAGGACACAATACGCGCCCCGCCCCGCAAAGCTAAAACAAATGCTGCGGCCAGCAGCAGAAACAGTCCCGTCTTGACAATCCTGTCATATTTTCCCGATTTTTCTTTCTCCATATTTCACCCGGACCAAATCCGCGTTCATCCGCCACAAGGCGGATTACCGGTTTGGCTCTGCCGATACGCGTCTTAATGCATATATATGAAGAAAGTATAAAGAAGATAACCGTTCCATACAGAAATCTGGCCACACCGCTGCATAGCGGTCAGTTCATATATTCCTCTATCACATCCCAGATGTCCGCCGTCTCAAAACCGAGCCGCCACGCCGCCACGCCGGCAATCTCGTACTTTTCCATAATGTTCAGTTTCACTTTGATGGACTCCGCGTCCTCCAGCCACACCTGACACAGTCTGCCGCCGTCCTGAAATTCCCCATAATTCTGACAGGTCTCCTCATCCCAGCGCACGGCGATGTCATGATCCGCCACATAAGTCTGCGCCATTTCCATGCCAACCGCCTGACTGCTTAAACCGTCCTCCCCGTTTTCCCAGATTCTGGTATAAAAAGGAATGGCGTTTATCACCTTCTCCTTCGGCACCTCCGCCACCGTGTTTTTGATGCCCTTTTCCACGAAGTTGATGGAAGCCACGCTCCCCGCCTCATCGCTGCCGTTATAGTGCTCGTCATACCCCATGATAATGACATAGTCCGCCACCACACCCTGCTCGGCACGGTCATAATGATCCGTGTGGTTCATTGGCACATAGTTGTCCACCGAAAGCACGATGCCATACTTTCTGCATGGAACAGAAAGCTCTCTGATAAACTGGATAAAAGGTTCCCCCGCATCCAGACTCACATTTTCAAAGTCAATGTTCAGCCCGTCCAGATTATATTCCCGAACCGCCGCCAAAAGCTGTAAAATCAAACGCCGTCTGTTGGATGTCTTCGCAAGCACCTGGTAAAGGTCCACATCCACGCTGTCCACGTTCCCGACGAGCGCCCATACTTCCAGCCCCATCTCATGAGCCCTGTCCACATAGGAAGTGGTGGCGAAACTGCTGAACTCTCCCTCGTTTCCCGTCAGGGTAAACCAGGTCGGGGAAATCACATTAAGCCCCTTCGTCCCCGCGACCGTCTCTTCCAGGGTATCATTGCCCCCCACGCCGCCGATCACATGCCAGCCCAGATTGATTTTATAGTCTCTGGTGTTTGCCTGATACACAGGCTCCACATAATCCGTCACGGGAGCCGGCTCTTCCTCCGTCTTTTCCCCCAGTCTCTTATTTTCTACATAGCCGATCACGGAATCCTGCGTCTTTACCTTCGTCCATGTTTCCATTTCCTCCAGTACGATCACCTGATCGCCCGCCGATACATCTGTCAGAATGTCACTCTTAATACCGCCCTGATAACGCACCTGCGTGTCTTTCCTGACGGGCGCGGTCTGCCGCTTGTCCCACTGCGTGTAAATCTGCATATGGTTCGGCTCGGTAAAAAGCTCATAGGAAAAGTTTGCGTATTTTTTCACAAAATCTGCTGCGATATAGAGCGTCTCCCCCTCATAGCGGGAAATGGTATAATCATAGCTTTCTCCGCTCTCAACGAAATCCGCATCATAACCGGTTACCGTCCCCGTGCCGATCCCATTCGCATAAACCATGTCCGGCGTTGTGTAGAGAAGACTCTTCTCCGATTTATCCTCATAAAATCTGTCATTAAAATATTTGTGCACGGTAGCCATATCAAAATAACATATGCCGTCAAATATTTTCGCATGTTCCTCAATCAGTTCATCCTGCAGGATAATGGGGACGTCATTCTCCCCTGCAACGCCGAAATATTCCGACAGATCCGCTCTTTCTTTTGAATAGGAATATTTTTCCAGCAGCTTTGCGCCAAATCCCGCTGCACCGATCAATACAATAAGGACAACCGCGACTATCACCGGAATCATTTTTTTCATTTGTCCAGCTCCTTTTTGAACGTCTGTAAACGCTGCCATTTTCGGTCCGGGACTTTTCACTTGCCGGGAAAAGCGAAGACCGAACCGTTACCAAACGCCGGTCAGGCAGGGAAGTTTCTCTTTCCTGCCCGCCGCATTTACTACGATTATAGCAAACTATTCCCTTTCAGTCATTAGTTTTTTTCAGGTAATGACATCGTCACATAGCGGGAAGCCTCCCAAAACCAACACAATCACAGACCCTCTTATGCCGTCCCCCAAAAGGATTAACAAAAAAACTAAAAAAAACTCAACCGTGATATACTAACGGCATATGATATAGGAGGGCGGAAATAGTTTTGAAGATGACTCTGACATGCAGATGAATTTGAAAAATAACTGTATAACCTACTCATTCCTTGTGAATTATATTTTGTGTACCAAAGGAAATTCTTATAGAATTAACCCGGCGCTTAGATGGGAATAAGATATGGTCTCTGACAAGGCACATCGCCCATAAGACTGCCTCCGCCAAAAGATACCGGCAAAGACACAGATGTTATTATTTAAATTACGCATGCCTCCTTCCCTTGCGGACTATCAGAGACATCTTGTAGTTGAATTATAACCATAATCTGACAGGAATTGCAAGCATTTTCTAAAATTATTAAAATTTTTTAAACACTTATCGCACACTATTGACTAAAACCGACCTCTGGGATTAAGATACACTTAACTTAAGATATGCGGGATAATCTTCCCCGCACCAACCCCATTATTAATATAGAAGGAAGCGAACAATAACATGAAAATAGAAAAAGTGAATGAGCAGCAAATCCGCTGCACCCTCACAAGAGAAGATCTGCTGAACAGAGAATTGAAGATCAGCGAATTGGCCTACGGCACGGAGAAGGCGAAGAGCCTCTTCCGCGACCTCATGCAGCAGGCGGCCTATGAATGCGGCTTTGAAGCGGAAGATATTCCTCTTATGATCGAAGCGATTCCCTTAAACGCCGAATGCATTGTACTGATCGTAACAAAGGTGGAGGACCCGGAAGAACTGGATACCCGTTTCGCCAAGTTTGCTCCCTCTATCCATGATGATGAATACGAAGCGGACGAAACCGAGGATAACGAGGCGCTGATGGAAGCCTTTGCCGACAGCGCGGACGAAGTGCTCAATCTCCTGCGCCGGATGAACGGCACGGAAGAATCCGCCCCGTCCCCGAAAACTGCGGCCAAAGAAAACGCACAGCCCGCTCTTCCCGGTCGCGAAAAAGCGACAAGCCGTCTCTTCTCTTTCCGCTCTCTGCGCGAAGTGAGCAGACTGGCCCGCGTGATCGGCACCTGCCGCGGAACCAATACCTTATATAAGGATGAAACGGGCGGCAATTACCTTTTACTGGTTTCTCCTGAAGAGCTTGACGCCGCAGATTTTAACCGTATTTGCAGCCTGATCTCAGAGTATGGCAGACCCGAAAAAACGGTGAACTCCGCGAAAGCCTATCTGGAGGAGCACTTTGAGCCTCTGATCAAGGACAGCGCGGTGGAGACGCTGGCACAGATTTAATCAGATGATACGAATGCATTCTCCCTGAATGGTTTGCACTGCTGCCATTTCCCATGAAGTAAAAAATCGAGCGTCTGCACGCTCGATTCAGAGAATGCTTCGCATTCTCCTTGAATGTTTTACACTATCGCAATTCCCTAATATTATATAAAAAACGAAATCCCACACTGCCGTCCGGTTTCCCGGAAACAGTGCGGGATTTATTTTGCCCTGTCTGAGTTGATGAAACGTCCGCAGCTCACATCTGCTGCAGCCGCTCCGGAGAAATCTGTCCGCTTTAAACAGCCGCGATCTTCGCCATCAGATCATCCGCATTGATGCCGTGCACCATAGCCGCCTCCTCCAGAGTCTCCCCCTGCGCGGAAGGACAGCCGAGACAGTGCATACCGATCTCCAAAAGCACGGGCGCAATATCGGGATTGATTCTGAGCGCCTCACCTATTGTTGTGTTCTTCGTAATATCTGCCATTTTATTTTCCTCCATACCTTCATTCTGTGATAGCTTCTGATAAAATATACATTTATTTTCCGTACCAGATATGATTATAAAAGAAAGCCCCTGCGCCGTCAAGCAGACTTTCCGGATAATTCCCAATTGCCGAATCCGCCCCTGCCTGCGTCTGCCAACGGCGGATCGTTTTGCGCCTGCCTCCTGGCGAGAAATAGAAAGAGGTATTCTACACGATTCGTTTTCCGGTTCGCGCCCGCGACAGGTTATGCATCCTCCCGGAAACGCCGGATTTCAAACGCGTGTCACCGCCGTAAACTGCTATGACACAGAGGGTATGGCATAAGCGACAGCAATTATCGTCCAAGCGTTCGATAACACCCGCCATTATGCGTTCTCCCGTCAATTCCCATCCAAACGTCATACCAAACAATAACACCCGCACTTTCCGCATTGGCAACAGATTAGTGACAGATTTCTCTTGGCCGGAACCGTTCCCATCGCCCTGTTCATGCGGGTTTTACGATTTAATAAAAATTTAATTAATAACAAATTAGCGACAAATCGGGTGGTTTTGATTAAATTACAATTGTTCTCGCACGAATTTACGCATAAAATTCCGTGAAGGAACTCCGGAAACCTGCATAAATACTGAGCAAACGAAAAACGAGGATTTTTTAAGGCGGACGGCTCCTAAATTGTGGCGGATACAGGCGATGAGGCCGAAATTCCCACTGACGACGAGCAAATTAATGAGGAAGAGGAAAACAACGAGGAGCCCGTGGAAGATAACGACACACCTGTTATTGATTCCAACGAGGAGCCCGTGGAAGATTCTGTAGAGGAGCCTGCAGAGGAAGAAGTTGTGGACCCCACAACCGACGAAGAAGCTCCCGTGGAGACCGTGGAAGAGCCTTCCGACGAGGAAAACTCTGTCCTGAATAGCGAGGTCGACGCGGTTGTGGACACCGACTCCGTGATTACGGTTGCGTATGCAAACGACCCTGAATCGGATACCGCGGCAAACACGGCTGAGGTTATTTTCCTTGGCGGCTGTGTGAGCAGCGAGAACAAGCTGGCGCAAGGCAGGGATCTGAAATTCAGAGTAGAGCTTGCGGCAGGCCGCAGTCTGGTCAAGGTTGAGGTCAAGACCGTGGATGGCGACACCGAAGCGGCTGCCAGTGTGTCCGAGTCCAACGGCGTTTACACCGTTGCCAAGAGCGCTTTTATAAAGGGAAGCGGCGGCACAGCGACCGCTCTGGGCGGCAAGATCATCGTTACCACCAAGGCAGTAAATTACAAAGTAAGCTTTAACGGTGACGACAGCGTAGTCGGCTCCTACAAGGTATATCCTGTAGTAGCAAAGAGCGAGACGGATAAAACGGAAGTTCTGGGCACAGAGATTACAGGTTCTGCTGCTACAGACGTGGCATACGGAACACCCGCGAAATTCGCTCTGGTGCTTACCGATAACAGCGGTGTTGTTGAGAACAAGATTGACAGCATCACCCTGAACGGTGTGGACATCCAGACCGCACCTGCTGAATTGAATAAGATTGGCGATGCTTCGGAAGCGGATAAAACAGAATGCTATACTTTCACGGTAGATCCTTCCAAAGCCGGAGATCTGGGCGACGCTACCACGGCTGATACTGCCGCTGTGGTGAACGTAAAGGTAGTGGCGAAAGCGAAACTGACCGTGGCATTCGACAGTGAGAATGCAAACAGTACAGTAGCGGCATCCGCGACCAATACGGCGGAGACATTTATCAACTATGACGGGACAAAATTTGGCACAGACTCCACCTTTGTCGAGGATGACAAGGAGAATCTGGCGAAATCTCTCGCGTTTAAAGTAACGCCTGAAAATAACTATAAGATCGTCGATGTGACGGCAAAGGCTGTTGTCAGCGACGAAGACGGTACGACAGTGACTGTCACCAAGGCAGCAGCGGCGGCTGACGGTTCTGTGGAGTGCACCATCGCTCTTTCCGGCGTGGGAAGCTTCTCAGAGGACACCGATCTGACGATCTCCATCGAAACGGCGCTGGATGATACGAAAGACAGCGTTCATACCATCAACTTTAAGAAAACAGCAGGAGGCGCACCCGAAAATGCAACCATTACACACGGTGCAGCCAGCGCAGATGATGCGTGGGAAAGCGGCAGCCTGACTGTTACAGATGACACTTATAAAATTAATGTTGCGCCTGTTACCGGTTACAAGCTTGCTACAGGCGGCGATGATGACAAGGACGGAGCTGATGGTTCCCTGAAAGGTAAGCCCTTCGTAACCATCATTGAGAACAGAAAGTATGAATCCGGGACAGCGTCCGGGACATACGATGACGCAAAAACCTACGCGCATAAAGAAGATGCTTCTTCTGTAATCACGTTAACACTGGCAGACACGACTACCGGTGACACAAATTATGCTCCGGATGCAACTGATAACAGGAAGTTCATCACCACTTCCGTTGACGTAGTCATCGACACGACTGTAGAGAAAAACGACGGCGAGAAGTTCGTTTCCTTTACAGACCCGCTTGGTGCTGGCTACGACATTACTTCGGACGGTGTGATTCACAACGAAGAGGCGGATGATGAGGAAAACTCATGGGTAGTTCCCGAGACAGTAGATGTCCTCACCTTTACGGTTACCTCTGAGAAAGAACCTGCGGTAACTGTGGGAAGCAGCGAGTGCGAAGGTACTGCAGCTGAGAATGTTTACACCTACAGCGTTCCCGCTAAGACACTGAGCAGCAGTTCTCAGACCCCCACGGAAATCGTGATCGACACAAATGCTGTCGCTGAAGAAAAGGTCGTAAAGGTAAAAGTTGTTGCGGACGACGTAACCGTAAGCGCAGCAGTTGATGATGATGAGTTGACGGAAGAAACCCTCAAAAGCGAAGATGAGGACGGTTACTACACCCTCAGCGCAGCTCCCGGGGAAGGCTCGGATCTTACACTGCACTTCGAGCCTAAGCCCGGTGTAACGATTGAAAAGGTTTCCTGCAAGATGGGTGAAACCACGAAAGAGGAGACACCTGACAGAAAGGGTAACGTATCCTTTACTCTGACCGTAACCGACAATGTGACTGTGGATGTAACGTCCAAGAGCGATTACCGCGTGAAGCTTACCGGTGCAGACGGCGAGCTTGCAGTTGACGGCGGCGTTTATGTGGCGGACTATACCGACACAGACATTACAATCGGACTGATCAAAGCCGGTGCTCCTTACACAAATGATCTCTATGATGTTGTTGTGAAGGACGGCGCAAAGACTGCCGCTACCGAAGCGACAGTGAGCGGTGCGACAGCTACGATTGCGTCTATTGACAAGACAGAGTATGGCAAAGATCTGACCATCGAAGTTTACATCAATAAGACCACGAAGTACACGGCTACATTGAAGACAAACGCTGTCTCCGATGCAGTTACCGTGAGCCGTATGGTAAACGGAAAAGATACCAAAGTGGCGGAAGACGCTACGGTTGAGATTATGCCTGATGCGGCGCTTGTATTTACCGTAACCCCGGCAGCGGGCGCGAGCCTGAGCGATCTGGCAGCGGAAGTTCTTGCAAAAGACGGCTCCGAGCTGGCAGGAGCGAGCACTCCTGTGGAAGAGCCTGACTTTAAGAATGGCGTTCTTTCCATTCAGACGAAGCCCAGCGCGGCAAAAGATACGGAAGTGCTGGTAAGCATCTACAATAAGAACGCAAAAACAGAAGACGGCAAGGCGGATAAGACTTCCTTAGCGGGTGGTAAGTTCGTTCTGAAACTGACAGATCCCCTTGTGAAGACTGCTGAGATCAGCAAAGTAAACGCAGCGGCAGGCTCCGGCACCAACAGAGCTGTCAGACTGAATGTAAGCGTAGATTTCAAGAATAAGAAGAACCTTCCTGTTGGTCCTATTCAGGGCGATCTCTACTACAAGGTAGAGCTTACTGCTCCGACAGGTGCACCTGCAGGCGTGACAGTTATTCCTGCAACAACGAAGTATGTACGGATTGACGACTATGCAAATACGGCTAAGACCGTTGAAGTGGCGCTGGTAACCGCAGCTCCCGGTGATAAAACGGATGTCGATCCCGCTGTACTTGCGGACATCGCTGAGGTGATTTCCACAACGGCAAAGGTTACACTGGTACAGTCCCTGTCAACTAAAGATTTAGAGACAGAAGCAGTTGTTGACGCGGATTACGTGGCTGGCCCTGAGGCTGCCATGAGAGACAATGCGCTCAACACCAAGGCGCCGGTATATGAGACGAAGCTTACCGTAAAGAACGTTAACGGCGCGACTGTGTTTACAGGACAGAGCGATGTCAAGGTGGCGACGCCTGTGTTTGGCAAGAACACCGCTTATGACAGCATTGACGTAGAGTTCGTAGATACCAAGACCGGCGTGCGTTACGGCAACGAGCTTGATGGAACTTTTGACACATACGTTGCTTCTGACAACAGCATTATGGTCAGTGTCGATGATAGTGTCAGAGTAAACGACAGTTATTATAAGAATATGCTCAAGACGCTCGGCGTGAAAGTAACGGCGACGGCTCCTGACGACAGCTATGCGGCTTCCGCAGTTGTGAAGCTGAAATTTAAGCAGGGAATCTATGATGTAGATGTAGATGAGAGCAAGGCGAAGCTGCCTGAGACCATCTACAAGGATTCCAAGAAAGCGGCTTCCGTAAAGATTACACCGCTCCTGAACTATGGTGTGAAAGAGTATAAGCCTGCAAAGGCTGCTGTGACCTGGGAGATCGCCCGGGCATACGGCAATAACAGCTCCTATGCGGCGGCGGCTTTAACAGGTAAGAAGCCTCTGGTTTCCGTAAAGAACGGTACGGTTTCCGTGGCAAAGGATTATCAGGTACAGGCGGATGAAGCGGACAACAGATTTACCGTTACCATCAGGGCGAACGATTTCGCTGGCAACGGCGATTCCGTTTGCACAACCAGAACCTTCGAGATCACCGATCAGAAGAATGAGATCGGCAAGCTGGTTGTTTTGGATAGAGAGGGTAATGTGAAAGATCCCGCTGCTCTCACCGCTGAGGATTTTGATTATTGGAATCACAGCGCTAATAACGGAACTGATGACAGGAGTAAGTATCTGTATGTAGCTGCACTGAAGAAGGGCGTAAAAGATGCCGGCAGCTATACCGATCCGGATGATTTCATCCCGGTAACCTTCAAGTCCGGCAACGCGAAGGCTCTGGCGGTAAATACGGCAAGCGGCCTGCTTACCTTCTCCAAGCCTGCAGACAAGATTAAGATGACAGCTACCACGGTTGACGGCGGCAAAGCTGCCAAGGCAGAACTTGTCATCAACGTGAAGCCTTACAAGCAGGTAGGCCTGCTCATTGAAGGCGTTGACAGCGAAAGCGGTCTTGACGAGACAGATATCCACTATTCAGGCGGCAGCAATGAGTCCTACTATCTGTACCCGCATTACACGACAAGCGAAGGCTGGAGCGGTATTTCTGATTATAAGAATCTCAAGATTACCGTGAAGGGCGGTAAGTTCCTCGCCAATAAGTACTGGGCAAAGAACAGAGGAAACTATATGGGTTATGCGGTTGTCGTGACGGATAAGAGCGGCAAAGCTACCATCACCATAACCGATACCGCCAACAAGGATAAAGCAAATAACCATAAGGATTACACAATCACCAACGACAGCCATACCACTGTGAAAGCGCCTTCCATCAAGCTCTTTGATCCGAAGAAGGTAACCGCAGACACAGAGGAAATCACATGGCAGGTGACGGACAAGAACAATGACAACTACGCAGGCAGATATGTGAAGCTGACGCCTGACTTTACGGTTACGGCTTCCAACCCGGCAGACGATCTTCTTTCCAGCAGGGGAAAAATCTTAAAGATCGATGAGAACGGCCGGTTTACACTGTCTCCCGACTCTTTGTACAGCGGCACATACAAGATGATCGCTACTGTCGGTTCCATGACAGGCGGTGAGTTCGTGGCAGCCGCGAAGGATGCGAAACTGAGCTTTAGCATTCCTGCAAAGAAACGTAAGACGACTCTGACCGTAAAGGGCAACTATACGCTGGATGCCAAGGGTGCGTCTTATGCAGTGATCGATGTAAAGTCCGATTATGAATTTTTGATTTCTGACGCGATGAACGTCATCAAGAAAGAACAGGGCAAGGACGACCACACCAACCGGTTTACGGAGTTCTTTGAGGTAAGCACTAAGGGGCCTGCAACTTCCTACAAAGACTGCTACACCATCGGTCTGAAGCCCGGCCTTTCCGCCGAGCAGATTGCATACATTACCTCGAAAGAAGGTAAGGACGACTGTACGGGTTATATCACCGTAACGAACTACGATGACAATTGGGATGCTCTGAATACCAAGGACGTGCAGGTGAAGATTTCCTTTAAGGAAAACAAGTACAGCATGACAGGAGCGACCATCTTCTCCAACGGCACAGCCACCACACCCGTGACGGCTACCGTGAAACTGATGAACGGCAAGCTGCACGAATATGCGGCGCTGGTTGGCATTGATGTAAATGACGATAAGGCATTTGCAAAAACCGTTGGGCTTGTAACAGATAAGGACAGCCCGGATTACGGAGATATTCTCATCACAAGTAATGCAGCGGCAGTTGCACCGGGCAAATACGACGTGAAGCTGATCGTTGTACCGCAGAACTCCGGCTTTATAACGTGGGTAGAGGATGAGACTCTCGCAGGCGGACATTGGGTTTATGCGAATGATAAGACGGAGAACGGAAAAGTTCTGACAGAGGCCGAGCTGATTGCAAAGGCAGGTATTCCTGTTACGGCTAAGGTTGAAGTAAAGGCAGTAGATACCAAGAGCATCGCAAAGGCGAAGAGCCTGAACGTGACACTCAGCACACAGAGCTGCAATGCGTACAAGAATGAAGGCGGTACGGCCAATTACTTTGGCAACGGTTATGTACAGCCGACAACTCCGACCGCCAGCGGTTATTATCAGGCAGATGTGCCTTACAGCATCGCAATCAACGGCTCCGATATAGCAGGGGCAGCGGACAGCGTGAAGGTAAATCTGACCAAGAAGACCGGTGAGACGACAGTAGATCAGAATAAGATCACCGTTGCAGCAGGTGTGACGGAAGATCTGGTGAAGGCAGTTAAGGCAGTCAGCTACGATGACGACGGTAACGAAATACCTGTGATTCGTTTACAGGTGAGCAAGAAGGCTCTCGTTGCCCTGACAAACATGAAACCGGCTGACAAACCGATCACCGGCTACGGCAAAAAGCTGAAAGTACCTGTAGAGATTAAGTACACAAACGGAATCACCACCACAGATACCTTAAACTTCAATATCACCATGCCGAAGAAAGCGCCCGCGGATTTTGCAGAAGTGCAGAAGAACATTGCGGACAACAAGGCAGTGATCGAGAAGATCCAGACCAGACTTATCGGTTCGGCCGATGGAGAACTGAGCAGGCTTTTCACTGATGTTTATAGCAAAGTAAACAGTCTCGTTCCGGCCGACACGGATGTGAGTGTAGATGGTGAGCTGAATAAGAAGTATCTGAACGACGGTGAGGATGTAGCACAGGGTACGGAGACAGATACACCTGATTACAACGGTATCATGAATGCAGGCAAGGCGAAGGTAACCCTTACGCTGACAGATCTCTCCAAAGCGTCTGAGAATACCGCAGATGTAAGCTGGACCTACACGCTTGGCATGAACGCGAACAGCAACGACATAAGCGGGGCAGTATCTGAAATTCAAGGCCTGAGCCTTACTTATGACAATGACACTACCGCAGCGACTCTTCTGGCAGAGATCAAAGCAGATGAGTCAGTGAAGCCTTATCTGGATGCGAGAAAGGGACACCTCTCCCTGAAAGTAAGCTCCTTCATTAAGAAGCCTGCAACAACAAAGGCGGCGGGTAGTATCAGCGCGACGATTCAGGTAAAGGATCTGGTAAACCCGTGGAGCACCGGCGATGCTACTGTGAGAGGAACGATTACACAGCTCAGTAGTCTGACCGAGGCAAAGGATGCAGTCACAGCACTGTTTGATGAAGACGCCAAGGTTCTGGCATATGTAGACGCTTGCAGCGGACAGGATGAAATCATGAAGCAGGCAATCCTGAAAGCGGCTGCGGATGCGGCAGGCAACAAGGATATAACCATCGCATTCAAGGCAGACACCGAAGCGAAGAAAGGCTGGGATTACAAGCCTGCAAAGGCAGCAACCGAGGAGGCACCGGAACCGCCCGTCGAGAGCTCGAGAGACGCGGCTGAGGCTGGAAGTCTGGGCTTCACACTGGTTTTGACCAAACCGCAGGCTGACGGAAGCAGAAGCGCAGAGATCAGCGTAACGCCTGTAACGATTGACGCTGCAAAAGCAGAGAAGTACGTTTCTCTGGCAGACGCTAAGAAAAATATCGCAGCGGAAGTTGCCGATGCGACAGAGTATACGAAGCTGAAAACGATTGTTGCAAGCGCAGCTACTGCGAATGACGCGGATGCAATCAAGACAGCGATTGGAAACGCATTAGATACAGAAACCGCTAAATATCTGGGCTATGAGTGGGAGTGGGCCAAGAACGCAGAGAAGGAAGACGACTTCTCCTACACAGCGGCTACCCAGAGCGCGAAGGGTAAACTCTCCTTCCAGATTGTTCTGACGCTTACGGGTGCAGCGGACGCAGGACTGACTACAGGCGTGACAGAGACAATCTCTGTAGCAAATGCAGAAGTAGTGGACAAAAACGACGATTACCAGACAGCGGAGGAGTTAAAGGCTGCAATCGAGGGAATCGGAACGACTGCAAAGCCCATTGAGGCGGCAACTCTTCCTGCGGATATTACGAATGCCAAGACGGCTCTCGACGCAGAGATTGCTAAAGTCAACAAAGCGAAGTCTGCTATAACTGTAACCACGGAAAACGTACAAGAGGCAGAGGGTGTTACTGCTACGACCTACACAACATCACCTGCTGAAAACGCTACCAAGGGTGAGTACAAGAATGTAAAAATCACCATCGGAGCAGGCGATGAAGCCATCGTATTTACACATGATTTCAATTTCGCGGTAACAGCGTCTACTCCGGGTGCGTAAGTTTGTCAGTGAAGCAGTAAATGAATTAAATCAGAATTATGAGTAGCAGAAAACCCCCGCAGGATGATTCCCTGTGGGGGTTTTTGCTGACTTTATTCTCTTTTGCCTGTATGGCGGCTGTATTAGTTACTGCATGGAAGCAAATACCTGGGATATGGTTTTTTGTTCCAGCCTTGCAAAGGCCTGTGCCAAAACCACGGCCCTGTCTTCCTGTGTTTCACAATCTGACAATATTTTCAAGAGCAGCCCGCTTACCTCCGTCCGCTGTTCCAGAGAGGATTTTATAATAAAATTAACCTTTTTGATCAGCGTCTTATTCTTGCGGGTTATTTCCACGAAACGCTCATTGGTCATTTTAATCCCTTCTTCCAACTGGAAGTAGGGAATTCTCCCATCCTGCCAAATCATATATATTGCATATATGACGTCATCCTCTTCGGGAAGCAGCGGGTTATGATCTGCAATACTATGCCAGAGCAGCTCATAAAAATCGTCCTCCGAAACATTCCTGCTAAGAGCGCTGTTAAGAATACCCATTACGCAGGAGGCGCAGTGATTCTTTCGCTTCTGAATTTCTACGGCAGTATAACGCTGCGGTATTTCCTGCTCTTCGACAGACACGATATCGTCTGTGTTCTGGAGAAAATATTGAAAAGCGTGCACGGGATCCTTTTCGGAGCGTATTTCTTTATATACGGCGGCGGCGATATCCAACCGCTCACCTTTTACCTTGCCGAGGACATCATTGAGCCATTCCTCAAAAGATTGGTCGACTGACCGTAATAAGAATTCTCCTCCATCAGACATTCCACTTCCTCCTCTATACTCATTTCCGTTCTTTGCAGGTTGTCAAAATGCACATTTTTTGAACTTTTTTCTAAATTATATTGAAAAACGGGGTTTACCTTAAATATATCAAAGCTTGGAAGTGTATTTGTATTGGCATTTTCCGTAACCATCTTCTTCCACATATTGCTAATCAGACAGGCGCTCTCTTTTTCCAGTTTAGCTCTTTGCATTTGTTCTCTATTTGCTTTGCGCTCTTGCTCTTCCAGCTTTCGAAGAAGTTCTTCTCCCTTTACCCCTAAAAAATAGTGTTTCTCCCGTCCAAGAACACGGCTGGCGAATAATTCCTGCATGTCTTCATCATCCATGATTTGCGAAAGCCGCCCCGGAGAAATATTTATCTTTCTGGCCAGATCCTTATGCCGAATACCGGGATTCTCCTTAATGATACGAAACGGCTTGGAATTACCATATTTTGAAAGGAGAAAATTAATGAATACAGTGTCCTGACGGCTCTGCTCCCTGTATTCGCATAATTTAACACAGCCATACAACTGACCGCAAAGAAATGCCTGCTCGGGAGACATATCTTTCCACTCCCGATATTGCCACAGCTCATTTAACATGCTTTTCATGACTTTGTAGGATTTGGTTTTTACAGCGTCAAAAAAAGAGCCATTGTCGGCTATGAACTTTTTCATAAAGCAGAATATGAGATCTTGTGTGAGTTCTTTTCCGGATGCCATACGGGTGGAAATATCATCTGTTATACGATCCAATTCGATGTATTTCTTCATTGGTAAACCACCTCCCTAAACGGTTCCTAAACTATTTACAGTATAGCATAAATGCCCTGTTTTTCAAGTAAAATGCGGCAAATTTATGCTTTAAAATTGCGTATCGACCTGACCATTCTGCCTTTTACTACATCTTGTGGATGGAAGCTGAGAGTCAGACAAAATATGCATCCCCTGCAGTGCCTGCACCTTTCGGCACTCAATTTATTAAGACGTATCATGCGGGTTTTTCCTACCACACGTGATGACGACTTATAGGGAGTGACTACAAGTCCTTTTTCAAAATCATCGTCTGATTGCGCGGCACAACAGTTGCATACAACAGAGCAGGTTCTTGTATTAGCCGCGGTCATACTTTCAAGCTGGCTTTGGAAGGCATGATGAAGAGACGGACTCCATGCCGGAACCATCAGAAAATCGGTTTGGAAAATGCGCGCAATTTTTTCGCTGTAATCCCAATTCGATATATCCCGACAAATAGCAGTCATCACACTGCCGATTTTCGGTATCTGCACAATAATTGACTCCCTGCCGGGATTGCGAAGACCCTCAATCCATCGCTCCCCGGAATTGTCCGCCTGCGTATCTTTCATCATTTTGTCAAAAGAAGCGTACTTATAATGCATTCCCAGCAATTTTCCGCTATAGCTGTAAACGGAAGCCACATTATTATCATCTTCCGTCCACCCACTGCCCGCTATGACCATAAGCAGATCTTTTATCTTATCGGGATTTTCCTGCCGGGTATCCCTGAGATATTTACCAATTGCTTCCTGTACTTCGGGGCAGCACACATATTCCGGAAAGACGATAATATTCGCCTTATGTCTGACTGCTGCTTCCAATAATGTTAACGCCTTTTTGATGCAGCCTCTTTTATAACTGTCTGAATATTCTATGCGAAAAGCATTTCCCTGTATTTTAGGAAAGCGGCACGTTTGCTCGCTTCCCCATGGAATGGTGACAATCTTTAATAGCTGGTTGTCTGCCAGAGAATTTCTGGCAAAATCATCCTTATCAATAGACAGTGTAACCATTTTAGGCGGCTGCATTCCCTGTTTTAACTCAGATTTTCCCAAAATTTTCAGGCAGCTAAAGCTGTTACGAATTTCCACAGCCTGTATAGTCTCGCGAAAATGGTTTTGCTTCGCGGCCGGCGAAAGAATACTTTCCTTCTGGCACCGATAGATAAATGAGTTTCCCTGATATCCCTGATTTAAAGGCGCATTCTGCGCATTTTCAAATTGGGATTCCGCATATAAATCAATTCCCATAAGCAGGAAATATGCGATAGTTGCAGTATTATAAATATCTTCCCCAAAAGGTTTCAATCTGTTTTTCACAGAAAGGGTCTTTACAAGAATCATATTTGCAACCCGATCATTCCAGTATCCTTCTGAAAGCAGAAGCTCTTTCATATCATTTGAAAATTTCAAGAGGTCGTTTTGATTCGGATTATTCTGTTTGGGATTGTCAGAAAATTCCACATATTCAGAAATGAAACGTATTTGATTGTCTATCTGCAATTGCAAATAATCATAGCAGACTGCCGCCAGATCATAGACGGATTTCAGATCTTTCATTGCTTGCTTTATGGTTTCATAGATATCCATAGCTTTATCCCCTGTCAGTTATGAGTCTCTTATCTTAAGCAAAGTTTTTGATTGTTTATTAATTTGTTGAATATAGTGCACTTATTTACATTATAGCCCTCTTTCCATACATATTCAAATGATAAAAATAATTTTATCACAATAATACTGCAGGCTCAAAAAACGCCCCTCGGCCATCACGGCTTTGGGGCGTTTTCTTTTCAGCAACGATCAGTTGCTGCCTTTTGCTATAAATATTTTCAGATCTTATTAATTATTTTCACCTGCGCTTTGTGTAACAGTAACTGTGACTGTTGCAGACTGAGTGCTATCAAGCGTAGAGGTTGCCTTTACAGTCAGCGTTGTCTCGGACTCGTTCTGTCCAACACTCAATACACCATTGTTAATGCTGGAGTCGCTTCCGCTGTAGCCGTCAAGTGTCCATGTAACCGTTTTGTTCTCATCTGTCAGATTATCGCCGGTTACCTCTGCCGTAAAGGTTAAACTGCCACCAGCAGCAACGGATTCAGCGGTTGTAACTGTACCGTCTTTCTTGATTTCTACCTTCGTCACCGTAGGATTCGCAGGCGTATCTTCCTGCTGCTGGGGAATGACAAACTCGAAAGGTATCTCATGTTTCTCAGTCACACTATTCTGTCCAATCAACAGCTTACCGCTCACCTTACCTGCCGCTTGCGTGGTAGCTGCTTCAAACGTAAAGTCATCATTCGCTCCGGCTGTGTCACCATCAGCAGTGGGTGCCTCGGCTTTTGCAGCGTAAGTAATGGTAAAGCTATCCTTATTCTCTGCATCGGCGATTACTTTCTTCGCTTCGTCGAGAATGGTCGTCTTCATGGCAGCTTCCGTAGCATCCTTATTTGTCAGCCATGCGGGAGCAGGATTGGCCTTCTTCACCTCAGCCACCCAGTCTGTAATCGCTGTCTTCGCATCTAACAGGCTCATGATATTAGGCTGAACCACCTTGAGGGTAATGGTAACCGCCGCACCATACTTCTTATAGGTCTCAAATGTCGGATTCTTGCCCTCTGCAAATTCTCCGAGATAGAAGCTCTCCTCAGGAATCACATATACGGTTGCCTTAATGCTGCTCTTGGTCGTAGTCTCTTTCAGAGTCAGCTTGATCTTTCCGTTATCCACAATCGCTGCCGACGTATCAAAACATGCCTCCGTCTTCGTTCCGGTGGTATCAAACATTGCATGTTTAATTGTCACAGGCGCTTTGTTTGCCAGAACATCTACGGTTGTGGTTGCTGCCACCTTGCTCGTGATCTCGCCCTGAGCCGCTGTGTACTTAGCGACAGGCTTCGTGTCATTCAGCTTTACAGTGATCTTAACGGTATTGGTGCCTGTGCCGGTGCTGTACTCATAGTAGGACTTGTTGCTTTCAGCCGTGTAGGTCAGATATCCTGTCAGATCGTTCTTGTTGTTCTTATCCAGCAGGTGCGCAACGTCAGCGCCATTTTTGAGCTGCAACTTACCGTCTTTGATCTCAAAGTAAGTCATAAACGCATTTGCCTGACCGCCAAAGTTTGCATTCTGTAAGGACAGGTTCGTAAGCTTCAGATCCCCTGCCGGAATACTTGCCTTACCGCCGATCACAACACCGCCATCTCTGGTTGCGATGGTGTAGGAGGTGGTAGGCTTGAAGGTAAACTTCTTGGTCTTTTCCACCTTCACGGTTGCCGCAACTGCAGGCGCTGCCGCCGTGAATGCATCCCCGCTCTTGCTTCCTACAGATACTTTCAGTGCATAGCTGTTCTGCAGATATTCCACATCGCCTGTAAATCCAAGCTGTACAGTCGCTTTCTTAGTCGTGGCATTAAAATCGGTCAATGTAAGATCGTGAACAGTAGTCGTAAGACTATCCGCAAATGTAACCAAGTCATTCCCATTCTTAAGGGTTGCTTTTGACCAGTCTACATCTACCATGGCTGCCGCCGTCTTTCCATCGCCGGAAAGACTTGCCGCAAACTCTGCGGGGATATCCAATTCCAGCTTAACATTCTGCTCATCAGAGTCAGCTACCCGCTTAAGGCTGCCGACTACCTTAGCCTTCACCTTAACGCCGCTTGCAACAAAGCTCTTGTTTGTCAGAACGTAGGTCTTCTTAACAACAGGGTTCTTCGACTTGTCGGTAAGCTCGATCTTTACCTCCGCCTTATCCGTGGTAATAACTGCCTCAGCCCCGTTCTGCTCTACTTTCTTACCACCCGTAACTTTAATGTCATAATTCGTAAACTCCAGAGCGGTATTCCACTTATTCTCGGAATCCTTCTGCATAAGCTCTGCCATCAATAAATTCGTGGCGGAACCATTATAATCCTTAGTCAAAGCTGTATCTGTCGCCGGATCATAAACAGCAGTATTATCATTGGTGATCTTCAATCCAAGCTCACCTTCTGCGGAATCATAGCCCACATTGAGTTTTATGCCAAGTGTCGCTTTGCTGCCATCGTTAGCCGTTACCGTGAGTACCGGCTTGGTATTCGCCTTCGCAACGGTAAGCGTATTACCAGTTATGATGACATCCTTAGCCTTGCTGGATTTGTAGGTCAGATTCTCTGCTGCGATTTCATTCGCCGTATCTACATTATATGTGTCGCCGGCCTTAAGAGCAGCAGCCTTTGCATCTACAACCTTTATCGCCGCGCCGTCCAGTTCACTTGCCTCCAGAAGTACTTCTGTCTTGGGCTTGCTCTCAGTGGATACCGCAAGAACCTTATCGGACGCGCCAACGAGTACGAGCCTGTTCATATCAAGGCCTTCGTTGGTGATCGTAACTGCCTCGCTGTATGCTTCCGTCGCGTCACCGATGACAGCCTTATCATTGTCTACGGTCACTTTAACCTTAAAGCTGTTGTCTTTATCATCAGCTTTGATGACATAATCCTTGGCAACGGTTACCGTGCCGTTCTTTGCATTGATCTGTACCTTAGGATCCGCAAATGCAGCACTTGTGTCATCAGCCTTAACAAGCGCCCATTTCACCTTCTTGGTCTTAGGCTGTTTAGCCTTATCCTTGCCGGTCGTGTCATTGTTGTAAACCGGTGTAACTTTAAGAGTCGCAGGCTTGTTTACAGCCTTGTACAGGCTGGTAGTAGGAACTGCTACCCCTAACGTGTTAATACCCTTTACGACTGTAACAACGATGGTCGCCTTGGAAGCTACCATATTGTTATTACTATCCGAAAGCGCTACCACCTGAATGGTGTGCTTTCCTACCGCAGTCTTTGCGGATGCAGACGCTATAATCTGTCCATCCTTTACGCTTACATCCAGTCCTTCATTTTTCTTTAATCCAGCCGTGATATCCGAAACATTGCTGTCTTCAAGCTGCATATAAGTGGTAATCTTGTTAAACTGCGGTGTTGCAATCGCAACATTACTCTCGCCTGTGTAGATAGTCGTCTTACCCTTTTTCAGTTTAAGACCTGCTTCCCATGCGGGAGCCTGTGTAGCGAAAGGCTTGTTGTCCGCTGTTGCAAAAACCTTGCTCTCGGCTACTGTCTTTTCAGCGTCAGTAGGCTCTGTGTCTGCCACCTTTGCATGTACCAGAGATACGGTTACCTTGTAGCTGCATGCGCCGCCATCACCGTAGTTCTTACCTGTCGAAGCCAGCTTTAACTCATAATCCTGTGCATCAGTGTTCTTACGCACATACTTGGTTACGCTCTGCTCTAAGTTTTCAGGCTTGGTACCGGTTGCCTCTGCTGTGATCTTGTAGTAAACGCCGCCGACTGCCATGTCCTTGTCTGTCTTTGCGGACAGAGAAAGATTCAGGCTGACGTCTGTCGCGCTCTTAAGCGTTACCTTAGGAGCAGCGGTCGTATCAGAAATCAGAGCCGTGGTCTTTACGACTACTTCTTTGCTGACTGCACTGTCGCCTTCGCCGGCAGATACGGTTACCTTTACGCCTTCCGCAGGTGTTACAGTCTGACCTGTGGTGATGATCAACTGGCCCTCTACGATTTCGGGCTGTTTTGCAAGATAGCCTGCTGTTACATCTGCCGCTTCTGCTTTGGCTTTGATTTTGCTCATTTCGCCTTTTGTCTTTACCGCATATTTCTTTACGGTGTCCGTAGGCTGATTTGCTTTTGCGGGAACAGTGATGTCACCTGCTGCCGTGATCGCCTTGGATGCCTGTAAAGTATATGTGAAGGTCTTGGCAGCATCGTCTGCGCCAACGGTTACCTTCAAGGTGAGTTTCTTACCTGAAACAGTCGCTGTGTCAGCGTTGCCCAGATTGATCTCTACCTTCTTATTTTTGATGGATACGACTGCGGGTTTGCCCGTTGCAGGAACCACTTCCGCAGTACCGCTGAGAAGCTTCGCTTCACCGGGCTCCACAAGCGTCTTGCTGGTACCCTCACCGATGGATGCCTTGTAAACGCCCTCATAGCTTACATTGTAAACGTTCTTTACAGGGGTAAGCGCGTTGCCGTTCTCATCTTCCAGCGGCAGAGCTGTAAGCGCACCTGTCGCATCAATGCTGACTGTCACGTCAGCGGTAAGCGTTGCCAGGAACTCGGAAGCGTTGTTGGCAACCTTAGCCTTAACTGCAGCAGCATCGCCAACCGTGTAGCTTACGCTGTTCAGGATCGCATTGTCTTTTGCAGTAACCTTAACGGTAAGCTTTCTGCCCTGGATGTATTCAATCGGATTCTCTGTATTTACTAATCTGCCGTCAATACTTACATCCACATTGTCAGTGCCTGTAAAGCTGATCGTCTTTTTCGCCTGCTGTTCATCAATGGTATATTCATCCGCCAGCTTGGAGGCTAAGATCATGTAAGAGTAAGTAGTTTTGCCAGAAGCGGTCACTGTATCGTATGCATCAACCGTCTCTGTTGTATCGGTTCCGTTCTCCTCTGTCGTTTTGGTTATAGCCGTTACAACCGGCTCATAAGCCTCGGCAGTCGTAAGAGAGAAGGTAACTCTCTTGGCACCCGCCGCTACAGGGTATTTGCCTTTGTTCTCACCATCCTCCGTAACAGGGGTGATTGCGGTATTGTCAGCTTTCACCTCGCCAAGCGTCAGGTGAGATGCGTTGTTCTCAATTCCGAAATGCTTCGCAGCGTCGCTGCCCTTTGCCTCGGTTGCTACTGTAATTTTGGTATCGGCGTTGACAGCCAGCGCAACCTCATACTGTACAACCCCGCCTTCTCTGGTCTGTTCCGGAGTTGTGTTGTCTACAGGTGTAGCTACTACATCATTGACTTTAACCTCGCCAATCTCATAGCCTTCCTCCGCCGTGAAAGACACAAGGATCTTTTCAAGGCGTGTCAGCTTCTCGGGATCGCCTGCCCGGTATGTTCCGGCAGTGTTATCCTGATCTGTAACACCAGCCGGAGCAGCCACCGTCATGGTAGCGGTCTTTCTGTCGCTGCCCGCCGCCATATTAAAGGTGAAACGGCCTACCTGTGTTCTGTCAAGAGACGTTGTAACGGTAATGCTTGTATCAGCCGTAAGCTTTGCAATGGTATAAACACCAGCCGCAGGAGTAAGTACCACATCGCCAGCTTTCACTTCATCAATCTGGAAAGGCGCTTTCGCCTCCAGCTTGAAGCTGACTTTGGAATTTTCCACTGCGGAAATTTTCCAATCGCCTTGTGTCTGGTCGTTAAGCTCACCGGTTTCTGCTGCTGCATCGTTGATCTTGATCTCGGTAACTTTTTCAATATCGGTATGATCGGTAAAGCTGACATCATAATTCGCAAGCGCTGCTACCGTCACAGTAATGGCTACATCGCCGGTTACGTTCGTGATGGTTGTCGTACCATTCCATCCGTCTGTAAGGTCTACCTTTTCTCCGCCGCCCATTGTATAGGACACCTCAGTGATCTTGTGGGTAGCCTTTGCGGCATCCTTTAAGGAAGCGTTGATCGTAAGGCTTGCACCTTCCTCCACATTGCCGTCTGCCGCAGTGGTGGAAAAGGCAATCGTCCCGTTACTTTCAAAATCTGTAACCGGACTATTGTCTACAGTTACAGTACTGGTAACTTCATGCGTAATCTTGGACGCCGTGATAGTGATGGTCACGTTGTCAGTGATTTCGCTCTTGGGAATGCCGTAAGCGCCTTCTGACTCTTTAATCGTTTTTTCCTCGCCACTGTCGCCAACTTTATACTTTACAGCATCGATCTTATAGGTAGCTTTTGCCGTTACGGTAAAAGTATAGTTTCCCTCAGCGTTTGCTTCCTCGGTATAAGAGTCGCCATCGGTGAGCTTGTAGTCCACCATAGTCGCATCAGCCACAACGGTGATGCTATGAACCGTACCAACCGCATCTACAGTCGCCGAATCCAGAGAGTCGGTTGTGGGGTCCACAACTTCTTCCTCTGCAGGCTCCTCTACAGAATCTTCC
>CARQVR010000039.1 GCA_949051815.1 uncultured Lachnospiraceae bacterium
CGTTTATTCGATTTTCAACGTTCTTAACTAACTGACATTGGGTGTGAATTGTAACCAAAATCTGCCGGGCGCCCCGCATGGTATGTGATAAGACTGCCGGTTAGTGAAATAAATCCGCAAGCTCCTCCATCACGGCGTTTTCACCGCCGTCGTACAGATGGAAACTGTCCGCCACGATCATATCATAGACGTCTCCCGTGCTGTAAGACAGGATTTTGCTGTCTCTGGTATCACAGAGCAGAAATCCGACAAACAGGAGTACGGCAAGCACCATTCGATACTTAAAGCCGCCCGCGGCATTGCCGGGGATTCCGGCATTGCTTTCACCGTTTCCATAGTCTGAAAAGCCTTCTGTCTCCGAAAGCAGTCCCTTATCGTACAGCGGTATAGCGCTTTCCCTTCCGTAAAGAATATGTTCCCGCTGTCTGAGTTTTAAGCGGTTCCCCAGATTTTCTTCCCGGATATGTCTGGCCAGTTCTATTCTTTTTTCCGGCGTCACTTTTTTTTCTGTCATATATGATTCCTTTCCGTCTGTCATGTTCCCGATTTTCTGAAAGCGAAGCCATGACAGGTTAAAATTCGCTCTTTGTCCCTACATTTTATTCCAAATTGCGCAAAAAAAGAACGCCCCTGACACGGGTGCGTCCCTTTTTCCTGTAAGACGGCTTATCGGCGGGCAAGCTCTGTGGTAATCTCCTCCCACGTGATGTTCTTCTCGGCCATTAATACCATCATATGATATAAAAAATCCGAAATTTCGTATTTTATCTCGTTGGCGTTGGGATTCTTGGCGGCTATGACGATCTCCGTCGCCTCCTCTCCCAGCTTCTTTAGCATTTTATCGACACCTTTGTCGAAGAGGTAGTTGGTGTAGGAGCCTTCCTTGGGATGGATTTTCCGGTCCTTAATCACATCGAACACTTGCTCGAACACTTTGAGCGGGTTCGTCTCCTCGTAATCTTTCGCCATAATCTCGTTGAAGAAGCAGGAACGGGAGCCGGTATGACAGGCCGCGCCGATCTGGGAAACCTTAGCTAAAATGGTGTCCTTGTCACAGTCCGCTGTGAGGGATTTCACATACTGGAAATGACCGCTTGTCTCACCTTTTACCCAGAGTTCTTCTCTGCTTCTGCTGTAATACGTCATCTTTCCGGTTTTCAATGTCGCGTTGTAGGCCTCCTCATTCATATAAGCCACCATCAGCACTTCGTCAGTCTTATAGTCCTGCACCACCACGGTCACATGCCCGTCGCTGTTTAACTTAAATTCTTCCCACGGAATCGACGGCTCAAAGGTATTCACAGTGATGTCGTTATTCTGGCAAAGCGACTTGATGGCCAGCAGCTCCTTGGCATTCTCATTGATGGCAAAGCCGGAAATGCCGCAGATATTGTCAAATGACAATATCTCCAGAATTTTATCCAGAGATACTTCCGGTACAGAGGCAATCATGGGAAAGCGGGAAATGGAGATCGACTCTTTCAGGCAGGTTTCCTTTACGAGAATGATCTCCCCGATATACTCGTCAATGAGGTCTTCATTTCTCGTAATGCTGTCGGCTTCCGTTACGCAGGCGGCAATCTTGTCTTTTCCGAACTTTTTCGATACCTCCGCCGTAATCTCAATATTGCCCGGCTTGGAATAATTGAGCGCCGCTCTCTTACAGCCCGCATAGAGTAGTTTTTTGATATCTTCCATGCGCTTCACGTTTCCCGCGCCGATCACGGGAATCTCCGCCTCGCTGCAGATGGCCTTGATGATATCCAGCGCCTCCTCGTGGGCGGCGTCGCCCTCGGACATATCGTAAACGATCAGCTCGTCCGCATAATTGTCACTGTAAAATTTCGCCAGCGCCACAGGGTTTGTGTCGATAATCGTGCTGTCGGAAAACCCTTTGACGGCGTCTCCTTTATATAAATAAATACAGGGGATAAATTTTTTGTAAGTCATACGGCCCGTTTTCCCTTTCTTATCATGATGTATATACGATACGGAGAATGCGCTCCCCGCGTCCTCCCATGCAGGACAAAATACTTCTTTCGCGTTAAGCGAGCGCTCCCTTGGTGCTGAGTACGCCCTTTACCCGCGGATCATAGGACACCGCCTCATCCAGCGCTTTGCCAAAAGCCTTAAACATGGCCTCGATCATGTGGTGGGCGTTTCCGCCGCTTATCATTTTCAGGTGCAGATTCATGCCTGCGCTGTAACTCACTGCATAGAAAAATTCCCGCACAAGCGCTGTGTCAAGGTCCCCCACCCGCTCTGTCTGAAACGCGCAGTCAAAGGAAAAATAAGGTCTTCCGCACAGATCCACCGCGCACAGACAGAGGGATTCATCCATCGGCAGAATAAAAGAACCGTATCGTTTGATTCCCGTCTTATCACCTAACGCCTCTCTGATCGCCGTGCCAAGCACAATGCCCGTATCCTCCACGGTATGATGTCCGTCCACTTCCAGATCGCCGTTGACCCGAACAGTCAAGTCAAAAAATCCGTGTTTGGAGAAGCCTTCCAGCATGTGGTCGAAGAAACCGATTCCTGTCTGCACGTCGCTTTTGCCTGCGCCGTCCAAATGCAGCTCCATTTTGATTTTCGTCTCTTTTGTGTTCCGCTCTATCGCTGCTGTTCTGGGCATGATTCTCTCCTCTCTTTGCATCTTATATGTTACTCACACGATTCGAAACGCACCCGGACAGAGTTTGCGTGGGCGGTAAGCCCCTCCATCGAAGCAAACAGTTCGATATCCTTATGGGCCTGTTCCAGCGCTTCCCTCGAATAAGAGATCAGGCTTGTCTTTTTCATAAAGTCATCCACATTCAGGGGCGAGAAAAACCGCGCCGTGCCGTTTGTGGGCAGTATATGGTTCGGCCCCGCATAGTAATCGCCCAAAGGCTCCGAAGAGTACGCGCCAAGGAAAATCGCGCCCGCATTTGTGATCTTCGTCATCACCTGCCAGGGATCCTTCGTCAAAATCTCCAGATGCTCCGAGGCGATGGCGTTCGCCGTCTCCACCGCGCTGTCCATAGAGTCCGCCAGCAGGATATAGCCGTAATTGTCCAGCGATTTTCTGATGATATCCGCCCGGGACAGCTCCTGCAAAAAGCCATCGATCTGTTTTTCCACCTCTCTGGCAACATTCTCATCCGTGGTGATCAGAATGGCGCTTGCCAGCTCGTCATGTTCCGCCTGCGAAAGCAGATCGGCCGCCACGTAGCGGGGATTGGCGCTCTCGTCCGCGATCACGAGAATCTCGCTGGGACCGGCAATGGAATCAATGCTGACATAACCGAAGCAGGCCTTTTTCGCCAACGCCACAAAAATATTGCCGGGGCCTGTGATTTTATCCACTTTCGGGATGCTTTTGGTGCCGAACGCCATGGCAGCAATGGCCTGCGCACCGCCCACCTTATATATTTCGTCTACACCCGCAATCTTAGCGGCAACCAGCGTGCCCGGATTGACGCTGCCGTCCGGTCCGGCGGGGGTTGTCATGATGATCCGCTCCACACCGGCCACTTTGGCGGGAATCACATTCATTAGAACACTGCTCGGATAGGCCGCTTTGCCGCCGGGCACATAAACCCCGGAAACGGCGATGGGTAAAATACGCTGTCCCAGAAGGGAACCGTCCGGCTTCGTGTCTATCCAGCTGTTTTTCAACTGTCTGCTGTGAAACACCCGGATATTGTCCGCCGATTTTTCCATCACCGCGACGAACGCAGCATCCGCCTCCGCATAGGCCTTTTCGATCTCTTCTTCCGTCACACGGATATTTTCTGCGCAACAATTCCATTTATCGAACTGACTGGTATAGTCAAATACGGCTTTATCACCCTTTTCACGGACATTCGCAATGATTTCTGCCACCACGGAATCATACTGCCCGTAATTGTCAGGGCTTCTTTTGAGAAGGCTGTCAAGAAGATCCCTCTGTGTCTCTTTTGTCAATCGAACCGTTTTCATATCGTTATGCTTCTCCCATTCTATATGTTTCGGGCGCAGACGACGCGCAGCATTCCTTCGCACGTTCCACCGGCTGCCCGCAGCGCCTGTCTGCAATCAGTTCACGGCATAATTTAACCGCACCGTGATGGAGGCCGTTTTGTTGCGGGAGCTGGTATCAAAATAGCCGCCGTAACTGTATTCGGTGTTGCTGTTCCGGGCAGTGATCTGAAAAACGCCCAGATTTGCGTTTAACAGCTCTCCCACCGTGGCGCCTGTTCCCTCCGCCATCAGGTCAATCCGGTCTTTCGCGTTCCGGGTCGCTTCCTCGATCAACTGCAGTTTCAGTTCATCCAGTCTGGTGTAATAATACTCCGGTTCCTCCGAAGCGAACTGTACGCCGGACTCGATCAGTCCGGAAATATCCCGTGAGATCCCCTCGATTTTATCAATATCCGTGGAGGTGATAGAGACATTCTGGTACAGATCATAACCGTCGATGTAATCCCTGATTCTGTCTCCGTTTTCATTGTACTCGGACTCCCAGCGGGCGTTGATGGTAACGGAACTGAATACCATTTCCTCCTCCGTCACGCCGCTGTCCACCAGATACTTTTTGACAAGCTCCGCATCCTTTTTGATGGAACGGTAAGCGTCCTGCGTGGTGGTTCCCTGTCCGGAAAAACTGCCCCTCCAGACGATCAGATCCGCCTCGAAATCGCAGTTTGCGGAACCTGTCGCGTTTAAGCCGCCGCCGACGGTGCTCTTCTTGTAAGTCACCAGATTTCCCGTAAAAATCGTGACACAGATGATGGCGCAGATACCGGCGATCAGCGCGATGATAATCCCCTTAAATTCTTTCATAATAAAACTCCTTCCTGTCATTTCCCACTGTTGACGCTCTTTCCCAATATATTTCCGCAAAAAAATCTATAGATGGCTTTTTAATTCTGTGATCAGTTTCTTGATCCGCTCCGGCTCCATCTGCATACTTACCTGATTCACAATCATTCTCGCTGAAAGGGGGCAAATCTCCTCCAGCACTTCCAGCCCGTTCTCTTTCAGCGTAGATCCCGTCTCCACGATGTCCACAATCACATCGGCCAGCTTCACAATCGGCCCCAGCTCCACAGAGCCGTTTAGCTTGATGATATCCACCGTCTGATGTTTCTTATTATAGAAATAATCTTTGGCGATATTCGGATATTTGCTGGCAACCCGTATCATTTCATGGTGCTGCAAAAGCTCCTTCGCGCTCTTCGGCCCGCAGACGCACATCCGGCATTTGCCGTAACCTAAGTCCAGCACCTCATAGATCCGTCTGTTTTCCTCCATGATCGTATCTTTGCCGACCACGCCGATATCCGCCGCCCCGTATTCCACATAGGTAGGCACATCAGGCCCCTTTGAAAGGAAAAATTTCAGTTTCAGATCTTCGTTCACAAAAATCAGCTTGCGGGAATTTTTATCCTTCATTTCCTCGCAGGTGATACCGATTTTTTCCAAAAGCTCCATTGTTTTATTGGCAAGCCGCCCTTTTCCCAGGGCGAATGTCAGGTATCTGTCTTCACTCATTTTCAAGTACACTCTCTTCCTTTTTTTTCATATTTATGCTTCCGCCTGCGGAAGAAGTTCCACCTTTTTTCCGGAAGAGCGCATTCCCTTGGCTTCCAGTAACTTTTCTTTGAAATTTTCCGCCGTGTAATACAGCTTTACAGGCGCCTCCACTCCCGCAATTATCACATTCTGCCGTCCCATAGCCGCGAGAAGATCGTCCACGACAATCACGAATCCGATCGCCGCAGCTTCCTCGCCGAAACGATGCAGCAAATGATCGTAGCGCCCGCCCTTCACGATTGCGTCGCCGACGCCGTAAGTGTAGCCCTTGAAAATGATACCCGTATAGTAATTATACTTGCTTAACATTCCAAGGTCAAAGGAAACATATTTTTCAACGCCGTAATCACAAAGCGCCTGATAAACCTGCTCAAGCCGTTCGATGGCGTGTCTGGACCGCTTGTTGGAAACCGCTTTTTGGGCTTCTTCCAGAATGGAAACCGTACCGAACAGGTCACTCACCTTGAGGAGCAGCTCTTTGTCCTTTTTATGAACGCCGATGTGGTCAAGCAGCTCCTCCGCACCGAAATAATTTTTCCCGGAAATAAATTCCCGAAGCTCCAGCTCTGTCTCCTCGTCAAGTCCGGCCTCGGCGCAGATTCCCTTGAAGTATTCCAGATTGCCGACGCTGATCTGAAAATCGGACAGTCCCGCATGATAAAGGGCTTCAATCGTCATGGCAATCATCTCCGCGTCCGCCTGCACGGAACCGTCGCCAATCAGCTCCGCTCCCATCTGGGTCACTTCTTTTAACTTTCCCTGTAACTGCGAAGTGTTGGTAAAGGTGTTTCCCTGATAGCAGAAACGGATCGGCACATCCTCGTCCATGAAATACTTGGCAGCGCATCTGGCGATGGAAGGCGTAAAGTCCGGGCGCAGCACCAGCGTGTTCCCCTCCTTGTCAAAGAACTTATAAAGCTCTCTGGACGGCGTTGTCCCCACTTCCTTGGAAAAAACGTCAAAAAATTCAAAGGTCGGCGTCTGGATGTCCCGGTAGCCATACCCCGTTATCTTTTCATGTAAAAGGTGTTCCACAACCGTTTTTTTCGCCTTTTCGTCTCCGTAAATATCCCGCACGCCCTCCGGCGTATGTACTAATTTTTTGCTCATATGTCCCTCGTTTCCTGTCGTTGTTTTGCCGTCTCCATTTTTGATACCCCTTTTTGCCATTTTTCACATTAATGACAAAGGAAAAGCCGTATCGTCACAAACCCGTTTTATCCTGCAACAGAACGTCATGTCTTTAACAATTTAAAGTGATAATATGCTAATCTGACAGCGTGTCAAACTCATTAAACTATACGCCGGTTTTTTCTGTTTGTCAATCCATATTTATTCTGTCCGGCTGCACCTTTGCATCTGTAAATACTGCAAATGAAAATCGAAGTCTCTACTCCACCCGGTCCTCCAGATCCTTTTGCAGCATATCCAGATAGGGCACCAGAATCCCGTGTTTCTTCGGCAGCACATATTCCGGGTTCAGCTCGTCAAAACGGAAACTTTTGCGTCCGCCCTCCTTCGACCGGTCCCAGAAATAGCGAAGCATTTCATAAGGCAGATAATAAAAGAGATCCTTGTGGGAATAATAAATAAGAAAGAACGCAATCCCCTTTTGTTTTTCGAACCGTCCCATAAATTCCACCTGATGCTCGTGGATATTCTGGAGCGCGAAGGTGTCTGCCGCGCATTCCTTGGCGTCAAAGCAGACGGGAATCCCCTGCACTGCGCCGATGTAGTCCACCGTGCTCTTCTGGTCAAAGTAGGCGAGCGTGATATGGCGGCTGTCCTTGTCTATATTGATCGGGGTAATGGGCGTGGGCACCTTCTGGATCAGCGCAAGCCCGTTTTCCAGATATTTTTCATTTGTACGGTTGATCAGATCCTCTAATGTGGAGCCGCGCAGCCCGCGGGAGTTCCATGTCGCCATCGCAATCCTCGTTCCGGAGTATTTCTCACTTATCCTGATTTTTCATCCATTATACTCTCTTTGCAGGAAATTGGCAAGAACAAACGTTCTTTTCCTTTTGCTTTTAACGTGAGATACGGCCGAAAATCTCCGGCAGTTCACAAAAAAAAGTGCGCCCGCTCAAATCCGTAAAGGGTTCGTCAAGCGGCGGAAAAACAACCTTATAAGCATGTAAAAGCTGTGACTGTACGCCGAATTGCCGGCGGTATTCCTCATTCCAGACCCGGTCTCCGTACTTATAATCCCCCAGCAGCGGATGACCGATGCCCGCCAGATGTGCCCGGATCTGGTGGGGCTTTCCCGTGATCAGCTCCACCTCCAGAAGCGTCTTATCAGCCTCGGCTTTGAGCGGTTTATATCTGGTCTGAATATAGGCAGCTTTCTTATCTTCCGCATTTTTCTGTATTCCGGCATCCGGACCGCCGCCAGGATCTGTTTTACCGGGAACCGGCTTTATCTTCACTTTGTTTTTTTTCTCATCCTTGACCAGATACCCTTCGACCAGACATGCTTCCTCAATCCGGCCCCTGACATAGAGCTGATAATATTTGTGAAGGGTTCTTTCCTTTAAAAGACCGCCGAGAAGCTGCGCCCCTTTCAGCGTTTTGGCGCAGAGCACCATGCCGCTTGTATTGCGGTCGAGACGGTTACAGACGGATGGCTTATAGAAGGCAGGTTCCTGTCCGGACAGCGTCTCTTTCTCAAGCAGATATCCGATCAGCCATTCGTTCAGGGAAAGGTCCGTCTTCTCCGCTTTCTGGGACAGGACGCCCGCAGGCTTATCCGCGATCAGAATGTGGTCGTTTTCATAGACAACCCGGATGTCCGGAAACTGCCGGTAAGCGCTGCGATATTCCTGACTTTTAAAATAACTGCTGTCGGCAGACTGTTCCGATACCTTTCCCATGAATTTATTAAGCGTTTCCTGTGCAAAGAAGATCTTTACGCAGTCCCCTGCAACTGTCTTTTCACTTCCGTCGGCCTTTTTGTCATTCAAAGTGATATTCCTTTTTCGCAGCATTTTATAGAGAAAACCGCTGCCTGCATTTGGCAGAAGCCTGTGCAGATACTTGTCAAAGCGCTGTCCGGCTTCCCTGTCTGTAATAATCGCCTGATACATCATGTCTCTCCTGCTTTTTGAAATACGGAAAATGGGGTTTAGATGGAAATGTCGTACAACAGGCTGACAATGCCTTCCCTGTTTTTATGATCCTCCACCCGCATATCCACCAACCGACTCAGTCGGTCAAGGTATTTATCCTCCTGAGAAAAGATGTTAACCGTCACGTTCTTAATGCCTTCCTGTACAAGCATCTGTTCCAGATGTTTTTCCGCTTCCCGACAGATACAGGAAGGGCTTTCCGTAATGCCGCAGAGCATATCGCCCTTTAGGGCCATATGGCTCAGTGGATAGTTTTTCTGGTAGGAAGTAAAATACATATCATAAAAGACAGTCATAGCAGCGTGATCACAGGCGGTCACAGCGTTGTCATAAGCGGCAAGTTTTTCATGCAGCGCGCTGCTGCAGCCCACTGCCCTCATAAAGAGAATAAAGTTCACCGCGCTCTTGCAGGCAGGCAGACAGCCTAAAATCGCCACTATGGTAAGCAGATTTTTATTGCTTCCCGTGGTCAGAATCCCCATGGCATACAGTCCGCCGGAAATCAGGAAAAACAGCAGGGTGCGGAGCGCCGTATATTTTTTCCGGTTATCCAGATAGCCGAAAGCGCCTTTCTGTACAAGTAATTTTTTCATACAATGCCTCCTGTCAGAGCAGTTTATAACAATCAAAGCAGCAATTTCAGCATCACGTTCTGTACGCTCTGGGTTAACAGATACAGAAGTTTCACGGGAAGACCGCAGATGGAAACGCTTTTTCCGGTCTTACAGTCGTCGAGCGCTTTTTTTACCACACAGGCTGTCTCCGTCATGGTGAGTTTTTTAAGCGCGCCAAAACCGGACATGTCCTCATAGGCGCGGGCGAGAAACGGCGTGTTGACCGGGCCGGGGCAGACGGCAGTTACGGTAATCCCCTGTCCTCTCAGCTCCTGCCCTAGCGCGCGGCTTAAGGAATATACATAAGCCTTGGAGGCGGCATAGACGGCGAAGGCGCTCTGCGGGACAAAGGCCGCCCCGGAGGAAACCTGTAGCAGCTTACTGCCGCTTTTCATATAAGGAAGACAGAGCATGGTCATGCGGGTCAGCGCCGTAATGTTTAACTGAATCATGGCGTCGATTTCCTCTTTGCTTTGTCTGGCAAAAAGCTTGTGGCTGCCGATTCCCGCGCAGTTGACCAAAACCGTGATTTTGGGATTTTGTATGGCAAGCACTTCCCCGAATTGTTTCAGGGCGTTTTCATCTGTCAGGTCGATGACGATTACGCGGGTTTTGATCCGCAGGGAATCTGCCAGTTTATTCAGCGCCTCTCTGCTGCGGGCCAGAAGCCATATTTCATCCGTGTTACCAAGACGTTTATCCAGTTGTACGGCAAACTCCTTCCCCATGCCGGAGGAAGCGCCGGTGATAATGGCAATATTCATATGCTGCAAGTTCTCCTGTTTCCTGTTACATGGCATAATAAACCGGCATTACGCCTATGTTTTAGTGTACCACTTTTATCTGTCGTCCGTAAACAATTACTTTTTGACGGACACGGAAGACGTGGCACGAAAAAATGTTATTGTTTTTTCACAAAAGATGATATTAAAACCTATTATTTTTAGTAAAAGTGTTGTATAATTTTGGTAGTATTGTAAAAAGGAGGAAAGCAATATGGCAAAAGAAATGATTGCAATGCTTCTTGCCGGCGGACAGGGTTCCCGACTGTACACGCTCACGGAGAAGCTTGCAAAACCGGCAGTTCCATTCGGCGGCAAATACCGCATTATTGATTTTCCGCTGTCTAACTGCGTCAATTCAGGCATTGATACGGTAGGCATCCTGACCCAGTATCAGCCCCTTGTACTGAATGAGTACATCGGCAACGGACAACCGTGGGATCTCGACCGTCTGTACGGGGGCGTACATGTACTGCCGCCCTACCAGAAATCCGGCGGCTCTGACTGGTATAAGGGAACCGCGAACGCGATTTACCAGAATATATCCTTTATCGAGCGCTATGATCCGAAATATGTCATTATTCTTTCCGGCGACCAGATCTGCAAACAGGATTACAGTGATTTTCTGGAGTTTCATAAGGCGAAGAACGCGGAGTTCAGCGTAGCTGTTATGGAAGTGCCCTGGGAGGAAGCGCCCCGCTTCGGTCTGATGGTAGCGGATGAAAACGACAGAATCACGGAGTTTCAGGAGAAACCGAAAAATCCGAAGTCCAATCTGGCTTCCATGGGTATTTACATATTTAACTGGGATATCCTGAAAAAATATCTGGAGGAGGACGAGGCGGATCCCAATTCCGAAAACGACTTCGGAAACAATATTATCCCCAATCTGCTGCGCGACAACAGACAGATGTACGCTTACCATTTCAGCGGATACTGGAAGGATGTGGGAACCATTCACTCTTTATGGGAAGCGAATATGGAGGTGCTGGACGCCGAGAGCAGCGGCATCAACCTGTTCGATGAGAGCTGGAAGATTCACAGCCGCAACGTCGGCATGACGGGACACAAGATCAGCGCAGGTGCCGAAGTGGTAAATACGATGGTTTCCGACGGCTGCCGCATCAAGGGAAATGTGAAACATTCCATCCTTTTTGCAGGCGTAAAGGTGGAAGCGGACGCGGTGGTTGAAGATGCGGTCATTATGGGCGGCACGACAATCAAGTCCGGCGCGGTGGTAAAACACTGTATCGTCGCGGAGAATGTGACGATCTGCGAAAATGCCGTTGTGGGAGCAATGCCCTCCGGCGATGAGGACGGTGTGGCTACAGTCGGTTCCGGCCTTATAATCGGTGAAAATGCGGTGGTCGGGCCGAATGCAATCGTAAAAAATGATATGAAAGGTGGCGAAGAACAATGGTAAAATCAAATACAAGTGCACTCGGGATCATTTTCCCAAACAGTTATGACGCGCTGGTTCCTGAGCTGGTGAATGTGCGTTTGATGGCTTCCATTCCTTTTGCCAGCCGTTACCGTGTCATCGACTTTATTTTATCCGGCATGACGCATTCCGGCATCGGAAACATTTCCGTGATCGTAAACAAAAATTATCATTCCCTGATGGATCACCTCGGCTCCGGCCGTGAGTGGGATCTGGTGCGCAAAAACGGCGGCTTACATATCTTCCCTCCCTTCGCGGAAAAGGAGGCGAAGCCTTATGTCGGGCGCGCAAGCGCACTGGCAAATATCCTTGACTTCCTGCGGGATTCCAAGGAAAAGTACATTATCATGTCGGACACCAATATGGTGGTGAACTTTGACTTCCACGCTATGCTGCAGGATCATATCGAGAACGAGGCAGCTATGACGCTCGCCTACTGCGAACAGCCGATTCCGCGCGGATTTATCAACGCCAAGAATGACGGCAGAAGTTTTTATTATACCTTTGACCTGGAAGGCGATCAGCTCAAAAAAATTTATATCAATTCCAAGGAAGACGGCATCAAGAATCTCTCCATGAATATTTTTATCATCAACCGTGAACTTCTGGTGGAGATGGTGGATAACGCGCTGCTGTGTGGTCAGGAATTTTTTATGAGAGACGTTCTGATCCCGCAGATTAACAAGCTGAACGTAAGAGGCTACAAATACACCGGCTATGTAGGGTTCATTGCGGACATGAAGAGCTACTTCGACGAAAACATGAAGCTTCTGGATGACTATAATCTGGACGCGCTCTTCTCCGGCTCTCCCGTTCACACAAAGATCAGAGGAGATCATCCGACCCACTACATCAACGGCTCCAAGGTACAGAACGTGATGGTTGCTTCCGGCTGTATCATAGAAGGAGAAGTGGAAAACAGCGTGATCTTCCGTGGCGTTAAGATTGCCAGGGGCGCCACTGTGAAAAACTGTATTCTCATGCAGGATACGGTTGTGGAGGCAGGCGCGAATATCGAATATCTCATTACGGACAAAGATGTCAAAATTTCAGCCGGTAAAGAAATGAAGGGAACCGATACCTTCCCGGTTTATATTTCGAAAGGGCAGACGGTATAAGGTATAACAAATCGTCGCTGCCGCAGAATACTGCTGACTTTAAAAAGTCCCGCGGATGGTTTCAATCTGCGGGACTTTCTTTGCGCTGCTTTTTCTTCTTATGCACATTGCGGATCGTCTTTTTCTTTCGCGAACCGGTTTCCGTGCGGCTCTTCCGGTCGTCGGCGCGCGTATTTACACCGCCTGCTCTCCCGGATTTTTGCTGCACGCCGCTCTCACGCTTCCCGTTCTCCTGCTTTCTGCGGGATTTGGCGTTCTCACTTCCTGTCTTTCCCGGCCGGATCAGACATTTTTTGTCAAAACCGATCAGATCTTCTCTTCCGCCCTTTATAAGCGCCTCCCTGACCAGCTCATAATTGTTGGGATTCCGATACTGGATCAGTGCGCGCTGCATCGCTTTTTCATGGGGATTGCGGCAGACATATACTTTTTTACCGTCTCTCGGGTCAATCCCCGTATAGTACATGACAGTGGACACGGTAGACGGCGTCGGATAAAAATCCTGCACCTGCTCCGGCATATAGCCCAGATCCCGCAGATACACAGCAAGTTCTATGGCCTCTTTCAGCGTGGAGCCGGGATGGGAGGACATCAGATACGGCACAAGGAACTGCTTCTTTCCAAGCCGCTCGTTCAACATCGTATATTTTTTCACAAACTTTTCGTAAACTTCCTTCTGGGGCTTTCCGAGATACTGTAAAACCCGATCGGAAATATGCTCCGGCGCCACCTTGAGCTGTCCGCTGACATGATGCTCCACCAGTTCCCGGAAAAATGTGTCATCCGGATCAGCCATCAGGTAATCGAAACGGATGCCGGAGCGGATAAAGACTTTTTTCACGCCTGGCAGCGCTCGCAGCTTACGAAGAAGCGCCAGATAATCGGAATGATCCACTTCCAGATTGGGACAGGGTTTGGGGAAAAGGCACTGTCTGTTTTTGCAGACGCCCTGTGTCATCTGTTTCTGACAGGATGGATGCCGGAAATTGGCCGTAGGACCGCCCACATCGTGGATGTATCCCTTGAAATCCGGTTCTTGTATCATCAGCATAGCTTCCCGCAGGATGGATTCATGGCTTCTGACCTGAATGGTTCTTCCCTGATGAAAGGTGAGGGCGCAGAAATTACAGCCGCCGAAACACCCTCTGTTGCTGACAAGGGAAAATTTGATCTCGGAGATCGCCGGCACCCCTCCGGCCTCCTCGTAGGAGGGATGGCAGGCACGCATATAGGGCAGCTCATAGACAGCGTCCATCTCTTCTGTCGTGAGCGGCGGCTGGGGCGGGTTCTGTACCACATAAACGCCGTTCGGGTAAGGCTCAACCAGTGTTTTCCCGGTAAAGGGATCGGTATTGCTGTACTGGGTCTGAAAACTTTTGGCGTAGGCTTGCGGCCGGGCCTTCATTTCCTCATAGGACGGCAGCTCTACAGCGTCGTAAATGCCGCCGGTCTCCTTCGTCTTGTAGACGGTTCCGGGAATAAAGGTAATATCCTTCACCGCGATGCCGCTGTCTAAAGCCTCCGCAATCTCCACAATGGACTTTTCTCCCATACCGTAGGAAATCAGATCCGCCTGACTGTCCAGCAGAATAGACCGCTTAAAGCTGTCCGACCAGTAGTCATAATGGGCCATGCGCCGCAGACTGGCCTCGATGCCGCCGATAATGACAGGCACATCCTTATAGACACGTCTGATCAGATTGCCGTAAACCACCGTGGCGTGATCCGGCCTTTTATACGGCTCTCCGCCCGGCGTATAGGCGTCCGTGGGTCTGTGTTTTCCTGAGACAAAATAGTGGTTTACCATGGAATCCATATTGCCGCCGGTGACGATAAATGCCAGCCTCGGCCGTCCCAGAACTGTTATGCTGTTCTCATCCTTCCAGTCAGGCTGGGAAATAATGCCCACGCGGAAGCCGCGGGACTCTAATACCCTGCTGATAATGGCATGTCCGAAGGACGGGTGATCCACATAGGCGTCGCCGATCACATAGACGAAATCAGGCTGCGCTATGCCCTGTGCTTCCATATCTTCTTTTGAAATGGGTAAAAATGCCATCTTTTCCTCCATTCTGTATGTATTCGCTTTATGCAAGCACACCTTCTTCTATCAATTCCCGGAATCCATAGGTATAATAATCCGCAAGTTCCCGTTTTTCCCTGTCCTGATATTCGGAATACTTATCATAGACGGCGCACACCTGCATTCCGGCCGCCTTTCCCGCCTGAATGCCCGGTATGATATCCTCGAACACAAGACAGTTTTCGGGATTGACGGCAAGTTTGTCTGCCACGGCCAGATAGATGTCCGGCGCCGGTTTTCCCTTCTCCACCTCGCATGCTGTCATGATACAGCCGAAACAGGATTCCATCTGATGCGCCCGCACGACGCTTTCCACCAGTTCTCTGGAGTTGCTGGTGGCGATACCGGTCTTGATGCCGTGTTCCTTACAGTAGGACAAAAGCTCTTTGACCCCTTCCTTGACAGGCACTTCACAGGCGTACTTGTCTCTTGCCATCCGGTTCCAGTCCGCCTTGATGGTGTCCAGATCGTCGGGCAGGGAAAAACGCGTCTTAAAGTAGGCCGCCGTCTCGGAAAAACTCATACCTTCGATACACGCCTGCAGATTATCCGGCAGGGGGATTCCGAATTTTCCGAGATATTCTATGTCTATCGAACGCCAGATCCACATGGAATCCACCATGGATCCGTCCAGATCAAATATAACCGCTTCTATCATGCTGTTTCTTCCTTTCCGTTTCTTTTGTTTTTGTCATGTCTTACTGCTTCTTCCGAATATATATACAATAAATGCTGTCGTCAGTCACCGGCGTATGTCTGCCAGCGAACCAGACAGAGGCGCGTCGGCGCGGAGGCCAATATGACTTTTATCCCAAAACCGTTTAACAGGATGTGGCACAGCTTTGTCCGATTTCTCTACATGGCCGTCGGCGTTTATCTGATTTTCCTTCTTCTCCGCTTTCCGGCGCTGTCCCTGCGGTATGCGCTGGCAGGTCTTAATCTGTGGTTTGTGAAAATGATTCCTACCCTGTTACCCTTTATGATTCTGTCAGGCATTCTGATCAACATGAACCTGACAGAAAGTTTTGTGCGGCTGTTTCATCCCGTACTGCGCTTTTTTTACGGCACGACGCCGAACGGTTCCTACACCCTGCTTATGGGATTTTTATGCGGATTTCCCATGGGCGCGCGGATCGCCGGTGAACTCTGCCGGACGGGACGGCTCACCGTCAGAGAGGGAAACCGTCTGCTGGCTTTTTGCAATAATATCGGCCCGATCTATTTTTTAAGTTTTGTGGTAAGCACACTCTCGCTGGAAAAGCCGTTCTTTCCCTTTCTTGTTATGTACGGCGTACCGCTTGTCTACGGCCTGTTTGTGATGCGGATTCCGCTGCCTTTTCGCCGGTCGGACAATAAACAGAAAGAGCTGACGCTTTCACGTGATTATCGACCGACTAAGTCAGTCCGATTGACCGGTCGGACAACAGATATGCCCTCACAAATTCCACAGACGCAAGGTCTTCTGGAGGCCACGGACAATGCTGTCCTCTCCGGACTTACGGGTATTGCGAAGCTCGGCGGTTATATGGTGTTTTTCAACCTCCTGAATATCCTCTTCGTCCCCTTTGCCCATCTGCCTGCCACTCTCCTGCAGGCTTATTACTGTATCCTGGAAATTACGGGCGGCATCGCACGCTGCGGCACGAGCCATCCTTATCTTGTGCTTATTATGCTGCCCTTCGGCGGTTTTTCCTGCATGGGGCAGACATACAGTATGATCCGGAATACGGATCTGTCCATCCGGGCCTATTTATGTCATAAGCTGGCCCAGACAGCCATTACCCTTCTGATTTATATACTGTGGCGGCCGTTCTGAGACACCAGACAGGTCTGCCGTCTGCAGCGCTTTTGCGCCTTTTGGCTCCGTTATCGCCTGCGTCGTCTTCTCTTTTTCTTTCGACGCCGCTTTTGACGCTTTCCGCTTCTCAGAATCAGCGCCATGGACAGCGCAAGACTGATCACCAGCAGGGCGCATACCAGGCAAACCGTCAGGAAGTAGCTGATCGTCGGCTCCTTTTTCTCTTTTTCAGGCGCCTCGTCATGTCTGTTTGCCTGATTTTCCGCAGAAACGGCATTTTGCTTCGCCTCTTCTTCGGCCGCAGCCTTTGCCGCCGCTGCGATCCGCTCCTGTTCGGCCAGTTCCGCTGCGATCTCCTCCTCCGTTTTATAATCCATGGAGGGAAGGGAGACGAGATTGCTCTCCGTAAACAGATCATAGCCGTTATAGCCCCGCACGACGATCTGCGGTATGATATGGGGCGGCACATTTATGGTAAAGGAAATGGTATCCTGCGTTTTATCTCCCCACGCAAGCCGGGTGGAAAAGGTATTTCCGCCGTCATAGCTGTAATCATAGTACAGCATCCCGCTGTCATAGTCTGTGGCGGACAGCTCTATCGTCACATTTCCGGTCTCCATTTCCTGATCCGTGACTTCGATCATGCAAATGTCCGGTTCGGTTGTGTCGGGCTTCATGACGCTTACCGGCACGGGAACGTCCAAAACCGGATAATCGCTGTAATCCACGCCGAGGGTCTCTGATTTCAGACGGAAATACTTAGCCGCAGACTGTGCGTCCAGCCTGCCGAACGCCTCCCACTGTTCTCTCCCTTCACAGAAAGGACGGTCGTTTTCGTGATCCATGTGACAGTGCTCGATCAGCACGCAGGTCAGATCCTGCTCCACGGCATGACGTATGATGCCGTAGTAATCCGTCCCCTTTTTCCCGAGTCTTGTCTTGACGCCTCTCGAGTAAAGACCCAGGTCCGCAAGCGCCCCGATCTCTATGTCGGCAAAGGCATACCCTTCGCTGTAATGTCTTCCGAAAGCGGACACCCAGCATTCCGCCCCGAAAAGCGTGTTGTGATCCTGTGAGAGATTATAATGAAGGCAGAAGAGAAAATCAGCCTGCACCTCTTTGGCATACGCCACCCGCTCCTCAAGAGACAGCTTCCGGTCGTCTTCCCTTGTCAGAAAGACAGTAATGTCTTCATATTTTTCCAGTTCTTCCTTCATGGCTTTGGCGGTAATCAGTGTCATGTCCTTCTCCACAAAAGAGTCGTACATGCCGCCCTCCTCATCGCCGCCGTGTCCGGGATCTATGACAATCACCAGTTTCTCTTCCGGCAATTCTTCTATCCCTTCCCCCGCCGGGGCATCCGCAGCCGCCGGTGCAGATTCCACGTCAGCCGTCGTTTCCGCCGCTTTTACGCACGGCATGGCTTCCGCATAAACGCAGACAGAGAGACCCAAAAGCAGACAGAAAGAAAAACAGAGGCAGAGCATATCAGCTACCGTCCGATCCATCCATTCATTTATGCTGTTTTTTAGCAGGTACTGCCTTAAAATATGTTTCATATGCTCCATAATCTTCCAAAAATGTGAAAAAGAATAAGCCGGCTTCGAAAGGAAACCGGCCCGCCTGTCTTTTTTCATCCGCGATTCATTTTTGCGGTTTTTATCGTTACATCAGATTCAGCTCCGGCCCGGGTTCCGCTTCCCCCTCGGCCTCCTTAAGCATTTTTTCCACTTCCACGGGACGCAGCTCCGCGCGGTTCGCTTTCACAATCTCGTTGTAGCCGCTGATCGTGTTGAAAAAGCTTTCATAATGCTCCGTAGCCGCCGTGAGTGTGGTCGTCATGGCGTTTTCCAGATTGGAAAGCATTTCGTCGAGATACTGCATGGCAGAGGTTTTGACACCATTGGCCTCCATGGTCGCGTTGTTCAGAATCTCCTGCGCCTGCGTGGTCGCCATGCGCACCACTTCATTCGCCTGCGCGTAAGCCTGCTGCATAATCTCGTGCTCATTTATCAATTCTGTGGTCTGTACCGTCGCATCCTTAATAAGCGCTTCCGCCTTCGTGCGTGCGTCATTGAGAATCGCTTCCTTATTGGAAATGATCTTCTGATAGCGCTTGATCTCATCCGGAGTCTTCATGCGAAGCTCCCGCAAAAGCTCGTCGATTTCTTCTTTATTTACGATAATATTGGTCTTGGAAAGCGGCTGGAATTTGCAGCCGTCAATATAGTCCTCTATCTCATCGATCAGTTGTTCAATTCTACTGCTCATTGCCTGCTCCTATCTCTTATTGACCACCGAATAATCACCTGTATTTTTCATATAACATCCGCCCGACAAAATCAGGCACGCACTCCGAGATATCCCCGTTAAAGCTTGCAATTTCCTTGACGGTGGAAGAACTTAAGTATGCGTATTCAAGACTGGTCGTCAAAAACACCGTATCTAATTTCCCATTGGAAAATTTACGGTTCGTCTGTGCGATCTGCAGTTCGTATTCAAAATCAGTAATAGCGCGCAACCCTCTGATCGCCACATGGATATTCTTTCTGGCGGCATAGTCAATCAACAGACCGCTGAAAGAATCTATCGTTACATTGGGCAGATCGCGGGTCGCTTCCTCTAACATTTTAACACGTTCTTCCACAGAAAACAATGGAGTCTTTGTTTTATTGTTCAAGACGCTTACCGTCAATTCATCAAAAATTTCAGAGGCACGCCGGATAATATCCAGATGTCCGTAAGTCACCGGGTCAAAACTGCCCGGATAAATTGCTGCCTTCATAAGTAAGTCCTCACATTTTTATCGCCAGAAACCGAAAGCACAACCAAAACTTATGATAACATATTAAAACAATTTTATCGAAATGTCTTTACTTATTTTCATTTTTTTGTATTTTTTTGGTAAAAAAACTGCGCGCTATTACATTTTCCGACAAAAAATATGCCGGTTCGTCTTATACCGTTTCTCCTTCTCCAGAGAAAAACCCGTCTCCTCCAGACAGGAAATGTCCGTGCGGAGGGAAGTCTCAATCACTATCAGGGTGTTCTCTGTCACCCACGGCAGCTCCCCAAGCGCAGCAAGCACGCGCGCCTCATGCCCGCAGTCGTAAGGCGGATCCAAAAATACGATATCCGCTTCCTTCTCATGAATCCCGTAGATGGCGGAAAGCACATCTGTTTTTAAAATCGTCGCCCGATCCGCAAGATGGGTAAACTGTAAATTCTCCTGAATACAGGAAAGCGCCCTTTTCTCGTTTTCCACAAAATACGCATGTTTTGCACCGCGGCTTAAGGCTTCGATGCCGATGCCGCCGCTTCCGCTGAACAGATCCACAAACAGCGCGCCGCTCAAATAAGGCTGCAGCATATTAAATAACGTCTCTTTGATCCTGTCCGTGGTCGGTCTGGTATCCATCCCTTCCGGTGTTTTCAGACGAAGGCTTCTTGCCGTTCCCGCTATCACTCTCATAGGTTTTTCCCCTCATTCTGTCTTGTCACTCCCATGCGGCAAAAGTCTGCCTTTCACCGTCAGATCCGTATTTTCACACCCTTACTGTCGCGATGCCCGGGTTTGATTTTGTTTAACTCCAGTGTCCGGCCGCCGTACTCGATGGTCTGATCCACCGCGTTTTGCGAATAATGGACAGCCTCGATCTCGTCTTTGGCGGTAAGTTTCATGCCCCGGACGCCGATTGCACCTTTCTTCTTCTCAGGGATTTCCTCCACAGGGAAGCGCAGAAAATACCCTGCCTTAGTCTGTAAAATGATGTTTCGCTGCTCTTTGAACGCAGTCACGCTCACCACCTCGTCGCCATCCGACAGTTTCGTCGCCGCCACGGTGCGCTTGGCTACGTCAAACTCACCGCCGTCCACCACCTTAAGCATCGCCTGTCTGGTTGCAAAAATGACACGGTAGAGGTTTAAGTCGCTCTGGCTTGCCGCATAGACGATGGACTCCTTCGCAGAATCGAAATTACTCACATTGTCAACAGGCACGCCCTTATCGCGGAATTTTCCGAACGGCAGATCCATGGCCTTCACGGTGTGAAGCTGTCCCGTATTGGTAAACAGACAGACTTTTCCCGTATTCTTGCAGACAAAAGCGTAGCGGCTTTCCACGTCCGCCGCCTCCTTATTGCGCTCGTAGGTGGCCGTGTCGATGGTTCTGGCATAGCCGAAACGGTCCATCAGAAAGACAATGTCCATCTCCTCCACCTTTTTCTCCACATAGACGGCTTCCTCGGCATTGGTGATCTGCGTTCTTCTTTTCCGCTTGTATTTTTCCTTGATTTCGTCCAGTTCATTTATGATAACCTGCGCCATGGAATCTCTTCTGGCCAGAATATCCTCATAGCGGTAAATATTCGCCATGGTGTCCTCATGTTCGTTAATGAGGGCTTCAATCTCCAGACCGATCAGCTTGTAGAGACGCATCTCCAGAATGGCGGTGGCCTGCTTTTCCGTAAACATAAGCTGCGACGCCATCACCCTGGATTCCCTGGACTTAAACCTGATGCCGTCGGTCTTTCCCTCCACAAGGCAGGCTTTCGCCATGGCGCGGTCTTTGGAACCGCGGAGGATCTCGATAATCAGATCGATCACATTGCAGGCTTTGATCAGCCCTTCCTGAATCTCCTTGCGTTCCAGCTCCTTCGCCAGCAGATTCCGGTATTTTCTCCCGGCTACCTCGTACTGGAAACTGACGCTTTCCCGGATGATTGCTTTCAGGCCCATGGTTTCCGGGCGTCCGTCCGAAATAGCCAGCATATTGACGCCAAAGGTATCCTCCAGACGGGTCTTTTTGTAGAGCATATTTTTAAAGTTCTCCACGTCGGCATCCTTGCGAAGCTCAATCACGATACGGATGCCCTCCTTGGAGGACTGATTCGTGATATCCACGATATCCTGCGTTTTTTTCGTCTCCGCAAGAGCCGCCACATCCATCAGGAATTTGCCGATGTTGGCACCGATCATGGTGTAGGGAATTTCCGTGATCACCAGATTGGTTTTACCGCCCTTTGCTTTCTCCACTTCCACTTTGCCGCGAAGTCTGACCTTGCCCATCCCGGTCTCATAAATTTCCAGAAGATCGTCCTGATTGATGACGATGCCGCCGGTGGGGAAATCCGGTCCCTTCACATAGCGCATCAGTTCTCTGGTGGTAATATTTTCATCCAGCATATAGGCTTTTGTGGCGTCAATTATCTCCGCCAGATTGTGGGGCGGAATGTTTGTGGCCATACCGACGGCAATCCCCTCGGAGCCGTTTACCAGAAGGTTCGGGATCTTTACGGGAAGCACGCTTGGCTCCCGCTCCGTCTCGTCAAAATTCGGGATAAAGTCCACCACGTCCTTGTCCAGATCTGCCAGAAAAGCCTCCTGCGTGATCTGCTCCAGACGGGCCTCCGTGTAACGCATGGCCGCTGCGCCGTCCCCCTCGATGTTGCCGAAATTACCGTGTCCGTCGATCAGGGGCAGTCCCTTTTTGAAATCCTGTGACATGACGACCAGCGCCTCATAGATGGAGCTGTCGCCGTGGGGATGGTATTTACCCATGGTGTCCCCCACGATACGGGCCGATTTCCGGTACGGCCTGTCATAGCGGATGCCAAGCTCGTGCATATCGTAGAGTGTCCTTCTCTGCACCGGCTTCAGACCGTCTCGCGCATCCGGCAAGGCTCTGGCGATGATCACGCTCATGGCGTAGTCTATATAGGATTTCTGCATGACATCGGAATATTCCGTTTTGATAATTCTGTCTTCCATTTTTGTTCTCTCTCTTTTTGGGAAGGTTTTTTACCTGTTTATTTTCTGCCTTTGCCGCAGCGTCCGCAAATGCGTGCTATCGCGCTAGACGTCAAGCTCCGCCTCCTGCGCATTTTTGTAGATAAACGCCTTTCTGGGCGGCACCTCTGTGCCCATCAGCATTTCCGTCACTTCGCTCGCCATGCGGGCGTCCTCGATCTCCACCTGCTTTAAGAGTCTCTTTTCGGGATCAAGGGTCGTCTCCCAGAGCTGGTCGGCATCCATTTCGCCAAGCCCCTTATACCGCTGTAAGGTAAATGGGCCTTTATGTCTTTTCCTGTATTTTTCCAGCGCCTTGTCGTCATAGAGATACTCTTCCGCCCCCTTCGACGGCATGGCTTTATAGAGGGGCGGCATGGCGATATAGACATGTCCCTCATAAATCAGTTCCGGCATAAACCGGTAAAACAGCGTAAGCAGCAGCGTGGAAATGTGCGCGCCGTCCACGTCCGCATCGGCCATAATGATAATCTTGTCATAGCGCAGTCTGGTAATATCGAAATCATTGCCGAAACCTTCCGAAAAGCCACAGCCAAACGCGTTGATCATGGTCTTGATCTCGGCGTTTGCCAGCACCTTGTCGATGCTTGCCTTCTCCACGTTCAGAATCTTACCGCGAATCGGCAGGATCGCCTGATACATGCGGTTTCTGGCCGTTTTAGCGCTGCCGCCCGCAGAATCGCCCTCCACGATGAAGATTTCACATTTGGAGGCGTCTTTGGACTCGCAGTTGGCCAGTTTCCCGTTAGAGTCGAAGGAAAACTTCTGTTTGGTTAAAAGATTGGTCTTGGCCTTCTCCTCGGTCTTTCGTATCTTCGCCGCTTTTTCCGCACAGCCGATAATGCTCTTCAAAGTGTCCAGATTGCGGTCAAAGAAACGGACGATCTCGTCTCCCGTCACCTTGCTGACCACTTTCGCCGCGTCCTGATTGTCCAGCTTGGTCTTGGTCTGTCCCTCGAACCTGGGATCCGGATGCTTGATGGAAACCACCGCCGTCATACCGTTTCTCACATCCGCGCCGGTAAAGTTCACATCCTTCTCCTTTAAGATGTTAAGCCCTCTGGCGTAAGTATTGATCACGTTTGTGAACATGGTCTTAAAGCCGGTCAGATGGGTGCCTCCCTCAGCGTTATATATGTTATTACAAAAGCCAAGCACATTCTCATGGAACTCATTCACATACTGGAACGCGCATTCCACGGTGATGCCTTCCGTCTCTCCTTTAAAGTAAATCACGTCATGAATGGCCTCGCGGCTCTTGTTTATATCCTTGATAAAGCCGACGATTCCTTCCGGCTCATGGTACTCGATGTGCTCAACCTCAGATCCTCTCTTATCTTCATATATAATGGTAAGCGCCGGATTCAGATAAGCGGTTTCATGAAGGCGGCTTTTCACGTCGTCCTCCTTGAAGCGGGTCTTGTCAAAGATGGTATCGTCCGGCAGGAAGTTAATGGTTGTGCCGGATTCTCTTGTCTTTCCGACAACGGGAAGAAGGCCGTCCTTCAATTCCAGCGTGGGAATGCCGCGCTCATAATGATCCTCGTAGATCTGTCCGCCGGTTTTGACGGTCACATGAAGATAGGTGGACAGCGCATTGACCACCGAGGAACCCACACCGTGCAGTCCGCCGCTTGTCTTATAGGCGTCATTATCAAATTTGCCGCCCGCATGAAGCGTGGTGAATACAAGACGCTCCGCGCTGATGCCCTTCTCATGCATCCCCACGGGAATGCCCCGTCCGTTGTCCGAGACGGTGGCGGAACCGTCCGCCTCAAGCGTCACCCGGATGGTAGTGCAATAACCCGCCAGATGCTCGTCCACCGCATTGTCCATGATCTCGTAGATCAGGTGGTTTAATCCTTTCGTGGAGACGCTGCCGATGTACATGCCGGGACGGACCCGGACTGCCTCTAATCCCTCCAGAACGGTAATACTGGAGGCGTCGTATGTGTTTGTATCTGTCTTAGCCATAATTACCTCTCGCAATTCAAAAAACAATAATACATGATTGAGTTTACCATACATCTGGTATTTTTGCAAAGGCAAAATACAAGATCGTGTGGCGTCCGCAAACATACAAGTCCGTTTCCTGCCCGCAGCTACTCCTCTACCCAGTACAGATATTCCCGCCCGCGCTTTCCCTCCCGCCGCAGAATATCCAGATGCATCAGAATCGGCACAGCGTCTGCGGCCAGCTCCCGCCGGATTCCCGCCGCCTTCGCAAAATCCGTAATCGTAAAGGGTTCTGACAGGTGAATCGGTACAAACTGCATGAAATCCTCGGGCCGCTCCACCCGGATCTCGTCATAGAGAGAAAGGGGCATTCTGTCATAACGTGTAGAACCGCGCTTTTTGTTGTGACTCCATCCGTTTAAGAGCCGGTATTCGTCCATGTCGATCAGCGGAAAGGCAAAGGACAGATTCGGATCTTTTAAAAAAGGTTTGATCCGGTATAGTTCCGCAAAGGCATGGTAGGCGTTTCCAGTAACCGGAGACTTGTGTTTTTCAGAAAGTTCCCCGCTCTCCTCGTTCATCCAGATCAGCCACTTGAAATGCGGGATCGGCAGTACCACCGTAACTGTGTAGAGCGGCAGGAAGGCTGACAGCTTCGGACGCAGCTTTCCAAAATTTCCGTTCTGGATTTCCGTGATATGGCCGTCCTTATAAATATCCGCGATATATCCCTCCACAGGCACTTCATGACAGTCCTCATCCGGCTCATAGTAAAGCTTCATAACCGCATGAACCGTTTTTTCCTGCAAGGTGCCGAAACCGTGCGGGTCATTCTGTTTTAACAGTACTTTTAGTTTTGCGCGCTCAAATGCATTCTTATCCATGACAGATAGTATACCAGATAATCCGCGATCGAACAAGTGTTTTCTTTGCGCCTGCTGCATGACATTCTAAAACATTCATGTCATAATCTGCGCAATTTACGGTACAATCGGCACATTGCCGGAGGGCGAAAACATTTACAAATAAAATCAGCGGGAGTATAATAAAATAAATACATTTTGTAAGAAACTTTACTGACAGAAAGCAGGATTATGCATACAAACCATTGGAAGCCCCAGATGAAAAAGGGCATGAACAAATTAAAAGATGTTCTGACAGGCAAAATCCTGATCACCAACCGCTTGAAATTTCATGCGCTGATCGGTTCCATCGCATCGGTGCATGTTCTTTTGCTTGTCATTTTTGCTGTTTTTAAAGTATGGCCTCTGTTCATCTTCAATATTTTCAGCGTCTTTACCTACGCGATGTGCTTCTGGCTGATGTGGGGCGAACGGGAACATTATCTGATGATTTACTTCATTACATATGCAGAGGTTCTTCTGCACTCCTTTGCCGCCACCATCTGTCTTGGCTGGAAATTCGGGTTTGCGCAGTATATCATCGCCATTATCCCTGTCTGTTTTTATATTTGTTATACACTGGATATCAGGCGGAAGAAATTTACCATAGCTACCATGTCCGCGGTCTTTTCCGCAGTCGCTTTTCTTGCATGTAAATTTCTCTCTTTCTTTGGAGATCCTCTTGTGGAGATAGACAATATCGCGCTGGAACTGTCGCTCTATGTGTTTAATTCCCTCTGCGCTTTCGTGTTTCTGATTCTCTTTTCACTTGTTTTCGTGTTTGAAATGAAGCTTTCCAGCAATCAGCTCAGGCATCAGAACGCGATACTGGACAAACTTGCCAGCACAGATCCGCTGACCGGACTTTACAACCGCAGAAGCATGGACATCTTTCTCAATCAGGCGGTGGAATCGGCGTCCAGCTTCGCTCTGATTATGTGCGATATAGATAATTTTAAGAGCGTAAATGACACCTACGGACACGACTTCGGCGATGTGGTCTTAAAGGGGATTGCCCGCATTACCTCGGATCAGGTCAAAGGACAGGGCTATGTCTGCCGCTGGGGTGGAGAAGAAATTCTGATTCTGATTAACAACGCCTCCGAAGAAAGCTCTTTTCGGATTGCGGAAAATATCCGCAGAAATGTGGCAAACCGTGTGTTTGAACTGAACGATAAATGGATTCACTGTTCTCTCACGCTCGGCGTCGCCTTGTATGACGGCAAAGAGCCTGTGGAAGACACGATCACACGGGCCGATTACAATCTTTACTGTGGAAAACGAAACGGAAAAAACGCTGTGGTCCTCTAAGGCTACAGCGTTTTTACATGGCGGTCTCCGTGAAGAATACGTTCCCTGTCCGACGCATTAATCTGCGTCAGTTTTCCGTTCTTGTCATAATATGTTAACAGTGTAGAATTTTTGGCGACAGACCGTCTTCCGTCGTCTGTAAGAAGGCTGATCACCTGATCCAGATTTCCGGAGCGCAGATGCTTTCGGATCTTTTCGTCGCGCTCGGCCTGCCTGGCCTCGAAATCTGCTTTCTCTGCCTGAGCGCCTGCACTTTCCGCGCCTTTTCCCGTTTCTTTGGAAGCGCCTGCTGATACTTCACCTTTTCCGACGGCGGCCTCCGGTCTCGGAATACCTTTCATGGCATAGTATTCCTCGGTATAACGCTCTGCCTCCTCAGGGGTCACATCTTCGGAAACCGTTTCCGGCGGCGGGTCATTCCATACTTTATAGAAAAAGTCTCCCACCGCCTCGAACAGGCTCTTAAAAAGAGACAGTACGGCATCGAACAAACCGTCCCCTGCGTTTTGGGTCTTCGCGGCACGGTCCGCCTTCTGTTCCGGTTCGTCTGTCCGGCCGCCGGACAGCTCCAGTTTCACGCCGCCCTGGGTTCTGATATCGACTCCCGGTTTCTGATGCAGTTTTTTGTCTTCGCCCTTCTCCTCTTTCTTTTTCGGAACGTCCTGTTCCTTCTGCCGGTCCAGACTGAATTTCTCCTGACTTTCGGCGTTCTTTGCGGGCTTTAGCTGACTGCTATAGTCATAGGCGGGATTATCGCCGTCACCGACTCTGTATATCATAGTACCACCCTGTTACTTTTGATTGATATAGTTAACCAGACCTTCCGCCGCGATAATTTTCTGCATAAACGCGGGGAATGCCTGACCCTGATAGGTCGTTCCTTTGGTCACATCGGTGATCACGCCGGAATCAAAATCCACTTCCACCTCGTCTCCGGCCCCGATCTCTGCCGCAGCCGCAGGGCACTCCACGATAGGAAGTCCGATGTTGATGGCGTTTCTATAAAAGATGCGGGCAAAGGTTTCCGCGATCACACAGCTTACGCCTGCCGCTTTGATAGCGATGGGCGCATGTTCTCTCGAAGAACCGCAGCCGAAATTCTTTGTGGCCACAATGATGTCGCCCTTCTTTACTTTATTTATAAACTCCTTGTCGATATCCTCCATACAATGTGTAGCCAGCTCCGCCGGATCGGAAGAATTTAAGTAACGTGCGGGGATGATCACATCCGTATCCACATTGTCTCCATATTTAAACACTGTTCCTTTTGCAGCTTTCATTACCTGTTTTCCTTTCTCTTTTTCTTTTCTCTCGGTTCCTTTTATTCGGGCTTTCCTGTCGGATGGCAGCTTAGCCCCCATTTGCCGTCTGTTCCGTCATTCATCCGCTTCCCGTCAGCAAAACTCAAGGCAGCTGACAGGGGCAGGCAATTTTTCCTGTCACCGCACTGGCTGCCGCCACAGCAGGGCTTGCCAGATATATTTCCGAATTGACATGTCCCATACGGCCAACGAAATTACGGTTGGTGGTGGACACGCAGCGCTCACCTTCCGCAAGTATGCCCATGTAACCGCCAAGACACGGCCCGCAGGTAGGCGTGCTGACAATCGCGCCCGCCTCGATAAAGGTCTTTAAAAGCCCCTCTTCCATGGCCTGTAAGTAGATTTTCTGTGTGGCAGGAATCACGATACAGCGCATTCCCTGTGCCACATGTCTGTCTTTCAGCACTTTTGCGGCAATCCGCAGATCATCCAGTCTGCCGTTGGTGCAGGAACCGATCACCACCTGATCAATGGCGATATCGTCTGTGATTTCGTCGATGGTTTTCGTGTTCTCCGGCAGATGGGGGAATGCCACCGTGGGACGCAGGGTACTTAAGTCAATGGTGTACTCCTCGTCATAGACAGCGTCCGCATCCGCCTCGTATATCTTATATTCTCTCGTACCGTGTTCCTTCATATAGGCGACGGCGAGATCATCCACCGGGAAAATACCGTTCTTTCCGCCTGCCTCGATGGCCATATTGGCGATGGTGAACCGGTCGTCCATGGAAAGGTTCGCAATGCCGTCTCCTGTAAACTCCATGGATTTATAGAGCGCGCCGTCCACGCCGATCATGCCGATGATGTGCAGG
>CARQVR010000040.1 GCA_949051815.1 uncultured Lachnospiraceae bacterium
AGCGATTATATTTTTGTCCGTAACGGTCAACGTATCACCGCAAGGCAGATAGCCTATGTGTTGGAAAAATATGCCGAACGTCAGGGAGTGCCAACAAAATCCACTCATAAGATGCGTAAAACCTACGCTTCAAGATTAAATGCCAACGGTGTTCCTTTAGATGCGATCAGGGAGCAACTTGGTCACAGTTCATTATCTACCACCCTCGGTTATATCTATAATCCGCTCACGGAAAAGGAGACATATAAACTGATAGCAAAGGCTTTGTGAGTGTTTGAAAAGCTTGCTTTCAACTGCTTTCAAATGGGAACAACGGAAAAAATGGAAAAACCCGCATAAATACGGGCTTTTCCATATATTATAAAGAGCGCGAGACGGGACTCGAATACACTAACCATTTTGGAAAGTAATTGTGTGTTGACGAGAGACAACTCGCTTGCTACAGTCTTGAGTTGTCAGACAATTTGCGCGCGGCCGGAAAGGTGTCTGCCCCCGGTATAGTAATACGGGGGTAGTAAATACAAGGTGTGCCATGTACGGAAACTCTGAAAGGTTGGACAATTCCCTGAAAGTATCTATAGACTGGATCGCATTCACATCTACAATCATAACGGAAGTATCTGAAATGATTTCCTTTCTGGGATATGCAAACGAAGATTTTGTACTGCTGCCAAGGGGTGCAAACGGATATAAGAAGATGCACCGGCTGGAAAGCGCCCCGCTCACCATCCTGTCAGATGGCAATGAGGACATGGGCATCCATGTGGTGATCAGCGGCACGGCAATCCCGGATCTTTTGGAACACTTCCGCATGTCTGTTATAAGTGACACCCCCTTTTTGGCAGATGCAGTCATCCTTAGTGACTTTGACAACAGCATCATGGTTGAATTTCTGCAGCAGGTACGGCGTCTTGGATGGCTTACACGGTTTGATCTGGCTGTGGATGATCTGGGCGCACGGTATTTCACGCTGGATGACGTGAAGGGCTTTCTGGACAGGCAGGAAGTGGTGAGCAAGTTCCGGGTATATAAGAATGTACTGGAAGCAACCTTTGCAAATGAGAAGACCGGACACACAATCTATTTCGGGTCAAGGCGCAGTGAAGTCATGCTGCGGGTGTATGACAAGCAGCTTGAACAGAACCAGAAAGCTGCGGATGGGGAAATGCTGGAAGATCCCTGGGTAAGGTGGGAGATAGAGCTTAAGAATGACCGGGCGAACATAGCCGCAGATTATCTGATCCGGCGGAAACAGCTTGGAGAAATTATCATGGAGATCCTGAATAACTATGTGAGAGTGATAGTCAATGACGATTCTAACAGGTCACGCTGCTCCGCGCATCCGCTCTGGGAAAAGTTTGTCGGTGCGGTCGGCAGGCTGCGGCTGTATGTGGAAGCGGTGCAGAAAACCATAGATGAGAAGAAACGCTGGCTGATCCGGCAGTGCCTCCCCACAATCGCGGGTGTGATTATTGCGGACGGCGGCAGCTTTGATATTATCACGGATCACTTTGAGGATGCAGTCGCACGGATGAGCGGGAGCATGAGGCATCTGGTCTCGGAGAAAAATCCGGCATGGCTTACTGATTACGATGCAGCATATGCGTTTTAGTAAATCTGTATAACGAAAAGTCTCTCATGGGCTCCGATCTGTCCCGCAGCGGAGGCATCCGTTTGTGCAGATGTGACAAAAAGATACAGTTTTTGCCAATTCCGACAAGATGTGATATGCTTGTCTTGTTGTCATACCCAATCCGGCAACGGAAAGGGGGTGGAGAAGATGGCGGATATTGCGATCACTTTATTTGTCACTGTCATGGGCGGTGTAGTGTGCCACTACATCATCAAATGGTTAGACAGCGGCAGCAGCAATGACAACTAACCTCGGACTGGTTCCCCGTAAAGGAACAAGAAACCCTCAGAGGTGCCACTCTGGGGGTTTCGTTTTGGTGTTAAAGATGACAGATTTCATTGCGATCCCTCTGTCTGCCTACCGGCATTATAGCATATGCAGAAACAGAATGCAAGATACGCAGCCAAAGAAAACAGCATACTAGCGATGCCGGCCTAGCCAGTCTTGGTAACTGATAATTCCGCGCTGTTGATCCGTCCATGTTCCTGTTCGTATTGCTCAACGTATTGTTTAAGTATTGTTTCTGCTAAGTTTGCTCTGGAACGATTGCTTTTTTTGGCAATTGTATCAAGTTTCGTGATCAATTCTTTATCTGTTCTTATAAGTATCTGGGGCTTATCACTTGGCATTTTGCTTTCCTCGAATAAAATATTGACAATAGTGCTAGCACCGTGATAATATGAAAATGATTCAAGGTGATAGCACCTGCTATCTAGGTGATGTTTACTGGATCAGTATATTGTTCCTTCTCCACCGCAGGGCGCACAATACCCCTACCGTATGCCCTGCGGGTCATGGAGATACATAGTCATAATAGCAGAGGACAGGGAAAAAGGCAAGGGAGACGGAAAATTATGATGGGCAGGGAACGTATCTATTCACCGGGCAGAATAGATTTCAACAGTGACAGAACTTATATCTGCACGGTAGTCAGGGAAGATTTCAGAACCGGGGAGCGTGCAAAACGCACCCGGAAGTATTATTCGTCTACACCGCTCACAGTGGGCGGTCTGTATACGCATCTGGGAAAAGGCTATCCGGGATGCCAGCGCGTCCTGAGCGTGGAGGAACGTCCTGTCCCGGCATGGGGCTGAATGCAATGATGTTGTTGGCTGCCGCAGCCCGAAACAAGTCCAGAGATGGGAGGAGGAGGCTTCCGGGACTGCGGCATTCAGCATAGAAGTAACAGGAAAACAGCATTTGAAAAGGAAAGGAAGAGGAAATGGAAAAGGACAGGGTAAGATTTCAGGTGTTGGGGTACCGCAACTTTAACAAGAAAGCCGATGGAAAACCGCTGACAGTGCTGACCACATTTTATCAGTGTACACCGCAGGACAATGAACACGGATCGTTTGGATGCAGGTACACGGATTTTTTCCTGCCGGATGATAAAGTCGGGACGCTTACGCCTGCCTGTATCGGACAGGAATTTATCCCTCATTATGGCATCAACGGGTTCGGAAAGCCTACGCTGGAGGATTTCTCCCTAAAGGAATGGAAGTAGGTGCCTATGGAAGAGCTGGAGACAGGGTATGATCCGGAAGAACCTGCGGATCAGGAAGAGGAAATAACGGAACCGGAGGAAGAAGGGCCGGAACAACCGGAAGCGGATCAGGAAGAAACGGAACCTGCCGGGCCGGATCAGGAGGAAGACACAGAGACAGAAGACACAGAACCGGAAGAGACTGAGCCGGAAGAGACTGAGCCGGAAGAAGCAGAACCGGACGGGAATCCGGAGGAAGAGGAGCCGGAAGACGGGGCTTACGATACTGTCACGGATGCAGAGGAAGAGCCGGAAGAAGCGGAGGAAGAGTCAGAAGAAGAGCCGGAGCAGGAAACGGTCAGCGGAAACGATCCGGCAGGCAGTGGTGATGTGATCATTTTTCCGGAAGATTATGACCTCTCAACGCCGGGAGGGGAACGGGAGGATGCCGGGTCCATCGTGCAGGCGGTTGAAAGACAGAGTGATATCATGACAGCGGGTTTTACATGTACATGCTTTATGCTCGGTCTGCTGGCGGGTGCGGTGCTGATAGCGGGATTCCGTCTGAGGAGGGTCTGAGATGTTAGAGAGTATGATCCGGCAGTATGTCACTGTTGCAGGCATGGGCATTGTCGTAGGCGGCAGTCTGTGCGGCATTGTGATAATACTCGATTACGTGGTTACAAGTGCGTTTTCGATGATGAAAGGGAGGTGAAAGGTATGGGACTGACTGCAACAAAACTTATGACGCTGGCGCCGAAGGCAGGAGCGGCACTTCTGTCCGCAGGCGCAGGAGACGTAACGTTTGATGTGACATCGATTATGTCTGATTCGGTGAAAACTGTTCAGGGACAGGCGTTTAGCGTTCTTGCAATCGTAGTTCCGGCGATCGTTTTGATCACGGGCGCGGTGGTCGGCATCAAGTTCGGCATCGGCTGGCTGAAGAAGATCAAGGGATAAGCACGGTAAAGGGGGCGGTGGCACAGGATGCCCCGCCTCTTTTTCGTACAGAAATTTATTTTTTGCGCTGAACCTCTTCCCACATGCTGTTGATACAGGGGCTGGTTTTGCTGTACCTGATGAGCTCTGCCTGACCGGTGTGCCGGACTTTAAAACGGCGGGTAAACTTTCTGAGCCGTCTGGCGCGTTTCTTCTGCCGCCGGATCTGCTTGGTGGCAGGTGCTTTGACAACCTTAACCTTCGGTCTCCGGCAGAAACCGCGGTAGAGGATGAGCAGAAAAATTATTACAACTGCTATTTCAAAAATATTGTCTGAAAACATGTGACTACTCCTCGTAGTGGTATTATATAAAAATTCTGTCGGAAAGTAAACGGGTGAATGGAATGAAACGATTGAAACGGATTCTCTGTCTGATACTGTGTGTCGTGATCCTGTCAGGGACAGTAGGCACAAAGTACTTTGACACAAAGCACATGGTAAAAGTAGAAGCAGCGGCGGAAGTGATCGTTGCCGGACTTTCGGCGGCGGCACTGTATGCCATATGCTTCTACGTGGGTACCGTGGCATACGCCCACGCCCCGATTGAGACGGCCGGCCTGTCGGACGACCAGATAGCCAGCATGGGGTACAGCACTATTTCCTACATGTCTGCCAGCAGCCTTCTTGGCATCCCGTCTGCGCCGAATGCCCCGCTGATCGGGTTCATAGATAAGGCGGGCCAGAGCTATGTCTTCGGTTCGGAAGCGCTTAAAAAAGTGGCAGACACTTCTTTTCAGGTGATACAGGGCGGAAAGAAGCCGGATGATGACGATGATGATGAAGAGGGCGGGATCATTGACAACCTGATCAGGTTCCCCGGCAATGTACTGAACCTGTCCGGCGTCTGCACAGCGGCCTTTGCGGGGATCCTCGGCTCCGTCGTGAAAGACCAGTACAATAAGTTTATGAACGGGGAGGAGTCGGTTTATAATTCACCGGAGATTCTGCGGAGCGTAACCGATGCCGACATAGCGGCGCAGTGGAGCGGTGAAGGGTTCACCTGCCATATGAACGCAACAGCGACACACTTTCTCAACGGGAGTTTCTGGTTTCAGGACAACATTATAATGAGCGGTGAGCTGAATATACCTTTTGCGGCATATGTAAAAAATTTTAACGGTGCCGGCGGTACAAGGAATCAGGGGTTGTCATTTCTTTCCGGTGCAACAGGTTCCATGGGTTTCCTGCCGGTGCAGAGTTTTGTACGGACAAATGCGGATGGCAGCAGCGATATTAAAGATGTTGGAAGTGCTACAGGCGTAAGCAGTGTGGATTTGAACGAAAAAGGCTCTTCCCTGACATACAGTGCAAATTTTCCCGTTTTTGCAACAGAAGCGGAAGCGCGGAATTACCTGAAGGGTATACTTCCTGCTTCCGGTGCCCTCAACTATTCCAAAACCTACCGCATTGCCGACTGGCTTGCGGATGACTGGGCGGGAGTCCTTCTGGATCCGCTGACCGGTCTTACGGCGCTTGGCAACTGGGCAAACATAGCCAGACATCAGGGGTTAAGTGCATTGGGCAATGAGCCTGATCTGGCCTCTTTCCTGAATTACCTCCGGGATTACTTTGCAAATCTCGGACAGCAGCCCGTGCCGGAAGTGGATCCGGTTAAAGGGCCGGTCCTGTATCCTTCCGGTGATGCGGAAGACGCGCTGGATCCTGATACGGATATCGACCCCGCAAGAGATCCGGTCATTGCTCCGGATCCTTCTGTCAGGCCTGCCCCGAAGCCGGATCCTGATCCCGGAACAGATCCCGACCCCGGAACAGACCCAGATCCAAAGCCCGATCCGGATCCGGAACCAGTGCCGCTGCCGGATATGGATGCAGCGGACTATAAAGTGGAACTGACGGCAGTCTTCCCCTTCTGCATCCCCTTTGACTTTATTGCGCTGCTTGAGGCACTGGCCGCAGAACCGCGGGCTCCCTGCTTTACCTTTCCGGTAGTGATCCCTGCGCTGAATTACAGGGAAGACGTGAAACTGGATCTTGCCGTCTTTGATGACGTGGCCGGGGTGATCCGGCTGTGTGAAAAGGTCAGTTTCATTTTGTTCCTGATGTTCGTGACGTCCAAAGTGATAAGGTGGTGATACTGTGTCCGATATGAAGAACCTGCTTGACCGGTTCCTGCAGGCCGTCCTGTCCCTGTTTCCGCTTTCCCCGTTCCGGGAAGTGATCGAAGAGCTGGGGAACCTGCCTTATCTGGGATATATCAACTGGTTCGTGCCCATAGGGGATTTTGTAAAGATAGGAACGGTCTGGCTTGCGGCCATTGCAGCCTACTACGCATGGAGCATCATTGCCCGCTGGATCAAACTGATATCGTGATTGTGAGGTGAAGTGATGATAGAACTGTATTCAGGAACACCCGGAAGCGGGAAAAGCCTGCACACGGCAAAAGAGCTGCGCAGCAGGCTCAGGATGCACAGGCGCGTCATAATCGGAAACTTCTATGTTAATGTAAAAGCGGTCAGACGCCGTAAAGGGTCCTACCTCTTTGTAATGAACGACCGCCTTACACCGGAGCGGCTGCTGCAGTTTTCAAGGAAGCTGTCAAAGCATCTGGGAAGAAGACTGAAAGAAGGGGAGATCCTTCTTGTGATTGATGAGGCGCAGCTTCTGTTCAACAGCAGGGAGTGGCAGAACATCAGCCGGCAGGGCTGGCTGTCCTTTTTCTCCCAGCACAGGCATTACGGGTATGACATCATCCTTGTTGCACAGTTTGACCGGATGTTAGACAGACAGGTGCGGTGCCTGATCGAGTACGAGGAAGTGCACCGAAAGGTAAGCCGTTTCGGGTACATCGGATTTTTTATCGGACTGTTTACGGGAGACAACCTGTATGTGGCAGTGAAACGCTGGTACCCGATTAAGGAGCGCGTGGAGGGCAGCTTTTTCTTCGGAAACAAAAAACTGTTTGATATCTATGACTCTTACAACCACTTTGACACCCCGGGACAGGGACAGCGTGTGAGCGGGGAAAAAAGGGGCCCCGCGATCACGCTGCCGCTGCCGGCAGAGGTACCAGAAGGGGAGAAGAAAGAGGAAGAAGATGCCGGACCAGAGTTTACTGATCCAGATAAAAGCTGAACATCCGCATCCCCCTTTTTCCCTGATCACCGTGCGAAGCACTTGTATGTAAGTGGCCGGCGCAGCCGGTTGTCCGTGGCGGGTCCCATGGGCGGTTTTATCGCGGGCCGCGGACAAAACGCATTCCGGCGGTAAAACAGGGCGTAAAGGAGAGAGCGTACCGCTTTCAACAAAGAATTATATGAAAGAAAACGGGGAAGGGAGAACAAAATGAGTAATCTTAAGATAACGAAATGTGAAGGTGAAGGGCAGGGGAGCTGCAGGATGTGTACGGACAATGGAAAGTGGAACAGAGTGTGGATGTGCTTTCTTTATGAAATAGAGGGATTTGAGGGCTGTTACTGTTCGGACTGTGTCAGAAAAATAAAGGCACAGGGTTTGAAACAGTGAAAAAGGGGTGGTGCGTATGAATCTGGATGAATGGATCAATCTGGGGATCAGTAACGGCGTCGTGAACATGCCGCAGATCGAGGAGAAGACCTTTGAGGAAATCTACAAACAGTGGTTTCTGATGAAAATAAACGTGATTAAGGCGCAGAGCTGCGACCGGATCGAGGTGACATATAACCGCTACTATGCGGGAAGCTGGTTTGTGAAGCAGAACGTGTCCGCGCTGGATGAGGCGGCGGTGATCCGTTTCCTGACGGGACTGATCGTCGGATGGGGAAATATCACGGCAAAAGAGTTTGCAAGGATATACCAGATCGTGAATAACGTGCTGGTCTATGCCAGATTTCTGGAGCTTGGCGGTGTGCGCCTGTTTGACTGGGAAATGATCAGAAGATACGTGCCGGAGGGAAAACTGGTGAAGGATCCCCGTAAGGATTTTGCCGTACCAAAGGCGGACGTTGAGAAACTTCTGCATCTGGTGGTGGATCGGGACATTTATCCGCTAAAACGGTCTGCCTGCCTGTGCCTTGTCATGAATTTTTATCTGGGACTGCGTGTAGGAGAACTGGCATCCCTGACATGGCAGGACGTGGACCCTGAAGGAAGAGTGGTGCGGATCAGCAAGACAGAGACGAAAGCATACAGAAGGGACGGCAGCGGAGAACGCTGCGGCGCCATGGTGTATCAGGTGGTGGAGGACGTCAAGACCGTTTATTCCGTCAGGGACGTCCCGCTGCTTCCGGAAGCGGTCTACATACTGGAGAGACTGAAAGAGCATCATACCAGATGCGGATATGAGAGCCGGTACCTTGCTTATGACGGAAGGGACACGGTACTGGTAAGGTCACTGGACAGGACGCTCAGGAAACTCTGCCGGTACTGCGACGTGAAATATTTCAACACCCATATGATAAGGAAGACATTCGCGACCATGCTGCACGAATCCGGGATGCCAACAAGGTATATAAGCGACCTGATGGGGCATTCGGACATGGTGACAACGGAGCGGAACTATATCTTAAGCTACCGCGATAATTATAATGCACTGCTGGGATATATGCATAAAGGACTCAGTTTCAGACTGAAAAACCAGATAACAAGTGATATGTAACTGTAAACAAAAAATACCCAGAACAAATCTGGGTATCGTTTAGGCCAGAGCGCGAGACGGGACTCGAACCCGCGGCCTCGACCTTGGCAAGGTCGCGCTCCACCAACTGAGCCACTCGCGCTTGTTGTCCTGCTGTATCGCTCGGACATTTATTAATATACTATATGACTTTAACTTTGTCAACAAGAAAATTAAAAAAATTTTATTTCTTTTTTAAAAGGATTTGACAAATGAGAAAAATGGTGTATTATGGTGGTGTAAACGAAGAGTAGAAGAGAAATAGGGAGGAAAAGAAAATGAAAGTAATGAATATCGACAACCCTGAAAAGTTTTTTGAGGTAGTAAACCAGTGCAAGGGCACAGTGGAGTTGGTGACAAAGGAAGGCGACAGACTGAATTTAAAATCCCAGTTAACCAAGTATGTAGCGCTCACGAAGCTTTTTGCTGACAATGCGATTCCGGAGATGGAGCTTGTTGCGCATGATCCTGAAGATGTGAACCGTCTGCTTGATTACATGGTAAATTCAAAATAAGAATAATAAGAAAATGCATAATGAACTGACGAAACAGGATATCCGCAAGATGGAGGAAGAGATCGAGTATCGGAAGCTGGTGGTGCGTCCGGCAGCTTTGGAAGATGTGAAGACAGCCAGAGCACATGGCGATCTGAGCGAGAATTTCGAGTATCATGCGGCAAAGAAAGTAAAAAACCAGAATGAGAGTCGTATCCGCTATCTTGAACGGATGATAAAGACTGCCGTGATTGTATCCGACGAGTCCGCAGAGGATGAGGTCGGCATGAATAATACGGTGGAGGTCTTTTTCGAGGAGGATGGCCTCACGGAAAAATACAAGCTGGTGACGACGGTGCGTGGCAATTCTTTAGAGGGATTGATCAGCACGGAATCGCCGCTCGGAAAGGCTCTGCTCGGCCACAAGACAGGTGATCGTGTCTTTGTAGAACTGGCTGGGGGCGGAGGGTATTATGTGGTGGTGAAATCCATCGAAAACACAATTGATGACGGAACGGATAAGTTGAGGAGCTTCTAAATGATAGAGGCTCCTTTTCGTATGCAGGCACCCGTTTTACATCTATATACTTCTGGCACTGGTCATAAGCAGACTCGAAATGCAGCGCATTTCTCTTTCGCGTTGCCCCATTATAAGCAAATAGATATAAAATCGTGTGCAAGCACCCGTTTTGCATCGATTTACTTCTAGCACCGCTCAAAAGCAGACTCGAAATGCAGCGCATTTCTCGTTCGCGTTGCCCGTTATAAGCAAATAGAAGCAAAACCGTATGCAGGCATCCGTTTTATATCTATTTACTTCTAACTCTGCTTATTCGCGCATATCTTAAAAAAGAAGTGACAAGCCTTATGGGTAATGGGGCGGGTAACGGACAGGTTTTAGGAAATGGCGGGAGGACAGGCGTATGTATGAGAACAGAAGCGTATCGGAGACAATTCGGGGATTGCAGACAGACGCGGAGAGAGGGCTGGACGCAGCCAGAATTGCGGAGCGAAGAGCGAAGTACGGGGCGAACCGGTTAAAGGACCAGGAAAAAAAGAGTCTTGCCGGAAGGGTCGCGGCGCAGTTGAATGATCCGCTGATATTGATTCTTATGGTGGCCATGGCGATTTCCATGATGTTACATGAATTTGGAGATGCCATTATTATTGTGGCGGTGGTTGCGCTGAATGCGGCTGTGGGAATCATTCAGGAGGGGAAAGCAGGCCGTGCGGTGGAGGCTTTGAAGCAGATTTCCGAACCGAGGACGACGGTTCTCAGGGACGGCTCGCATCACAATATACCGGCGCAGGAACTGGTTCCCGGGGATATTGTGGTTTTAGAGGCGGGAAACAGGGTACCGGCTGATTTACGACTAATTGAAAGTATCGGGCTTTTTGCAGAGGAGTCTACCCTTACAGGAGAGTCTGTGCCGGTAGAAAAGGAGGCCGCTTATGTGGAGGAGGGGAAAGCGGACACCAGCAGCAGAAACATGGCTTATATGTCCACTTATGTGACGAAGGGCCGCGGGCTTGGCGTGGTGACGGCAACGGGTATGGAGACAAGGGTCGGTCATATAGCGGACATGCTGCATGGGCATAAGGAAAAACTGACGCCATTGCAGATCAGGCTGGGTGAGCTTGGAAAGATGCTGAGTGCTCTGGCGGTAGGGATCTGTGTATTGCTCTTTATTGTAGCTTTGCTGCAAAAGAGGGATGTGGGGGATATGCTTCTGACATCCGTTTCTCTGGCGGTGGCAGCGGTGCCGGAAGGATTGCCCGCCATAGTGACGATTGTACTGGCGCTTAGTGTGTCCCGGATGGTGAAGGCAAAGACCATTGTACGCAGGCTTTCTGCGGTGGAGACGCTGGGAGCGGTAGAGGTAGTGTGCTCGGACAAGACGGGGACGCTGACGCAGAATAAGATGACGGTAACGGAGTGTTATCTGGACGGAAAACTTACGGAGAAGAAGGGATTGGAGGCGCTTTTCGGGGAGGTGGATACGAGTGCGCCGGAGCTTTCCTGCGCGGCCCATTTCCTCTTGGGATGTGTGCTCTGCAACGATGCACAGACCGGGGAAGAGGGAATGGGAGATCCTACGGAGCTGGCGCTTCTTCATATGGCGTCAGACTGTGGCGTCAGGGCAGCGCGTCTCAGAGAACGTTATCCGCGCATAAACGAGATCGGTTTTGATTCCGGCCGCAAAATGATGACCACGCTGCACCGGATGGGAAGCGGACAGACGGCTTATACAAAGGGGGCAGCGGAGCGGATTCTGGAAAATTGCGGGAGTTGTTTTAAGAATGGCCGCATGGCGGAGCTTACCGTGACGGAGCGTGAGCGGCTGCTTGGTATACAGAAGAGTCTGATGGGAGAGGGACGGCGTGTGCTTGCACTGGCGATGGAGCCGGAGGGCGGCATGAGAGAGCGGGGAATGGTGTTCCTCGGATTTGTCAGTATGCAGGATCCGGTCAGGCCGGAGGCGCTTGCGGCGGTACAGGGGTTTGCGCAGGCAGGTGTTTCCACGGTGATGATTACGGGAGACCATCCGGACACGGCGTTTTCCATTGCCAGACAGCTTGGCATTGCAAACCGTGCGGAGGAGTGCATCACGGGCCGCGAGCTGGATCACTTGAAGGATCAGGGATTTTTGCAGAGACTGCCGCAGCTTAAGGTCTTTGCGCGGGTGACGCCGGAGCATAAGGTGCGGATTGTGGAGGGGTATAGAAGTTTACATAAAACAGTGGCCATGACCGGTGACGGGGTCAACGACGCGCCTTCTTTACAAGCGGCGGATATCGGTATCGCCATGGGGCAGGGGGGAACCGACGTGGCCAGAGGCGCGGCAGATTTTGTGCTGATGGACGACAATGTGGCGACGATCCATACGGCAATACGGGAAGGACGGGGCATCTATGAAAACATACGCAAGTCGGTGCTGTTTCTCCTGTCCTCTAATCTGGGGGAAATCCTCACCATGCTGTTAACCATCGTGGCGGGACTGCCGGTGCCCCTGACAGCCGGATTTATTCTCTGGATCAATCTGATTACGGATTCCCTGCCCGCGCTTGCGCTGGGGGTGGATGACAACGATACGGAAAGTCTTATGCGGGAACCGCCGAGAAGAAGCGATGAGTCGCTGTTTGCCAGAGGCGGACTCATGTGCGTGATTTGTTACGGATTGGTGATTGGCGGGATCAGTCTGGCGGCGTTTTTAAAAGTTCCCTATGACCGCATTATCACGGAGGGACTGCCTGTAAGTTTACATAATATACTTGAGGGGCTGAAAATATCGGCCGTTCTTGCAAGAGCCCAGACACATGCCTTTACGGTGCTTGGCATCAGCCAGCTTTTTCACGCAATCGGTATGCGGGATGTGAACCGTTCCATATTCCGGATGGATCACAAAAGCAATCCACAGATGCTGCTTGCGCTCGCGGTAGGCATCGTGCTGCAGGCTGCGGTGACGGAGATTCCTTTACTGGTTACGCTCTTTGGCACGGTGCGGCTGAGTATGGAGGAATGGATCCGGCTGATCGCGCTTTCTGTCACACCGCTTTTCGTGCATGAGCTGCTGGTGGTTGTGGGAATGGCCGGGCTTTCGGTGAGACCCTCCTCATGCCAATGCGCGGAAGGCCGGAAACAGGAGGCATAAAGCGGAAAACAGGAACAGGCTTACGCCAGCGCGCAGAAGGCCGGAAGCAGGAGGCATAGAGCGGAAAACAGGAACAGGCTTACGCCAGCGCGCGGAAGGCCGGAAGCAGGAGGCATAGAGCGGAAAACAGGAACAGGCTTACGCCAGTGCGCGGAAGGCCGGAAACAGGAGGCATAGAGCGGAAAACAGGAACAGGCTTACGCCAGCGCGCGGAAGGCCAGAAGCAGGAGGCAGAGACCGGAGAGCCATGACAGATCGATCCGCAGCACTCTGGAAAGCAGGCGGCCGGTAAGACAGCCGGTGATAAAGAGGAAAAGGTTAAAGAGGGTAGCGCAGAGGAACAGGGTCAGCGGTGGAACGGCGGCGGAGGGAAAGGCCATTCCGACAAGGACGCTGTCGAGGGAGAGGGCAAGGCTTAAAAGCAGCGCTTCCTTTGCGCTCAGGACTTGAAGATCCGTGCGGTTGGCTTCCTCAGGTGAAAGATAGACCGTAAAAATAATATTGATCTGTTTGATCTGACAGCCCCAGTTTCCCATGAGACTGGGGTGTTTTTTTGCTATGCTGCGAATCAGGCTTTCCAAGAGCTTGGCGACGCCGATAGCGGCCAGCATAAAAAAGGAAAGAACAGGAAGAACGCCGGAGGGAAGCAGGGAGCCGACAACCTCGCCGATGCGGCCGGCAGCGGTGATGAAAAGAGCCGGAACGCAGGCTAAGAAGAGCAGAGAGAGGGCTTTGATGTGCACCCGCCCGGCGCCGTAAGAAAATCCCGCCGTCAGGGAATCCAGAGAAACGGCCACCAGAAAAAGCAGCAGGGAGGAAAAGGACATGGGAGTTTACCTCATCACAGGTTTACTATATTGTATGGAAGTGGAATCGGATGTTGAGGGCAAGAATCTGAAAAAGAAATCCGCGAAATGATTTACGCTTCCTCTGAAAAATGTTATGATGTATGTAAAAGCAATGAGCCGTGCCGGACATGTCTGACATGGAATGAAGCGGCGACAGGCAGGTCTTGCATGAAATGAAGTGGTGGCAGGCATGTTTTACACGGAATGAAGGGAAATGAAGTCTGTACTGCGGATCAGGTGAACGGACGTAAGAGGGAAAAGCAGCGCGAAGCAGGGGGGAACAGTATGGAATTTATGTTTATCGGGGCAGACCATGAGGTGACGGGGAGCTGCCATTATCTTCGTGTAGGCGATAAGAATATTTTGGTGGATTACGGCATGGAGCAGGGGGCGAACGTGTTTGAGAACTGCGACCTGCCGGTAGATGAGGCGGTTATTGATTATGTGTTCCTGACACACGCGCATGTAGACCATTCGGGACTTCTGCCGCTTTTGTATGCAAGGGGATTTCGCGGACAGATTTTTGCGACGTCACCTACCTGTGATCTGTGCAGTATTATGCTGCGTGACTGCGCGCACATCCAGATGCAGGAGGCGGAGTGGAAAAACCGCAAGGCGAAGAGAAGTGCGCAGAATGATCTGGTCGAGCCGCTTTATTCCATGGAAGATGCGGACGGTGCGATCCGGTGTCTTATTCCATGCGACTATGACAGTGAAGTGACGGTGTGTGACAATATAAAGATCCGCTTTACGGATATCGGGCATTTGCTCGGCTCCTCCAGCATCGAGGTCTGGGCGACGGAAGGGAACGTGACGAAGAAGCTGGTGTTTTCCGGTGATATCGGAAACAGCGATCAGCCTTTGATAAAGGATCCGAAAAACACGGCCGAAGCGGATTATGTGGTGATGGAATCCACTTACGGCGACAGACTGCATTCCGCGGACAAAGTGGACTATGTGGGTGAACTGACGAAGATTTTACAGACGACCTTTGACAGAGGCGGCAATGTGGTGATTCCCTCCTTTGCAGTGGGCAGAACGCAGGAAATGCTCTATTTCCTGCGGCAGATCAAAGCTGACAGGCTGGTGAAAGGCCATGAGAATTTTCCGGTCTATGTGGACAGTCCGCTGGCGGTGGAGGCCACGGGTATTTTTCATAAAAATGAAGTCAGATGCTTTGACGAGGAGGCGATGGCCTTAGTCAGACAGGGCATCAATCCGATTACTTTTCCGGGACTCAGGCTTGCCATTACAAGCGATGAATCGAAGGCAATCAATTTCGAGCATACGCCGAAGGTTATCATATCCGCATCCGGCATGTGCGAGGCGGGCCGTATCAGGCATCATTTGAAGCATAATCTGTGGCGGCCGGAGTGCACGATTCTCTTCGTGGGCTATCAGGCAGCAGGCACCCTCGGCAGAATGCTGGTGGAGGGCGCGAAAGAGGTGAAACTTTTCGGGGAACCGATCGAGATCCGGGCGGATATTACGAAGCTGGTCGGCATGAGCGGTCATGCGGATAAGAACGGGCTTCTGCGGTGGGTGGACGGCTTTGAGAATAAGCCGGATAAGATTTTTGTGGTACACGGTGAGGACAGTGTCTGCAAGCTCTTTACAGAATGTCTGAAAGTGGAACACGGACTGGACGCCTATGCGCCTTACAGCGGCACCAGATACGATCTGATAAGCGGTGAGTTTATCCATGAGGCGGAGCCTGTGGCGATCAGGAAGAAAGTGCGCGGTATCTCCGACGTCTTTGCAAGGCTTTTGGCCAGCGGGCAGCGGCTTATCGCCGTTATTCACAAGAATGAGGGCGGCGCTAACAAAGATCTGGCGCGGTTCGCGGATCAGATCAATTCGCTTTGCGACAAGTGGGACAGAACATAAAGTTGCACTAAGGCATCGGAGGACGATGCCCAAGTACAACTATATTATGTTCGGAAGAATGCAAAGAACGCATTCTTCCTGAATGGTTTACATTATGAATCAATGAAATGCCGCAGGTTTGCGAATTAGAGAAAAGTGGTTTACATAATATAAAAAGAATGGAGAACGGGGAGTGAGTCTGGCAGATCACATTTTCATAGATATGTGTAAGGATATACTGGAGAACGGGACGAGTACGGAGGGGGAGAAGGTGAGGCCCCGCTGGCCGGACGGGGAGAGCGCTTACACCGTGAAGAAATTCGGGGTGGTGAACCGCTACGATCTGTCGGAGGAGTTCCCGATTATGACGCTTCGCAGGACGGCGATTAAGAGCGCCACGGACGAAATGCTCTGGATCTGACGCGAAGCATAACACAGAGCAAGGAGACACAATATATGAACGCAATCGTAGCGGTGGACAACAACTGGGCGATCGGCAGCAAAAACAATCTGCTTGTCAGGATTCCGGCGGATCACAAGAATTTCAGGCAGGAGACGACGGGCAAGGTGGTAGTGCTTGGGAGAAAGACGCTGGAGACGTTTCCGCAGGGGATGCCTCTGCCGAACAGGATAAATATTATCCTGTCCACGAATCCGGATTATAAGGTGAAGGACGCCGTGGTGGTGCATGACAGGGAAGAACTGGACGCGGAGCTGAAAAAGTATAAGACGGAGGATGTGTATATCATCGGCGGGGAAAGCGTTTACCGGCAGATGCTGCCGGAGTGCGATGTGGTGCATGTGACGAAGATCGACCACGAATATGAGGCGGATGCTTATTTTCCGAATCTGGATCAGGACGGGACGTGGGAGATTACGGCGGAGAGTGAGGAGCAGACATATTTTGACCTGCCTTACTACTTCGTAAAATATGAAAGAAAAGATAAGTAGATCAGGCATAACGGGAGTTTATACAGGGTAAATGAAAAGCAGTGGTATTGATAATTAAGGAAGGGTAGCGGGTATGGGGCAGGAGACAAAAACGACGGCGAAAAAGGGGACGGAACTTTTTCAGGCGAAGGAGGCGTTGCAGCAGAAGAAGGTGGAGCTGGAGACGGCCAAGAACGCGGTGGAGAAGGCGGAGAAAGCCAGAGATATTTTTCTGGCAAATATGTCTCATGAGCTGAGGACGCCGATCAACACGATTCTGGGGTTGAACGAGCTGATTCTGAGGGAGAGTCAGGAGGAGGCGGTCAAGGAGTACGCCAGAGATATCAGGCAGGCGGGCAATATTCTGCTTGCGTTAGTCAGCGATATTCTGGATTTCTCCAAGCTGGAGGCGGAAAAGTTGGAGCTGACGGAGGGGATCTATGACGTCAGTTCGCTTCTGAATGACCTGATTAACAGCATTTCGGTGCAGCAGCGCCGCAAAAAACTGGATCTTGTTCTTGAGATCGCGCCGGACATTCCCTATAAGCTGTTTGGTGATGAAATACATATTCGGCAGATTATCGGAAATCTTCTCTCCAACGCGGTCCGTTATACGGAAAAAGGCAGAGTCACGCTTCATGTGAGCTGGAAGGAGCTGCCGAAGGATTCCGTGGAAATGTATGTGATTGTGAAAGATACGGGAGTCGGGATCAAGGAGGAAGATATTCCGAAACTTTTCAATGCATTTCAGCGGATGGACTCCGCGACCCGCAGCAAGGACGACCGGACGGGGCTCGGGCTTGCCATCACACAGCGGCTGATAGAGATGATGGGCGGTAAACTTGAGGTCCAGAGTATATACGGTCTGGGTTCCGCTTTTTCCTTTAGAATCGTACAGAAGATAGTGGACAGATCGCCGCTTGGCGATTTCGAGAAGCAGTATAAGGACAGTCTGCGCAGCATTGAGGATTACCATGAGAAATTCATTGCCCCCATGGGAAGAATACTGATCGTGGACGACAATGCCATGAATCTGGCGGTGGCGCAGGGACTTTTGAAGGGAACAAGGCTGCAGATTGATGTGGCGTCCAGCGGTGAGGAGTGTCTGGAGCTGATTAAGAGAAAGACATACCATCTGATCTGCATGGATCATATGATGCCGGTGATGGACGGCGTGCAGACGCTCCACGCCATCCGTGAGCTGGAGGGGAACCCTTCCAGAGACATTCCGGTAATCGCCCTGACGGCCAACGCAGTGGCGGGCGCGAGGGAGCTTTATCTGCAAGAGGGATTTCAGGATTATCTGACGAAGCCGATAGACGCGGATAAGTTTGAAAATATGCTGATTGAGTATCTGCCGAGCAATGTGGTTTACCTGACCAACAGCAGGAATATCAGTAACGAGTATGAGCAGACGCAGGAAGAGGGAGACGGGGAGTTCGATATCAGGGAGAGCCAGCTTTATCTGATGGGCTTTAATTTGAGAAACGGGCTAAGATATATGGGCGGCGACAAGGCGCTTTACGGAAAGGTTCTGCGCGATTTCCATTCCATCCTGCAGGAGAAGGAGACAGCCCTCAAGGACTTTTTGCAAAAGGGCGACATGCCCGGCTATACGATTATCGTGCACTCCCTGAAAGGAAACGCCAGAAACGTGGGTGCGGATGATCTGGCGGACGAGGCTTTTGAGCTGGAGAAAATGGCGAAGGCAGGACAACTTGAGGATGTGACGGTGCGTTCTCCGATCCTGTTTGGCATGATGAACACCATGAGAAACAGCCTGCGGGTGTATCTGGAAACAGAGGATGCGGGCGAGAAGGCAGGATCACAGGAGCCGGAGGAGAGCGCGGGATATATCACGGAGGAAGAGTGGGTCAGGGCGTTACAGGAACTGGCGGCCAGACTGGACGACTTCGACGGGGAAAGTGCGGCGGCCAAGCTGCGGGAGCTGAAACGCTACGAACGGCCTGAGACGGACAAGAAGATGCTCAGACTCTGCGAGAAGGCGATCAAGGATTACGCTTACGACATTGCCCTTGAGGTTGTCAATGCGGTGCTTTGAGAATGCACACGGATTGGGCAGTTCCCAAACTTACTTGACTTTTGAGGACAAAGGTATATTATATAAAAATAAATATAGTAATTGTTCGGCACAGGATTTTGCACACGGAACAGTTACGAAACGGCTGAGGAAATGACTGAGGGAGAGGAGTTGTGTATTATGGAAAAAAAGAATCTGGATTGGGCGAATATCGGTTTCAGCTATCATGAGACGGACAAGCGGTTCGTGGCAAACTTTAAGAACGGCGCATGGGATGAGGGCGCGCTTGTGGATGAGGCTGACATCGTGATGAACGAGTGCGCAGGCGTTCTGCAGTATGCGCAGACCTGTTTCGAGGGAATGAAGGCTTACACCACCGAGGACGGGCGTATCGTGACTTTCCGCCCCGATCTGAATGCACAGCGCATGGAAGATTCCTGCAAACGTCTGGAGATGCCGGTATTTCCGCAGGAGCGTTTCATACAGGCTGTGACGGATGTGGTGGCAGCGAATGAGGCTTATGTGCCGCCCTACGGATCCGGTGCAACCCTCTATATCAGACCGTATATGTTCGGTATTTCTCCGGTAATCGGTGTGAAGCCTGCGGACGAGTATCAGTTCCGGGTATTTACCACGCCGGTGGGTCCTTACTTCAAGGGCGGTGTGAAGCCCCTTACCATCAAAGTGAGCGATTTTGACCGGGCGGCTCCGCACGGCACGGGACATATCAAGGCCGGACTTAACTATGCCATGAGTCTCCATGCCATTGTGACGGCGCATGGAGAAGGCTATGATGAGAATATGTATCTGGATGCGGGCAGCAGGACTTATGTGGAGGAGACCGGCGGTGCGAACTTCCTTTTCGTGACAAAGGACAATAAAGTAATCACGCCCAAGTCCGACAGTATTTTACCTTCCATTACCAGACGCTCCCTCATGACGGTGGCGAAGGATTATCTGGGACTCGAGGTGGAGGAGCGGCCGATTGCGCTGGAGGAGGTAAAGGACTTCGCGGAGTGCGGTCTGTGCGGCACGGCTGCGGTTATTTCCCCAGTAGGAAAGATCGTGGATCACGGAAAAGAGATTGCTTTTGCCAGCGGCATGAGCGAGATGGGGCCTGTCACAAAGAAGCTTTATGATACGCTGACGGGGATCCAGATGGGCAGAATTGAGGCGCCCGAGGGATGGATTCACGTGATTAAATAGGCGGGAAACATCCGGTAATCATCAGGATAAAAGTCGGAAAGAGATATAGATGGGGAAGGATTAGGTTGGGATGCAGCGGCATACAATTTAATCCTTTTTCAAGTCGTAAATGATACGCGCAGGAGGAGAAGAAAAGAATGACGAATGGAGCAATCAGGGAGAAATATCCATACTTATATGAGACGCACCTGCATACCTCGCTTGGCAGCGCCTGTGCAAAGGGCAGTCCGGAGGAGATGGCGAGGGCGTGTAAGGCTTACGGGTATACGGGAATTTTCGTGACAGAGCACAACTGGAACGGCAATACGGCGATAGACAGAAACCTTCCGTGGGAGGAGTGGGTGGACGCCTTCTGTCAGGGATATGAACGGGCCAGAGCCGAAGGGGAACGGATTGGTCTGGACGTATTCTTTGGCTATGAGTCGGGGTATCAGGGCACGGAGTTTCTGATCTACGGTGTGGACGGCGCATGGCTGAAAAATCATCCGCAGATAGAGGAGGCAGCGGTGGAAGAGCAGTACCGGCTGATTCATGAGGCGGGCGGTCTGGTCATACACGCACATCCGTTCCGGGAGGCATCCTATATTCCTGAAACGCGGCTTTATCCTGCATGGGTGGATGGCGTGGAGGGTGTCAATGCGGCTCATTCTAATACCAGAAGTATAGAACATTACCATCCGGACTATGATAAGAAGGCGGCAGCCTATGCCTGTGAGCACGGACTTCTCATGAGCGCTGGATCGGATATTCACACGACGGACCTTTGGGGCGGCGGTATGGCTTTTCGCAGGAAGCTGCGCTGCGTGGAAGACTATGTGCAGGCGGTTCTTGGCGGCGAGGATTATGTGCTGACGAACGGAGAAGTGTGGTATGATAAGAGTGGAAGGGTTATTTCTACAGAATGAGATTATGTTATGTGTAAAATAATTGCTGTATTAAAAAGAAGATTATAATTATAAAATTAAGTGTGCGGATAATAAAAAATACAGGCAATAAAACAGGAGGACTATGGGCAAAAAGAGATGGCAGATAGCGGCGGCATATATATTGTCTGGAATTATGTTAACCGGAACGGTCAGCGGCTGCGGAGACGGAGAAGGGTTCGGCACAAAGGTGGTGCTCACTACGGGATTTGAAAAAGATGAAATCTTCCGGATTGAGACAAGTACCTGTAAGCTGTCGGAGCTTATGGTGTATCTGACCACGATTCAGAACCGCTATGAGAGCGTGTACGGTCAGGAAATCTGGGGGACGATTGCGGACGGCGTGACGCTGGAGGAGAATGTAAAGAATATTGCGCTGGCGCAGATTGCCCAGATTAAGACCATGAACCTGATGGCGGAAAAGTATGAGGTGGAGCTGGACGAGGAGGAGCGCGCGCGGGCGGAGAACGCGGCGAAAGCATATTATGAGACGCTGGGGGAGCGGGAGATCGAGCTGATGGACGTCAATGAAAAGACCATCAAAGCCCTTTACACAGAGCTTGCCCGGGCGGAGAAGATGTACCAGTACACAATTAAGGACATCAATCCGGAGATCAGCGACGACGAGGCCAGAACGATCACCGTGCAGCATATTCTGATTAAGACTTATGCGCTGGACGGCACGGGCAAGAAAATCGAGTATACGGAAGAGGCGAAGCGGGACGCCTACAGGCGGGCAATTGAGGCGCTGGGGCAGGCGAGAGAGGGCGAGGATTTTGACGCGCTGATCCGCAAGTACAGTGAGGACGATAAGGCGACCTACTCCTTTGGCAAGGGAGAGATGGAGGAGTCCTTCGAGACGGCGGCCTTTAATCTGGGAACAGAGGAAATCAGCGACGTGGTGGAGACAGAGTTCGGCTATCACATTATCAAGTGCATCAACACCTTTGACAGGGAGGAGACGGACGCCAATAAGATCAAGATCGTGGAGCAGAGACGGGAGGAGGCATTCGGGCAGGAGTATGACGCTTATGTGGCCACCCTCACCAGAAATCTGAACGAGGAGCTGTGGGACAGCGTGAATTTTATTCATGACGAGGAAGTGTCAACGCAGAATTTCTTCGAGGTGTATTCGCAGTATTTCGGGGGATAACGCAGTGCAAAAAGTACTTCTAAAGACGCTCCGCCGCGGGAAGGGACATGGCATTGGGCAGTTAGCGCGAAAAAGAGAAAATTTCCGCTTCCGGGGAGCGGATAAGGGAAGTTTAGAAAAAGTTTATAATTCCCGAAAGCCGCATAAAATCTGGATAAACAGCAAATTACTAGCACTCGTTTTAAATGAGTGCTAATTTTGCCTTGACTTCTATTTTTGAGGGTATTAAACTATTTCACAGGTAAACAAATCCTGAGAACGTGGTTTGCGCAGGCAAAAGGCGCAAGTCAGGGGCGGTCAGGCGTCCTGTATAAACGGTATTTCAGTAAGGGAAGAAAGGAACGTGGTAAAATGGCGGCAAAACATGGTAATTTATCAATCAACAGCGATAATATTTTTCCGATTATCAAGAAGTGGTTGTATTCCGATCACGACATCTTTTTCAGGGAGCTGATCTCTAACGGATGCGATGCGATCACGAAGTTGAAAAAGCTGGATATGATGGGCGAGTACGCGCTGGCGGATGATTATAAGGCGGAAATTCAGGTGATCGTAAATCCGGAAGAAAAGACGCTGAAATTTATTGACAACGGTATCGGCATGACGGCGGACGAGGTGGAGGAGTATATCAATCAGATTGCTTTCTCCGGCGCGACGGACTTTATCGAGAAATATAAGGACAAGGCGAACGAGGATCAGATCATCGGTCATTTCGGTCTGGGCTTCTATTCGGCGTTCATGGTGGCGGACGAGGTGGAGATCGACACTTTGTCCTGGCAGGACGGCGCACAGGCTGTACACTGGACCTGCGACGGCGGCACAGAGTTTGATATGGAGGAGGGGACGAAAACACAGGTCGGCACGGAGATCACGCTCCACATCAACGAGGACTGTCTGGAATTTTGCAATGAGTATAAGGCGAAGGAAGTCATTAAGAAATACTGTTCCTTCATGCCTACGCAGATTATGCTCTCCAAGGCGAACACGACGGAGACACAGATCATTACCGAACAGGAGAAACTGGATACCGACGAGGTAGTGGAGGAGATCAAGAAGGAGAAGGAGGAGGACGAGCAGAAATTAAAGATCAAAAAGCGTCCTGAGCTTCTCAACGAGACGCATCCTCTCTGGGCGAAGCATCCCAACGAGTGTACAAGAGAGGAGTATCTGGAGTTTTACCGCAAGGTATTTCAGGATTACAAGGAGCCGCTGTTCTGGATTCACCTGAATATGGATTATCCTTTTAATATGAAGGGTATTCTCTACTTCCCGAAGATCAATATGGAGTACGAGTCCATCGAGGGAACGATCAAACTTTACAACAATCAGGTGTTTATTGCGGATAATATCAAGGAAGTGATTCCCGAGTTTCTGATGCTGCTCAAAGGTGTGATCGACTGTCCCGATCTGCCGCTCAACGTGTCCAGAAGCGCGCTGCAAAACGACGGTTTTGTGAAGAAGATCAGCGAATACATCTCAAAGAAGGTGGCGGACAAACTGTCCGGCATGTGCAAAACCGAAAAGGAAGAGTACGAGAAGTACTGGGATGATATCAGTCCCTTCATCAAGTTCGGCTGCTTAAAGGACGACAAGTTCTGCGAGAAAATGACGGACTATATTCTCTTCAAGAATCTGGACGGCGTATATATGACCCTGCCGGAGTGTCTGGAAGTCAACAAGATTGATCCCGATGAGGCTGCCGATGGCGACGGTGAAAAGGCAGATGGCGGTACAGAGTCGGTGGAAAAGGATGCGGACGAAACCGGTGAGGAGAGCGGCGGACAGGACGAAACCGAAAGTGCAGCCGTGGACGAGAACGGTGAGAAAGTGGAAGCCGAGGTTGTCGACGAGCCGGAGAAGGTTGACGGCGAAGTGCTTGACGAGGACGGAGAGCCTGTCGGGGAAGAGAAGAAGGAGAAGGTCATCTACTATGTGACCGACGAGAAGCAGCAGAGCCAGTATATCAATATGTTTAAGTCCGCAAAGATGGACGCGGTGGTGCTGACACACAATATCGACCAGCCCTTTGTCTCCCAGCTCGAGGCGAAAAATGAGGGCATTAAGTTCCAGAGAATCGACGCCGACCTGACGGACACCTTTAAGGCGAAGACCTCCAGGAAGGCGGAGAAGGAGATGGAAGAGCAGGCGGAAGAGATCGCCAGGCTGATGAAGAAGGTTCTCAAGAAGGACGCCATCAAGGTGAAGATCGAGAAGTTAAAGAACAAGAAGATTTCTTCTATGATCACCCTCTCCGAGGAGTCCCGCAGGATGCAGGATATGATGAAGATGTACTCCATGCCCGGAATGGATATGGGGATGTTCGGCAAGGAGGGAGAGACGCTGATCTTAAACGCGAGTCATCCGCTTGTGCAGTATGTGCTGGAGCATCAGGACGGAGAGAACGTGAAGATGATCTGCGAGCAGCTTTACGATCTGGCGCTGTTGCAGCAGGCGCCGCTTGAGCCGGAGGCCATGACGAAGTTTGTGGCGAGAAGCAACGAGATTATGATGATGCTGACGAAGTAGGAAAAGTAAGCAGTATAATAGTAAAAAGGACATGAAACCGTTTCTGTAAGAGAAATGATTTTATGTCCTTTTTTTTGCGTTTTAATATTAAAACAAGAAATTTCGCAGAATACCTACTTCTGAGAAAATGTGCTTTCAAATCGCTGCTTAGTGCTCATTATACTGTGATTCTTTAAATTTGTCAATTGCGCGTAAAAAGCCGGAATTTGTACTTTTTATGCGCATTTTACGGACTTTTTTATAGAAAAACCGGTGTATTTACACATGGTAAAAACAGGAACCTGCTATTTGTGGTCGAAAAAGTGGTCAGCATATGGTCAATGAAATCAATATCCGGTTACAGGTTTTAGAGATCTTTTTTTACAGGGATTTCTTTTTGATTGTGGTCAGATAAGTGGTCATACTCTCGCAACCTCCTGAAACCGGTAAACGGAGGTACTTCTCAGAAGTAGGTATTCTGCGAAAACAGATGGGGAAAGATGGCAAAAAAAAGAGCGGATAAGCGGCCGCAGACAGAGAGTAAAAAAATCTGCAAAGCAATACATCAGCACAGCAGCGGAAAAATAGACGGGGAAGATATGAACCGGCTTCTTGATCTTGCGCAGAGCTGTATGGTTGTGTGCAATTACGTCTACCAGAGATATGGAGGCATAAAAAGTCTCGATAAGCTTTATCCGGGGTATACGGTGCAGAATGAAATGACTGCGAGCGGGCTTCGGGAGAAGCTGAATCTTCCGACGGTGTACTTTTATCCGGCAGTATTTAATGCTTTGAGGGAGATCAAGACACAGTGGGCGCATGTCAAACGAAATATTTACGCGGCGATTAATGAAAATGAACGATTTACAAAAGAGGAGCGGCATTATCTGCGTTTTGTGGTAAAGGTCAGCGGCTGTTTTGAAAATATTGTGAATGGGAAGCCCGCGCAAGTGCCGGAAGAGATGCGGCAGAAATATGAGAGTATTGTAGCGGATCTGCAGGCGGATCAGCAAGAGCGCATTCGGAGCCTGAACAGATACCTCTGCAGGCAGGTCAGAAAAAAGCTCAGTAAGATGCATACAGAAAAGTTTTTGTATTTTTCCGTGTGGGAGCGGGGATATCGTTATGGAGAATCGAAGAATAAGGAAGGACAAAACTGCCATGGGATATTTCTGACGACCAAAGAACGTAGAAAACGGTTATTTATACCGCTCACTGACACCAACCAATATGGCGGTATGCTTGATATTAAGTTAAAGCCGGAGAAAAACAGTGTTGAAATTATAGCTTCCGTATTTGCAGATATTCGGGAACACAAAGACTATATAAATGAGATTGGGATTTCACTTGGTTTGTGGGACATGATTACGACCAGCACCGGCCATGTATGGGGTGTTGAATTTGGAAGAATGCAAAAGGAACTTTATGATTACGGTGTTTGCGAAAGGCAGACATACGGCAGGAAAAGCGGCGCGCCTCCCCGGAAAAAATATACTGTCCGCAGGGAAAAGATGGAGGAAACGCTTAAAAACTATATCAATCGGGAAATAAACAGGATGTTTGCAGGCGAGAAGCCGGCAAAGATATATATGGCAAAGCTGCCTCAGAACGCAGGAGGAAATGGGGCGGGAGGATATATCCTCCGGGTTTGGAAGAAAGGGTATGTGACAGAGAGACTTAAGTGGAAATGCAGACAGAATGGGATAGAGATTGTAGAAGTGCTGGGAAAAGGATTGAGCACAGAGTGCAGCGTATGCGGTGCGTCTTGCGAAATACAGTCAAAAGACAGATATGAGGACTTTAAGTGTAAAAACTGCGGATATGAAGAGGACAGGAAAGTAAACGCCGCAAAAAATGCATTGAACAGAGGAAAGAGCGGAAGACAGTTAAATAAAGTGTTCCCTCAGGATAAATCATCCGGATAACAAAAAGGTCATACGACAGAGTCTGGCAGATGAGCACGTTGAAATATACGGTTTTACTGCGGCATCAGGCAGCAGACTGCGAAGACTTTGTCCTGATATAAAAAGAAATAAAACACGGCGTTAGAATACAAAGCCATGATGCGATGCATCCGGTATGGAATTAGGTACGCCGGCATTCCTGCGAACTCAGGGGTTTTCGGCCGCTGAGATGTAGCAGGGTGCGAAGTGAAAGCGGGACTTTTGCCTTTGCATGACAAGGGTAAAAGGCTTGGTTTCACACCGCTTGGAAAAGCGGCTAAGGTGCCTTATGAATTTTTATAAGGAAAAAGACGGGCAGAACGGGAGGCGGAGATATGGAGGGCACAGAAACTGGCAGACGCTATAAAAAGAAAGAACTTTTGGAAACTGTGTCCATGCTGGAGAAGGCGAATGACGCCGTCGTAAAATCTGTCAAAGGAAATCCGGACAGCGTGTCAGATGCCCTGGCTGCATGTCAGGAATCTGCGATTCTGCTGGGGACCCATATAGAATCTATGGGAGAGAAATATGGTAATCTCGTGAAACTGCTGGAGGATTATTGTGAGAACATTTTCGTGATGAGCGAGGCTGTGCCGGATGAGACGCAGTGCCGTAAGATCGCAAAAAGGATACAAAAGCAGTTGAGCCGGCTTAGGCATGGCATCATCTATGATTTGCCGGATGACAAAAAGGAAATCGTGTTTTTGCCCTACAAGGCCAGTATGTGGGACAGTCTGGAAAGTGTGTGGAAAGCGGCGGAAGCTGCTCATGACTGCGATGCCTGTGTAATCCCGATTCCGTATTTTGACAAGAATCCGGACGGGAGTTTTAAAGAGGAGCACTATGAGGGGAATCTGTACCCGAAGGATGTGCCGGTTACCCGTTATGACGAATATGATTTGGAAACGCGCCATCCGGACGTGATCTATATTCATAATCCGTATGACGAGTGCAATCATGTGACCAGTGTACATCCTTATTTCTATTCCAAAAATCTGAGAAATTTTACGGAAAAGTTAGTTTACATTCCGTACTTCATTTTGGGGGAGGTCAACCCGGAAGACCAGGCGGCTATTGATGGAATGAAGCATTTCTGCTTTCTGCCGGGGACGATTTATGCCGATCAGGTGATCGTCCAGTCGGAAAACATGCGGCAGATCTATATTAACGAATATATAAAAGCGGCGAAAGAGATGGGGCTTGGCGGAGAGCATATAGACAGGAGATTTTTGGAGAAAAAGTTCCTCGGGACAGGTTCGCCGAAGCTTGACAAGGTGTTGAGCACAAAAAAGGAGGATCTGGAGATTCCAAAAGAGTGGCTGAGGGTAATCAGCAAACCGGATGGGAGCCGGAAGAAAATCGTTTTTTACAATACGAGCGTAAGCGCGCTGCTTCGTTATAATGAGAAGATGATTCGCAAGATGGAGTCAGTGTTTGCGGTGTTTTGGGAGAATAGGGACGAAGCGGCGCTGCTTTGGCGTCCGCACCCGTTGATTCAGGCGACGATTGAGAGTATGCGGCCACAGCTTTGGGAGGCGTATCGGGAGATTAGAGACAGGTACATAGAAGAAGGCTGGGGGATTTATGATGATTCGGCGGATCTGGATCGGGCGGTGGTTTTGAGTGATGCGTATTATGGGGATCCCAGCTCGGTAGTTGAGCTTTGCCGGAAGAAGGGGATGCCGGTGATGTTGCAGAATGCGGCTGTTCTATGGTAGAAACGGAAAAGAAGCAAAACCGTTCGACAGAAGGAGAAAAATTTATGAAGATACTAATGGTAGTTTATGATAATGATTCTTATATTTCATGGTTTCCTCAGGGGCTTGCGTATCTGGCATCTGCAGCGCGGAATGCAGGGCATGAAGTGTCCGTATATCAACAGGATATTTATCACTGGCCGGACAGTCATCTGA
>CARQVR010000041.1 GCA_949051815.1 uncultured Lachnospiraceae bacterium
CATGCTTGGCATTGAAAAGCTGCGGGAACCACGTTACTTTAAAACCTGGATTACAAGGATTCTTCTCAACTGTATCTGGCAGGAAAAGAAAACAGTTCCTGCCATTTCTCTGGAAGAATACGTTGAAAAAGGGTGTGAAAATTATCTGATCGAAGAGACGGTTGACCTGTATGACGCCATAGATTCCTTAAAGGATCAGTACAAAGCGGTAATCATACTCTTCTATTTTCAGGAATTGAAAATCAAAGAGATCGCACAAATTCTGGATATTCCGGAAGGAAGCGTCAAAGCAAACCTGTACCGTGCCAAAAAACAGCTAAGTAAGTGTCTCTCGGACGATGCCGATGAAAAAAAGGAGGTAAGACGCCATGCAAAATGACAAATTTGATGCAATCCCAATCCCCGAAGAATTGAATCATGCTGTAAGAGACGGGATCAAAGAAGGCCTCCGCCAGAGAAAGAAACTTCACCGCAAAAAAACCGTTTTCCGCTACAGCGCCGCAGCTGCCGGTATTCTGGCGGCCCTTTGCGCCGGAATGCTTCTGGCATCCAATCCGGTTCTTGCCGCAAAACTGCCTCTGGTCGGACACATCTTTTCCCGGATTCAGGAAAAGGTCAGCTATAAAGGTAATTTCAGCGATGACGCCGAAATCTATATAGAAGAAGACACCGCCAAAGAATTTTCGGACAGTAAGACGCCCGCCGCAAAAACAAAGGCCGATCCCCCGTCCGGAAAGCAGACGGACAATCCCCTTGTGCAGACCTCCGGCGGACTGACCGTCACTGTATCAGAGGCTAACTGCTCCACGCAGGCGCTGTATCTGGCGCTCTGCATTGAAAATAAGGAGGCTTTTCCCGCGGATTTTATCAAGACAAAAAACATGGACGGCTATTTACCGGACTATGACACACTCTCTCTGGTAACCAACTCCTACTATAATGTGCCGGGACTTACCAAAAAAGACCGTCCCGCCGGTGGCGGATATCCTGCGCCTTATTATATAGAAGGCCAGTTTGTGGACGACCACACATTTACCGGTATCATCCGGGTTTCTCTGGACGAAGATCTGAGAAGCAGCGAAATCGCCGCAAACACCTCTGCTTCCGGCACCGATGCCGCACCGGCCGGGAACAAACAGGCTGCCGCGCTTCCGGCAGAGTTCACGTACTACCTTGAAATCTCGGATATTTACGCCGATCTGCTCCAATATGAAGATACCTATGCTACGGACCCCGAAACCCATGAGCAGGTAACCCTGTTGGAACCGTTGAAAAAGCATTATAAAGGGAAATGGAATTTTGCTATTCCCGTCTCCATGAACAAGGACGGCGCCCAGACAGTCAGCATTAACAAGAAGAACGAAAACGGCGTCGGGATCGGCTCCGTAGAAAAGACGAATTTTGAGATAAAAGCGGAGCTTCTGCTCCCGGAAGGCACACAGCCATACGACTACATTGTGATAATCTGCGATGCAGACGGAAAACGTCTGGAAAGTCAGGGAGACGCTTCCGAAGTTTTTTCCACTTTCGGCAGGGATACCCGGACCGTGTATGTCTATGTGTGTGATTATATTAAGTATATGGATGAACTAAAGGGGGATGACCGAAATCTCCCGGAAAACGCCCTGTTTGGGACAGAGGTGCATTTTAAGTAACCGTGAGAATGGAGAGGCGGCCTGTTCAAAGTCCGCCTCCCTCTCTCCTGTTTTCCGGATTCGTCAAAATCCGGTAAAAAATTTTTGAAAAACATATTGACTTTTGGGGATTCCGATAGTAATATATTACTTGCGTTGTGAACGTATGCGGAAGTGCTGGAATTGGCAGACAGGCTAGACTAAGGATCTAGTGGTGGGTTCATCGTGTGGGTTCAAGTCCCATCTTCCGCAGTTCCTAAATGCGAGGAAACCTTGATAAAATCCGGGTTTCCTTATTTTTTTGCTTTCATAAATTCTGAACACGCTTGAAAGCATAATCTGATATACAATGTAAGGCGCAACAATATGCTGTGCGCAGGGGCGTTGCACTCTTTTAATTCAGGAGGGATATTTTAGCTTCTGCAAATGATGGAGGCAGACAAATGAAAGATATGATATATTACCCTGGTTTTGAAACCAGAGATGAAAACTGGTTGAAGTTTGCACTGCTTTACTTCGATACACTCCGGCCAATAATCCCAGACACAATTTATTCCGGGGAAAGCTGCCTCAGCGACACTTTCCAGTATGTTATGGGAGAAACCGACCTTATTAAACCATATCGGCCTGACTATGATGAAGGTTCCGCTGCCTCTGTTCTGGCGTGTGAAGAATTTTCAAGATTCCTCTCACATCCCGAAATCTACGGTGCGTATTTTTACGCAGGCAAATCCGGAGCGCATATTGAAAAGTGGAAAAATCATCAGGATTGTACCCTTTTTAGCGGAAAATATTCACAGACATTTTTCGACTTTTGTATAGATAATAATATTGCAGCACCGTGCCTGGAGGGCATCCGGATTTCAAGTGATCTGTCGTTTGTATATATGAGTATTCTCGCAGATATCATTTCCAAGCAGCACGAATATGAAATGATTACCGATGTTGATAAATATTCCCGGTACTTAATTAACAAGGATTTGACAATTTCCAAAGAGAATCACAGAAAAATCAGCGCAGCAAAAAACAACATTACGTTTTCTTTGCCTGCTGACTTAAATCATATTCCCCTTAAACAAATTGTGCAGTTAAGAAACGATCGTAGTTTCAATACCACACGAAAAGCTTACATGTCACAGATTGAGCAATTGATTGCACATCAGGAAAACGGTGAGTTCTTCTCATTAGAAGATCTTTTATCATACAAAAAAGATCTCGTTAAAATCGGCCAGCAATGTTTTGCCTTTACAGCTTCTGTAATAGTGAGCTGCTTTAGTTTTTATTCGCTTCACAATGATCAGCAGAATGCTTTTGTTCCCGCGCTGGCTTCTGCTGTTTTGGATTGTATTACAGTCAAAGATACGTGTTCCGATCTTCCTCAATATGTAAATAGTCTCAGAGAAAAACATTTGGCAAGAAAATATGTGGCATCAATCAAAAACATCAACAGACCTGTTCGTAAAAGGTGGTGTTGATATGTTATATTAATATTTTCACACTACATTGGCGTCCCCACTTCAATCAGATTGCCGTCCAAATCATAAAAACGAACGACTCTCTGTCCCCAACTGTGTGTCATAAGACGATTCACATACCGGACTTCCGGATAGTACCAATCCAGCTTTTCGAGAAACGCTTCTATATCCCGTTCTTCAAAATAAAGTTCGCTGGCGTTATTTTCCGGAAGGATGTCTTTTCCCAGAAATTTCTTCCAGATTTTCTCGTCCTGGAGCACCAGGCCCTCCGTTAAGATCAGATTGCCGTCATTGTCAAGCACCGGATCAAGGCCAAACAGATCGTGATAAAACTGTCTTGATTTTTCAATATCCTTTACGACAATCAAAATATTCTTTAATTTCATTCCCGCTATCTCCCGAATGCTGATTTTTAGCGACAGTTTCCCTGATACACGGCATTCCCGCAGTGCCGAAGCGCCTCAGTCCACGCTGTAATCTGCGAAATCAATTCTTCCATATTTATTTTAGAGAAATCCGTTGTATCTACTTTCATCAGTTTCCCATCTACCTGAAAAGCGTCAAATCCATAGCGTCCAGCCTGTGTTGTCAGTACTTTAATTCTAGCTGTTTCCATTCTCTTCTGCAAGCAAAAAAGTAAGTTGATAAGTCCCCTTTCCGATCTTCCTGCCCACCCCGTCCTCCTCGAACCGCCGTCATTCCCCTTTTCACACAGGCACGCAGTGGAACAAAATCCCAAGACCTGCGGAGACCAGAATCATGCCAATGGGCGACAGCGGTTTCCGCCCGGTCTTCTTTGCAATGATCCCCGCCACTGCCAGAATCAGAACTGTCAGAATGCCGTCAACACGCAGACGCAGAGGATCCGCCATACGCTTTATACCGCCCAAAACCTGCAGTCCCATAATAACTGCCGTGGCCAGAACCAAAGCGGCAATGCAGGGACGCACCGCAGACAGAAACGCTTTGACGCCTGCATATTTTAAAAAATTTTTCATACAGGAGGCAATGAGCAGCATCAGTAAAAATGCTGGCAAAGCCACACCGAGGGTTGCCAGAAAGGCTCCCATAATTCCCCCCTGCGATGCGCCGACAAAAGTCGCCATGTTCACGGCCAGCGGACCGGGTGTCGATTCGGAAACAGCCACAAAAGCCATAAACTCACCGTCTGTCAGCCAGTGATGCTTCAATACCGTTTCCCGAATCAGGGAAATCATGCCATAACCGCCGCCGAAAGAAACTGCGCCTATTTTCAGAAATTCTAAAAACAACTGCACATAAATCATTTCTCACTTCTCCTCTTACATACGCTCCCCGCAAGATACTGCGCAACACCGGCCAAACCGCAGATACCAATATAGAATACTGCGGAAAAGGAAACGGACAGAAGAGAAAACAGAAGCATGGCGGCAAATACCAGTATCACAATCATTTTATGAAAAAGCGTATGGCAGACTTCCTTTGTCATACGCACTGCGGCCGAAAAGATTAAATACACCACGCACGCCTGTATCCCTTCCAGAGCGTAACCGACATAGGTCAGCTCCAAAAAGCGGTCAAAGTACAGTGAAATGACATATATGATTGAGAATGACGGAATACAGACAGCGACAGTGGCGACAAAGGCTCCCCAACCCCCGGCTGTCTGATACCCGATATAGGTAGCGCTATTGACCGCTATCGGTCCCGGCGTGGATTCAGAGATTGCAACCATATCAATAAACGTGTCGTGATCGATCCATTTTTTCTTCGTGACAAACTCATCTCTGAGCAGCGCAATCATGGCATAGCCGCCTCCAAAGGTAAATATGCCGATTTTCAAAAAAGTAAAAAACAGCTGCACCATTTCTTTCATTCCTGCCGCCTCCGTCATATTCTGTCCTGTACTTCCACCGCTCCGCCGTGGTGTGACACGGGTTTACTCTCCTATATCATAAAACGAAGCCGCCTGCATAGCAAGCGGCTCCCCGTTTTACTTTCCCTTCGCGGCCAGTTTTTTCCAGTTGTAATATCCGTACACAGAATTAAACAGATAAGCGACCCACATCACAACCATGGTAACCGCCGAGGAATCCTGCCCGATCAGAAGCACCCACATGATGACGGACACCACATTGACGATAATCCATAAAAGCCATTGTTCCGCGTATCTGGCCACCTGCATGATAAGGGCCACCACGGAAAATACCGTGGACATCGCATCGATCAGGGCAAGCTGTCCGCCGATCCGGCTCAAAATCTGCCAGTAAATCACAACCACTATCGCCACGGTGATGAGCAGAATGATGGTCTGTTTTAAGGTCAGCGCCTTGCCTTCCACCTCACCGCTATCCTGATCTTTGTGTCTCGACCACAAGTAAAATCCCACAAAGTTCATCGGTATATAATAGAAAGCATTCAGCATAAATTCACCGTACAGATGATTGTTGAAAGTCAGGTACGCATAAATAGCCACATTGACCGTAGCGAACACATAGGTGCTGACCTTTCCCTTCGCCGCCAGCACCACGCCCAGAATCCCCGTAATGCCGCTGATCAGCGCAAGCAGATTGTCGCCCCATATGATACTGAGCGCCACCATGATCACCGTGGATAAGAGCAGCCAGCTTATCTCGAATTTACTCCACCCTTCAAAAAATTTCTTTACCTTATCCATATTTCCCTCCATTCCGAAGCGTTCTACGCTGAGGAACGCGGGCAGAATCTCAAATTCTGCTCTGCGATCAAGGAAATTTGTGACGCTTCTGCACAAATTTCTGATTAAAAAATAAGGTCATCAGACTTATTCTTTAATCTTTCCTCCCTTTCTCAAACGCTTCCGCAGTTAAAGTCGGTCCTTTCACACTGACTACCATAGCGGACACCCGGTTAGCCGTGCGAACGGCCTCCTCCCAGTCCTTTCCCATCTGGCGCGCGGCGATCACCGCCCCGATGTGGGAATCCCCGGCCCCTATGGTGTCGACCACCTCTGCCTTTTTTGACGGGACAACCTTTCCCGCTCCGTTTTCCCACAAATATACACCCCGCTCACCGAGCGTTACCAGAACCGTATTCTTCGTCTGACGCGCAAGCTCTTCCGCCGCCTCCGCCGCCGTTTCCTTCCCTGTGCAGGTCAAAGCCTCTCTCTCATTCAGATGCAGTACAGGAGACAGCGCCGTCATTCTGTTCCTCTTTTCCTCTGCAATATAAGTGATCCGGGGACCGGGCGCATAATATACCGTGTACTCCGGGTGTTTTTCCAAAAAGTCCAGAATCGCTCCCCCGCCCTCCCCTTCCAGCTCATAGCCGGAAACATAGACAGCGTTATACCTGCCGGCATCCAGACGCGCAAACCATTCCTCCTCAAACCGGCACTCAATCCCCGGCAGTGTGATAAATGTCCGCTCGCCGTCCGCCTCCACCAGACACAGGCAGTATCCGTTGTCAGACGCCTCCGATTTCACCGGGCTTTCATGCCCGCTCTTATGCAGTTGTTTTTCAATAAAATCCGCATACATCCCGGTTCCCACCGGAGCAAACAGCGTGTAATCCGTCTGAAAATGTTTCAGGATATCCGCCACATTGTACGCACAGCCGCCCACCGTCATGCTCTGTGCTCCGGCATACACGTCCTCTCCCGACACAGGCAGGCGGTTAATTTCCATGATAATATCCAGCATGGCCGCGCCGATCACCAAACATCCTCCGTCCATTTACACCCTCCCTCTTCTTTTTGAAATCGCTTCCGCATAGCTGCTTAAGTCCGCCTCGTTTGCGGTATTGATCCGGTCCACATACGATTCCGGTATCGCCTGAAACCCTTTTGCGCCGCCGCAGACTGCCGTCGCCATAGCGCCAATGGTGTCCGTATCGCCGCCCAGGTTGGCGCACATCAGCGCGCACCTTTTCACGTCGAAGCTGTAGTAAGCGATGGCCAGCGCCGCCGGCACGGATTCCGACGTATTGACGCCCGCTCCCACCAGATTGTAGAGCATTTCCAGAAACGTCTCCTCGTCGTCTGCGTATGCCTGCGCCATCCTGACGCCGAACCTTGTCCTCGCCCCCAGAGACGGACTGACCGTGGACGCGCCGAGGGACAGCGCATATGCCTCCACCGAGAGGGCGTCCTCAATCATGCGCTCCCGGTCCCCGTAAGTGACCGCCGACGCCACCGCCATGGCGATCATCGCCGCTCCCGCGATCGTCACATCGCTGGTGTGCGTCACCTGTGATACCGCCGCCACATACCTGCACAGCGCTTCCCCCTGATCCGGTGTAAAAAGCGCCCCAACCGGTGCGATTCTCATGGCTGCGCCGTTGGAAACCGCCTCATCCGAAAATTCCCTCGCGCTCCTTCCCTCTTCGAAAAGTTTCAGTGCGACCTTGGAAGTGGGGCCGAGAATATTATTTTCAAAGGCGTTCTCCTTTTTCGCCCACTCCAAAATATGCTGTGCTATATTCTGACCGGAGGGAACGAAATCCGTCTCCATCAGGCTGTCCAGTATCGCCAGCGCCTGCCCCGTATCATCCGTAAACTGCCCCGCCTTATACTGGTAGGATATCACGTTTTCCGGACACCCGTCTAGAAAATCCGTGATATCGCCATAGTGCGCCTTCACCCGCTTTCTGCTCCAAAGCTCCGGCGGCATCCCCATGGCATCCCCAATCGCCATTCCGTATAAAACCCCCAACACTTTTTCATTCATATCGCAATATCTCCTTTCACTTATCATAATAAGTTATTATATTTGTTATATCAAGTTGGTATTTTGGCAAAACTGACGACTGCGTTTTTGTACAGTATTCACAAAACACCCGCTTTCTGCTTCCATTTACTGGTTATCTTTCACACTTCCTCACATTGCCCCATCCAATCTCCTTCTGTTCCGGGCAGATTCTTCCTCCTTAAGGTTTACTTTCCTCCCCATTTCTCATATAATTTAGACGGACAGGGTTGTCCCTTAAAGTCTCCATACAGATGTGATAAACCGGTCCGAATCAGATATTTTCCAAAACACAGACGAGTATACGGGAGTATTTCAGACATGGATCAAAACACAGAAAAACGCCTGCCCAAATATGCTGTTATCGAACAGGATTTTGCAGAAAAGATAGATTCCGGCGAGCTGCCGGGCGGTTCAGCGCTTCCAAGCGAGTCTGACCTGATGGAGCTGTATCAGGTGAGCCGTGTCACCGCGCGGCGTGCCATTGACGAGCTCTATCATCACGGATATATCGAAAAAATGCAGGGAAAGCGCACCCGTGTCAAAGGCCGCGCTCCCCTGCAGGAACTTACCTCCGTTTACAGTTATACCGAAGAAATCCTGCGGCACGGCATGACGCCAGGCCGCAAGGTTATCACCGCGCAGATCCGGATCTGCACGCAGGAGGAATGCGCGCTGCTAAAACTTCCAAAAGCCGATCCTGTCTTTCACATGGAGCGCATTTACTATGCGGATGGTCTTCCGCTGTGCTTTACGCAGACGACTCTCCCCTATCGGATTTTTCAGGACATTGAGTCCTGCGATTTTAAAGAACAGTCCCTGTACCATGTTCTGGAGACAGACTACGGCGTCTCCATCACCAATACGTCTCTCAAATTAAAAGCGGTTTCCAGTCCGGGAAGCGTGGCACGATATCTGGATGTGGATGACAGTACCCCCCTGCTTCACTCCACCGGCCTGACTTACGGAATCTGTCAGGACGCGGAAATCCCCATAGAGGTTTTTACCTCCTACTATCTCACTACCCGCTTCGAGTATACGCTGGTGCAAAAGAGAAGGTAGTTATTCATGAATAAAGTACAACGCCATGGCCTCCATCCGCCTGTTTCCAGCCTCCGAAAAACCGTGGGACTCACCCTGAAATATTTCCAGTCTGGCATCAGCATATTTCCCGGACGCCCATGCCGAATATTCCAGACTCACAACGTCATCCTCTGTCCCGTGCATCAAAAGAACGCGTCCGCCGAATTTCCCGATCCGTTCTTTTATGCGGAAATCACGGATTGTCTCAAAAAACCGATGCCCCAATACCATATCCCACAAAGTCACTTTTTCCGGAATATCCTCCGCCTTTTCAAAACGTGCATTCCAGTTATCCGCAATGCAAAAAGCCGGATATAATAAAATAAGGCCCCGGATCTCCCCGCCTCTCTCCTCCGCTGCCAGCGCCGAAATCATACCGCCCTGGCTGGCGCCAAACAGATAAATACGGCTGTCGTCCACCCATGGCCATTTCTTCACTTCATCTATGACGGCAAGAAGGTCTTCCTTCTCCGTAAACAGTGTCATTTCCGTAGTCGGAAAGTCGCTGTCATCCCGCGTACTTCCGCCGCAAAATGTAAAACAGACCGCTGCGGTTCCGCTCCCGGCAAAGTATTCCGCCGAAACCGCAAAATCCGTCTTATGCCCGTTATACCCATGACTGAATATCACCAGCGGAACACATTCTTCTCCATCCGGCTTATAATACACCGCGTCAACTGTTCTGTTATGATGTGTTATCCTTATGCTTTCGCTCTGCACTTTGTTATCCCCTTCCTTAAATGTAAATCATGATCCCTATCCTTCCCGCTTGGTAATCACAGCCACCGCACAGGGCATTCTCCCGTCAATAACAGAGAAGGAGACATTCTCATACCCTGCGTCCGCAAAAAACTGCCGGTAAGACGGCATATCATACTGCCTCTTAAAATTTGCGCCAGCTATTTCCAGCAGACGAACCGCTTTCTTATTCACGCCCTCCGACGCGTTGATATAAGTCGGGACGATCATTTTGCCGCCCGGCTTGCAGACCCGCTCAAGCTCTTTCAAAGCGGCACAAGGGTCGTCCAGCAGATGAATGACATTCCCCGCGACGACCTTATCAAATCTGTTATCGCGGCATCTCAGATGCGTCATGTCCGCACGCCTTACTTTGACATTGTCAAAGGCGCGGCATTTTTCTGCCGTCTGTCTCAGCATCCCTGCGGAAAAGTCCGTTGCAATGAGTTTCCGGCATTTGGGAGCAATGTATGTGCTGATTGCGCCGGTCCCGCAGGCGCACTCTAACACCACGTCTCCCGGTCCGATTTCCTCTGCCACTTTTTGGCCAAGCCCCCGGTACACTTTTCCGTTATAAACCGTTTCAAACAAATCATATAATCCTGACACGTTATCCCAAAACATATATGCCTCAAACCTTCCTTTTCCTCGTCTCTGCCTTGTCCACGGAAAACCGCCTCCCCGCACCTGCTTTTCTATTTCTGCTGCGCCATAAAATGTTCCTTCACCAGGCTAACTGTATATTAACACCACACTTATGTATTGTAAATGGGGCGGACTTTTTTCTGCAATACCTATTACCTTCTGCCATTCCTGTAATATTTGAAGTCTTTTTCCGGTTATGCTATGATAGACATACTGCCGGAAACACAACAGACCGCAGTATACCATTTTAACTATGGAGGTAACAATGAACAGAAAAGACAATCCCATAAAAAAATACGCAGCCCTGTGCGGCATCCTGCTTCCTGTGGCGATGATGGCAGGCTGTGCAGGCACAGCAGACGGCAGCAGCGCCGGAACGGACTCTGCCTTATCTTCCCCCGCCGCCAAAAGCGACACCCCGGAAAGCGCTGACACTGCGGACACGCAGGCGCAGCAGACGGACACAGCCGCTTTTCCTGCCTTTAGCGCGACAGATCTGGACGGCAATACGGTCACCGAAAGCATTTTTACGGAAAAGGATCTGACCGTGCTCAATATCTGGGGCACCTTCTGCGGTCCCTGTATCGGAGAAATGCCAGAGCTTGGCGGGTGGGCAGCGGAAATGCCCGACAATGTGCAGATCGTCGGCCTTATCATTGATATCAACGGGGAGGAAGACACGGAGCACCGCGATCTGGCGGTTGAAATAACGGAAAAGGCAGGCGCCGGGTTCACCAATCTGATCGCCAACATGGACTTTGCACCGGTCCTGAAAGATGTGGTCGGCGTACCCACTACCCTCTTTATCGACGGGGAAGGCAATATCGTGGGCGACCCGATTGTGGGCGCAAACGTGGACGGCTACAAGACCTTCGTGGAGGATTACCTGAATGGGCAGTAAAACCAGAATATGGGCGCGGGCAGCGTGTCTTATAACCGCCTGCGCCTTTCTCATCTATGGCTTCATGCGCGGCGAGGCCGGCGTCGTTTTGAATAAAGCGGTCAATATCTGTCTGGAATGTATCGGGCTTGGATAAAGCGCCGCACCACGAAACGCGGCATTCCGGCCATGTATCTTCGCGCAAATTTTTCAATCGTGAGATTTGTGTCTGCGCATTGCCTGACACAAACCCGGTTATGCGCAAAAACATGCGCAGAAATGGAGTAAAATATGAGAATCACATATGCAATCAGGCGCAAACTCCTGCAGATCATCGCCCTTGGCTGCTCCAACGCGCATCTTCTGAACTTTAAGGGCGGGAAAATATACACGGGAAAGTGGAAGCAGTTCTGCAATCCGGGACTCAACTGCTACTCCTGTCCGGCGGCGGGCTTTGCCTGCCCCATCGGCGCCATGCAGGCGGTAAACGGTTCCATGCAGTTTTCTTTCAGCTTTTATGTGACGGGGCTGCTTCTGGCTTTCGGCGTGCTGCTTGGCCGGGCGGTCTGCGGGTGGCTTTGTCCTTTCGGCCTGCTGCAAGAGCTGATCCACAAAATCCCTTCTCCAAAATACCATCTGAAAAAGGGATTCCTGTATGTAAAATATGTCGTCCTGGTAGTCTTTGTCCTGATTCTGCCCATAGCCGTCACCGACTACATGGGCATGGGCAAACCGGCTTTCTGCCAGTATATCTGTCCGGCAGGGACGTTGGAGGGCGGCCTCTTTCTTCTCGCCGCACACGAAAATCTCAGAAACGCCGTCGGCGCACTGTTTGGCCTGAAAGCGGCAATACTGGTCCTGACACTCATCGGCTGTGTGTTTATTTACCGTTTTTTCTGCCGGACCCTCTGTCCCCTGGGTGCAATATACGGACTGTTCAACAGAATCAGCCTGTTTCATCTGGAAGTGGACAGCCACAAATGCATCGGCTGCGGAAAATGCCACGCGGTCTGCGGGATGGAAGTGGATCCCGTAAAGGCGCCGGACTCAGCCGAATGTATCCGATGCGGCGCTTGCGCAGATGCCTGTCCGACAGGCGCTGTCTGCCTTGGATTTTCGACAAAGCGCGGGAAAACTCTGACATAACAGAATAGTTTTTCATCAAAAAAGAGGCTGTGCACGGTGTATATTCCCATTCACAGCCTCTTCTCCATCAAATAAAACCTGCCCATCCGCCAGTCTGCAACGCCTCTCCTCTCGTACCCGTGTCCCGTATAGAGAGCGTTGGCGGCAGGATTTTCACTGAACGCGTCAAGCCTTACCGCACCGATTCCCCGCTTTCTCATCTCCGCCTCAATATACGCAAGGGTCTGTCCCGCAACGCCCTTCCCCTGATGTCCCGGATGGACACACAGTCTATGCACGATGCAGTATGTCTGATCCCGATACTGCCAGTCGCCGTTTTCGTATTCCGGTTCACATGTCTGATTCACGGTGACGGTGACTGCCACTTCCCCGTCAACTGTCCCAACCAGAAGTCTATTTTCCTTTAAATCGTTCAAAAAGTCTTCCTTAGCGGGATAGTATTTGTCCCACTGAAAAATCCTCTGCTCCTGCATGTGAAGGATGGCGGCGGCGACCATTTCGCAGATCGCCTCTATATCCTCTTGTCTGGCTGGTCGAAACTCCATTTTCTCTCCCGTTCTGACGTGCTTTTCCTATCCATGCTTCCTGGCCAGATAACAAAAGCCGCAGGCCGGAAGCGGTATCTTCTCCGGAGACACACTGTCCCCGGTCAGCATATCCGTGAAGGATCCTTCTGTGCCGTTTACGGATACCTCCTTATTATACTCGCTGAAATTAAAGATGCCAAGGATTTCTTCCTCTCCGTAAGTTCTGCCAAGCCCCAGCACGTTCACATCCCCGGTATCGAGCGTGCGCGTATCCGCCTCCGCCGCAAACGCCTTCTCTGACCTTCTGATTTCTTCCAGCCGTTCCAGCTTCCCGAAAATCTGTCCCGCCACGCTCTCCTGATCGGAAATGCGCTCCGCCAGCGTCCAGTCCATTTTCCCCCGATGCAGATAGCGGGAATCCGCCGCTTTGTCCGGATCTTCCTTATAGCTGTAGTCATTTACCTGCCCGATCTCGTCCCCGCTGTACAACACGGGAATCCCGGTCTGCATGAACATGTAAGCGTGAAGCGTCACATCCAGTCTGACCGCCCGCTCCATAGCCTCTGCATCCCGTTCAAAACCTGCCTTTTCCACCCCGCACATGGAGGCGGTGGTGCCGCAGAATCTGGCGTCGCCGGAAACCGGATCGGCGTTGTAGAGTTCGCCTCTGCTGACGCTCTCCCCCTCAAAACCCTGAAAATAGTCGTTCAGATATTTTTTGTGGGACCGCTCCTCGAATCCCCATTGGTGCAGCGTATCGTAATCCAGCCCCCAGCCGATGTCGTCGTGACAGCGCAGATAATTCAAAAATACATACGCCTTGGGCAGGCTGTTCACTACATCAAGCTGTCTCTTAAGCAGACGCACGTCCCGCGTCGCCACCGTATGCCATGTGGTAGCCATGGTTGTCACGTTGTAAAGCATGTGGCACTCCGGTTTTTCCAGCGTCCCGAAATAGGGAACCACCTTCTCCGGCTCCATCACCACCTCGCCAAGCAAAAGCACGCCCGGACAGACGATCTCGCATATCATGCGCATCATGCGCACAATCGTGTGTACCTGTTTCAAATTGCGGCACTGGGTATGCAGTTCCTTCCAGATATAAGGCACCGCGTCAATGCGCATAATGTCAATTCCCTTATTCGCCAGAAAAAGGAAGTTGTACATCATCTCGTTAAAGACTCTGGGATTTCTGTAATTCAAATCCCACTGGTAAGGATAAAAGGAAGTCATAACATAATGCCCCGCGTCGGGAAGCCAGGTAAAATTACCCGGCGCCGTGGTGGGAAACACCTGCGGAACCGTCTTCTCGTACTCTGCGGGAATGGCGTCGTTGTCGAAGAAAAAGTAACGGCTCATGTACTCGCCCTCACCCGCTCTCGCCCGCTTTGCCCACTCATGATCCTCCGAAGTATGGTTCATAACGAAATCCATACAGACACTGATCCCTTCCTTGCGGCAGGCCGCCGTCAGGCTCTCCAGATCCTCCATGGTGCCAAGCGCGGGCTGTACTTTCCGGAAATCCGCCACCGCATAACCGCCGTCCGAACGGCCCTTTGGCGTGTCCAGAAAGGGCATCAGATGAATATAGTTCACATTGCAGCTTTTGATATAGGAAAGTTTCTCCTGCACGCCCTGCATATTCTGCGCAAAGTTATCAATGTAGAGCATCATGCCGAGCATATCGCTGCTCTTGTACCAGTCGGGACGCTTTTCCCGCTCTGTGTCCTTCTTTTTCAGATCTTTCGCCCGCTCCTCGTAGAAATCGTGAAGCCGGTCGCACAGCTCTGCAAACATGGAACCGTTGTCGTAAAGCTCCATATACAGCCACCGAAGCTCATCCAGATGTCTGTCAAAGCGTCTTCTGTAAGCCGCCTCCGCCCGTGATATCTTTTCTGTCGTCTGCCCGGTTTCTTTCTCTGACTGTGGCATGTCTTTCTTCTTCCCCGCTGCCTTTGTACGCGTTGTCCCTGCCTTTCTGCCTCTCATATCTGCCTCCCTGCAAAATCCAATCTCAAGTCTCTCCGGCTGTGCCAGATCTGCTGCGCCAGACACTCCTTTTTCGCCTGCCGGATGCCTCTTTGCTTCTACGCTTCTTTGACAAGCTCGATCTGATACGCCGGATACTCCTTCTGTTCCACCGGCATCGGAAGCCCCGCCTCCATCAGATCCGCACCGAAATAACGCCTGCCGTTAGCTGTGTCCCGATACACCGCCCTGGGATCAAGCCCTTTCATTTTCACATAACTCACCGTCATATTTCCGTGCATCTCCAGCATGACCACACTGACCAGCGCCCGATCCTTTTTTCCGGACACGAACATCCAGGCCGCACAGGTGTCCGAAAAAGGATTCGTCAGCCGGTAATACCGCCCCTTGCGGATCAGCATTTCCCAGGCTTTATACTGTCTGACCTGTTCCCTGACAGCCGCCTTCTCCTCCTCCGACAGTTTCGCCGGATCCAGTTCAAACCCGAAGGTTCCCGCCATGGCGACAACGCCTCTCGTGTGCAGATTCACGCTCCGGCCTGTCTGGTGGTTGGGCACGGCTGATACATGGGAGCCGACTGTGGACGCCGGATAGAAAAAGGACGTCCCGTACTGGATGCGCAGCCTGTCCAGTGCATCCGTGTTGTCACTGCACCAGATCTGCGGCGTATAATAGAGCATTCCCGCGTCAAACCGGCCGCCGCCGCCGCTGCATCCCTCGATCAGCATATCCGGATATCTTTGCAGCAGCTTTTCCATGAAATCATATACGCCCAGCATATAATCGTAAGTCACCTTTCCCTGACAGGTCTCCATGGAAGAGACATCCACGATACTGCGGTTCATATCCCATTTGACATAATCAATTTTTCCCTGATCCAGAATCCCGCAGATCTGTTCAAAAATGCAGTCTCTGACTTCGGCTCTCGAAAAGTCCAGCACAAGCTGGTTCCGGCATCTGACAGGCTCCCTGCCCGGAATCCGCAGCGCCCAGTCCGGATGCTGTCTGTACAGCCCGCTGTCCTCTGACACCATCTCCGGTTCGATCCAGATACCAAACTTCACGCCCGCATCATTGACTTTTTCAGTCAATTCCTTTAACGAACATCCCAGCTTTTTCTCATTGACATGCCAGTCTCCAAGCCCGCTGTTGTCATCCTCTCTTTTCCCAAACCAGCCATCGTCCATGACGATCATATCTATACCGAGATCCGCCGCGCTTCTGGCCAGATTTAATATGGTATTGCCGTCGAAATTAAAGTAAGCCGCCTCCCAGCTATTGAGCAGAACCGGACGGCCCGCATCCCTGTATTTTCCCCTGCACAGATGCTCTCCGATGCAGTGGTGGAAACGCGCGGAAAGCGTACCAAGCCCCTGATCCGAATAGCAGAGAATCGTCTCGGGAACTACCAGCTTCTCCCCCTTTGCCAGCGGATAGTGAAACAGGTCGCTCTGCAGCCCCATCAGTATTCTTGTCTGGTCGTACTGATCCCGCTCCGCCTCGCAGAGAAAGTTCCCGCTGTAGACAAACACCATGCCGTAACATCTGCCCGACTCTTCCGTGGCGTCCCTGTCCGCAAGGATCACCGCCGGATTGTACTGGTGGCTGGAAGTCCCGCGGCGGCTGCCGATGGCGTAGACACCGTGCCGGATCTCCTCCCGCTGCAAATTTCTCTCCATGGTATGTCTGCCGTAAAAACTAAGCATGTCATAGCTGCCCGTCAGGAAATCCAGACAGGCGGACGCCGCCTTCTCGACAGTTACTTCCCTCTCACCGGCATTTTCTATAACAGCGCTTCTTGTGATGATATCCGCTTCCTCCAGCACGCCGTACAGAAGCGTCACGCGAAGGCCGCTCACTTTATCTTCCAGATAAATCTCAAGCGTCTCCGCTTCCCCGGAGTCAGCATAGACTGCCGGAAGTCCCGGCAGTCTATACTTTTCCTTTTTCGTCTCATGTCCGACGTAGCGTAAATCACAACAATCAGATCCATCCGCGTTGCGGATGATAAGGGCGCTGTTTCGAAAATCTCCGACGCCCATGACCGGGTATTCCTGGGGTAGAACGTCCATGGAGTAGGTTCTGTCGTTTCCCACGTCCGAAGGATTGCCGGAAAATCCCCTGTCATAGCATGTTAGCAGATAATCCATATTTCCGTACACACGTCCTCCGTAATACAGGTGCAGTAAAAACCCGAAGTCATCCACCTTTATCTGATAAGAGGTGTGTGCCGTGTCCAATGTGAAAATCCGATTTTCTTGCTGATATCCAATTGCCATAATCTATACCAAATCTGTCCTTTCTTAAAGTTTATCTTACTTCTTTTTCACGAACCGTTCCTATCATACCTCATTTCGGCACCATTTTCCAGTCCGCACGGAGAATGCCTCTTTTCAGGCATTCTCCCATGTGAGAGGGAGTTGCAAAGCAACTCCTAGAAGTTCTTGGCATCGCGTCCAATGGCGCGATGTCTTTAGAACTTCTTCTCACATTGTTATTTTACAGCCCCATTTACAACACCGTTCAATATCTGTTTCTGACAGATCAGATAGAAAACAAGTATCGGAATCAGCGACAGTAAGTATGATGCGAACGCCAGGTTATAGTTGGTTCCAAACTGTGACTGGAAATTCAACTGGGCAAGGGGAAGCGTGTTCTCGGAAGAACCCGCCATGATGATTAATGGCGTCATTACATCGTTCCACACTGCCAGCGCCGTGATAACCGCAACCGTCGCATGCATCGGGCGCATGATCGGAAAAATGATTTTCCAATAAGTCAGCCATGTGGACGCGCCGTCTACCCTCGCCGCCTCCTCCAAAGCCAACGGAATATTAGTAAGATAACCCGAGTACAGCATGACGTTCATGGGCATGTAAAACACCACATACAGAAGAATCACGCCGAACCAGTTTGCCAGGCCCATCTCCGCCGTCTGCTTTGCAAGCGGCATCATCAGGATCGCGAACGGCACGAACATACCGCTGACGATGAAGAGATAGACAAAGTTATAAAACTTACTTGACTTATTCCGTCCAAGCGTATATCCCATCAGGGAATGAATCAGGATGGAAAGTCCCACTGTCAGCCCGGAAATAAGCAGGCTGTTCTTCAAAGAGTTCCAGAAATCCGTTACCTCCATCGCCTCCCTGAAATTCTGCAGGCTCCACACCCTTGGAAGCGACAGGATACCGCTTATGCTGTTAGTCATCTCAGATGGCTGCTTGAACGCGATCACCACAGTCATGTAAAGAGGAAAGATAATCGTGGAAAGCCCGAGAATAAGCAGCACCAAAACGGTTTTGTTTGATTTTCCGACTGTCGATGTTTGCTTCATAACTGCTCCTCCTTTGAACTGGAAAATTTCATCTGCGCAACAGAGATTACTACAATCACAATAAAGAATACAACCGCGTTCGCGCTCTGGAAGCCAAACTGTCCGCCCGACATACCGTTATTGTAGATCAGGTAGGAAATGGACTCCGTGCTCTGCGCCGGGCCGCCCTTTGTCAGGGCGATAATCTGGTCAAACACCATCAGGAAGTTTTTCACACACAACACCATATTGATGGAGAAAAACGGAATAATCAGCGGAAACGTCAGATGCTTAAACTGCTTCCATCCGGTCGCGCCGTCCAGACCGCCCGCCTCGTAGACGTCTTCCGGCACCGTCTGCAATCCCGATATATAGATGATCGTGTTCATCGCGATTGCCTGCCATGCGCAGACGATCATGACGCCGATCCACGCCTTGTTCGGGCTTGACAGAATACTGGAGCTTAACCCCTGCAAACCTGTCATATCCGCCAGAGCCGGAACAATATAAGTAAAGAAGTAGTTGAAAATGTAACCTACTACCAGAGCGCCCAGTATGTTCGGAAGGAAATACGCGCCGCGGAAAAATCCCTTTGCCCTGATCTTGCTGTTGAGTCCAAGCGCCAGTATCAGACTGAGCACATTTACCACAATCGTTGTCACAATCGCCAGTTTGATCGTGAACAGATAGGATTTCCCTACGCGTGCATCCGAAAACAGATCAATATAGTTGCGAAGCCCCACCCAGTCATGGCTTCCGAACCCTCTGGAGTTGGTGAAGCTGTACATGGCGCCCCGGATCAGCGGAATCGTGTTAAAGCAGATAAACAGCGCCAGAATCGGTATTGTAATCAGTAAAAACGTTCTTTTTCTCTCATTTTCATGTTTCGTCATCACTTTTACCCCCTTCCTACTGTGCACTTCCGTGCGCGGCTTCATATTCCTGTACCATGCGGATAATGTCTCTGTTATATCTCTGCCAGCTTGTGTCGAAGTTTTGCAGGAACGCATCCTCGTTCTTCTCGATCAGGAATGTCTGCAAAAGCGCATCCACCGACATTTCCGACGGATAATAGTGATCCTGATAGTCTGTCATATTGCCGCTTGCGATAAACTCCGTCATACCGTCCAGTATGACAGGCAGAGTAAAGCTTCCCTTTTTACACGGAACAGATGTCTGCGCGTCAATGTATTTTTGCAGAGTATCATCCGCATACAGGAAGTTTAACACCTCGTAAGCGGCCTCCTTATTCTTGCAGTCCGCTGTCACACAGAAGCCCAGATCAATACCCGAGTTTAATGTCCTGCCCTCTTTTTCGTCGCTTGCCGGCATAACGAAAGAGTCCATCTTCAAATCCGGATTCACCGACAGAATCTGGGGCGCCGCATAGCTTCCGATGGGGTACATGGCGGATTCCCCTCTGGCAAAAGCCGTACAGGCGTCGTTATAGTTGTAGGCAAACGGATCGTCCGGCCCGTAAGGCAGAAGCGCCAGATATTTTTCCGCAAGCTCGCCGTACTCGTCGGTAAAGGTGGTCTGTCCCTTGTTCACCTGCTTGGTCGTATCCGACGGCGCAAGCTCCACCGCCATTGCGTTCCAGGGCGCCAGACAGGTCCATACGTCTTTGAAACCGAAGCAGAAAGGCAGGATGCCCTCCGCCGAAATCTGATCACACAGCGCAAGCATCTCGTCCCACGTTTCCGGAATCTGCCAGCCGTGCTCCTCAAACATCTGTCTGTTGTAGAGGACGCCCGCCGCATTGGCCGCGTAGGGCAGAATGTAAGTGCCGTCTGTGGGAACAAGCTCCAGCGCCTCGGCGATTTCCAGATATCCTTCGTTAACGTCCTGCATTCCCTCATAACCGGAAATGTCCGCCAGTATACCGGCGTCCACGAAGTAAGAGTAGTTGATGTCGCCGCCGATTCCAATGATATCCGGATAATCTTCCCTGATAAACCTTGTCTTTAAAATCGCCATCGCATCGTTGGGCGAGCTGATCGTCAGGTGGATGTCATCGTGGGATGCATTGAACGCATCCTCCACCGTCTTAAAATAATTCGCTGCCTCCGGCTTATACTGCACTATCTCAACTTCAATCTTTCCGTCCCGGGCATTCCCACACCCCGAAACGGCCGGCGCCAGCGCGGTAAGGCAGACTACCAGTGCCAGACTCCTAAATTCCTTTCTTTTCATTGCCCTTCTCCTTCCCTTTTTGGAATATAATGTTTCAAAAGCAGATCTGAGTTGATTCGTTTTATCCATTGTAACATACCATAATGCCACCAAAAATACCGTGATTTTAGACTTTTTATACCTTAATGCGCTTTTTTCATCTATACATTGAAGTGACCACGCATTTTGGTATAATAGAGTGAAAAGAACATCTAAAGCTCAGCAGCAAAGGCTGCTTCGCTAAGAAGTTCCAGATTTGCTTTGCAAATCACTTTCACTCAGGAGAATGTCAAAAAACGACATTCTCCGTATAAACCTGATCCTTAAAATGGAGGTTGCACATGAGCGAAGTTATCTTCTCGGTTTTTCCGAGTGAAAATTTTGTGGATCTGGGGTTGTATCAGTTTGGGTGGGAGCAGTGCGCGCCCTCCCACTCGTTCGGTCCGGCTGCCAGAAACCACTATCTGTTTCACTATTGTCTCTCCGGCACCGGGACGCTGATCGCCGATAATTCCCACGGCGAATCCGTCCGTTACCAGATCAAAAGCGGGCAGGGATTTATGATCTTCCCTAATCAGGTATGCATGTACATCGCGGATTATGACATTCCGTGGGAATACGCATGGATTGAATTTGACGGTCTGCGCGCCAAGGAGACGGTCAATCTGGCGGGCCTTACCCCCGATCAGCCGGTCTACCGGGCGCGCTACAAGGACGTTGCGGAAACGATGAAAAATGAAATGCTGTATATCGTAAACCATAAGGAAGAGTCTCCCTTTCATCTGATCGGGCACCTCTATCTGTTCATAGACAGCTTTGTCCGCGCCTCCACCTCCACACAGATCGGAAAGGGAAACCGTCTGCGCGACTTCTATATTAAAGAAGCCTTCGCCTATATCGAGCAGAACTTCCAGAATGACATCACTGTGGAGGATATCGCCGCCGCCTGCGGGCTGAACCGAAGCTATTTCGGAAAAATATTTCATGAGTGCACAGGGAAGTCCCCCCAGACCTTTCTCATCTCCTACCGCATGACAAAAGCCACCGAACTTTTGAAACTGACCGGGCTGTCCGTGGCTGATATCGGAAATGCGGTGGGTTATCCGAACCAGCTTCATTTCTCCAGAGCATTTAAAAATGTGTATGGAATCCCGCCCAGACAATGGCGCAATGAAAACAAACCGGTTATTTAGCGAAAAAGCGTTGACGTACTGTTTTGACATCAAGTATAATTTTATCAGTACGGCATAAAGAAAAATACATTTAGGAAGCGAGGTCAACACTTTGAGACAGTTTTTTGGTATGAGCCAGAGCGGCAATCTGGAGGAGGCGGTCCGTGGTCTGAAAGCCCCTCAGTTGATTATGCTTATGTCCAACAACGAACAGTTTGAAGACCATGTTAAAAAATTAGAATCCCTTTTCCCGGGCGTACCCAGCATCGGCTGTATCGGCATGAGCTACGACGTCCGGGTCGTTGAGAAGGGTGTAGGCGTCATCGCCTATTATGACGGCGTAAACGCTGTCGCAAACGTGCTCGAGCACGTGTCGGTTATGCCCGTGAAATACATAGGGCGGCTGCAAAAAGACATACATACCATCAAAAGTTCCGGCAGAGACACGGTATGCATTGATTTCTGTTCCGGAAACGACGCCTGCGTGCTGACGACCATTTACAGCGCCTTACAGCGAAACAACATTTCTCTTGTCGGCGGAACGGGCGACGGCGGGAAGATTTCGGCAAACGGAAAAGTGTACGAGGACGCTGTGGCTTACGCGTTAGTAAAGAACCTGAACGGGAAAGTAAAAGCCTACAAGGAAAACATTTACCATCAGCTCGGCAATTACCGCTTTGTCGCTTCGGGAACGGACAAGGCCAACTACCGGCTCGGACAGTTAAACGGAAAATCCGCCAAACAGGTCTACCAGAATATCCTCCATGTGACGGAGGAGCAGATTTCCACCCAGACCTTCAAAAATCCCTTTGGAAAAATCAACGGAAACGATACGTGCATCATCTCCATCAAGGAAGTCAGCGGCAATTCCCTGACCTGTTTTCGTCAGGTAAACGACTCCGATGTGCTGATCCTTCTGGAGCTTGGCGATTACAGGCAGATCGTCAGGGACACCATCCAGACGATCAAAAACGATTTCCCGAAAATTTCCGCCGTGTTCTCTGTAAACTGCCTGTTCCGGTACCTGCTCTTTACGGACAACAATTACATGAAAGAATATCTGATGGACATGAGCACGCTTGGACAGCATGCCGGTCTGGTCGGATATGGAGAACACTATAACAACCGTTTTGTCAACCAGTCCATGACCTGTGTTGTATTTGAGTAAGGGGGTGCGAAGATGAAATTCCGAAAAAATACCCAGAGGGAAGAAAAGACTCTGGATCCGATCGTATATGTAGTGGAAAGCCTTCAGGAATACCGCAACGCCCTGATTCAGAGCGAAGTGGACTCCCTGCACGAGCTGAGCATGGTGCGCCGGTCCTTCGGCACTGTGCTGCAGGACTCGGAGGATCTGAAAGGCTCCCTGCTTGACTTTGAGCAGACTTTTTCCAGCATCAATACCGTATCCGGCCAGTTTGCGTCCGTAAAAGACAATATTTTCGAATCCGTAAATCAGGTACAGGGCGAGGTGGAAACGCTGAAAAACAGTTCTTTGCAGGTGGCCAGCCATTTCGACGAAATGCAGAGCACCTTCGACACCTTCCAGCTCTCCTTAAATGAGATCCGGAAATGCATGGGCAGAATTGTATCTATCGCGGACCAGACAAACATCCTCTCCCTCAACGCTTCCATCGAAGCTGCCAGGGCCGGAGAACAGGGAAAAGGATTTGCCACCGTGGCAGGCGAGATTAAGAGTCTGTCCGAGGAGATTAAAAATCTCGTGGCAATGGTAGACTCCAGCGTGGGCGATGTGGAATCCGGCACTGAAAAGCTAAACGCCAGCATCCAGACCTCCCACCATGCGCTTGAGGAAAGTCTCACGAAAGTGGACGAAACCTACGCCATGTTCGCCCAGATCACACAGGCGGCGGACGGTGCGGAATCCGTACAGACGGAGATCTCCCAGGTCATCGACGATTCCAAGAATAAGCTCATGACACTGAGCACTTTCTTTGATAAAATGAAAAAACAGTATGAGACAGTTATGCGGCATATCAACCGTGTCAGCAACATGGGAACAACGAAGAGCGCCATGTACGAGGATATCGACAATATGATGGCGCAGATTCCTCCCATCATCAATGATTACAATGCCGGATAAGCCGGTAAAAGCAGAGGAACTCTCCCTTTACGGGAGAGTTCCTTGTTTTTTCCCTTTTGTTCCCAAAAACGTGGGATCGCTCTGAAAGGCCCGGAACTTCCGCTCAATCTCCGCCTCGGGCAGTACACAGTGATAAATCTCCAGTCCGGCCACCTTGCCGTGGAAGGATTTCTGGTATTCGTCCCCGCCTATGACCACCCGCTCCGGCACCTTAAGGTTCGGCGCACGGTCCTTGCTGCCGATCAGCATACCGTTAAAATAAAGTCTGACCAGACCGGTAATCACATCGCAGGAAACGCACATATACGCCCACTCTCCCGGCACCGCATGTCTGCCGAATATATCAAACCACTCATTTACTTCCCTGTCGTCCTTCATGCGGAACACACAACTGCAGATCGCGTCCGAAGGCACCAGACTTAAAAAACCGTCCAGATAGGTAATATAAATCACACTCGTCCACGACTGCATTTCCGCCGTGTTCACCCACAGACAGATGGTATAGCTCTCGCTGTACATAACGGATTTCGGCAGGACGACCACATTTTCTCCCACCTTGCCGCCCGGGAAGGAAAGCGCCATCTGGCCCGCCACCACACCGGTGTCATAGGTGATCCCCTCTCCCAGAATTTCCCCTTCGTTCCTGCCCTCTGCATCCTGAAGATGATGGTCGAAGGAATACACTGTGGGAATCCGGTTGCTCACAAAGAAATAGCGGTCGCTGTACATCTCATAAAAGCGCGCCGGCGGCTGCGGCTCCCCATAGAAATCTCCCAGCCCGAGCTGCGCCCCGTAATTGGCCAGCGCGCCCGCCTGCACGGTGCTTTCAATTCCCTGCGCCACAATCATAAACTGCAGATCCCGTCCAAGACCGATGAGGTTTCGGAACAGCAGAAGAGGACGCCTGTCGTTCTCCCTTTCCGCCCGCAGCAGTCTCGGATCCAGCTTCAGAATATTCGCCGGAACCTGCTGCAAAACCTTAAAAGAGGAAGCGGAGCCAAAGTTTTCAATGGCTATTTCAAATCCCATTTCAGACAGCACTTCCACCGCGCAGACAATCTTCTCTCCCCTTCCGAGGAAGCTCTCCTCCTCGATACAGATCTTGATCTCCTCCGGTCTGACCTGATAAGTTTCCAGACATTTTCTGATATGCGCCATCCCGTCCGCCTGCAAAATCGTCCGGGCGGAAATGCGGGCATAAATCTGCAATTCTTTGAAAACCGTGTCCTGCCATTTCTGTTTCCACTGGCAGATCTGTTCAAACATCATCTTATCCAGTCTGGTAATCACACCGTACTGTTCCAGCACGGGAATGAAGGTTTCTTCCTCCAGAACGCCTTTTCCCGGGAAATGCCAGTACAGCACCGCTTTCGCCGCATATACATCCGAGTTTTGCAGATAGATCATCGGCTGGAAGCGAAGCTCAAACTCCTCCTCCCGAAACGACGTAAGCGTCCTGTCCTTCATCGCTTTCTGTTCCGCAAGCTGTTCCCTTATCACTTCATAGTTTACATAACTTCCCTTGCCGTTTTTCTTGACATAATACATCGCCTCGTCGCCCTGATCCAGAATCACGGACAGATTTTCGGAAACACTGCATCCGGCAACAAAGCCAATGCTGAAAGAGAGCACTTCCCGCAATGATTCGTCAAAATCCTCTTTCAGTCTGTGCTGCAGCAGGGCAAACTGCTCTTCCGGCTCCTCCACGCACACGGCGGCATCGCAGATCACCACAAACTCATCCCCGCCCAGCCGCACCACAAGCTGCCCCGGAAACACGCTCCGAAGAAGCCCGCTCACAAACAGCAGAAGCTCATCGCCCTTCGCATGGCCGTACACATCATTGACCAGTTTAAAATTGTCAATGTCCATGTAGAGACAATGGACATGCGCGCCCGCAGGCAGCACATTCCAGATCTCATGAAGTCCTCTCCTGTTGACCGTACCAGTCAGATAGTCTGTATTCTTTTCACCTTTTGCCCGATCAATCAGGCCGTCAAATAAGCAATTCATACGATCCCCCTCGCTGCCTATCCACTATGATACTGCCATTTTTTCATCTTTCGTCTGCGCTTCTCCACGCAGTGCACGCTCGATTCCGCTTCTCTTCATCTCGCTCGCGGGCTTCGCCCTATGCATACGCAATCTGAAAAAATTGTCAGCAAGCTGCCATTTTTTCATCTTTCGTCTGCGCACTGCTCATTGCCTATACGCACATTATAAAATATAGAAGCTGCTGTTTCAACCGTAAAAACGGTTTCACAGCAGCTTCTGGCAATGGAGTGTATGCCCGATAGTAATATCCCTAGCCTTTGACCGCTCCAGCCGTCATACCCTCGATGAAGTATCTCTGGAAACAGAGGAATATGATAAATACCGGAAGAATACCAAACATGGAACCGGCAATCAGCACATCGTAGTTGTTTCCGTAGGGTGTAAGCAGGGTGTTCAAACCAATCGGAAGCGTGAACTTCTCCGGACTTCTGTATACGAGCATCGGCCAGAGTACGTTATTCCATGAGCCCATCGCACACAGAATCGCCATAGCCGCAAACGCCGGTTTCGTGATCGGCATCATAATCTTAAAGCAGATACCATACTCGGTAGCGCCGTCTATACGGCCTGCGTCCAGAAGATCCTTCGGCAGTCCTGTCATATACTGCCTGAAAAAGAAGATCGTCGATGCACCACACAGTCCCGGCAGCATCACGCCCCAGATCGTGTCAACCAGTTTCAGGTTAATCATCTCCTTGTAGAGCGGGAGAATCAGAATCTCAAAGGGAACCATCATGGTAGCTATTACAAGGAAGAACAGGAAGTTCTTCAATTTATAGTTGTACATGGTCAGACCGTAAGCCACGATGTAGCATACAAGCAGCGTCAGGAATACTGTGACGAGCATCAGTACCAGACTGTTCTTATACCACATAAAGTACTTTTGTCCGTCCACGTTCTTGCCAAACAGGTATGTATAGTTGGCAAGTGTCATGGTGCTGAAATCCAGATTGATACTGAGTCCCCGGCGGATCAGCTCCGTACCGGGCCGGAAGGATGCGATCAGTCCGGCAAACAGCGGATATATGATAAGGAAGGAAAGAACCGCAAACAGCGCCGTAGTTAACACGGTTAAAATATTTCTCTTTGTTCTCATTCCTACAGTTTCTTCGCCTTTTACAGAGGTTGTTTCTGCCATATTAGTCTTCCTCCTTCCCTAACGTTCCGTTTACAATAAGCTGTACGATATTGATAGCCAGTGCGATCACAAGCAGGACGATACCTACCGCGCTGCCGTATCCGAGCTGGTTCTTTGTAATACCGCGCTTGTACAGATATCCGACGATGGTCAGACCGATATTGTTCGGTGAATCGGGACCTGCCCACAGCATGTAAGATTCCATGAACATTGCCAGACCTGCGTACACGCTGATCGTCAGCACGTAAACGGTGGTCGGTTTCAAAAGAGGAATGGTAACATATCTGAATTTCTGCCATGCGGTCGCGCCGTCAATATCGGCCGCCTCATACATAGCGGTATCTATCGCTTTCAAACCTGAAATAAAATAGAGCATATTTACGCCGGTCCATCTCCAGCATGCCACAAGCAAAAGAGCGCCGAGACCAGTTGCCTTCACTTTCAGCCATTTAAAAGTGCCAAGTCCGAGAGCCGTCGTGATCACATTCATCTGACCGGTAGGATACTCGGAAAACATCAGTCGAAACAGAGTACCGGAGATAACAACGGAAGTAAGAGCCGGTACATACAGGCAGGCTTTCCAGAAGCCTTTCGCCTTCACCAGTCTGGAATCCATCAATACCGCCCAGAGCATCGGGAACGGAATCAACAGAACCAGTGTCATAATCATATATTGAAAACTGTTTTTAATTGCCGTGTGGAAAATGCCGTCTTTCAAAAGCTTTGTAAAGTTTTTCATTCCCACCCATTCCGTGCCGGTAGGCGTGATATCCTGAAAGCTCATGGTAATTGTACTGCATAACGGATAGATCCAGAACAAAAGAAAACTGATAATAAAAGGAAGCACGAACACATAGGGCGCCGCCTTCTGTGAATAGAAAAACTTTTTAAATTTATTCATACGCACACACTCCTTACCTTACCCATACATAAGATCTGTTTACTATACCACCCATTCTGAAAGCAAAGAGGGGATTGCATTCACAATCCCCTCTATTTAATTCTGCCTGCACTGAGATTCGCCTTCAGCAAAACCCGTGTAGTTAATCCAGCAAAGATTTGCTACCCTCATGCCGAGGTTCGCGTGAGCGAAACTCGCGTAGTTAATCCAGCAAGACTTTACTACCCTCATGCCGAGGTTCGCATGAGCGAAACTCGCGTAGTTAATTCCGAAGGAATTTACTACGATTACTGCTCCAGATCAACCACATCCTGAGCTGCCTGCAGCGCCT
>CARQVR010000042.1 GCA_949051815.1 uncultured Lachnospiraceae bacterium
CCTTCGCTACCTGCTCCAGATACTTCGCAACGGTCTGCTTGCCGTCCTCAGCCTTCACATATACCTGCTCTAACAGGCATACTTCTTTAAGCTCCTTGTTCAGACGACCGTTTACAGCGCCCTCGATTACCTTATCGGGCTTGCCTGCCATCTTGGGATCGTTCTTGATCTGCTCTGTGATGATCTCCTTCTCATGCGCCTTGAACTCCTCGGAAACCTCGTCGGTGGACACATACTTCGGATAAAGAGCAGCCACCTGCATCGCGATGTTCGTGAGCGCCTCTTTCACCGCGTCATTCACAACATCCGTAGCCGCCTCAACGATAACGCCGATTCTGCCGCCGCCGTGTACATAGGTAACTGCACAGCCGTCCGCTGCCGCTACCTTCTCAAATCTTCTGATGCTCAGGTTCTCACCGATCACGGCAACCTTATCTACCAGCGCATCCTTCACGGTCTTGGACTCGTCCAGATGCCACTTCTCGCCTAAGAAAGCGTCCAGATCAGCCGCATCGGATTCCACTGCCTGCTTTGCTACCGCTTCCACATACTCCTGGAAATCTGCGTTCTTTGCCACGAAATCGGTCTCGGAGTTTACCTCTACAACCGCTGCTGTCTTCTCATCCTTAACCGCCACACGGCAAAGACCCTCAGCCGCGATTCTGCCTGCCTTCTTCTCCGCTTTCGCCTGACCGTTCTTTCTCAGATATTCTACCGCTGCGTCCATGTCGCCGTCCGTCTCGTTCAGCGCCTTCTTGCAGTCCATCATGCCCGCACCGGTCATCTCTCTCAACTCTTTTACCATTGCTGCTGTAATAGCCATCTATTTTCCCTCCTGAATTATCTGTGCCATATCTCGCCCGGCCTGTACACCCGCGGCCAGACTCTTATTCCTCTTCTACCTTCTCCGCCTCTGCTTCCGCTGTATAATCATCAGCCTCTGCGCCCTGATTTGCCTCAACTACCGCGTCAGCCATCTTGGACACAATCAGCTTCACCGCACGGATCGCATCGTCGTTTCCGGGGATGATATAATCAAGCTCCTCAGGATCACAGTTCGTATCGCCGATACCGATCAGAGTGATTCCCAGTGTGTGAGCCTCCTGCACGCAGATTCTCTCCTTCTTGGGATCTACCACGAAAATGCAGTCGGGTATTCTGGTCATTTCTTTGATACCGCCCAGATTCTTTTCTAACTTCTCCCACTCTTTCTTGATCTTGATGACTTCCTTCTTGGGCAGTACCTCAAAGGTGCCGTCCTCAGCCATTCTCTCGATCGCCTTTAATCTCTCTACTCTGGACTGGATTGTCTTAAAGTTTGTGAGCATGCCGCCCAGCCATCTCTCATTTACATAGTACATGCCGCAGCGCTCAGCCTCGGTCTTCACCGCGTCCTGCGCCTGCTTCTTCGTTCCTACAAAAAGGATCGTTCCTCCCTGTGAAACCACGTCGAATACGGCTCTGTAAGCCTCGTCCACCTTGCCGACAGACTTCTGCAGATCAATGATATGGATGCCGTTTCTCTCCGTAAAAATATAGGGAGCCATCTTGGGGTTCCATCTTCTTGTCTGATGTCCGAAATGTACACCCGCCTCCAGTAACTGCTTCATTGAAATAACGCTCATAGTTCTTCTACCTCCGTTTGGTTGTCTGCCATATACCTTGCGCCTCCCTGCCACCCGAAGCCGGGCTTCGCTCGCCGCGCGGGATACACGCTGCTTCTGCTGCAAATCCGACTGTCTGCTTCTGCGCATAAAAGGGCACCGGCATGGGCTGGGTATATGTGATTGATCAGATACATGCGCTCTGCGCGCACTCAAATACTATAACACAAAAAAATCCCCCTTGCAAGAGGGGAAACGCGAAAAACGGCCTGATTAACAGCAAAGGTTACAATTCACACCACGCCGGATTTCGCACTGATTTACGATTATTCAGTGTGAATTGCAACGATGATGCACACAAAATGCCAAAAAGCAGGCATTTTGGCGCTGGCTCCGACACCATGCAGCAAGTGCATGGTGCGGATGCGAAAAGTAACGCAAAGCGCTTCTTTTTCCCATGCCGGCGGCATACCGCAAAGAAGCGCTTTTTTCACCTGTCAGTTGTGGAACATATCCACAATATTTTTCAGCTTTACCACATTCTCCGAATTGGTCTCCATCAGCTCCGCATTGCCCTCTACAAGCCGGGACACATCCAGCGTCTTCTGGGCTATGCTGCTGATATTGTCGGCCGCTTCGCCAACCGTCAGCGTGATGTTGTTTACCGAATCCGCGATCTCCACTATCGCGGAAAGTAAAGTCTCCACTTCAATGCCGATGGCCTTCATATTCTCCTCGAAATCAGAAGCGTCCTGCGTATACTTCTCCGCAACGTCCATAAAGTCGCTGTAATCCTTAAGCACTGTCCCTTCAAGGAAGGAAAGAATCTCCTGTAAACAGGTCTCCATATTCCCAACCGCCTGATTGACCTCTGTGGTGATGCCGTTGATATTGCTCACCGTGGAGGATGTCTGGGAAGCCAGTCCGCCAATCTCGTCGGCTACCACCGCAAAGCCTCTTCCGGCCTCGCCCGCTCTCGCCGCCTCGATGGAAGCGTTTAACGCCAGCAGGTTCGTCTGCCCGGAAATATCCAGAATGGACTGGGTGAGCTGGTTAATTTTCTCCACCGCCCGCGCCTGCTCCATCGCCGCCGCGCTCCTCTCCTGCACGCCCCGGTACATCTGCGTGGTTTTGTTCTGGGCCTCGCCCGTTGTATTTTTCAGATCTCCGGCGCGCTGCTTGCTCTCCAGAGATGCCTTTTCTCCCACTATGGAATTATCCCGGATCGTCTGGGCGCGTTCTCTGATCTGCATTACCGTGTTGTTCACGGTCTCCATAGCCGCCGCCGTCTCCTGCATGGCCGCCGCGAGTCCCTGCGTCGTCTCCGTATTTTCCCCGCTCATGCCCTTCACCTGCCCGGTCGTATCGGAAAGCTTAAGCAGCGTATCGTCCAGATCCGAGTAGGTTGTCTTGATATCCTGCACCATGGACCGGAGGCTGGCCCGCATTTCCCTGAGGGAGTTCGCCATGCTGCCGCTCTCATCCTGCCGCTTGCAGAGCTTATCGCTGTTCTCGTTCTTAGAGAAGTTAAACTGTGCCGTCTTTGATACGATGTCATTGATCTGGGTAATAGGTCTTGTAATCACCAGCCCCATAATCACGCCTATCACCACGGAGATTGCCACGGCGATCAGCATACCTATCATAATCAGCATCGTTATACGGCTGGCCGCGCTTCTCATTTCCGCTTCCGGCGCCGTCAGCACATACTGCATACCGTTGATGAGATTTCTGTAACACATGTCTTTTTCCTGACCCTGATAGGTGTAACTGACCGGCAGTCCTTCCAACGCCGGATCAGCCAGTGCACCCGCAATAACGCCCGACGCCTCAGCCTGTGCGATTGCCGTTCCCGCCTCTATCTCTTTATGATAGGCAATATTGCCGCCTGCATCCACCAGAAAAGCGGATCCTGTCTCAAACACAGTCGCACTATCCACCGTGGCCGTAAATTTGTCAAAAGCGATGTCCATTCCGATAATACCGATGGATTCCCCGTCAATGACTATGGGAATAACATAGGATACCATATAAACGTTAATATTGGAATTTAAGTAAGGATCCATCCACGTCGGCTTCCCGTTCTTTACGGGTATGTAATACCATCCCACATGCTCCAGATCATCCGGTGAATACATGGAAAAATCTGTGGGAACAAGCGCCTCGAACTTTTCCGCGTCGCTGCTCCGGCTCCAGAACACGCCGCTGTCCGGCTCCGTAAATTCAGGATTATAACGAATATATGCCGTCAGCGCGCCCTCCGTATTGCCGCCGATCTCATAAAGCATCTGCTCCATAATGATGTTGAAAGCATCCACATATGCCTTATCCGTCTTAAACGCCTGCACATCTGTCAATTGCTGTAACGCGACATTATATGCCGTGTTGACGGACTGCTCCACCCTGCTCATCTGCGCGTTGAGCGCATCCGCCTGATTGGTACAGGCATACTGCATTTCCTTCTGGGAATCCTGATACACCGTTTTTCTGGAATTAATGATGCTGACTCCGCCGCAAATAAGGGATGTCAAAAGAGTACATATAATCACTGCCGCCAGAACTCTCGCTTTAATGGATCTCATATCGTCTCTCCTTTTCGCCTTGTTATCTGACTCTCACTCTATTCCTGACCTGTCACAATTCTCGCGATCTGCTCCTCCCCTGCATTCGCGGGAATGGTAAAAGTGCCTGGTCTCAGTTTCTTGTCATAGCCGTTCGCGCACAAAAAATCGTCGTAAGCGTCCGCGGAACTTACCACGCCCGCATCCGCCAGCTTTCTGGCCACCGTATAGGAGCCGTCGCCACTGGAAATGGTCACGCTTTTTGCCCCGCCCGCCGCCGGCTTCTTTTCCGTCTCCGTCTTCGGGACGTCCTCATCCTGTTTGTTCATCTCATTGGTGTCAGAAGAAGGCTTCTTTCCGCCAGTTTCCTTCGGTTTCTCCGTCTCCGCAGGTTTTTTCGCATCTGCCGGCTCCTGTGCCTCTGGTTCCGCAGGTTTTTGGACGTCTGCCGCCGCTTCCGCATCCGCAGACACTTCTGTCTCCGTCTGCGCAGGCTCAGGCGTACCCACCACAGGCTTTTTGTCATCTGCCGCCCCGGCATCTTCTTCCGCCGGATCGTCTTTTTTGACGGGATCGTCCTTTTTCACCGGATCATCCTTCCTGACGGCGTTCTCCTTCTGCGCGGACGGTTCTGCATCCTCCTGCCCGTCCTGCCCGTTTTCCTCCCGGGACGCCTCCAGAAGCGTGGAATCCTCAATCATGCCCAGCTCTTTCGCCCGGGCAATCACCTCGGCGTCAGTCATTTTCTCTTTTTTCCCGCCTCCCGGCAGGGCAACGCTCATAATAACAGCCGTTACGATAATCCCCAGACCGAGTCCGCGGAAATAATATCTTTTCTCCATACCTACACGCCCTCAAACAGGTCTATCACCAGTTTCACCTCGCCAAGACCAAGACCGAGTTCCTTGGCTATCGCCATATTGGACTTGCCGGCCTTGTGAAGCTCCAAAATTCTCTCATTACTATTACGCCCGTTATCTTTTCCTTGGGCAAAGCGGATATCTACCCCGCGCGTCTCCTCCTGCACGGCTTCGGAAGCAGGCATAACCACAGGCTCCCGTCTGGCTCCAAATTCTCTGCCGATTCCCGGTTCTCTGGCTCCATACTCCCTGCCTGTTCCAGATTCTCTGACTCCGGACTCCCTGCTGCTCCCCGCTTCTCTGATACCAGATTCCCTGCCGCTCCCCGGACCGCCGGACTCTCTGACGACTTCCGGCTCCCATTTGCCGAAAATACCCATCTCGGCAAAGGCCGCGCTGGTGGAAAGCTCCGGCGGTTCAGCCACATAATCCGCCTCCGGCTCATGGATAATCTCCACCCGCCTGGGTTTGATCGGCTGAAAGTCATCCTCCTGCGTATCTTCCTCCGGCTCTTCGTGAACCGGCTCGTAAGGCTCAGGCTCATATACAGGCTCAGGCTCATAAAGCGGCTCTTCCTCCGGCTCCGCCGGAAATGTTCTGGCCGCCTGCACCTCTTCCACCACCTCGGGCGCGTATGTCCCCGCGCTGTGAATCGACAAGAGATCCGTGCGGGTATCTTCCACCGCCCCCATCACGGACTGTACCGCCTCCTGCACGGCCTCCTGCGCTTCTCTGGCAGAGCTTTCCGCATGACGGATCCGTGCCAGCGCGCCCTCCGCCGTATCCTCGGCTGCCTTAGCCTTTTTCGCCGTCTCCATGGCCGTGATTTCCGCGTCGCGCACCGTCTGCCTGATCTCGTCCGTAACCTGATTCGCTTCTCCGATATCCGCCATCAGCGTTTCGTGCTTGTCATTGAGCATATCGTAGAGGAAGGTCACTTCCTTATGGTTTTTATTGATTTCCTCCAGCACGGTATCCGAATACTCGTTGATCGCCATGATCTTTTCATTGGCCACACGCTCCATGGCGCGCTCCGTCTTCTCTATCGAATAACCGATGGTCTCATCCACTATATCGGTGATTCTGTCCCTGACGCTCTCCGCTTCTCCCTCAATCAGCTTCCTGATCTCCGCTTCGCTGATCAGCTGCACTTCTTCGTCTGCGTCCTTCTTCCCGGCCGGCAGCAGATATCCCAGAAAAAATATCCCGGCCCCAATGATAATCAGAACGATCTCTATTACACTCATACTTCTCCCTTTCGTCTTTTATGTACTATCGGCATCTCTCTTGCACCTGCCTTTGAATCAAGCGCAAAGAGACTCCGGGAGTACATCTTTTGGCACGCCGTTTCCGTGGGCTACCCCGAAATCTCAAAGGTACTCACGCCCTTTAACAAAACCTTGCCGTCAGGCTCTCTGCTCTGCTTTTTCCTGTTCCGGCCGCCGTCTCCATGGTATTCGCTGCCTCCCTTTTCCTTGGCATCGAATTTTTTTTGATGGTTTTCCGTCTTATTTTTCTCGTTGACCCGCTGTGTCTGTTTCTCCACCTGTCTGGTCATCTGCTGTCCGAAATTGGTCTGATCCACCAGACCCTTCGTATCTTCATTATGCTTGACAGTCGTAAAGTCCTGCGCTCTCGTTATCTGCCCCTGCATTTCCACAAAACCGATCGCCATAGTATCTCCCTCCTAGAGCGGCGCCATCTTCACATCGCCGCGCTCTCTGATAAACCGGCAGTAATGAGCAGTCTTTTGCACTACCATGGACACGTCACCGATACAGATCCGTGTACCGGGATATACCTCGCCTTTTACAAACACTACGGTATCCGAAGAACCCAGCGTCTGCTTGTGCAGTTCTTCAATTTCGCTCTCAGCCGCCGCTATCGCTTCTATTTTCTGCTTATTTAACGCCGCCATGGACTGTACCTGCTGAATCTGTTCCGGACTCAGCTTCGCCCCCCTGGCCAGCTTCTGTTTCGCGGAAAGCAGCGTAGGCTGCACTGTCTGCAAAAGTTTCGTGTCCTCACCGATCTGCTTCTGGAGCTGGTTTATACGCGCCTTTAGTTTGGGATCGGTTCCCACCTCCACAATGGTATCGGCTCCCATCTCCGAGCCGAGGGTTTTCACATGAATGTTTCCCCTCGCGCTGACCTTTCCGCCTGTGATAAACCCGCGCCGGCCGTCCACATTAACCTCACCGCCGGCCGTCACCCTGCTGTGCAGAATGGACTCGGAGGTCACATACCCTTCCGCCTCCGCGGTTGCATTTTCCAGGAATTTCGCCACAATATTGCCGTCCGCCTTAAGCACGCCCCGGCCCATGCCGTTCATTCCTCTGGCGATGATAATATTACCGCCCGCAGTAAGCTGTGCGCCTTCCACAACGCCCTTGACCACTATGTCACCTTTGGCTTTTACCTGAAAGTTCGTGGCCACATTGCCGTTTATCTGTACATTGCCCTCATAATCAATATTGCCTGTGGAGTTATCCACATTCTCCACCATCAGCTCATCGGAGACGAAAACCGAGCCTTCCACCAGTTCCACGTGCCCGTCCGCCTGCGCGGTGAGCACAGTGCGGTCTTTGGAAATTTCAATATTGCGCCCGTACTTTAAAGTTTCCTTCCGCACCTCCGCAGGAGCGATCCGGTTGCCCGCAAGATCCTCTCCCGGCTCGCCTTGCACTTCCGGATGCAGAACTGCCAGCATGTCTCCCTTATTACAATGATTTAGTATATTCAAATGGAAGAAATCTACGCTCCCATCCTCTTTCAGCGTAGGCTTCACCTTTTTATCCGTGTTAAATTTATATTCAATGAACGCATGTTTCCCCTGAACCGGTTCACGCCCCTCGGCTACCAGAATCTCTTCCAGATAATTCCTTTTCGCGAAAAATCCCTCTATGGCCTCCGTGCGGATGCCGCACTTGATCCCCCGAAGCTTAAGATCCTTCATCATCTCTTCGGCCGTCATATTTTCGCCGCCCTCGGAGGCGGCATAGAACTTCACAAAGGCCCGCATTTTATCAGGCCCGATACGCAGCTTATAACATTCTCTCTCCGGAAACCTCGTCTCATTCCCCAGACTGATCTCCTGCTTCTCATTTTTCGCGCGCTCCACCGCTCTTTTCAGTGCAGGCAGATCGCAGGCATAATCCTTCATCGTCAGATACTCAACCACGTCGCCGACATCGACAGGTTTTCCATCCCCTGTAGGCGGAAACAGTTTAAGCGACGACGCCCCTTCCCGGTTCACCAGTCTGAAATATCCGTTCATATACCCCCCTGTTATAACTATTCAGTTCCTTCATAGTTACAGGCATCAAACCGTGCTAAAATCACTTCGTGATTGGTTTGATGCATCGCTGCCACTATATTTTCATACGGATTTTGCAGCAAAGTGCAAAATTCTGTGCCAAATAATTCTCTCTCTTCTTACTTTCTCTTTTCCGTATCTGTGAGGATACCGATATAGTTCCCCATCCTCCCCCTCATCTTCTGTAAAGCTCTTGTGTGGAGCTGCGATATTCTCGACTCGGACACCTCCAGTATATTGCTGATTTCCTTGAGCGTCAGATCCTCGTAGTAATAGAGGACAATTACCTTGCGCTCCTTTTCCGTCAGAAGCTCAAGCGCCTGTTCGAGCATCTTTTTTAATTCGTCCCTCTCCAGAATCTCTTCCGGCGAATCAAAAGCCGCGCTCTTCGTGCTCCCCGCCTCATTGGAAACCTCGCTCCCCTGCTCTAAAAACTCATTCAGGGACACCACATTGGTAATTTTCATCTGGGACTGCCAGTCAAGGTACTCCTCGTCCGTAATTCCCAGAATTTTTGCGATTTCCTCATCCGTGGCGCTCCTGCCGTACTGCGTCTCGATCTCTTTGATGGCCGCGTCGATCCGCTTCTGCTTCTGTCTGATGGTCCGCGGAATCCAATCCATTTTACGGATCTGGTCGAGAATCGCTCCCCGTATTCTCAGACTGGCATAGGTCTCAAACTTGACGTCCTTCATGCAGTCAAACTTATCAATCGCGTCAATCAGTCCGAATATCCCGTAGCTTACCAGATCTTCGTACTCCACATTGTACCCGAGATACATGCTGAGACGTCCGGCCACCACCTTCACCAAAGGCGCATATTCCAATATGATCTTTTCACGTACCTCCGGGGACTTGTTACCCGCGTATTCCTCCCAGAGTTTCTTTTTGCCTGTATCGTCCATTCTGAGTCCCTGCTTACCTTTTTACGTTTATCTTACTCTGAAGGTTCCTTTTCTATTACTTCGCCCTCCTCCATGTGGGCCTCCTCTATCTGCTGCTCAAATCTGTCCAGCATAATCTGCAGGATTCTTCCGACAAAATAGAACCCCAGCAATACGCACAGCAGAACAATCAGCATCGTCTGCAGATCATAACGGAAAATGCGCATGGTAATGCTGACAACCGCTCCGGCAAGTAACATGATAAAAGGAGGGATCAATCTACGCTTTCTCGCCTTCGCTTGTCTCTCCTCTTCCTCCCGCTTCTCCCTCGCCTCACGCTGGGCCGCAGTTTCAATTTCCTCCTCCGGCGCAAGCCCTTCTTCCAGCTCTTCTGACTCTTCCGCCGTCTCGGGAGCTTCCGCCGCTTCTTCGCTGTTCTTCTCTTCCCAGTCCACTTCGTTACCCTTCCATTATCTTCCTATCTTCTATTTTTATCCTCTTTTGTCTTCCGGATCCCGCTCTTCTTCCGGATCAGATCTTGTACTCCTGCTTACCTACCGCCCTGATTACAAAATCCCCGGTCTCAGGATAAAAAATAACGGTCCTCCCAAAATTCTTGCCGGTATCTTCCGCCAAAATCGGGATATGCAGCTCCGCCAGCTTCTTCTTGGTCGCCTGTACGTTTCTCTCGCCCACACGGACCATCTCACTGTTGCTGTTAAAGCCAAACATCTGCGCGCCGCCCGCAATCTTGGCGACCAGACGGCTTCTGTTCGCCCCTTTTCTGGTCACCTGCTTCACCAACTCCTCTATTCCCGTGTCAGCAAACTTCGGTATATTAGAGTTGTTGCGAATCGTCGTAGAGTCCGGCAGCATAATATGCGCCAATCCGCCGATCTTTGTGACCGGATCACGGAGCGCAATACCTACACAAGACCCCAGTCCCAGAGTTGTAATCCTGTCAGGACTGACGCATACATTTAAGTCGGCCATTCCGACCTTTATCTCTACACTCATAACACCGCGTTCTCCCGTTTACACTTTTTTTATTCCATCCCCATGTGCGCCGTCCGATCAGATATTGATTCCCAGCGCTGTCAACATCCTGCCATAAGAATCCAGATCAGGAATCAAAATAAAATACCCGTCCAATACCATCTCGTCGAAAAACTGTGTCTGAATCATTAACATTCTGTCGCCGAGGGCGGCAAACTCAATCGCCGGTACGCTCAAAATCGCTCCCGCCATATCCACCGTCAAATCCGGCACGGAAGGGAAAATCGCCAGATTCGTAATGCTTGAGAGGGAATTTAAATAAGAACCGGTGATAATGTTTCCCACTTCTTTCAATGCGGAAAACTCCATCTCCGTAAACTCGTCGCCCTCCGACTCCATCCCCATCAGCTTGCCAACCAGATGCTTTGCCGCCGCCTTTTCCAGCAGAAACATAATACTGCCCTTGATATCGCCCTCGATGCCGAGGTAGATACCCGCCATGACCGTCTCCTCGCCGACCATGGCCTCGCCCAGCTCCTTGAACTCAAGAAGCTGTACCTTCGGCACCGCCATATCCACCTTGCACTGCATCATCTGCGCCAAAGCCGTGGTCGCGTTTCCGGCGCCGATATTGCCCAACTCTCTCAGGACGTCGAAATATTCATTTGACATTTCGTCTAAACTGATTTCGCCCACTCTTGCTCCTCCTATACGCTTTCCAGCACAACCGAATTTAAATCAAGCAGGGAGATCAGTCCCCCGTCGCTCTTGCCGACTCCGCAGAGGAAGTTTGCCTTCTCATCTTTTGAGTCATAAGCTACTTTCTCAATTCTTTCGTTTTCCAGCGTTACAACCTCTCTGACCTCATCGACAATCACACCGATGGTTCCCTGCTGCTCCAGCTTCAAAATGATAATTCTGCTGGATTTCGTCTCCACATCCTTCTCCAGCCCCATCTTGATGCGGATACTCATAACGGGAATCACCTCGCCCCGCAGGTTAATCACACCTTTTAAGTAATCGTCCACCTTCGGCACTCTGGTAATGTGCTGCATCCTTACAATATTATCTATGTATTTGATGTCAATACCGTACTGCTCCTCACCGAGCTTTATCACAATAAACTGTGTGGTCTGTTGTCCTACCGGTCTTAATTCTTCTACTTCATTCATGCTCTTCTCCTCCCTTCTGTCAGATCAACGAATTGGCATCCAGAATCAACGCAACCTCACCGTCGCCAAGAACCGTCGCGCCGCTGATAATCTTGCACTTACTGATATACTTGCCAAGCGACTTGATAACGATCTCCTGCTGTCCGATCAGTTCATCGACCACAAGACCTGCCAGCTTATCGCCCTTCTTAACGACAACCACAACCAGATTTTCCTCCGGATCCTTCTTGCTCGGAATATCCAGAATCTCATTCAGCCGGATCAGCGGGATAACCAGATCACGGAGCTGAATCACTTCCTTCGCCTGTACCAGCTTCACATCGCTGGGCAGGATATCCTCGATGGTCTGGATGGAACCGAGTGCGATGGCGTACTTCTCATCGCCGATCTCCACCATCAGAGCCTGAATAATAGCCAGCGTCAGCGGCAGTCTGATCGTCCATGTACTGCCCTCTCCGAGCTTGGACTTCACCTCCACCTCACCGCTTAAGGACTCGATCATGGATTTCACCACATCCAGACCAACACCGCGGCCCGACACGTCAGATACCACCTTTGCGGTGGAGAAGCCTGCGTTAAAGAGCAGATCAATAATCTCCTTCTCGCTCATGGCCTCCCCCTGCTCCGGGGTGATAACGCCGCGCTCTATGGCTTTGTTTTTAACTGCCTTTGTATCAATACCGTTACCGTCATCCCTTACTTCGATGACAACGTTATTACCATCCTGATAAGCGTCGAGGAAAATAGAACCGACTTCCGGTTTTCCTCTCTCCTTACGCACCGCTGCGGACTCCAGTCCGTGATCGGCGGAATTACGAAGCAGATGCATCAGCGGATCGCCGATCTGATCCACCACGGTACGGTCAAGCTCCGTCTCCTCACCGCTCATGTACAGCTCCATCTTCTTACCCAGCTTCTTTTGCAGGTCGCGGACCATACGGGGGAACTTATTCACGGTGCTCTCGATCGGCACCATCCTCACCTTCATAACCGACTCGTGCAGGGAAGTGGTCACGCTCTCAAGATACTCGATCTGTTCATTCACCGCCTGACTCGAATTGCCGGACATTGCGGATGCCGATACGAGAGAGTTCTTCGCGATAATCAGCTCGCTTACCAGATTCATCAGCGTGTCCAGCTTCTCAATATCCACTCTGACAGTCCGGTTCACCACCGGCTTGTTTGCGGGCGTCTTTTTCGCTGCGGGTGCAGGAGCCGGTGCGGGCGCGGACGTCTGTGCTGCTTCCGCCGGAGCCGCTGTCTGGGTCTCTGCAGGGGGCTGCGCCGTCTCTGCAGGTGCAGGAGCCGGTGCGGGTTCCTCGCTCTCCGCCGCATGGGATTCTTCCGTCGTCTCTGCGCCCACATCATCCAGATTCAATACGCTGCCGGAAACATCTTCTATCTCGGAAACTGCCCTGGCTGCCGTCACAACCTCATTCAGTTCCGCCTCGGAGACAATAATCAGGCTGAAATGCAGGTCAAACTTCTCATCCTCGATATCCTGGGAAGAAGGATCGGATACAATGATTTCGCTCGTCTCCTCAATCGCCTTAAACACCAGAAAAGCTCTGGCCGCTTTCAAAATACAGGATTCCTGAACCTTCACCGTAAGCCCGTAAACGCGCTTTCCCTGCTTGAGCGCCTCACTCAGCACGCTCTGCTGGTTCTCGTTCAGCTTAATTCCCACAAAGCCGCCCCCGGCTGCTGCAGCCGGTTCCGCAGCCTTCGCCTGCTGTGCCGGAGCCGGGCTGTCGCCGGAACCGCCGCCCATAATATCATTCAACCGCTTAATCAGCGCGCCATTATCATTGGTACCCTCGTCGGAGCTTTCCCTGATATTGGTGTTATACTCCTCCAGCGCGTCAAGGCACTGGAACAGCACGTCAATCATATCCGCCTTCACCTTGACATTGCCGTTTCTCACCTCGGAAAAAACGTTCTCCATGTCATGGGTCAGGGTCTGCATCCTCTTATAGCCCATCGTTCCCGCCATACCCTTCAGGGAATGGGCCGCACGGAAGATCTCATTGATCGTGTCCATGTTTTCCGGATCCTGCTCCAAAGAGAGAATCTGCGTATTCAGATTTTGCAGATGTTCATTGGTTTCATCAAGGAAAATCTCAAGATACTGGCTTACATCCATATTATTTTACCCCCACGTTTGTTATGATTTCCTGTGCGATCTGCTCAAGCGGCACGATCTGATCCGCCAGTCCCGCATTCACGGCACTCTTCGGCATCCCGTACACGGCGCATGTACCCGCATCCTGAACAATCACATGTATTTTCTTTTTTTCCTTTAGATGTTGGATCCCTTCTGTACCGTCAGCGCCCATCCCCGTCATTACCACGCATACAACCCTGTCAAATTTGCTGTCCATCAGGGATTCATACATGTAGTTCGCACAGGGTTTCACACCTTCTCTGGCCGGTTCGTCCGAATAATGGATCGTATACTTCCCTGCCACATTCAGAATGTTCAGATGCTTGCCCCCCATAGCCACATAGACATAGCCGGGCATAAGCACATCCCCCTCCGCCGCCTCCTTGACGGTAACCTCGCTCAGTGAATTGAGCCGTTCCGACAGGGACGCCGTAAAGCCGGGCGGCATATGCTGCACCACCACCACCGGCACCTTCAGGTTCGCCGGGAGTTTCGGAATCACCGCCTGCAGCGCCTTGGGGCCGCCCGTAGAGCTGGCCAGCGCCACAATCTGGGTTCCCGAATTGTAGACTGCCTTTCCCGAAGGCGGCGCAGGCGCCTTCCTCTCCGTTTTCTCCGGCACCGTAAACGCACCCGCCCTGCCTGCAATATTCCTCACAGGCGCCGTTCTGGGAGAGGTCAGCGGCGTTACCGGCGCTGTCGGAGCCGGCGCGGGCATCTGTGTCTGCACCGGAGCCTGCGGCTCTAAATCCGTCACGGCTGCCAGAATCCGCAAAAGTCCCTGACTGAATGTACCGTTACGACAGTCCAGCGCACTGGTAGGCTTGTGGATAAAATCCAATGCGCCCAGCTCCAATGCGTCCAGCGTAATTTTCGCGCCGTCCGCCGTATCCGTGCTGGCCATAATAATCCTTGCCGAGATCTTACGCTTCTGCAGCTCTTTCAAAAGCTCCAGACCGTTCATCTGCGGCATATTTACATCCAGCACCACCGCGTCGTAAGTTTTCCTGCTCAACAGACTCAGCGCGTCCAGACCGTTTACCGCCCTGTCCTGTACACGGAATCGTTTATCTGATTCAATTATATCACAGAGCACCCTTCTCATGAGTGCAGAATCGTCAACCAGCAATATATTTTTCATATTTTCCCTCCGGCAGTTCAGCCCCCTGTCATTTTGTGGGTTTTCCTCGCCTCGTCAAAAATATACTGAATTATTTCCTCTCTGTCCCGGGGATCCACGTTCACGTACTGTACGCGATGGTCAAATACGCCCGGCTCCTTCTCCAGTTCATTCACCGCCAGAACCTTCCCCACTAGCCGGTACTCTTTCTCCCGTCCTTCAATCTGTAAATGATACTTACACAGAATCAGACTGTTCACTTCATATGCATAGTATGCGACAAACCGCAGTCCTCCGCCGCTGATATCCACGATCACGCTGCTTTTCAACGGCAGCTCCGGCAGCAGCTCCTCCTGCGCGGCCAAAGAGATCTCTTCCTCCTCGCCAAGCTGTCTGGAATCCATCTCCAGCGCACAGCTGAACCTGTAGTACTCCCTTCTCTGGTAATTGCGCAGATTACTCGTCAGATCCATCACCAGCACATACTGTCCGTTAAAACGGTAGCGGTCTACCACCCGCGCGGTACACTGATAAACGACATTGTCACCGAAAAAATACATATCGTACTCACCGTCCACCGGCAAAAGGATCAGCTTGCCCTCCTCAATCGGCATGGCAACCTCCACACGGTCTTCCGTAAGTACCTTCAAAAGCCGGCTCCGGTGGGCTTTTCGCTGCCTGCTGTCCTCCGGCTCCCGCTCTCTGCCTATTGCCTTGAGCTCTACCTCTCCACCCGAAGCCACATACTTTGATAAAATGCCTGACATGTCTTACCTCCCGGCCTGCACACCGGCCGTCTATCTGCCTGAAATGATATGGGACAGGAATGCCGCCATACCGCGTCTTGGAATATTTTTGTCCGGTTCCCTGTTCATCAGCTTCGCCGCTACGATCTCATAGGCGATGGCTGATCTGGCCTTGGGATTATCCAGCGATACCGGCATCTGCTGCATCACCGCCTTCGCCAGAAGCTGATCCTGTGGTATCATCCCCAGATAGGAAACCGGCACATTCAGATACCGCTCCACCACCGTCTCCAGCTTCCCGTAGAGCGAAAGCGCCTCCTGCTCTCCTGTCACTTTGTTGGCCAGCACCTTTACCTGCGTCGACTCCGCCCGATAGCGGGGATGGCGGCCAAGCGCCTTTAAGAGCGAATAGGAATCCGTAATGGAAGTCGGCTCCGGTGTGGTCACCAGCAGTATTTCGCCGCTGGCCACCAGAAATTCCAGCACCGTGTCGGAAATCCCGGCTCCCGTATCCACGATAATGGTTTCCGCCATTTCATCCAGCTCCGCCAGATTGTCAATGATATACCCCACATTATCCTTATCCAGATTCGACATCCCCGTGATCCCGGAACCGCCCGATATGAAGCCTACGTCCATAGGACCCCATGTAATAATATCGCTGATGCTTTTCCCCTGATAAATTAAATCACACAAGTTATGTTTGGGCACCGCCCCGAACATGATCTCTATATTGGCAAGCCCGAAATCCGCGTCCAGAATAATAACCTTCTGTCCCATTCTTCGAAACTGTATGGCAAGGTTGATGGCCGTGTTCGACTTTCCCACGCCGCCCTTACCGCTCGTGACGGTGATGACTCTGGCCAGAGGACGCTTCGGCGGAGCGCTGCCCTTTATTATCCTTCTCAGTTGTTCAGCCTGATCCATCCGCTAGGCCTCCTCTTTCGTTCTTCCTCCGGTCAGTTCTTCCCGCCGAGCAGTCTCTTAACCGTCTTCTGGGGATTAAAGTCCTCTATATCGTCCGGCACGTTCTGTCCGTATGTCACATAAGAGAGCGACGCTCCCGTATAAAGCCGCAGATTCAGCAGATTTCCCAGCGTCGTCGTCTCGTCCAGCTTCGTGAAAATCAGCTTGTAATCCGCCATCTCTTTATAGGAATCCGCTATGCTGATCAGATCCTTGTATTTCGTCGTCGCGCTTAAAACCAGATGAACCTCACTCTCCACCCTGTCGTCCACGGAATGTATAATATTACGCATGTTATCTTTTTGTGTCGCGTTCTGGTGGGAGTGTCCCGCCGTGTCAATCATAATATAATCGTAGTCCCTGAAATCCTCCAGCGCCTTGTTGATTTCTTCCACCGTATAGATCACGCGGAAAGGCACCTCCAGAATGTTCGCGTAAGTGCGGAGCTGCTCCGCCGCCGCTATCCGGTAAGTGTCCGCCGTCAAAAGCGCCACCTTCTTCTTCTCATCCACCCGGAATTTTGAAGCGATCTTGGCAATCGTAGTGGTCTTTCCGACGCCTGTGGGACCGATGAAAAAGACAAGCTTAATGCCGCTTCCCGCCGGTTCGATACCGCTGGGTTTTCCAAACTTGAGAATCATCTTCTGGTAAATGTTCGCCAGCGCATAGTCGAAGGGAATATTCGGCTTATTGATCAGCTCGATCTCATCCATGATCTCTCTGGCGTACTTCTCGTCTACCTCGTTCTCCAGCATCGTGTCATGCAGAAGATGCATGAACTTATCCGTTTCCGTCTCCTCTTTTTTCTCCTCCTGCGGCTCCTCCTTCTCCTCCTCGGGCTTTTGGAGCTGCTGTTCTAAGAGCGACTGTAAACTGTCCAGCTTCTCTTCTATGGCGCTGTTATTTTCCCCTTTCTCTCTTATGGGGCCGTTGTTCTCCTGCTTCTCCGGCCTTTCTATAACAGGTGTATTTTTAACTGTCTCCTCTTCCTTCTCCTTGTTCTGGCTGGACGCAATCACGCTGTTGATGGCTGACACCGCCGCCGTCAGCTTCTCGCTCTCCTCCTCGAGAGCCACTGTGACCTCCACCATCGGCGATTTCAGAAACGCGAAAAGACCCTTGCTTTTCACGGGCTTCACGTTCATCACGACCACGCCTTCTCCCAGTTCCGCTCTGGCGTTTTCAATCGCTTCCTTTTCGGTTTTCGCAATAAATTTCTTTATTATCATTATGCTGTCACCATCCCAACAGACTGTAATTCAACACTGGATTCCACCTCATTGTAGGACACAACAACCAGATCTTTATAGTAGTCCTCCGTCAGCTTCTTAAAGTAAGCACGCACAATGGGGGACGTGATCACAAGCGGGATCTTGCCCAGATCTTCCAGCTTCTTGACCTCTATGCCAAGAGATTCCATAATGCTCTTGGTCTTTGCGGGATCGAGGGTGAGATAAGCCCCCTGCTCCGTCTGCTTGACGCTTGCCATAATCTCCTGCTCCAGCTTCGGATCTAACGTCACCACGCTGGTCGTCTCGTTGGCCGGGAAGAACTTGCCCGAAATAGCGCGCTTTAAGCTCTGTCTGACATATTCCGTCAGAATATCGGTATCTCTCGTGGTAGTCGCATAATCCGCCAGCGTCTCGAACACGGTAAGAAGATCCCTGATGGAAATGCCCTCTTTCAGGAGGTTCTGCAGCACCTTCTGTATCTCGCCCAGTCCCAGAAGCTTGGGCACCAGCTCCTCCACAAGGGAAGGATTCGTCTCTTTTAAATTGTCCACCAGACTCTGTACATCCTGTCTCGTCAAAAGCTCCGATATGTACTGTCTGATAATCTCCGTCAAATGCGTCGCGATAATGGACGGCGGATCTACCACGGTATAACCCATGCTCTCCGCACGCTCTCTCTGTCCCTCCGTAATCCAGATGGCGGGCAGATGAAAAGAAGGCTCAAAGGTGGGAATACCCGTGATCTCTTCTTCCACATAACCGGGATTCATGGCCATATAGTGGTCGAAAAGAATCTCGCCTTCGCTGACCTGCACCCCTTTTATCTTAATAATATACTGGTTCGGATTCAACTGTATGTTATCACGCAGACGGATAATCGGCACAACTGTACCAAGCTCCAGCGCAATCTGTCTTCTGATCATAACCACACGATCCAGCAGGTCGCCGCCCTGATTGACGTCCGCCAGCGGAATAATACCGTAACCGAACTCCAGCTCGATGGGGTCCACCTGCAAGAGTGAGGTAACGTTCTCGGGCTGTCTGATTTCCTCCGCCGCCGCTTCCTCCTCGTCCGCCTCGTGCTCGATCACGGCAGTCTCGATGGTTCCGGCCATCACTCTGCCGACTACCACAAAGATCAGACCCAGACCCACGAATACCACCGGATTCAGAGGAGTAACGATTCCCAAAAAGGCCAGAACCGCACCCACAAGATACAGCACCTTGGGCGTACCGAAGAGCTGGCTGATCAGAACCGTACCGAAATCCGCCTCCTTGGATCCCTTCGTCACGAGAATACCTGTGGCAAGAGAGATCAGAAGAGACGGGATCTGGCTTACCAGACCGTCACCGATGGTCAGGATCGTATATTTATTGAGCGCATCGACTACCTCCAGTCCCTGTCTGAACACACCGAAGGAAATACCGCCCACAATATTGATAAAGGTGATTACCAGACCTGCTGTCGCATCTCCCTTTACATACTTCACGGCACCGTCCATGGAACCGAAGAACGTGGATTCTTCCTGAATCTTTTCCCGGCGCTTCTTCGCCTCCTCGTCCGTAATGGCTCCGGTATTTAAGTCCGCGTCGATAGCCATCTGCTTACCGGGCATCGCGTCCAGCGTAAATCTCGCCGTCACCTCAGCCACACGCTCGGAACCTTTGTTGATAATCATAAACTGCACGATAATCAGAATCAGGAATACGAGAACACCGATTAACAGATCGCCGCCGCCCACATATTCACCGAAAGTCTGCACCACGTTACCGGCGTCGCCCTTAGACAGAATCAGTCTCGTGGAGGAAACGTTCAGCGCGATTCTGAAAACCGTCGTGAAGAGCAGGATCGTCGGATAAAATGACATCTGTAACACTTCATTGGCAAACATACAGCCAAACATAATTGTAAAGGCGACCGCGATATTGCAGGCCAGAAGAACGTCCAAAAGTCCCGATTGAATCGGAACGATCAACATGATAAACGCCGCCAACAGATACAGCGTAACGCCTACATCCCCCAGTCTCAGCTTCTGCACCGCGCATCACCTCCTTTCAGACTTTTTTAATAACAATCGCTATATAAATAAAACCTAAACCTTTCCTTTTAAGTGGTATACGAAAGCCAGCACCTCGGCCACCGCCTGATACAGCTCCGGCGGCACCACGCTGCCCACGTCCACATTCGCATAGAGCATACGGGCAAGGGGTTTATTTTCTACAATCTCGATGCGGTTTTCTTTCGCCACATCCTTAATCTTCTGCGCCAGATAATCGGCGCCCTTCGCCACCACAAAGGGGGCGTCGTAAAGCTCCGGCTCATACTTGATCGCCACGGCAAAATGGGTCGGGTTTGTGATAACCACATCCGCCTCGGGAAGCTGCTGCATCATACGCCTTCTGGAAGCTTCCATCATCCTCTGTCTCTGCTTACTCTTGATCTGGGGGTCACCTTCCTGATTCTTATACTCGTCCTTGACCTCCTGCTTCGTCATCTTCATGTCCTTTTTGAACTTGATTTTCTGATAAGCAAAGTCAGCGGCTGCAATCAGCATATAGAACATGGCGATCCGGATTCCCAGATCAATCACCAGCACCCCGATCTGCACGATTCCCTGATTCAGTGACACGTCATAGAGCTGGTAGAGCGGGGGCATGTTTTTTTCGAGATAATTATACACCACATACCCGATCAGCGTCAGCTTCAATACGGATTTTATAAGTTCCATCAGCGAATTGGCCGAAAAAATCCGCTTCACGCCGTTCACCGGATTCAGTTTACTGAACTTCGGCTTAAGCGGCTTTGAAGTAATCTTCCATTTCACCTGCAGAAGGTTCGTGATAAAAGCCACCAGAAATCCCACAAGCAGAAATGGCGCGATAATCTGCAAAATCCGCAGCAGGGCGTTCACAAAAAGCATCCGGAAGGTCTGTACCTGAATGTGCCCGTCGTAAAGCTTCACGTACTCCGGAATCCGGGAATAAATGCTCTGCATATTCCCCACAAAAACCGTTCCCATGTACTCTGCCAGAAAGCGAAGCATCAAAAAGGCCGCAAGCATTTCAAACGCGCTGGTCACCTCTTTGCTCTTGGCCACCTGTCCTTCTTTACGGGCATCCTCCAGCTTTTTACTGGTAGGCTCTTCTGTCTTTTCTCCTCCCGGACCGTCCTTGGCAAAGAACTGGAGATTATACCTTAAAATCAAACCATCCCCTCCACAAAAGATACAATCATACGTTTCATCTGCGTGAATACGTTGTCCGACAAAGCAGGCAGCATCCGCACAGAGAGAAAGAGGATTCCCAGTCCCACAAGCACCTTAAGCTGCATACCCACGGCAAACATGTTAAGCTGCGGGGACACCTTGGCAAGCACGCCAAGCACACAGTTTAAAAAGATCATTGCACAGAAGATCGGCAGTATGATACGGAATCCGATGATGATATAATCCCCGAGAAACATAATAATGGACTGTAACAGCGCATCATGCTTAAAAATCGCGCCGTTCACCGGAATTAAGGTAAAGGTCTCAGCCAGCGCCCTGATCAGGTACTGGTATAAACCTGAAATAATCATAAAAAGCGTAAACATATACTGATAAAACACACCGGTAAAGGTTGCCTGCTCTTTGGTGGTCGGATCAAGCAGAGAAACCATCGACAAACCGATCTCCATGTCCGCAATACTACCCGCAAACGAAGTCACCGTAGTGCATATCTGGGCGCCCCAGCCGACAAGAAAACCCGTCAGCGCCTCCTTCATCACAATCACCGCATAGCCAGGGAGCGTGTTGTAAACCACCTCATTACGGTCCACTGACTGATAGAGCAGATAGGCGAAAAAGATACTAAAGCCGACTTTCACCCTGTGCGGCACATTCGACATGCTAAAAAACGGAGCAACATACACAAAGCAACTGACCCGCACCAGAATCAACAGAAAATATTCCAAATCCGCATAAGTAAAGCTGATATCCAACATAATGTCACTTTCCTCTGGCGCAAACGATCTTTATCCGAGATAGAGGTTAAAATCTGTCCACAGCCCTGTCATAAACTCCACCATATTATTCATAACCCAGTGGCCCATAAGCATCAGCGACAAAAAGATAGCCAGCACCTTCGGCACGAAAGTAAGCGTCTGTTCCTGAATCGACGTGACCGTCTGGAAAATACTCACAAGCAGACCCACGCACAGAGACACCAGAAGCATTGGCGCACTGCATTTGATAATTGTATAAATTGCCTGCGCGGCAATCTCGGTGACGTCATTGACTGTCATCTACCCACACTCCGTTCCCTATAACCTGTGAACCGCTGTCTGTCCGCGCGCCATACAGGCTGCCTTTCGCGTACATGCCCTGTCACCGGACAGACGCTCAGTAATAAAATGTCTCCACGACTCCCTTGATCACCAGATACCAGCCGTCCGCCAGCACGAACAGAAGTATCTTAAACGGCATGGAAATCGTCGTCGGCGGCAGCATCATCATACCCATACTCATCAGCGTGGAAGCCACCACCATGTCAATTACAATAAACGGAATATATATAAGGAAACCGATAATAAACGCCTGCCGCAGCTCGTTTATGATAAACGCGGGCACAAGCACGCTGATCGGTATGTCGTCCAGTTCACCATTCCACTCGGTACGGCTCAGATCCATAAAAAAGTTTACGTCGCTCTTCTGGGTCTGCGCGTACATAAACTGTCTGATCGGCGCCGCCGCCGCCGTGAGCGCCTCCTCCTGGGTCAGCTCTCCCGCCTCGAAAGGCACGACCGCGTCCGTGTAAACCGCCGCTATCGTAGGCTGCATCACATAGAAGGTCAGAAACAGAGCTATGCCGATCAACACCGTGTTCGGCGGCGCTGTCTGCGTGTTTAACGCCTGCCTCGTAAAATGGAGTACAATAATAATCCTCGTAAACGAGGTTAACATAATAATCAATGACGGTGCAATAGCAATCAAGGTAAGAATGATCAGAATACGCAGGGCGCCATTCACACTTCCGTTACCGTTGTTGTACGTAACCGTCACCGTATTGGCAATATTCAGTTCAGCCAGATCTTCGGCACTCTCCGAGGCACCGGGCGGATCCACATTGGTTCTCTCACTCTCCGTACCTGTGAGATTGGAGTCCCTGTATGGCGTATCAGTCACCGTATCCGGTCTGTTATCCTCCACCGCATAGGCAGTCTGCCCCCAGCTAAGATAGAATATGCCTGCCATCATCAGCAGGCATATTAATTTTGCCAAATGATATCCGGAAAAATATCTCTTCATTCGTCTCGCCCGTCTTCTTTTTCCAGGATTCTTTCTTTTTGTATTTTTGCGAGCACATCCCTGAAAGTGGACGCACTTCCCAAAGACCCCTCGGGAAAGTTTAAATCCTCCTCGGGAACCTCTGTTAACATTGTAACAGTATCTTTACAAACTGCAACCGCCAAATATTTCCGCCCGACCCTGACGATCTGCACGTACTTATTATTCGACAGCCGGAGCGATTCAATCAGCTCCATGTTCGCGCCTACAGACCTGCTCTTCTGATAGCCGCCGATCCATCTGGTCACAAAGGCCGTGATCGCCAGCACGAACACAAACAGTATCAATACTGTCATAAACTGCACATAGGAGTCAGCCCTGTCTGATAATGCAGCAGCAAGAAGCATTATCCTACAACCTTCTTCACAGCCTCTAATACACGGTCAGCCTGAAAAGGTTTTACAATAAAGTCCTTAGCGCCGGACTGAATGGACTCGATAACCATGGCCTGCTGACCCATAGCAGAGCACATGATAACCATTGCCCCGGGATCACCCTCCTTGATCTTCTTGAGAGCCTGAATACCATCCATTTCAGGCATCGTGATGTCCATCAGCACGAGATCGGGTTTCAGCTCGTTGTATTTCTCAACCGCTTTTGCGCCGTTCTCTGCCTCTCCTGCCACGTTATAGCCATTCTTAGTCAGGATGTCCTTGATCATCATTCGCATAAACGCTGCATCATCACATACTAAAATATTTTTTGCCATGTCTCTTCTCCTATCACATATTATTTGATAATTTCGGTTACCCGAATACCAAAGCTTTCCTCGATTACAACTACTTCACCTTTTGCTACAAACTTGCCGTTCACCAGAATATCAATCGGCTCACCTGCAATTTTATCCAGCTCTATGATCGTGCCCGGTGCAAAATCCAGAATCTCCGAAATGGATTTAGAGGTTCTGCCCAGCTCAACGGTTACCTCTAACGGCACATCCTTGATCAGCTCTATGTTCTCCTGACTTTGCAGCGGGTTAAAATCGCTGGCAAAATTCTGGAACTGAACAGGCTGCACGTTCATATTAGGCTGCATCATCATCTGGGGCATCATCTGCATCTGCGGCATCATCTGGGGCATTCCCATCTGCGGCATCATCTGCATCTGACTCATATCCATCTGGGGCATTCCCGCCTGCATCTGGCTCATATCCATCTGGGGCGCTGCCGCAGGCATCGGCTGAGGAGCCGGAGCTGCCGGTGCGGGAGCGGGGGCAGGCGCTGCTGCTGGCGCCGGAGCCGGTTCGCTGTCACCGCCCTGACTGGAAATAAAGGTGTCGTAAATCTCCTTGGCAAACTCTACGGGATACAACTGCATAATCGTAGAATCCACCAATTCATCAATCTGCATCCGGAAAGAAATCTTTACAAAAGTACCTTCCAGAAACGGTGCGATATCTCCGCCCGACTTAAACGCCGTAAGATCCACCAGACTTGCCTCCGGCGGGCTGATATCTATCATCTTGCCAAGCATGGTAGAGAGCGAGGTGGCGGAAGAACCCATCATCTGGTTCATCGCCTCCGAGATCGCCGAAAGATGCAGTTCACCCAGCTCGCCGTCCGTGTTACTGCCGTCACCACCCATCATCAGATCGGTAATGATCTTTACATCATGCTCTTTTAAGATCAGGATATTCGATCCATCCAATCCCTGTGTATACTTAATCAGAATAAATACGCAGGGCTTCTCATAATCTTCCAGTACATTCTTCCAGGTTGCCATCTTAACCACAGGCGTCGTAATATTAACCTTGCGGTTTACAATGGAAAACAGGGTGGTAGCAGATGCGCCCATACTGATATTGGCGACCTCGCCGACAGCGTCTTTCTCGATGTCCGACAGAAGCGTATCGTCCGCTTCATCGCCACCGAAACCCGCGGTATTCTCATCCGCAGCATCGCCGGCCGAGTCATCCGTACCGTTCAAAAGCGCATTTATTTCATCCTGTGATAACATTCCGTCCATGCTTTTATTCTTCCCCCTCTCTGATCACCGAAGTAACTCTCACGGCGTTCTTATCTCTGCTGGTACCCGGGAGTGCGGTAAATTTCCTAATATTGCCCACATACACCGTAAGATCCTGCTCTACCTCAGTGTCCAGCCGTATAATATCTCCGACCTGCAGATTTACAAAGTCGGTAACCGATATACTCGTCTTTCCCAAAACCGCCTTGACAGGAACATCCACTCTCTTGATAAGAGCTTCGATGTACTCTTCGAAGTCCTCGTCTCCCTGCTCTTGCAGATTCGCGTACCAGTACTTCGTATTGAGCTTATCCATGACGCTCTCCAACGTGAAGAAGGGGAGACATACATTCATAAATCCTTCCACTTCACCGATCTTCATATTCAGAGTGACAATGGCAATCATATCGCTCGGTGCAATGATCTGCGCAAACTGGGAATTGGTCTCGATTCTCTCCATCATAGGATTGATATCCACCACATTCTTCCATGGCTCCCGCATAAGCTGCATACAAACTACCATCATCTTCTCAATGATCGTCATCTCGATTTCGGTAAATTCCCTGCTCTTTTCAAGCGGGTCTCCGGCTCCGCCCAGCATCCTGTCTATCATGGCAAATCCAAGCTGGGACGCAAGCTCTATCAGAATCATTCCACCCAGCGGATGGAAATTGACCACGCCCAGAATAACCGGATTCGAGAGGGAGTTTGAAAATTCCGAAAAGATAACCGTCTCGGAACTGGTCACCGATACCTGTATATTCTTTCTCAGGTATACCGGCATGCTCGTGGAAAGCAGCCGTCCGTAATGCTCATATATAATTTCCAATGTACGCAGATGCTCTTTCGAGAATTTAGTCGGCCTTTTAAAGTCGTAATCCTTAATTTGCTTATCATCCGCGCCATTCAGTTCATCCGTGTCCAGCTCGCCGCTGCTCAAGGCCGCGAGCAGATTATCTATCTCGCTCTGTGATAGTACCTCACCCACGAAAGTTCACCTCCTGTGGCAGTCATTTAGTCTAAGTACTATCCAAACATGATGTCGCCAAAGGACACGTTATAGATAAACTTGGAATCAAACATGGTTTGTATTCTGTTGATAATTTCTTTCTTGATCGCTTCCTGATTGTCGCGCGCCTCTTCCGTCGTATACTGGGCGAAAACGCTGTTGATCTCATCCTTAATCAGGCCTTCCATCGTCGCCAGACTCTCCGCGGAGCCATACTCCTTGTAGCCGTCGGCCTTCGTGTTAATGGAAAGGGTGATGGAAACGATACAATAGTGATCCTTATCCTCGCCTTCATTCTTTTTCAGCGGAATCGTCATAGGTTCCGCAAAAGAGTAAGTCTCTGTATCCGCCATGGAAACAGCTTCCTCCGCTCCGGCGCCCTCCGTGCCGGACGACAGCTCCAGATTCAGAGCCGTAGCAATGTTGTCAACCAGCGCGGCAGTCTTTTTTGACGCGCCCGTCACGCTGAACATCATTATGGCGGTCAATACAATATTTACGATCAACAACGCCAGAATAATAACGGAAATCAGATTCTTCTTCATAGCCTTCGTCTTCTCCTTCTGCACATATCTTAATAAGAACTGAGAGAGTTGTATATCTTAATCTCAACCCTTCTATTCTTCGCTCTTCCCTCAGGCGTAGCGTTGTCCGCTACCGGAAGATATTCTCCCCGGCCTGCATGTTTGATGTTCGCCGGATCCAGATTCGTAATCGAAAGAATATAGTCAAACACCGATAACGCACGCCCGGAACTCAATTCATTGTTGTTAGAATACTTCGCCCCCGACATAGGAACATTATCCGTGTGTCCCTCAATCTCAATCGTACCTTCCGCATAGCGCTCCAGAATCAGTCCCACCTGATCCAGAACCGGTTTGGCTTCCTCCTTCAAAAGCGTACTCCCCGAATCAAAAAGCAACGAGCCCTTCAATGTGAGCTGAACGAACTGCGCGGTAAACTGCACCTCCACCTCATCCGCCATATTCCTCTCGTCAACCGCCTCCTGAATCTTCTCGGCAAGCGTTTCGGATTCCTCCATCTGCGCTTCCTCTAACTGTTCTTTCGCAGCAGCCGTACTGTCGGCCACATCCTCGGAGACAATCTCTCCGTCATCCATCTTACCTGTACTGTTTATAAATTCATCCAGCTCATTGAGCTGGCTGACGCCGTTACTGATCAGCATGCCGTCCCCGATCGCCTGCGCTCCCCCGTCAAAGACGGAAAACATCTGATTAAAGGAAGCTACCACCTTTTCCTGTTTCACTTCGTCAACCGTAGACATCGAAAAGAGTAACACGAAGAAACACAGCAGAAGGTTCATCAGGTCAGAGAACGTGGCCATCCACGCCGGGGAGCCTTTCGGGGCCTCTTCCTGCTGTTTTTTAGCCATCCGCCTCACCTCCGCCTTCTTCTCCGGTCATGCCTCTGTCCGCAGGCGCAAGGAAGGATTTCAGTTTCTCCTCGATGACACGCGGATTCTCGCCCGCCTGAATGGAGAGAAGACCTTCAATCTCGATTTCCTTCACCATCATTTCTTCCGCGTTCTTGTTCTTTAGTTTCGTGGAAACCGGTGCACAAATCCAGTTTGCCAGCACAGAACCATAGAAAGTCGTAACCAGTGCGACCGACATATTCGGTCCGATGGTTGCGAAATCCGACAAATCCCTAAGCATGTTAATCAGACCGATCAGGGTTCCGATCATACCCCATGCAGGACCCATGGCTGCGATATTCTCCCAAAAACCGATCTTATCCTTGTGTCTGCTCTCCACGCTTACCAGCTCCGTCTCCATAATCGCGCGTACAAGCTCAGGATCGGTACCGTCAACAATCAGCAGGATGCCCTTTTTCAAGAAATCATCCTCGATGTCGCTGGCCGCTTCCTCCAGAGACAGAAGCCCTTCCTTACGTGCCACGTTGGAAAGCTCTATAATTTTCTGAATAATCCCGGGCACATTCATGCTGGACGTCTTAAAGATCAATCCCA
>CARQVR010000043.1 GCA_949051815.1 uncultured Lachnospiraceae bacterium
TACAAGGGATGTAACGATTTTTTCTCTTATCAACTGTCAAAGACGGGATTATAAACGAAAACAATCTGTTAGACAAATCTGTTTTTCCACATGCCGCACAAAAGCCTGTCCTCTCCTCCCTTTTCCCCTGATCTCTTTCCGGTTCAGGTCCCGCATCACCTCCCCCGCCACCTGATAGCGCGCTTCCGGCGCTGCTTCTGTACAGCGTTCTATGATGGCTTCCAGCGCCTCTGACAAAAGCGGATTGTAGTAAGAGGCGGGAAAGGCCATGCCGGACACCGCATCGCAAACCGCACCCGTCACCATATAACAGAGCGTTTTCCCGAATGCATAAATGTCGCTTCTCTCATCCGCGCGGACGCCAAGACCATCCTCTCCCCGCTGCTCGGGCGCCGTAAACCCGTCCGAAAAAGCCATACGCGCTGCACTTTCCTCCCCGAAATTCCGGAACCCTGCCGCGCCGAAATCCACCAGTCTCAGGCTGCCGCCTGGGCATACCATAATATTATCCGGCTTCATATCCCGATAAATAACAGGTGTTTCCCTTGTGTGCAGATACTCCAGAACGTCTATCAGTGCCGCCGCCCACAGCCGCGCCTGCGACTCCTCCACACATCCCTGTCTTTCGATATAGTTATGTAAACTTACTCCCTCCACATACTCCATCACCAGATACCATCCCTCCTCCCAGAGCAGCTCATACACCACCGGCAGCATCGGATGGCGCAGATCACGCAAAAAAGCGGCCTCTTCCCTGATGCGTTCCCCGCCCTCCTCCCGCAGACACTTCACCGCCACATACCTGCCAAGACTCTCATCCTCCGCCAGATATACGCTGCCCTCACCGCCCTGTCCAAGTGGCCTGACGATTCTGTATTTTCCCAGATGTTTTCTCCCGTTCATACCTCTTTTCCCTTCTTCCATAATATGTATGGATCACAGTACGTCTTACCTCAATTATAACCGCCATATAGTTTACATAACATTCTATCCATTGTGCGGATTACCCGATCACAGTCTGACCGATTATCTTCCAGCCTTCACATAAACGGCCGACAGATTATCCGTCTCCCCTCTCTTCATGCACGTTTCCCCGATCTCCTTAAGCCGCCTCCCGATCTGCTCCTCCTCCGCCAGTTCTTCCGGATTCATGACCGCCCGCAGTTCTTCCCCGGTGATGCGCCTCCTGAAACCGTCCGTACAGAGCAGGATCCCCTCGTCAGGCTTTAACACGCCCATCCTGTGCTGGGGCGCGAAATAGCCGAAGCTGCCAAGGCATTTCGTCAGTTTCCCCGCATCCTGCGCGTGGTCCTTTGTAAGCTGCTCCATTCCCCGCCGTCCCAGCCGGTATGCCCTGCTGTCGCCCAGATGCCACAGGAGCCATGTCCGCTCCCAAACGACGAGCACCGTCATGGTCGTTCCCATGGAGATCTCTTCCTGTACGGCATATCGCTTCAACTGCCCCTGCATGTGAAAGACAAGCCTGTCTAAAGACCTTCGTATCACCCAATACCGCTTATTCTTCCGCATCATGGCAAACAGCTCCGTATAAAACCATTCCCGAAGCTTCCCCGCCGCATAACCGCTTGCTTCCCCGCCGCAGGAGACGCCGCCCATGCCGTCACACACCGCCGCAAGAAGCACCCGCCCCCTGCGCGTCAATACCTGCTGCAGCACAACCGCGTCCTGATTCGTTTCCGCCGTCGTCCCCCTGCACCAATATACATTTGTCACATACCGCACGTCCCAAACGCACCTCCTCACATGTTTTTAATATTAGGTAATTGCGAAACTCATCAAATCGTGGCTTTTTTTGTGCAAATAGCATAATTATAAGCAGACCCTTGTAGAGCGTCAGCGCTTAACGAGGTTTTCCACGAGTTTAGCGTCTGCTACGCTCGGAGTGGAGCGAAAGCGCGTCTGCGTTGATTATGCTATTTGTGCAAATTCAACAACCTTAAAAGAGTTTCTCAATTGCCTATTTTAATATAAACCCGGAAATTCTGCGGGACCCCCGCCCTGTCAATCATGTGCCGCCTGACTCCTTTTCGCGAAACCTCTGCTCATGCCGCACACACATTTCGGATTCAAGAACAGAATCCGATACCGCTATCATACGATACTTATGAAAAAAAAGCAAGGCCGGCGCTAACGCACCAGCCTCATAATATCATTGTACATAATAAACACCATCAATACCATCAGCACAACCAGTCCGGCAAAATGCACCATGCCCTCCTTCTCCGGCGGAACGGGTTTCCCCCGAAGCACCTCCACGAACATGAACACAAGCCGTCCGCCGTCCAGCGCGGGAAGCGGCAGAAGGTTCATAATGCCCAGATTGACGGATAAAAGCACCACAATCTCCAGCATGGTCAGGATGGCGTAAGGCGTGCCGTAGTTTTCCTCCGCCGCGTCGTAACTCTCGCCCACAAGCTGCGCGATCCCCACAGGTCCCGACACGTCGTCCTTCGACACCTGCCCCATCACGAGCATACGCAGACTCTTGTAGGTGAGTTTCACCCAGTACTCCACCTCATAGAAGCCGTACTGGAATACCTGCAGGGGATTGCACTTCAGATAATCCCCGCCGTTGGTAATGCCCATATAATAACGCCTGGCATTTTCGTCATACTGCGGCGTAAGCGTGGTCACCGCCTTCTCCCCGTTTCTCACGTAGGTAATCTCCATCTTCTCCCCCTGATTCAGTGCGGAAATCATGGAAACCTCCCTGTAAAAGTGAATGGGTTCACGCCCGATTTTCGTAATCACGTCGCCCGTCTGCAGACCGGCCTGTTCAGCCGCGGAGCCCTCCGTAACCATACCTACCGTCGGCAGATCGGCTCCCGAAAAAGCACTCAGAATCACCGCGATCACAAACGCCAGAATGAAATTGAAGAACGGACCCGCAAAAACCGTGGCAATGCGCGCCCAGACGCCCGCTTCGGTAAAGGCAAGCCCCTCCGGGCCATCCGCAATCCCGGATTCCGGCTCCTGCTGTGCTTCCCGTTCCACGCAGTCCTCACCGTCAAACATACACGCGCCGCCCAGCGGCAAAAGCTTTAGGGAATATTTCGTGCCGTTTTTCGTGAAAGAAAACAGTGTCGGCCCCATTCCCACGGAAAATTCTACCACACGGATGCCGTTTCTCCTGCCAATCAGGAAATGCCCCAGTTCGTGGGAAATCACTACCAAACCAAATACAATGATAAATAAAATAATTGTTCTAATCAACTCGCTACTCTCCAAACTTAAGCCTGATATACTCGTAGGTTTCCGCCTCCGCCGCCAGTATCTCCTCCACGGTCGGATGCTCCGTTACACGGTGCGCGTCCATAGCCGCCCCGATCAGCTCCGGTATCTCCAAAAACCGGATCTTCTTCTCCAGAAACAGAGCGACCGCTTTCTCATTCGCCGCATTGAACACCGTAGGCAGGGAACCGCCTCTCTCAGCCGCCCGGTATGCCAGCGCAAGCCCCCCGAAAGTGTCCGTGTCCGGTTTCTCAAAGGTCAGGCTTCCAAGTTTACATAAGTCTACTCTGCCAATCTCCATTGGCCGTCTGTCCGGATAAAACAGTGCGTACTGGATGGGCAGCTTCATGTCCGGCACACCCATCTGCCCCATAATGCCGCCGTCTGCGTACTGCACAGCCGAATGCAGAATGCTCTGGGGGTGCACCACCACCTCGATCTGTGAAAGCGCCACATCGAAAAGCCACTTCGCCTCCATCACCTCAAGCCCCTTGTTGCAGAGGGAGGCAGAATCTATCGTGACTTTCTTTCCCATCGACCAGTTGGGGTGCTTTAGCGCGTCCTCCACCGTCATATCCGCAAGTTCCTCTCTGGTTTTGCCCCGGAAAGGACCGCCTGACGCCGTGAGCAGAATCTTCTCCACCCGCGCCCGGTTTTCCCCGTGCAGCGACTGAAAAATCGCGCTGTGCTCGCTGTCCACCGGCAGAATCGAAACGCCTTTTCTCTCTGTGAGCGGCATAATGATATGCCCCGCCGTCACCAGTGTCTCCTTGTTGGCAAGGGCAATGTCCTTCCCCGCTTCAATGGCCGCGATAGTGGGTCTGATACCAATCATTCCCACAATGCCGGTGACAAGTACCTCCATCCCCTCCGCCGTCGCCACTTCCAAAAGACCGTCCATGCCGCTCACAATGCGCACGGGCAGATCTTTCACGCGCACCCGGAGGTCAGCCGCCGCTTTCTCCTCCCAGAGCGCGGCGATCTTCGGATGAAACTCCCTGATCTGCGCCTCCAAAAGTGATACGTTGGCGCCTGCCGCCAGAGACACGACCTCCAGATCTTTTTCTTTTCTGACTATGTCCAGTGTCTGTGTTCCGATGGAGCCTGTGGAACCCAGTATGCCTATTTTCTTCATTTTCAACCTCGTCCCGAAACAGTCCCTCCACATGGCTGCTCCGCTTCTCATCCGTTTTCTCTCAAAAAAAGTTTACTTTTCCACGCCTGCCTGTGCACGACGCTTCTCTGTTTCTCTCCCTTGACGGCTATCCCTTGAAACACGCCTCACATAAATCCCGCAGCCAGCACAATCCCCCAGAAAACAATCGGCGCCGCCACGATCACGCTGTCAAAGCGGTCCATGATCCCGCCGTGTCCGGGTATCAGCTTTCCGTAATCTTTAATGTCGTGATCCCGTTTCACCGCCGAGGCCGCCAGATCTCCCACCATGGAGACGAGCGCGCCCACCGCTCCCAGACATGCCGCAAGCGGCAGCGACAGCGTCATCATGGAGTATTGATTGATCACAAAATGCGTATAGAGCACAAACAAAAGCGCTGCTCCCAGTACGCCTCCCGCCGCGCCCTCTATGGACTTCTTCGGACTCAGCTTCGGCGTCATCTTGTGTTTCCCGATCAGCACACCCACGCAGTAGGCGCATGTATCGCTCCCCCAGGATGCCAGAAACACGAACCACACAAGATAAATACCGTCCGCAAGCCCTTCCCGCAGCAGATAGAGGAAAGACAGCATCACCGGCCCGTATAAAAAGCAGAACATGGCCGTCATGATCTGGTTCGCATGGTACTTCGGAAAGGTAAACACATAGACGAACAGAAAAACGAGAAAAGCCGCCGCAATCACCATCACCATTGCCGGAAACACTGCGCTGATATCCCTTCCCAGCGCCAGTCCCAGCACACCATAGTATACAAGTATCATCGCGCCGCCCGCTAATACCGGCGCGCCCGGATTCGGCCCGTCTCCGCGCACCTTGCAGGCTGCCGTCAGCTCCTGATATGCGATCACGGAAACGCCGAAAATCACCAGCGCTAAAAGCGCGCCTCCCTTCAAAAGAACTCCCAGCGCAACCGCCACCAATAAAATGCCGCTCAGTAGTCTTGTACGAAACATACAGACGCCTCCTATTTCTTGTCACTCTCCACGGCACAGGGGCCGCTATCGCAATTATTCCTTCAAAAGACCGTAGCGTCTGTCTCTCTTATTATATGCCGCTACCGCCTTTTCCAATTCTTCTTTTGAAAAATCCGGCCATGCTACAGGTGTAAAATAAAACTCCGTGTAGGCGAGCTGCCAGAGCAGGAAGTTGGAAATCCGCTGCTCCCCGCAGGTGCGGATCAGAAGATCCGGCTCCGGAATCCCCGCCGTGTCAAGCGTCTCCCCGAACCGTTCCTGCGTGATCTCCTCCGGCGCGAGCGCACCGTCTCTCACCTGCGCGGCCAGCCTGCGCACGGCGCGGACAATCTCGTCCCGGCCGCCGTAATTGATCGCGATCTGGAAGTGCAGGCCCGTATTATTCTTCGTGGCCTCCTCCAACTCCCCGATGCGCTTTCTGATATCGTCATCCAGCCGGGATTTCTCCCCGATCACACGCACACACATGTTATTTTTAGCCGCCGTTTTCAGACAAGTCTTCATATAATTGCGCAGAAGCCCCATCAGCGCGTCCACTTCGTCCGCGGGCCGGTCCCAGTTCTCCGTGCTGAAAGCATACACCGTCAGGTACTGTATTCCCATGCGGTATGCCTCCTCACAGATTTTCTCCACGGTTTTCGCCCCCTGCACATGACCGTAATTGCGGGGCATCCCCTTACTCTTCGCCCATCTGCCGTTGCCGTCCAATATAATCGCTACATGCTGTGGAACCTTATTTTCTTCCCCCATTATGCCTCCCATACGATTTTTCGCTCCTCCTGTCCCCGTCCGCAAGGAATTACATTATGTAAACCATTAAATGGAAAGGGGCAACAGAACCGTTCATTCTGTAAGCCCCTCTAAGCCCTCTAAATTCCATCCACAAATTGAGCGCTGCCCAATCGTCATACGGTCAAAATCTCTTTTGACTTCTCCTCCACCAGCTTATCCACATCCTTGATAAACTTGTCAGTCAGCTTCTGCAGCTTCTCCTCCAGCTCCTTAATCTCGTCCTCGGAAACCTCTGCTTTCGCCAGCTTTTTCAGCGCGTCATTGCCGTCGCGTCTGGTATTGCGGATCGCCACCTTATTCTCCTCGCCGCGCTTCCTGATATCCTTCACCAGATCTTTACGGCGCTCCTCGGTAAGCTCCGGGAATACCAGCCGGATCAGGGAACCGTCGTTGCTGGGCGTAATTCCCACATCCGACGCCATGATCGCCTTCTCGATGTCCTTGATCAGACTCTTCTCCCAAGGCGCAATCTGTAAAACCCTCGGCTCGGGTACCGTGATATTACCCACCTGCTGGATCGGTGTGGGCGTCCCGTAATAATCCACCTTAATCTTATCGAGGACATGGGGATTGGCACGTCCTGCACGGATCGTTCCCAGATCGTTTACCAGAAAATCATAAGACTTCTGCATCTTTTCCTCATAAGGCTTCAGTCTCTCATCCATACTGTAATCCTCCCAAATAAAATCTACGCCAAGAATTACGCTGTAATTCTTGTGATGCCGGCCGTCGGGTCCGCATCGCCTACACAGTCACTTTCGTACCGTTAAATTTCCCTTTGACGGTGTTTACAATACTGTTCTCCTCATTCAGCCCGAACACCCACATAGGCATTTTATTGTCTCTGGCCAGAATGGAAGCCGTCATGTCTACCACCTGCAGATTTTTGGCAATCACCTCGTCAATCGTAACCTCGTCATATTTCTTTGCGTCCGGGTTACTGCGCGGATCATCGTCATAGACGCCGTCCACCGCTTTCGCCAAAAGAATCACATCCGCATCCACCTCGACCGCACGCAGCACTACCCCTGTATCCGTGGAAAAATAGGGATGCCCCGTACCGCCTGCAAAAAAGACCACCATATTCTTTCCGAAATATTTGTTCGCCCTGTCCTTCGAGAACAGCTTCGTAAAGGAGCCGCACGCAAAAGGGGTCAGTACAGACGTCATCATGCCGACGGAACGGAAAATCTCGGACACATAGATACAATTCATAATCGTAGCCAGCATACCAATCTGATCCGCCTTCGTCCTGTCAATGTTCTCGCTCGAACGCCCCCTCCAGAAATTGCCGCCGCCGATGACAATACCTACCTGAATGCCATCGTCCACAAGCTGCTTCACCTGCACGGCAACACCCCTTACCGTCTCCTCGTCAAAGCCTGTCTTTTTCCTGCCCGCAAGGGCCTCTCCGCTTAACTTCAAGAGTATACGTTTCATATTATATCGCTCTCCCCTGTGTGCCCGGATTTATTTTTTCTTCTTGAACTCCTCAAAGAAGGAAGTAGGATTCACGTCCGCATAGCACTGGGAACACATACCCTCGATCACCGCACCGTTGTTGATCTGCACGGATTTGGACTTGATGTTGCCCATCACGATAGCCGTGGTATCCAGAATAACCGGACCCTGCACGTCGATATCACCCTTGACAGCGCCTGCAACTACCGCGCTGGTAGCCACAATATTGCCGATCACAACGGAACTCTGTCCGATTTTCACGCTGCCCTGACTGTTCACCTCGCCGGTAATCTTCGCGCCCTCTGCATAAATCTCGGCAGCCTTGGAATTACCCTGAATCGTACCTGTGATGTTCAGTTTGCCCAGAATGTCGAGGTTACCGTTTACGGTACCGATCAGTTCCATAGAGCCTTCTGATACAATATCACCCGTTATCGTCATACCTTCCGTTACAACTGCCGTCTCGTCCACTGCCACACGATTTGCCTGCACTTCCATAGTCTTTCCCTTTCCTCCGCTCGTCTCATCATTCTCTTCCACAGGCGCTTCCGCCTCTGTTAAAATTTCTTCTTCCATTACAGGTTCTGCCTCCTCTTCTTCAATTACTGCCTCCACGGCAGCCGGCTCTTCTGCCACAACCGGCGCTTCCTCTGCCGGTTCTTCTGCAACTGCCTCTTCTGCGGCCACTTCCGGCTCCGGAAGCTCTTCCTCCAAAGATTCCCCGACAGGCGCCTCCTCCAATCCGGAAGAAACTCCGGGCTCAGACACCCCCATCTCCTCTATTTTATCCAGCATTCCACTCAAATCCAGGGATTCGAGCGTTTCATCCGCAGCGGGCGTCTCCGGCACCTCAGCATCCGCCGATACCTGCTCCCCGGCTTGTCCCTCTGCCGCCAGAGCCGCTTCCAGCTCCTCCTCCGGCATCAGTTCATTGACTGCCTGGGATAAGTCGTCCTTCAAATCCGAAAAAAATCCCATTCCCTAATCCTCCATTCTTTAATCGTTGCTTATATGATGAATCGCCTCCGTATCATCTGTGATCGGAACGATCTTCGTATCCTCCATCGCCTGGATCTGCTCGATCAGTTTCGGAAGCGCCTCCACCGTCGAATCCTTGTCGGACGCATCATGCAGCAATATAATCGCCTCATGAAACTCCCGCAGTCTGGCCGTCGAATTTCTGACAATGGCCTCCGGACTGATGTAGGCTGACGACGCGTCTCCCGAAGACACATTCCAGTCGTAATAGCTCATGTCCTGCTCTTCCAGATAAGCAATCAGCTCATGCATGTCCACCCGGCTCACCGTATTGCTGCTGCCTCCCGGGAATCTGCAATACCTGCACCAGACGCCCGTCGTGTCATAGAGAAACTCCTGCAGCTTCGTCAGATCCTCCACATAGCTTTCCTTTGACTGGTAGATCTCATTATACTTGTGGCTGTAGGAATGCATCGCCAGTGTATGCCCTTCCTCCACAATCCTTTTATATAACGGCTGATATCTTTCTTCCTCTTTCCCGACCACAAAAAAAGTCGCCTTCACATCATACTCTGCCAGAATATCCAGTATCTCACCGGTATTGCTGCTTGGCCCGTCGTCAAAAGTAAGGTACACCTTTCTGATGCCGTCCTCCGTTTCGGAAACCGCGCTGTCCGGACCGGACGCATCGCGCCGGAACTCATTCACGCCGGAAGCCGTATACAGATCCCCGCCCGACTCCTCTGCGCCGGAGGCCTGTCCCATCGCCATCGCGGGCGCCGCCTGCTCACGAAGAGCGCGCAGCTCACGCTTCGCCTCATAGAGATTCACGCCAAGAACCACACACAGGATCATCAGTATCAGTATCGTGGAAAGCGGAATAATAACGAGCAGCCGCTTCATCAGTTGAAAATGTGCATCCTGCTCCGCATCCATCTTCACCGGCTCCTTTGTACTCTCTTATCCCACATTCTCTTATACTATATCACAATTGAGAGATAACGAAAAGAAAATTTATGAAAAAAGGCATAAGAAAATTTCGCCAGATTTCCACACCGGAAAGAGAGCAAAAAAAGAACCGGCGTCTCTTCCCGAAACACCGGCCTTTTTCAGTCAATACTGCGACACGTTTGTGCTGTCCACTTTATCAAAGGGAACCCATACATATTTCCCGTCCTCACTGACACCCTCCAGCGAATCCACCGATTCCCCCTGCGCAAACCGGATCGCCGCCTTCACCGCCGCTTCTCCCTGACCGGCTCCGGACTGACATACGGTAAAAGCCATATCCCCGCTTTCAATCGCGGCGCATCCGTCCGCAGTCGCGTCCACACCCAGCACCGGCAGAGTGCTCAGATCAATACCGGCCTCCTTGCACGCCTCGATTACGCCTAGCGCCATGGAGTCGTTTTCACAGAGCACGCAGTCCACCGGGGAGCCTGTTCTCAAAAATGTCTCGAACAGATGCTTCGCCAGTTCCTGATCCCAGTCTCCGAAATCCTCAAACACATAGTTGATTTTCTTTCCGCTATTCTCCAGCGTCCGCTTCACGCCATTGGTTCTCCCGTTCGTGGCAGAGTGTTCTCTTTCCCCCTTGATCAGTACCACGTTGATCTCCTGATTGCCCGCCAGCCTGTCCAGCACATATTCCGCCTGATACTGCCCGGCCACAAATTCATCGGATCCGGCATAGAGGTATTTGCCCTCCTTCAACTGCTTTTCATCCGGACAACTGTTGATAAAGACAATCGGGATGTCGCCCGCGCTCGCTTTCAGCTCCACGACCGTCTCAATAGACACCGGACTGCAAAGAATCACATTGCAGCCTTCCTGCTTCGCGGATTTCAGGTAATTCACCTGATTCTCTATCGATCCTTCCGCATCCTTATATTCAAACTGTACCCCCTCCGCCTCTGCGGTTTCCCTCGCCGCCGCCACAAGCGTCTCGCGGAAACTGTCCGTCTGGTTCAGGACAAGAAGCATTTTTACGTCTTTACCGGAAGCAGCGCCGCCGCTCCCACAACCGGTAAACGCCAGTATCCCGAGCATCATTACGCCTAACAGTATTCCCGGTTTTTTTCTCATACGCTATCCTCCCCGTCCACTTTGAACATGTTCACCTGATCTGCCAGCTCTACCGCCGACTCCGTCAGCTCTTTCGCTCCTTCCGCAACCGTCTCGCTGTTTTCCGTGATGCTGTGCGCCTGCTCTACCATCGTAGTCGATGTGGCAAGAATCTCCTCGGAACTTGCCGCCTGCTCCTCCGAGATAGCGGCCACATTGACCGCTACGTTATCTACCTGCTCCACCTTTTCGATCATCTGCTGTACCAGCCGGTTGACTTCGTCAATATTGCCGAAGATCATGTCAAAAGTCTGCAATGCGTCCTTCACCAGCTCGCCGCTGCTCTGGATGCTGTTTACGCTGTCATCCGCCTGACTGACCGCGTCCTTCACGAGAACGTTGATCTCAGAGATCAGACTCTCTATATTATGTACGGAATCCGAACTGGTCTGTGCAAGCTTTCCGATCTCCGTCGCGACTACCGCAAACCCTCTTCCTGCCTCCCCTGCTCTTGCCGCCTCTATCGAAGCGTTTAACGACAGGAGATTCGTCTCGTCCGCTATATCGCTGATCACACCTGTAATCTTCGTGATTTCCACAGATGCGTTTCCTACTTTGTCAATCGCCTGCTGCAGCTTCCTCATGGATTCATTGATACTCTGCATCGCGATACCGACATTCTGCATGTCCGCTTTTCCCTGACGGGAAACCTCCACCGTCTCCCTCACCTTGTGGTCTACCTGCTTCCCGTCGTCTCTCGTATTCGCAGCGACCGCCGCAAGCGTGGTGGCGTTATCCGCTATCTCGTTTACCGATACGGAGAGCTGTTCTACCGTGTTGTTCAGCTCCTGCATCGAATCGCTCTGTAATCTGGACGCGTCATACATGTCGCCGGAAACGATGTTGCTGTTGTCCGCCTGCACATGGAGCTTGTCAGACACCCCGTGAATGGATAAAATCATACTGCGCATGGACTGGATAAACCGTTCCACGCCACGGCTCATAACGCCGATTTCATCGTTGCTCTTCGTTGTCACATGGACCGTAAAATCACCGTCGGTCATAGCTGTAATGATTCTTGTCAGCTCCTTGACCGGCCGGATCACGACCTGAACGACGCGCTCGATCAAAACGGCAAGCAAGAGCAGAGACACCAGACCAATCGCAACCATAAGGATCCTTACGCCGTCGATATCCGCATAAATCGTTTTCGTCGGAATATAGGATACCAGAATCCAGTCCGTTCCTGCTATTTCCGTAAACGCCGTCATCCTGTCATCTATTTCCGCCATCTGGTAGTCGCGCTGTCCCAGCTTTTCACCTACATCCCGCATGAACGCATCGCCGGAATCAGCAAGTCTCGTGGAAATCAGACCGTTATCCCGATGGGCCAGAATCGTGCCGTCCTTGGAGTTGACCAGAAACGCCTGCGCGTCCTCCATCTCGATATAGCTGTTTACAATAATACTGATGCGCTGCAAGGACAGATCCGCTGAAATGACCTTCAAAACATCGGAACCGTCATCCAAAATGCCGCTGGCGCTGACGAGCGCTTCCCCATTCTCATCCGTATACGCATCTGTAAACGCCATATTCAGTCTTGTCATGCCTTCCCGGTACCAGACGGACTGTAACAGATTGTTCTCCGTCTTGTCGGACTCCGACGCCTTCATAAGCTTTCCGTCCGCCCCCGCCACATACAGCCCGTTCGGATAATTATCATTAAATTGGTAATAGCTGTCCAGTATGTGCTGCAAAGCCTCCTCGTCAGGCTGCGTCCCCTCTATCGCCCGCTTTACGGTCTGGAACGCGGACAGATTCTCATTCAGCCACGACTCAATCTCGTTCGCCTGATTTGCAATCGACGAGCTTAAAAGATTCTGCGAGTATTCCGTAATGATATTCTTGGAAATCAAATAGGAAGTCGTCGCAATCGCCAGCACCATGACCGCGGCCACCGGCAGAATCGTCGCTAACAGCTTCGTCTTAATAGAGCGCATCTTCTTCGTCTTTTTTTCCATTCTCCATTCTTCCTCTTCTATCTGTTGGATGGCATCATCCGCTTACAATAGTGTTATATCTAACATAACATGGAATGAAGAATTTATCCATTTCTTTTATGATACATTTTTTCAAATATCCCTGAGACTATCTCTCATCTCCTTTTTCTTCCTTAACGCTTTTTGAATGATCTCATCCACATTACTTTCCTTTACTATTTCCCCGTCGTATTTTTGAACCTGAAGCGCTGCCTGTTTTGATAATGCCTCTTCACGTTCCTGTTCCACAAATAATTCTTTTAGATTTTCTGAATCTAAAGCAGCTTTCAAAACCTGTATTGCATATTCGGAAATATGGTCCCACCCGCCATACAGATTTCTTACTGCGCAATCAATCTGCTGGTAACTTAAAGGCTCTCCCATTCTTTTCTGTTCACTCAGAATACCAATAATATCAGACAAATCTTTCTTATAACGTCTCCCTGACATTAATTTCATGGCAACAAGATATTCTGCACTAATTGTCCTGATATTCAACACATTAGAACAGGTACGGTAATACTTAGAGTATTGCGATAATTCAGGACTATAAGAACTCGTATTCTTAAAGTCCGCATTCAGCCAGCCATTTGGCAAACCGAGCCGGTCTCCTACTGCATTAACTGCCTCCTTCATGGCTGATGATGCTGTTATGACTGCATCTATATCATAGGTCATTTCACGAAATCCATAATTGGCAAGGATTGCCGCGCCTCCAACTAACACAATCTCAGCAGGCGTATTTTTTCCATTTCTCTTCCGAAACTCTTTTGCCAGTTCCTTCAAATAATAATCCAGATTTTCTTTGGTAAAACCTTTCTCAACAGACATTCCTTATCTCACTTTCTATAATATTAAACCTCAGAAATTCGGGAATCGCTTCTTTTAAACATTGTTCTTTCCTGTCAAGGGAACCATCCAATTTTGCAGCAAGAACAACATCCCTCGGATATAATGGTTCCGGCAGCGTACAATTCCTTATATCTTCATAATCATTGCACAAGGGGAGTCCATTTTCCCTGCTCAAGTAATCTACCATAGCCAGAAGATAAAAACTTTCCCGATACCATTGCCGTTCCCAATAAGTCCTTATTAGATTTTCTTTTAAAATATCAATGATAAAGTCAATATCCCCTTTATCCTTCACTAAATGGCAGATATTACTTTTATATATTTCAAAATCTATTAAATTTGGAGCATTTTCATCTTCTCTAAAGCATTCTGTCAGAAGTGCTTCCATTGTCACATGAAGCGTCCTTGCTAATTTATATATTGTTTCTGCCGTACATTTTTCAATCCTGGTTTTTCCTTTCACAATATCTGACAATGTAGTATATGGTACATGACTTTCCTTAGCGCACTGATAAACAGAAAGCTGCTTTTCCCTTAACAAACTCATCAATTCCATTTCCCTATTCTCCATTTTATGAATTGTTTTTTCACTGATTATAACGGTATATCGTAATAGTGTCAAGAAATGAAAGTTCTGGCATATAATAGAAAAACCCCCTGTAAATAGCATTTTCACACCACTTACAAGGGGGTTCATTATAAAAGTAGATTACATGCCCATCTGCTTTGCGAAGTATGAGCACTATTCCTGCTCTACTTACAAGAAAAAGCCCGTTTTTTAAACATTTCCCCTATCTGAAACACTGTATGCTTATTATTTTAATGACAAAATTACTCAATTTTCCTGAGTAAAGCACCCTCTTATATAATACCCAGAAGACTCTCATACTCAGTTACTTCCTTATTAAGTGTATTTCCGTTTTGCAGAAAATCCCCTACGCATAATGCTTCTTTCATCTTGATGTCATCCAAGACATGCGTATAAGAAACCGTTGTGTTGTAGTTTGCGTGTCCCATGATCTCCTGCACCGTCCTGGGTGTCATTCCCTTTTCAAAACATCTGGTTGCAAAAGTATGACGTAAAGCGTGTGGGTGAATCCGCTCAAAGGTTTTCGGTGCAGTAGTCCCATACAGCGCCTCCATACGGTACATATCATTGATCTGCCCCGTTATGCACCTCATATCACTTTCAACCGCGTAACGCCCGATCGGTGATCCTCTGGATGTCAGGAACACTAAATTTCCAAACTCTTCCGGCAACCGCCAGCGTTCACCTAACTCCTCCCGCCTTGCTTTGATTTTTTCCATCTGTTTTTCAAGGATACTCTGTGTTTCCCCAAAGAACGGTATTTTTCTGACAGAATTTTCTGTCTTTGGTGAAGTCATTCGCAGTGTCTTTTTCCCATCCGCATAGTCATAAGACAATGTCCGCTTCACATAGATGAATTTGCCGGCAAAATCTATGTCCTCCCACCGAAGTCCACCAATTTCGCCTACCCGCATACCAGTGAGCAGCATGAACTTGTACATTTCCTCATACCAACTCTTTGTCCGCTCCAGATACTTCAGAAAAATCTCCTGTTCTTCCACAGAAAGCACTCTGCGCTCGACTTTCTCGCACTTTGGTACAATCACACCTACCACCGGGTTTATACTCATCAAACCGTTTGCAATGGCAGCTTCGATACAGTTCTGTAAAATTCCTGTTGCTTCCCTTACGGACTTGGTGGATCTTCCGGTTTCCAGCATATCCGCTATCGCCGTCTGCACATGAAGTTGTCTGATATCCGCCAACGGTTTCGAGCCAATGCGCACCCCGTAATAGTTCAAAAATCTCCGTTTGTATGAAGGTGATCCTCCATTTTTCAAGGTTGGCGCCTTGTACTTAGAATACCATTCTTCAAACCACTCGCTCAGGGTAACCTTTTTGCCATCCATATCCGGCATTAAATTACTCCTCTTGGCTTCATCTATGGCTATAGCCAGATTCTTTTTCAGTTCTTTCAACTTCCAGTCGTAAAGAACAATCGCCTTTCCTTCCACCTGGGCCCTGCCCATATACCTTCCATCTGGTCTTTGGGTCAATCCCCTGCCTAACTCTTTGCCATTTAAGTTTTTACCCATAATTCTCATCCTTTCGCAGTTGTCCATTCAGATCCCCGAAAAGCTCAAATTATAAGTACACCTTAAAACCAAAGAATATAGATGCCCTTATTTCCCCTGTAAATCAGCGTATTTCCCTTTACTAAATTTCACGTCTGAATAAAAATCACTCATGCCGGAATTTTCCTCAAAAGTTTCCAGACTCATAATAACCATATCGCCATAGCCGTTCTTCGTAATAAAAACCGGCTCTTTCGTGCTATGGCACAATTCAGACATCTTTGTAGTATCTCTTAGTTCTCTGATCGGGATTATTCTTGGCATCTTCTCATCTCCTTTATCTTAAGTGTAGCATAATAATGTCGCGCTTTCAAGGATTATTTACACAAATTCACACCTTTTTTATCACATTGTAAGCTGGAACTTTGCGCTTTTCTTTACTTCTTCATCAAACAATTCCTTATGGATAAACACTCTGCGTCCAATGCGGACTGCATACTTGCAGCAAGGGTTGGCAAGCATCTCTCTGGCCTTCGTTTTCCCAATTCCAACATATTGGCAAAATTCATCTACTGACAATAACGACTTCTCACATCCCATCTCTTTCTCCTTTCTGGTAATCATATATCTGCCAATAGAAAAGCACTCTCAAAATGCACTTTTATTGACAGATATAAAAACACAATACAGGTGACAGGTCACTACTCCTGTCCACATCGGTCTCGCACCGTCATTCAAATTGACCGGATCACAGGTCAACCTGCGATTCGGAAGTATCATTATCAAAGATATGGATCATTGCCCCGTACAGATGTTGTACATTTCGCCAGACATTCCCCGCTCCCTGTTTTCACTTCAACACCCGTTTCTGGTGTTTCCTCGCACCCAGCTCCCTATAAAAATAAAGCCAAACAGTTCTTGGCGTATCCGCATAGCGGCTCCCCATATCCCACACGTCCTGTATGTGTAGACCATATTCAATTGTCAAGGTACAACCCCGGATTTTGCCTTCACTTTTTGGATAAATCTATGTCCGGCTTATCAATCCGTAAAGCGCACAAGACACTGACGCCTGCTGTCGGCGCTTCGTAATTATTGTGCACTTTATCAGAGCGATAAGTATAGTGAAAAGATAATCCAGGAGCATCTCCGCACTCCACTACGTTAATTCCTGATTGTAAATTTCCTGATAGCTTTTACCAGATCAGCTTTGACTTGTTGTTCCATATCTTCTATAGGCATCAGCGTACTGTTTAACTGCCAGCTTCTGATCTCACAGAAGAGTATATAGTTGATCAGTCTTTCGTACTGGTCGAAAACTTCCTGCATTGCTCCTTCGTCGCCAATCACTGCCAGCGCGATAACCCCCGCCGGAAGTTTTCCGCCATTATTCTTTTTCTGCATCTATCCCCACCTTCCCACGCAGTTCTTTCATTGCGTTTGACTTGTAATGCCTCACTGTGTCGTATTCTAATTCAAGCTGCCCGGCTATCTCTGACAGGGAATATCCAAATGCGGTGTTTCTTAAGACAATCTCTCTTTTTGTGTCCTGCATTTCCAGAAGTGCGGCGGCAAGTTTCTCATCCCCGATCAGAACGACGGTTCCGCACACAGGGATTTTTACTTTTCCCTCCAGAACATCATCATAAACTGCCATTGCACTTTCTTCTGTTTCCTCCAAAGGCACAGTTCCATAATTCTTACAGTACCTGACATACCCCCGGAGCTGGTTCAGAACGCTCCGCCTGATCACTTTCCGGCAGAACACATGAAACTCAGAAGATATCTTCTCCGCATTGTCCGATGTAATTTTGTTTTCTCTCATTCCTGTCCTTTCCGCAGAAATGTTTCCTGTTTTTATCCCTTCACTATGACTAAATCACCGAAGGCACTTAAAATGTGGATTTTAGTAAACGACATTTTTAGAAAAATGAAATAAAAAGAGTGACAATGGTTTCCTATCACCTGAGTCCCCACCGAGATGTGGTATTCACTTCTCCAATTCCCCTGTTACACCTTCCTTCTTATTATAAAGCAAACCGCTTCCAAGAGCAGTATCATTCAAACTATAATATAAGTTACATGTGCCATAAATACGCCATTTTAAATACTGTTGACTTTTCTGCCATTCAGACTTACAATCGTTTATGGATAAATCTATGCACCCATAAAATGACACTGAAACTGCTGTCAGTTCCAAGCGGGCAACCATGCCTGCTCAGGTCTGGAGCAGTTTTTTTATTTTCTTTCCACGGCTTACTTAGCAAGCACTGGATTTGCATATGCAAATCCATGATTTTGATCAGATTTCCTCAGGCGGAAACCTGTCAAAATCTGCTTGCAGGGGGAAATCCCCCTGACCCCCTTTGTTTCAAAAACAAGCCCCCTCCAACAGCGCATTATTTCTCAAAATACATTACATACAACCCACAAAAAGGAGACACTTATGGCAAACAGAACACGCAGACACTCTCTCATTTTGTATCTGAATGATGATGAAAAATATATCCTTGATACAAAATTTAAACTGTCCGGTATGCGCAGCCGCATGGCTTTTCTCCGGCACCTGATCATCTATGGTTATGTCTACGATGTAGATTACGGGGAGCTACATGATTACAACACAAACCTTGCGCGCATAGGGAACAGCCTGAACCAGATCACAAAGCGGATGAACGCTACCGGACACATCTATGATGAAGATGTAAAAGAGATAAAGGAGATGATGAACCAGGTATGGCATACACAAAAATCCATGCTGTCAAGGCAACCGTCCATAAAGCAATAGCCTACATCTGTAACCCTGATAAAACCGATGGCAGCTTGCTGATTTCCTCCTATGGGTGCAGCCCTGAAACTGCACATTTTGACTTCAAATTCGCACTGTCAAAGACTTCCCAAAGCGACGAAAACAAGGCTTATCATCTGATACAGTCATTCCTCCCCGGCGAGGTTGATTTTGATACGGCACACCAGATCGGCGCGGCGCTTGCAGACAGGGTTTTAGAGGGGAAGTATTCCTATGTAGTCAGTACACATATTGACAAAGACCACATTCATAACCACATCATTTTTTGTGCCGCTAACAACGTTGACCATCATAAGTATAATGACTGCAAAAAGAGCTACTACCGTATCCGCCACCTAAGCGACGAGCTATGTAAAGAATACCACTTATCAGTCATCACTCCCGGCGCACAGCGCGGGAAAAAATACAACGAATGGTCTGCCGACAAAAACGGTAGTTCCCTCAAATCAGACCTCCGCCGGGATATCAATGCCGCCATCAGATCCGCCGATACCTATGAAGAGTTTTTAGATCTCATACGGGCAAAAGGCTATGCTGTCAAAGGGGAAATACTGAACGTAAAATCCCCGAAATACATTGCTTTTCTCCCGCCCGGCAGGGAAAATTTTGTGCGCGGCAGCGTAAGGTCTCTCGGTGCGGAATACACGAAAGAACGTATCGCTGAGCGGATTTTGGAAAGGATACAGAACCGTGGGAAACCTCTGGCAGACAGTTATGCTAAGAATCGGCTAATTGACACCTCACAGGAAAAATTTCAGGAAAGCGCAGGCTTAAAACGTTGGGCTGAAATCGAGAACCTCAAAACAGCCGCCAACGCATACAGTAAAGTAAACTCCATTGCTGATCTGGAGAAGGAAATCAAAGAACACGCAGCAGCTTCCAAAGAATCCCGTGAGAAACTTATCATACTCGAGCGCAAGATGAAGGGCTTGGCTGAAACCATAAAATACGCACAGCAGTATCAGGAAAACCGCCCTTATCAGATCCGCTACCGCAAAGCAAAAAATCCTGATGATTATTTCCGCAGACATGAATCGGAACTGATTCTGTATGATGGGGCAAAAGAAATGCTCCGCAGGGCAAAGATTGATCCAAGAACTCTTGATGTTGTTAAACTTCGTGCTGATTTTTCACAGATGGAACAGAAGAAAAGAGAATTGCAGCAGACTTACAGGACAGCGGAAAATGAGGTTCAGCAAATGAAGCGCGAACTGGATAAACTAAACCAATACCTGAACATAGAGCCGCCTGTTGTTTCAGAACAAAAGCGCAGTAAAGAGCCGCCGCGCTGACTGTCCCCACTGCCATAAAATTTTTATTGAGTATCTTTTTAAAAATGGTATACTATAAATAACAGCAGGAAACTCATGCTGTGAATACAAACAAAGGATCAGGCATGAGCAATAAGGCAAAAATACGAGAAGAGGCAAAAAAACTAAATCCCATCGACGACCTGATGTTCCGCACGATGGCAGAAGATAAAGCGTTCTGCGAAGAAATCCTGCGGGTGATCCTGTCAGATCCGGCGCTTACGGTACTGGAATCCACGCCCCAATATGCCGGGACAAATCCGCAGGGACGCTCCGTGATCCTTGACGCCAAATGTGTCCTTGGGGACGGACGGAAAACGGACATCGAAGTGCAAAAAGCAAATGACACCGATCATCAACGACGAGTCCGCTACAATGGCGCGATCCTTACAACAAACCTCACCGATCCCGGCGAGAAGTTTGAGAACATCCCTGATGTCTGCGTGGTATTTATCTCCCGCTTTGACATCTTTGAGGGAAATCATTCTTTATATCATGTGGATCGAATCATAAGGGAAACAGGAAAAGTTGTCGATAACGGATTTGAAGAAGTTTACGTCAACGCAAAGGTAAAGGACAGCTCCGAAGTATCCGAGCTGATGGAAGTATTTGTTGACGATGCTGCATACAACAGCAAATTTCCCGTTACCTCCGGCAGTAAACGCCGGTATAAAGAGACAGAGGAGGGACAGCAGCATATGTGTGAAATTATGGAAAAAATCAATGAAGAAACCAGACTACGCATTAACCAACTCAATGCGATTCTTATCAAGTCTAAACGATATGATGATTTAGAACGTACTACCTATGATACTGACTATCAGGAGCAGCTTCTGATTGAGCTTGTTCCTGAAAAAATGTAGCTTTATAAAATCCGATGTATTCCTTTTGGGGGAGCATCGGATTTTTTATTCATATATGGTATTTCATTCTTTCCTCTTCTGTCGTAACCACCTCAATGATATCCCCCGGCTGCAGATTACACATAACACAGATTTTATTTAATGTTTCCAATGTTATGCTCTTCCCTGCCCTGATATTGGTTATGGTCTGTCTTGGCAATAAATTTTCCCTCTGGATTCTGGTCTGGTTGAAACCATGATTACTTAATTCCTTAAACACATCTATCTTATATCTTATCATACATCACCCCTCCATCTACAAAGTATCATCTGGCAAAATGATTGTCAATAAAATTTATACTAATTTTAGTATATTTTGTATTGATATTATACTACTATTTGTATATACTATTATTAGTATACGCATATTAAACATTAAGGAGTCTATGATAACATGTTTATTACTAAAGAACTGAACGATATCGACTGTAATTATTTTAATATCATCCACGCAGGCTGCTACTGCGTCACACTGCAGTCAAAAAACACAAAGCACTACTGGCATATCATTCACCAGCAATATCCGACCTTTGCTTCATGCAAAATACAGCATAAGCACAAGCAGTCCAGTCCCTTCCACGAACAGGGAACCGCCCCTACTCTCGGACAAGCTATAAATAAGATTAAGGCACACGACTTTTACCATCTTCATGTAAGAACTAAGAAAAAAGTCTGCAAAGACACAGATCAGAAAAGGAGGAAATCAGCATGATAAGAAAAAACAGAAAGATGACCGTCTATAAGACAACAGGAGTAGGCTACCGACACATTCCGCAGATCAAGATGCAGGGGGGCTGGCTGGAAGAGGCGGGATTCTCAATAGGCGACCATATCCAGATAATTTGTCAAAAAAACAAGCTCATTATTACGAAGACAAAAGCCTCTCAATAATAAACTCTCACGCTTATAATTGAGTAGAGGAGACTTTCTCTTTCCTCTCATACCACCATACATGATGTCGTTCGGCATACGGCGGATCAACATAACCTCAAAGCATGACTTTCATTGTAATAATCGTAACAGTTGACCAGTTCTGCCTGGACAGTTTTTTTGGAGATTGCCACCATTTCATTACCTGCTTTATTATAGACCGTCAAATTCCCATCCGCCAAATCCCGTGTTTTCCGTCAAATAAATATATCTGATGGATAAGTTAATCTGATGCATTTTGTGTCAGATTATTTTATTTTGACAGCTGTCTGTGCTATCATACGATAGTCACTTATTGGCAAAAGAAAAGGCAGGAGCCCACCTGCCAAAGTCTGCTTCCTGCCTTTTATGAACACCGTGGTCATCCATAAAAATGAATGCCGCCAGCAAGACTATGATAACCGTATTTGTCAGTGAAAACAACCCCATTTCCCAAAAATCTTATGATGATGATCAGCTTGATCCTTTCCGCCTTTCCTGTACCTGCGGATGTTCAGGCTCCCTCATCCGCTATGGCTCCTACCGCCACCATGTCAAGGCAGACGGTGCAAAGCTCCCGCTTATCATCCGGCGTGTCCTGTGCCAAAGCCGTAGCCGCTCCCATACCCTCATTCCTTCTTCCTTAATTCCCTACTCCCAGATCCCTTTAGAAGACCAGGTTTCCCTGATCGAAGCCTTTGAGCAGGGAAACGCCCCGGATGCCGTACTTGATTCCAACCCGGAGATGGATGAACGTACTCCTTTCCGCCTCATCCGGATGTATCTGATCTATTGGCGGGAACGCCTCCTGTCCGAACGGATCGCCTTGCATCCCTTTGTCCGGCTGACAAAGTAGAGTCTCTCACTTTTCGGGAAACAGTTCATGCAGATAAAAAACACGCCGAATATATTTTTTCCCCCGCCAACATAACCCGCCGTGCATTCCCGTGTTATCTTCCTTATACTCCTCTTATCATCGAAAAAAGGAGGAACCATATCTATAGAACAACAAAAGAAACATGACATTGCCCTCATGAAATACTCTGCCATCACCCCGGTCATCTCCGATCTCCCGGCACAGTACCAAAGCTTCAGCGAATATTTCCGCGAGGTCTCAGAAAGGGGCATCCTGCACCCGGACAGCTCCCTGCGCCACTATGCCGCATCCACCATCGCCAAATGGTACGAACTTTATGTCAAAAATGGCTTTGACTCCCTGCAGCCCTCCGGCCGATGTGACGAGGGAAAGCCGAGGAAGCTGGATGATGCCCTGCAGGAACAGATCCTGTATCTTAAGGAGCATTACCCGAGGATGAGTGCAGCCGCCATTTATAAGCAGCTGCAGCATAACGGATCCATCCGCCGTGGAGAACTCTCCGAATCGACCATACGGGATGGCAGCACGGGTGAGATCACACAGGGCTACCTTGCTATTGATGCCGCAGTGCTTTCCAAAAAGGGAAAGATGCCGCTCCCGGTCTATGAAAGGGTGTTTTCAGCAGCGGAAAAAGGATTCATCAGTGAAACTTATGAGAATTTACGCTGTCTGGAATCCCTTTCCAAAAACTTTACGCCCAAATGCGTCCGCACCCTCGACCGCGGTTTTGATACCAATGACTATTACCGCTATTTCCTGAAACGCGGAGAACGTTTTATCATTCGTGAAAAAAAGACTAGGAATGTTATTTACAACGGGAAGACGTGTAACATCATGGATGTGGCGCTGCGGTATAAGGGAGCATACCGTATGGATTTCAAGGATAAAAGAGGCAGGAGCGTCCAGTGGAAGATGAGCTGCATCCCTGTAAGGCTTTATAAATTTCCAGCAAAAGAACTGGTTTTGACCGTCGTATATGGCTTTGGGGAAGAACCCATGCTCCTGCTCTCCAACCTGAAAATGCAGGAGAAAAAAATTGTGCCACATCATTACCAAAGTGTATCTGCTGCAATGGCGGGTCGAGGAATATTTCCGGTTCAAGAAACAGCAGTCATAAAGACAGTATTTTTCTTGCAGAATTAAAGGAATGTTCCAAAAGGATTTATGAAGTGCTGCAGTTTGCTCTTTATGCCATAGGGTATGCCATGAAACGCGTGCTGTCCATGTGCCGTTCAGGTATCAGCGGCTTCCTGCCGCCGAAAATCAGGTCACAGCAGATGAACCTGTTTGAATACTTTAAAATAGCTGACTGTGGGACATGAAGAGCTAAAAAATGGGGAAACTGGAAACTGATAAAAACCTAAGAACATTGCTTTTTATGCTTCAATAGAATATAATAATATTAAAAAACAGAATCCTGTCAAATGAAAATTTAATTACAAACAAAGTAATAGAGCTTTGAGGTATAGGTGACTAAATACTACAGCCTGAGCTATGGCTATCCCTCCTGCAAGGAAGAATTTTGCGAAACGGAAAACCTGCAATTATAAAGTCTCGGGCTCCTGACGCATTGGTAGAAAAAGATCCGTCGTCCGACACCTCTGTCGCATAGACAATGTATCAGTAATATGTGAATGGACTACCCAGTCAGGAGAAAGGCTCGAAGCAGTATAACGTTCAAATTGGCCGACTTAGATTTGCTAACTGGATTATTGACTGCTCGCAACATTACTTTCGATCGGTATATAATTACTTCAATCGGGAACTTATGAAACTATTACATATTGTTCAGTATCATGTGGTAGTCATTAATGAGTATTATACTATTGATTCCAAGAATAAAAATACGTTAGGATGGCGAACACCATGAATTATAAAATATTACCATACAAAACAAACAAAAATGGCTACTTCCCTGCTGACACAGTAACTTTATCAATTTTAGATACCTATAATGACCAAATCTCTTTTTTATATGGATTTTATAATTTATTTGCTTTTGAATGCAATTATATGGATGGTAGCATAATCTATAATGTCGAGTTAGATTGGAATTGCCCCACATTATGTAGAAAGGAAATGCCCCGATCAGTTTTACAGAATATTAGTAATATTTCTTTCATTGACTTTATAATCTCAAGTATTAATGAAGGATATTATATTTATATCACACTGGATAGTGGCAAGATTAATTGTTATCATATCAAAAATATAGATTTTATACCTCATCCCTTAATTATATATGGATACAATCAATCCCAAAAAGAATTTTATATTGCCGATTATTTTAATGGTACAAATTACAGTGATAATGTAATGTCATACGCCGAGATCAATGCAGCAAACAGTTCGTTACTCTCACAGATGATACGGTTAGATTCTTTATGTGGAACAAATGATTCAATATTAGACATTGAATTAATCAAATATTTAAAAAACTGTAACATTATACTTGATAAAGACTATATACGTCATTCCCTTAGTCTATTTCTCGAAGGTAGATGGGTAACTGGTAATACAAACTGTTTTATACAAAATCGTACATTACCCAGAACAGCTATTGACGGTTTTGGCAATAGCAGATATTATGAGGCAACAACATTTAACGAAAAATATGGTATAAATGCTTTTTGGGGAATAGTGCAACATCTAGAAAACTGTATAAGTTCCGATAAATATATGTTTAATTTTAGACATATACAATTAATAAGCTTATACTACGAATTATTTATTAAAAAAATATTTATACTAAAACAAGAATTACCATATTTAGACACGATGGAACACCTTAACAAAATATTATCAGATGTAAATGTTCATAAAGAAATATTACAAACTGCCGTTTCACTTTCACTAAAATACACACTCAAAAAGCAACAAGGTATAAACAACATAGATTATCTGGTTAGAGTAAACAATATTGTAAAAGAAGAAACACAATATATTTATGACATAAATTACATAATTAGAAACTCATTATAAATGATTGAAAGCTCAGATACTTAGAAAACGCCTAAAAACAGGCTTCTGCTCCTTCAAGACAGGTAAAGCGGAGGATTTACTTTTTTAATCTTGGATTATATGGCCAGCCTTTCAGAGTTTGCTAACCAATTTGTAAAAGGTTTCGGAATGAATGCCTTGTTTCTGGTGCCACTGATAAGCAGACCGTCCGCTTTGGCATCATTCCATGATAAGATTAATCTGCTCAGATTTTCTTACACGGGCAGAATTCATAATGGTTGTTCCTCGGATAACTGATCCCTTTTTCTCTTGTGTAGATTAGATGAAATGCGGCATTATTACAGGCGCAGACAATATCTGATGACTAACTTATCTCTTACGCAATAAACCATCAACATTACATATATTACAAGGTTGAATGAGCTGTCGTTGTTTTAAAATATCTTTTCTTAGGTTATTAAAATACGAACTATCCAAAATAGACAAATAGCTCTTTTCTTTGATATTACCTAATTTCAATGTAGCCTGAGCATCATAGCAACACACTCTTACATTCCCATCCCAGCCGATAACTGATTGAATATATGGAATAAAACAACTCTTATAGCGTCTATTATCACTGCAAACCACGCTACCAGCTCGATTATATTCCCAATGCCCCTCATTAAAATATCTTTTATCTTGTACTTCAATCTTTGAGTTTCTTATATAATATTCTTTAGCTAACGCAAGAGTTTTATCATCATAACAACTAATAACAAGTTTATTTAGTCCTGCCGCAAACAAAGAATCACATAAATTTTTCGTTAATAAATCTCCATTTGTTGTAATAATTAATGAAACCGAGTCATTCAATATTTTTCGGGCAATTCTAATCAGCTCACCACTTACAATTCGATCATCCAAAAGCGGTTCATTTATTGAAAAAAGAGATAACATTCCCGAAAAATTAATTTCTTTTAAATCTTCAAAGATCTTTATAATATATTCAGTTTCTAGAAATTCATTTGTTTTGTTGTAGTAAGATGGAACATTACCAAATAAGCACCACTTACACTTTCTTGTGCAAGCACTACATGTCTCTATTTCTATATATTTAAGAGTTTTAAATATATGGGGCATCAATCATTCTCTATACTTTCTTAATATTTTTTCAAAACACCTATATTTGACTATACTAAGCGCCTACTTATTCAAATACATTACACCGCTTTCTATCCACCTTCTTGTTTGTTCATTTATAAGCAGTTTATCTATAATATTTTTCAACAACTTAACATCTTTCTCATTTTCAAGCCTAAACATATGTAAACCTTCCTCAAGTATATACATTTGTATGTAAATAAAGGGTAAATTATATGGATTTAATTTTTCCTTCCAATCATTTATTTCTGATTCACTTAGCCACTGATCAAATGTATTATTCCTTTTGAAAGGTATTTCTTTAGTATAATTCGAAAAATTATGCAATTCAAGTCTAGATCCATTTATATACACTATCGGTATCTGTTTGCGTAATGCAAAATCTAGCGCCTCTTCTATTTTATTAATAATAGGTTCGCCTTTATCATTTAATGAAGTATTACATAGGAGTGGAATGTTTGTATAGGCTTCATAAGATTTTACTACCTCATACAACCTTCCTATTGAATTATCAGCGGTCTGAATCCTTGCACTATTATCTATATGACATATAGCATGTATATCTTTACTATACTCAGTTTTAATATTAAACGTATGAAGCATATATGGAGAAAAATATACATTATCAAAATACATGTCCGCAAACTTATAATCAACTATTGGAGCAACCGGACGCCACCATTGTCTCTGTTTAATTCTGTTAAGAATATCTTTGCTCTTTATATATCTCGCGTCCGCAATTAAACATCTATGTCCTAAAGCTCGAGGACCAATTTCTGCTTTTTCATCAAACCAAACTATTGGATAATCAATTATATCATCTACGATTATGTTTAAATCCAAAGGATGAATTGATTTTATAAATTGTGACATATTTGCCGCTTTAATAACCTCTAATAAATCTCTTTTATCACTATCTCCATAAAATGCCCCTCTTAATTTGAAGTCGAAACATTGCTGTCTTTTATAAAATGTGTATAATGCAATACCCATCGACATACCCGTATCACTCACGCAGGGTACAGTATAAAGGGGGTGTCGCAAAATCATTAAATCAGATGATTGGGCGGTACCCCTGCTCTATTT
>CARQVR010000044.1 GCA_949051815.1 uncultured Lachnospiraceae bacterium
TGTCATACAGCCAAAAGGAGTTAAGTGATGTAATTCTTGCACTGGCATCCGGTAATATTGGCGAAAAGGAAATCTTACAATGGATTATCGAACATCAACAATAGTTGTTTTCGTTGATAAATTTGGAATTCGCTGGGGTATTATGACTGGGCAGACAGAACGATGAATTGCAATTGGCAGGAAAATATATAAATTCCAGTTTATCGGTATATAAAAGTCCAAAATAGGGCGGCGGTAATAGGTGTTGACTATCCAGCCGCCCCGTCTGTTATCGCTTCATATCCAGCTTTCTGTGGGGGTGTTCCCGCTGCAAGTGGATTGCAGAGCAGAAAATCACTGGAAAAGACAATAACGGAAAGAGAATAAGGAGGGAAAGATATGAAATTCACGGAAGGGTACTGGTTACGGAGCGAAAATATGGCGCCGTCCTATGCGTCTCAGGGGTTTTATGCAGAGAAGACGGAAAGAGGGATGCGCATTGTGGCGCCGGAGAGGAAGATTCTGAGCAGAGGAGACGCCCAGAACATCGCGACAATCACCATTGACTTTATCGCTTTTGCCGGAAACAACATTCTGGTGAAGGCAAGGCACTACGAAGCCTACGAAGACAGGGAGGCAAGGTTTGACTTAAATGGTCAAGATGTGCCCTTCGATGTACAGATTACGGAGGATGAAGCCGTTATGACGAGCGGAGAGGTGACTGTACGGGTCAACAGACAGGAAGGCACATACCGATTCGAGGCGGAGGGAAAGGTAATCACGGAATGCGGGTTCCGGAACCTTGGTTATATCCGCTGGGCGAAGCAGCCGGGCACGATGTTCCCGAAGGAGAATTACCTTTCCGAACGCCACACGCCCTATATGGTAACCGAACTTTCCCTGAAAGCGGGAGAGCGGGTCTACGGACTTGGCGAACAGTTTACATCTTTTGTGAAAAACGGGCAGGTGGTGGAGATGTGGAACGAGGACGGCGGCACTTCCTCGCAGGTTGCCTACAAGAGTGTGCCGTTCTATATGACAAACGAGGGCTACGGCATCTTTGTGGATCACACGACGCCGGTTTCCTTCGAGGTGGCGAGCGAGAAGGTGGCGTATGTGGGCTTTTCCGTGCCGGGAGAAGAACTGCGGTATCACTTTATTTACGGGCCGACGCCGAAGGAGGTGCTGGTCAGATATACGGATATGACGGGGAAACCGGCCCTGCCGCCCGCATGGAGTTTCGGGCTCTGGCTGACCACTTCTTTTTCGACCGCATATGACGAGGAGACGACCAGCTCTTTTATTGACGGGATGGCAGAGAGGGACATTCCCCTGCGGGTGTTCCACTTTGACTGCTACTGGATGAAGGCGCTTCACTGGTGCGATTTCGAGTGGGACGATGAGACCTTCTCCGACGTGGAAAATATGCTTGCACGGTATAAGGAAGAGAAGGGCATGAAAATCTGCGTCTGGATCAACCCCTATATCGCGCAGGGGACGCCCTTTTTCAGGGAAGGTATGGAGAATGGCTATTTTCTGATGCGCGCGGACGGCAGGGGGGCGAAGCAGATTGATTTCTGGAATCCGGGCATGGCGGTGGTGGATTTCACCAACCCTGATGCGAAGGAATGGTATCTTGCCAGACTGAAAACCCTTCTCGATATGGGAGTGGACTGCTTCAAAACCGATTTTGGCGAGCGGATCCCCATTGATGTGACGTACGCCGACGGTTCTGATCCCGTCAGTATGCACAACTACTATTCTTATCTCTATAACAAGGCAGTGTTCGAGCTGCTGCGGGAAGTAAAAGGAGAGGGGGAGGCGGTACTCTTTGCCAGAAGCGCAACGGCAGGCTGTCAGCAGTTTCCGGTGCACTGGGGCGGCGACTGTTCGGCGTCCTACCCGTCCATGGCGGAGACGCTGCGGGGCGGCTTAAGTTTTGCCATGAGCGGATTTTCCTTCTGGAGCCATGATATTTCCGGTTTTGAGAAGACCGCCTCTCCGGATATCTATAAGAGATGGGTGCAGTTTGGGATGCTCTCCTCTCACAGCAGGCTGCACGGTTCCCAAAGCTACCGGGTGCCGTGGCTGTTTGACGAGGAAGCCTGCGACGTGCTCCGGTATTTTACCAGACTCAAATGCCGTCTGATGCCTTATTTTTACAGGCAGGCGGCTCTCTCCCACGAGACGGGCGTCCCCATGATGCGCCCGATGGTGCTGGAGTTTTCGGGGGAACCCGGCGTAAAGGATCTGGACATGCAGTATATGCTTGGCAGTTCCCTTCTGGTCGCGCCGGTTTTCAGAGAGGACGGCGTGGGAGAGTACTATCTGCCGGAAGGAAAGTGGACGCACCTTCTGAGCGGGGAAGAACGGGAAGGCGGCCGCTGGTACCGGGAGACTTACGATTATTTCTCCTTGCCGCTCTTTGTGCGGGAAAATACCCTGCTTGCCATGGGCGGCAATGAAAAACGGCCCGATTATGATTACACGGAAGGGCTGGAACTGCACTTGTACGCGCTTGCAGACGGCGCGGAGGCGGTTTGCGAGATTACTGACTTATCTGGTCAAATTGTGATGACGGCGAGGGCTTCCAGAAAGGGGGATCGGATTTCCTTTGAGACGGACTGCCCGGAGAAGGAACCGGCTCTTGTGATTCACGGGATGGAGGAGGTTTTATGAACAACATGAATTTATCACAGTACTTTAAGAGTATCATAGATCAGGACAGGTGCGCGGTGGTGATTTGCAATCTGTCCCACGAGATTATTTATATGAATCCTGCGGCCAAAGAGCGGTTTTCGAAGCGGGGCGGGGCGGCTCTCGTGGGACAAAGTCTCTTGGACTGTCATAACGCGCAGTCTGTGGAGCAGATCGGAAAGATAACGGCATGGTTCGGGGAGAGCGCAGATCACAATATCATCCACACTTTTTATAATGAGAAGGAAAACAAGGATGGTTATATGGTTGCGCTGCGGGATGAGGACGGAACGCTGATCGGGTATTACGAGAAGCACGAGTACCGGAATGTGGAGACGTGCGCGATGTATGATTTCGGCTGAGGAGATAGATGAAAAACAGAGGGCGCTGTGCTTTTTGCACAGTACCCTCTGTTTTGTCATGTTGTAACCGGCCTTTCTTCATAAGTCATAGCAGTTGTATTCCGTTCGCCAGCGCTTCCTTCGTGATCTCCTCCGGCCAGAGGGAGCACTGTACCTCGCCGATATGGGCCTTGCGCAGGAAGAACATACAGATTCTCGACTGTCCGATGCCGCCTCCGATGGTGTAGGGGAGGGTTTCCTCTATGATGCCTTTCTGGAAGGGAAGGTCTGCCCGCCCGGGGCAGCCGGCTTTTTCAAGCTGGGAGAGGAGCGAATCCTTATCCACGCGGATACCCATAGAGGATAATTCCAGCGCAATATCGAGGACGGGATAATAAACCAGAATGTCCGCGTTCAGCGTCCAGTCGTCGTAGTCCGGCGCACGCCCGTCGTGTTTTTCGCCGGAAGCCAGTACGTCGCCGATCTGCATCAGGCAGACCGCGCCTTTTTCTCTGGTAATCAGGTATTCCCGCTCCTTAGGCGTCGTGCCGGGATAGAGATCTTCCAGCGCCTGCGTGGTGATAAAGAAGATGTCGTGGGGCAGGATTTCGTCTATGTAATCGTACTGGATGGCCATGTACTTTTCGGTCTTGCGAAGCGCTTTATAGACCGTCTTAACCGTTTCTTTCAGATAATCCGGACAACGTTCTTCGCGGGAAATGACTTTTTCCCAATCCCACTGATCCACATAGATGGAGTGGATATTGTCTGTGGTCTCGTCTCTGCGGATGGCGCTCATGTCGGTGTAAAGCCCCTCCCCGTGGGAAAAGCCGTATTTGCCAAGAGCCATGCGCTTCCACTTCGCCAGAGAGTGCACGATCTCTGCGGGGGCGTCCTCCTGCTCTTTGATGCCGAAGGTGACGGGACGTTCCACGCCGTTTAAGTTATCGTTCAGGCCGGAGGACGGCTCCACGAAAAGAGGAGCGGAAACCCGCAGCAGATGAAGTCTTTCGGCAAGCTGCACCTGAAAAAAATCTTTGACTGTCTTAATACCGATCTGCGTGTCATGCAGATTCAGCGCAGACCGGTAATCTTGGGGAATAATTAAATTGTCCATGGAATACCTCGCTTTTTGCGCGGGTCGGATGCCCGCTTTTTACTTATTATTTAACCGCTTTTACGGCAGGAAAGCAAGAAAAATTTTTATTTTCAGGAAGAGAACGGCTTGAAAAGAGAAAAAGTGCGTGTTAAAATATTTTCGAAAAAAATAGAGGGGGAAAATCTTATGAGGTTTTTTGCAAATCGAAAGCTGGCTACACGTATAGGCATCATTACCACAGCGCTTATTTTTGCGGGGATGTTTCTTCTCTGGTTTATCGTTTCCAACCGCATTTCTCTGTTGGTTGAGAACAACATTACTAACCAGATGATTGACGTTGTAGAATCCAGAGCTTCCATTATCAATGACTATGTGTCATCTGCGGAGGAGTATATGGCCGCATTCGGCTTAAGCAGCGATGTGCGAAGCTGCCTGACAACTCAGGACCCTGCCGTTATTGAACGGGGACAGAAGTACACGGAGGAATTTGCGGCTGTCAAGGGGATATTCGAGGGACTCTACATCGCCACGCCGGACACCCATGTGCTGACGCACACGAACCCGAATGTGGTCGGCATCACGACAAGAGAAGGTGATTCTCTAAAGGAGTTCCAGAATACCATTCTGGCGGGGCCGGAGCTCACCAATCTGGGCATTATGGTGTCCCCGGGAAGCGGAAGCATGATTATTTCCATGTATGATCCCATCTTTGACGGGGAGGAATGCATCGGCTATGTGGGTGCAGGCGTTTACGCAAGCGGGCTGATGGATTCGCTGCTAAATCTGGACATGGAGGGACTGCCTAACAGCGAATATGTCTTTTTGAATGCAGCGACGGGCACCTATCTGTATCACCCGGATGAATCTCTGCTGAATACGGAGACAACTGACCCGGGATATCTGGAAATCATCCGTATGATCAAGGAAAAAAATGACACGCAGGCCGGCACCTACTTCTATCAGGATGAGAATGGTGTGGACCAGATGGTCGTTTATAAATATTTGCAGGATCGTGACTGGGTATTTATGGTGCATGATGACGCGGATGAAGTTTACAGAGAAGTGGAAACCGTGAGAGGTACGGTCGGCGTTCTCTGCGCTGTCGTTGCGCTGGTTATTATCTTTGTAACACTGATGATTCTTTACCGGGAAGGCAGAGAGCTTATGGTGATGGAAGGCGCCATCCGCCGTCTCGGTAATCTGGAGCTGTCTGCGGACAGAGGGCTGGAAGGCTTTTACGGACGCAGCGACGAGATCGGCATGATTGCGCAGACGATCCACCATGTCTGCGACTGCCTGCGGAAGACCATAGACGATATCGGCCGGATCTTAGGCGAAATGGCGGCCGGCAACATTGCCGTGGATGTAGAGAGAAACGAAGGGTATTACATAGGCGATTTCAGAGTGCTGTCGGAGAGCCTCAAGAGCATCCGCAACCACCTGACGGATGTCATGCGGGATATTTCCAGTATTGCCCATCAGGTGAACAACGGTGCGGACGAGGTGGCGGAGGGAGCGCAGGATTTGTCGCAGGGTACGATGCAGCAGAAGCTTTCCATTAACGGGCTGGTATCCAACATCACGGACATTACCGAACAGATTCAGAACAGCGCGGCCCGCTGCAACAATGCAAGCGAGCTTGTGGACAGGGCGATCGGCTACGCGGAAGAAGCGGACAGGAAAATGGAGCAGTTATCCGCTGCCACCAAAAATATTGACGAGTCCTCCACACAGATCGGAAGCATTGTCAAGACTATTGAAGATATCGCTTTCCAGACCAATATTCTGGCATTGAATGCGTCTGTCGAGGCGGCAAGAGCCGGGGAGGCCGGAAAGGGATTCGCCGTTGTATCGGGTGAGGTGCGAAGCCTCGCTTCCAAGTCTTCACAGGCGGCGCAAAATACGGGCGTGCTGATCAACCGCTCCACTAGCAGCGTGAAGTCCGGAACCGAATCCACAGGAGACGCGATATCCGCGATGCATGTCATCAGCGAGTGCGTCCAGTCGATCAAGACATTGATGGATGAGATCGCGCTTGCCAGTGTGCAGCAGTCAGAAATGATCGTTTCAGTGGAAAACAGGATCAGGGAAGTGTCCAGAGTCATCGAAACCAATTCGTCTGCGGCCGAAAAGAGCGCGGAGGTTTCCAATGAGTTATCCGGTCAGGCGAAGACGCTGAACCACCTGATCGGCCAGTTCCGCATCCAGTAGCATAACAGATAATCACAGACCGTAACAGATATTAGTCAATATAGAAAAATATCCCGGAAGATCGTCATGGAGTGATCCGATGACGGCTTCCGGGATTTTTATGCCGGTCCTTACAGGGAAATGCCGAATGCCTGCAGCAGAAGCAAAATCAGAAGCAGCGGGGCAATCACGGTAATCATGGCGATATACAGACGCTTTCTTCCAAATTTATATCCGCCGATGGTCACCTCGTCAATGATGGTTTCAGGCTTTACAACCCAGCCGATCAGAATACAGGTCAAAAGCGCCACAAGCGGCATCAGACAGTTGTTGCTGACATAGTCCATTAAATCCAGAAGCTGTCCTGTGGAGCCGTTTGGAAGCTTTAACTCAAAGTACAGGAAATTATAGCCGAAGCAGACAAGCGCACCTACGATGATGCCGTAAGCGGTTACGAAGGCCGCACTCTTTTTTCTGGACAGATGGAACTTGTCCACAAGTCCGGATACGATGGCTTCCATAATGGACACAGCAGAGGTCACCGCCGCAAAAGCAACCATGATAAAGAATAAGGCGCCGATGAATGTCCCCATGCTTCCCATGGCCGCGAAAACCTTCGGCAGGGAGATAAACATAAGGCCGGGGCCTGCGGTCATACCTTCGCTTCCCATGAAAACATAGACGGCCGGTACGATCATCAGTCCGGCAAGCAGGGCTACCACAGTGTCAAAAATCTCGATCTGGTTGATGGAGGGCATCAGGTTGACGTCCTTTTTCACATAGGAACCGTAGGCGACCATGATACCCATGGCAACGCTGATGGAATAAAACAACTGTCCCAGCGCGTCCATAATCACAAGAAAGAAATCCTGTAACGTGACGCCTTCAAAATTGGGGAGCAGATAAATTTTCAGTCCGTCCATACCGGTCCGCTGGAGCCCGGAAGCATCTGTGTGCCGGAGCGTCAGCGCGTAAACGGAAATGCCGATGATCAGAACGAGAAGCAGGGGCATAATAAATTTGCTCGCCCGCTCGATGCCGTTGTCCACACCGCCGAAGATGATAAGCGCGGAGAGAACCGTAAATATAACCATAAAGATCACGGGAGCGGTCTGCTGGGAGATAAATCCGGTAAAATAACCGTCCGCGGCGGCATCCGCCGTTTTTCCGGTGATAAAAACAGTAAAATACTTTAATACCCAGCCGCCGATGGCGAGATAATAGGGTAATATGATAATCGGAACAAGACTGGCCAGTATGCCGAGTCCTTTCCATTTCGGGTGGATCACGCCGTAGGCGGTCAGCGGACTCTGGGCCGTCTTACGTCCGATGGCGATCTCCGTGGTGAGCAGGGTGAAGCCGAAGGTCAGCGCCAGAATGATGTAGCAGAAAATGAACAGTCCGCCGCCGTCCTTTGCTGCCAGATAGGGGAACCGCCAGATATTTCCGAGTCCCACCGCACTTCCTGCCGCAGCCAGAACAAAACCGATTTTGCCTGTAAAGTTACCTCTTTTCTTGTTTGTCTCCATTTTTCCATCCTTTTCCTTTTGCATATAATAGTTTGATTATACTGTAACATGTCCCGTCTGGCAATGTTTTTGTTACAATTCACACCCACGCCGGATTTCGCACTGATTTACGATTATTCAGTGTGAATTGCAACGATGATGCACACAAAATGCCAAAAAGCAGGCATTTTGGCGCTGGCTCCGACACCATGCAGCAAGTGCATGGTGCGGGTGTGAAAAGTAATATGTTTTTTAGAAATAAGAACAAATGTTCTCAAAACTCTTGCAATAAAAACGGGGCTGTGTTAAGATACTAACAAAGAAAGAACAAATGTTCTTGACGGGATTTTACCGCCTGTCCGGTGCGGGATCCGGGGAAGAGCGGGAAAGAAACAGACAACACAGGGGAGTGTGGACGGGATGGATATCAGAATCGCACCGCAGATGTCGGTCATGGATAAACTGAAAATACTCGGTGAAGGGGCGAAATACGACGTGTCGTGCAGCTCCAGCGGCTCTTTTCGAAAAAATGACGGGCAGGGCATCGGAAACACCGTGGCGGCGGGACTCTGCCACAGCTTTGCGGCGGACGGCAGGTGTGTTTCCCTGTTAAAAATTCTTTTTACCAACGAGTGCATCTACGACTGCAGGTACTGCATCAACCGCTGTTCCAATGACGTGCCCCGCGCTTCCTTCACGCCCGATGAGGTCTGCGAGCTGACGATGGAGTTTTACAGGCGCAATTATATAGAAGGTTTGTTTTTAAGCTCGGGTATTTTATACAGCCCCAACTATACCATGGAGCTGATTTGCGAGACGGTGCACAGGCTGCGCACCCTGCACCGGTTTCAGGGCTATATTCACATAAAAGCGATCCCCGGGGCGGACCCGCTTCTGATTCAGCGGGCGGGGTATCTGGCCGACCGCATGAGCGTGAATCTGGAGATGGCCACGGCCGGGGGACTGCGGGCGATCGCGCCCAACAAGCACCGCAAAAACATCTTAAAACCCATGCGCCAGATTCAAAACAGTATCACGGAGAATAAAAACGAGCTTACCTTATATAAACACGCACCGCACTTCTGCGAGGCGGGACAGTCCACCCAGATGGTTATAGGCGCACTGCCGGAGAGTGATTACCAGATCATGTCGGTAGCGGAAAACCTCTATCATAAGTTTTCCTTAAAGCGGGTGTACTATTCGGCTTTTGTGAATGTGAATGAGGACAGGGATCTTCCCGCTCTGGCGGCCGGTCCGCCGTTACTTCGGGAACACAGGCTGTATCAGGCGGACTGGCTTCTCCGGTTCTACGATTTTAAGGTGGATGAGCTTTTGACGGAGGCGCGGCCGAACTTTAATACGGCCATTGATCCGAAGGCGGACTGGGCGGTCCGGCATCTGGAGTGCTTTCCGGTGGAGATCAACCGGGCGGATTACCATATGCTTTTGCGTATTCCGGGGGTGGGCGTGAAGAGCGCCGGGCGGATTGTGGCGGCCAGACGGTTCGGCAATCTGACGTTTGAGGATTTGAAGAAGATCGGGGTGGTGTTGAAGCGGGCGCTCTATTTTATCACCTGCAACGGAAAGATGATGTACCCCACGAAGCTGGAGGAGCAGTATATCGTGAGAAATCTCACCTATCAGAACCAGATGGGCAGAGGGGAACGCCTGCCCTTTATGACGGACGGCACGACGTACCAGCAGATGTCTTTGTTTGATATGGCCGGATTTGACGATGTGCGGAGAGTGGCCGGTATATAACCGGTCAGGCAGGCGGAGTATGGCGGTGGTATTTTTATAGGAAAACGACCGTTGAGCAATCTTCGGGAACATTTTGGAGAAGGGGAGTATGGCTATCTATGGAAGAAAAGTATCTGATCTGCGAGGATTCTCTGGAAGGAATATTTACCGGAATTTATGATGCCTATGCCTTTCGGGAGGGGCATGAGCATGTGCACATTCAGGTGGGTGAGGAGGAGAATCTGCGGCTTTTTGCAAATTATGTGCATATTCTGCCGGATCCTGTGAAAACTGAAAAGGTAGCGGATACGCTTAAGAAGCGTCTGGGTGAGCATGTGTATCATTCGATCTGCCGCGCGGCGGCCTCCTGCTATCCAGACAAGGGAGAGGCGGTCTATAAGACGGTGGTGGATGCGCTCACGGCGGGCAGCGGCCGCAGGGTGATGGAAAATCTGAGAAATCCCTATGTGGCGAGATGCTTCGAGCTGGCGCGGTTTACGGCCAATGAGGCGCATTTTGAGATTGAGTTTCTACGGTTTCAGGAGCTTGCAGAGCCGGAAGGTGAAAAAGGCGGGATGCTCTTTTCCAGAATCGGACCGAAAAATAATGTGATACCCTTTATCATGCCTCACTTTGCGGACAGACTGAGCATTGAAAATTTTATGGTCTTCGATGAGAACAGGAAGCTTTTCGGCGTGCATCCGGCGGGAGGCGAGTGGTATCTGGTGACGGCGGGGGAGACGTTTGACCTGCAAAAGCCGGTCTGGTCGGAAAAGGAAGAAGGATATCAGGAATTGTTCCGGGCTTTCCACCGGACCATCGGGATCAAAAGCCGCGAAAACAAGAAGCTGCAGAGGCAGATGTGTGCGTATCGTTACCAGGATTATATGGTGGAATTTGAACAAAAAGGATAAATTGCAGTTGCGTGTACGGGCACGATTTGGGGATAATAGGCAGAATAGACAAAATTTTGTTTGATCCTCAAAGCATTTATGTTAAGTTGCAAAAATCTGCCAAGATTGTACAATTTCAGGAACAAAATTGGCTCTTTACAAACAAAGAGAAAATAGTATAATCTACTCAAACGAGGAGCATGAAAACGTTTTTCTATGTGTGCCTTTCGCATACATAAGTGAAAAGGAAGGTGAAAGTTATGCAACACAAAATCAAATTGAGACCGGATGAGGTAAAGGACTTCGTGTCTGCAGCGACGAGGTGTGACTGCGACGTGGATATCTTTTACAACAGCTTTATCGTCGATGCAAAATCCATTATTGGCGTGTTGGGACTGAATTTCAATCAGATTTTAACCGTTGCGTACAACGGCTACGATCCCGATTTTGAGAGACGTCTCAGACAATGGGCAGTGGCGGTATAGATGCAGTTGTTGTGATTTTGCGAGTTGTGCAAGCGCCGAAATGTGACTTTGGAGCATATTTTGTGCGCATCAGACGTGACAGTGAAGCCGAAGGCTGAACTGTTGTGTAACAGGATTCCGGTGAAAGCGAACACATTGACTCCCTATGTAAGATAACGTAAGATTATCTTATGCAGGGAGTTTTTGTATGTATAGGGGTGAAACGGAGACCGCAAATGAGAGTTGCGCGGCATCCCGGATCCGACTGTGCGGAAATGGAGGAAGTATTTCATATGGAAGTGCGGATTTCCGTGCGGAGTCTGGTGGAATTTATTCTGCGCTCCGGCGATATAGACAATCGAAAAGCGGCGTCGCCCGAAAATGCCATGCAGGAGGGCGGACGGATCCACCGCATGATCCAGCGGCGGATGGGACCGTCCTATCAGGCGGAGGTGTCTCTTTCCTATGCCTGTGACGCGGGGGATTATGAGATTATTGTGGAGGGGCGTGCCGACGGCGTTATCACGGAGACCACGAGGGATATGCTTCCGCAGACGGCGATTGAGGAGAAGGCTGCTGAAAGTGATGAGACACGGCTTACCGTGCCGCCCGGGCAGGAGCAGTCGGTACAGAAGGTAACGGTCACGATAGACGAGATCAAGGGAACCTACCGCGATTTAAAGAAGATGAAAAGGCCTGTCCCGGTGCATCTGGCGCAGGCGAAATGTTATGCGTATATTTACGCCACACAAAAGAAACTGTCGGATATCCGGGTGCGCATGACTTACTGCCATATGGAGACGGAGGAAATCCGCTATTTTCACGAGGAATATATGTATGAGGAGCTCCGGATATGGTTTGAGGAGCTGATGGTACAGTACCGGAAATGGGCGGACTATCAGTTTGCGTGGCAGAAGCTGAGGCAGGAGTCCATCAGGAAGATGGCCTTTCCCTTTCCGTACAGAGAGGGGCAGAAGGAGCTTGTAACCTACGTCTATCAGACCATCTATCACAAGCGCAAGCTCTTTGTTGAGGCGCCTACGGGGGCGGGCAAGACGATTTCCACGGTCTTTCCTGCGCTGAAAGCCATGGGGGAGGGACTGTGCGAGCGTCTTTTCTACCTGACGGCTAAAACCATCACCCGGACAGTGGCGGACGATACCATTACCCTGCTGCGGGAGCGGGGGCTGCAGCTCAAAAGTGTGATATTGACCGCTAAAGACAAAATTTGTTTTATGGAAGAAACCGAGTGTAATCCGGTCGCCTGTCCGTATGCAAAAGGCCATTATGACAGAGTAAACGAGGCGATGTACGACCTGTTGACTCACGCGGACAACTTCACGAGAGAGCGGATTGAGGCGTATGCCAAAAAGCATCAGGTCTGCCCCTTCGAGCTTTGCCTGGACATGAGCCTGTTCGCCGACGCGGTGATCTGTGATTACAATTATCTGTTTGATCCCCATGTGTATCTGCGCCGCTTTTTTGCGGAGGGAGTCAGGGGAGAATATATTTTTCTTGTGGACGAGGCGCACAATCTGGTGGAGCGGGGCAGGGAGATGTACAGTGCGCTTCTGTGTAAGGAAGCGTTTCTGGAATTGAAAAAAACGGTGAAGCCTTACGATGAGAAGATTGCGAAGAATCTGGACAGATGTAATAAAGAAATGCTTGCCCTGAAACGGGAATGCGAGGGCTTTCAGGTGGTGTATGAGACGGACGCGCTCGTCCGCGCGCTGATCCGTCTGGGCGGGGCCATCGAGGATTATCTGGAGGATCACGAGGATAGTCCCGTGCGTGCGGATATTCTGACGTTCTATTTTGAGATCTCCCATTTTCTGGAAATGTATGAGCTGGCGGATGAAAACTATGTGACGTATTCGGAGCTTCGGGAGGACGGCAGCTTTGTCGTGAAGCTTTTCTGCGTGAATCCGGCGGGGAACCTGAGAGACTGTATGAGCCGGGGGCGCAGCACCATCCTGTTTTCAGCGACCCTTCTGCCCATCGGGTATTATAAGACACTTCTCGGGGCGGAGGAGGGAGATTATGAGGTCTACGCCAGATCGGTTTTTCGTCCGGAGAAGCTGGGACTTTATATCGGGAGCGACGTGACCAGCCGCTATTCCCGCAGGGGGGACGCGGAATACTACCGGATTGCGTCCTATATCCACAATATTATAGAAAAAAGACAGGGAAACTATATGATTTTCTTTCCGTCCCATTCTTTTTTGCAGCGGATTTATGAGATTTACCGGGAATATTTTAACGCGGACGGGACCGTGGAGTGCATATTGCAGGAAAGCCATATGAACGAGGAATCGAGAGAAGCTTTTTTAAACCGGTTTCGGGGGAATGGGGACTGCGATTTGCAGAGCCTGATCCGGATGGATATCGAGGAGGAAGAGAGAAGTCTTCTTGGCTTTTGCGTGATGGGGGGCATTTTCAGCGAGGGAATCGACTTAAAAAACGACAGTCTGATCGGCGCGATCATCGTGGGGACAGGTCTGCCTCAGGTGTGCAATGAGCGGGAGCTTTTGAAAAAGTATTTTGACGGCGGGGGAGAGAACGGGTTCGACTATGCCTACCGTTATCCCGGCATGAATAAGGTATTACAGGCGGCGGGCCGGGTGATTCGCACGGTGGACGACTTTGGAATCGTTGCGCTTTTGGACGAGCGGTTTTTATCCCCCGCATACCAGAGATTGTTTCCACGGGAATGGCAGGAAAAGGTGGTTGTGACAGTTGACCAAATAGGTCGAAAGGTGGAAAGATTTTGGGATGAATGGCTGTAAAGCGCGAATTTTCATGTTATCCAGATCAGTCAACGGGAAAAAAGACAAAAATCCGGCGGAAGAGACAAGCTGTGTGGATTGACTTTGACGCCAAGAGACAAAATGCGATTGACTCCTTTCGGACAGGATATTACAAGACTGGTCAATCATTTCGGCAGAAAATGAGTCCGGCCGACAAAAAAGTGATATGAAAAACCGAATATGACAGACAGATTGTGCAAAAATGGTGCAGGATCCGACAGGAAATGACGATGCTGTCAATGTGGATAACTTTGTGGAAATTGGGGATTTCTCAGCCATTTTTGGATAATTTTCTAAAAAATGGCGCGTAAAAATTGTGGAAAAGTCGATGTACGGTTTAGGGTTTGGAAACCGGGTAACCTGCCGGGTCAATAGCGGATGGCGGAAAGGGAAAGAACCTGTTTGACGCGGAACGGCAAATGATGGTATACTGATTCAGGAACAACTACAAGATGTTGTTTCGGAATGGAGGAAATTATGTGGGCATTTGAAAGTGTATTTTATCAGATATATCCGTTGGGGTTTTGTGGTGCACCTTTTGAGAATGACGGACAGCTATCGCACCGGATCTTAAAGGTGAACGACTGGATTCCCCATATGAAAAAGCTGGGAATCGACGCGATTTATTTTTCCCCGGTGTTTGAGTCGGACACCCACGGCTATAATACGAGGGACTATCACACCATCGACTGCCGTCTGGGAACCAATGAGGATTTCAGGGAAGTGTGCAAAAACCTGCACGAGAACGGCATCAGGGTAGTGCTGGACGGGGTGTTCAACCATGTGGGCAGAGGCTTCTGGGCGTTTCAGGACGTGTTGAAGAACAGGGAAAATTCCCCTTACCTAAGCTGGTTTCATATCAATCTCGGAGGAAACTCCAACTATAACGACGGTCTGTGGTACGAGGGCTGGGAAGGCAACTACGATCTGGTGAAGCTCAATCTGCGCCATGAGGATGTGATCAATCATATTCTGGACAGCGTGAAGGGCTGGGTGGAAGAATTTGACATCGACGGCCTGCGTCTTGACGTGGCGTACTGTCTGGACCACGATTTTGTGAGAAGGCTCCGGGCGTTTACGGACGGCCTCAAGCCGGAGTTTTATCTGCTTGGCGAGATGCTCCACGGAGACTACAACCAGATGGTGAACGACCAGATGCTGCACTCCTCCACGAACTATGAGTGTTATAAGGGGCTATTCTCCAGCTTTAACAGCATGAATATGTTTGAGATCAACCACTCCCTGCTCAGGCAGTTCGGGCCGGAGAACTGGTGTCTCTATCGGGGCAAGCATCTGCTCTCCTTTGTGGATAACCATGATGTGAGCCGGATTGCCAGCAATCTGACCAATGAAAAGCACCTGCCGCTGATTTACGCGCTGTGCTTCGGTATGCCGGGCATTCCCTGCGTATACTACGGCAGCGAGTGGGGGGCGAAGGCCAATAAGAGCGAGGGAGACCCCGCGCTGCGCGCCTGCTTTGACGCGCCGGTGTGGAACGAACTTGGCGAGTGGATCAGTAAGCTTGCGGAGGCCAAGAAGGGCTCTAAGGCGCTCAATTACGGCGATTTCCGCTCGGTGGTGCTGACCAATAAGCAGTGCATCTTTGAGCGCAAGTGCGAGGATGAGAGAGTGCTCGTGGCCATCAATGCGGACGGGGAGGATTACACCGCCCACTTCGACGCGGGCTGCGGCATGGCTGTGGATCTCATCACGGGAGAGGATCACGATTTTGGCGGCGGAAGCCTGCTTCCCGCCTACAGCGCGTATTTCTGGAAGATGGAACACTAACAGTTCAGCCAGACCGAGATTGTCCGTCAAATCGTGCTTGCACGAATTTGAAGGGCAAACGAAGGTCTGAGGGAACGCCCGCATATAAGCAAAAAGAAGCCGTGAAACGGCGGAGAGCGTCGAAGACGCGATTTTGCGCATGGGCGTGAGCTGAACTGTAAATGGGCAAGCCAGACTCAAAAAATTTTCTTGACAACGTCCGTCTGATGTACTAAGATGGCAAAAGTATCAGATGGCGCAAATAACAAAATTTCGGAAAGGAGGTAATCTTATGTTTTTAATCAGTATCAATTTTGCAGTCGATTGCAACTTACAACTGCATAGGGAAACATGGAATGAAATTACCTCTGCATACAGGCAGACCGGCAGGGACAGGGTGTGTTGACCCGTTTAGTCGGTAAATAAATTTGTCGGGTTTCAAGGGGCTGTGGTAGTTTTATTACCACAGCCCCTTTCTGCGCGCATAAGCAGAGTCAGAAAGCGACAGAGACAGGACGTGTGCGGAGATATACAGGGGGATATCAAACATGAAAAAAATATCAAATTACATATGGGACTACCGGTTTTCCTATCTGGGAGCCGTATTGTCCCTTCTGATCGCGGTCACGCTTGATATGGCGGCGCCAAGACTGACGGCGCGGGTGGTGGATGACGTGATCGTGGGAGGAAAGACCGGAGAATTAAAGTACCTGCTCCTCGGCTTTCTGGGCGTAGGGCTTGGCAGGTGTATTTTCCAGTATGTGAAGGAATATACCTTCGACAAAAACGGCGCCAGAATTTCCGGAGATATGAGGCGGGATCTGTTCCGGCATATACAGTCCCTGAGCGCGGACTTTTTCGACCGCACGAATACGGGGGAGCTGATGGCCCGCGTCAAGGAGGATATCGACCATATATGGGACGCGGTCGGCTATGTGGGGATGCTGTTAATAGAGGTGTTTTACCATACGGGGATCATTCTTGTCTGCATGTGCATGATTAACCGGAAGCTGGCCATGCTTTCCGCGGCGGCCATGCTTCTGTGCGGAACCGTGGCGGTGATGATGGAGAGAAAACTGGGAGCGGTTTACGAGGCGATCAGCGAGGAGAACGCGGTTCTCAACACGGTGGCGGAGGAAAATCTGGGCGGTGTGCGGACGGTCAAGGCATTTGCCAGAGAAGCATTTGAGATCGACAAGTTTCTCTCCCACAACAAACGCTACTACGATCTGAACATGGCGCAGTCGAAAGTGTTTGTGCGCTACTATCCGGTTTTTACGGTGATATCCAAGGTTCTGCCATTATTGACTCTTTTGGTCGGCGGCAGATTTGTAATAGGCGGGGAGATGACGCTTGGGGAGATGACGGCTTTTGTCGAGTATTCCATGAACATCGTGTGGCCTATGGAGATGTTAGGCTGGCTGACCAACAGTTTCTCCTCCGCGGTGGCGTCCAACAGAAAAATACGCAAAATCTATGAGGAGACGCCGACGGTCACAGAGGTGACTAATCCGGTCAAACTACAGGACGTGCGTGGAAAGGTGTGCTTTGACCATGTTTCCTTCCACAAGGCGGACCAGCATGAGATCCTCCGTGATATCACCTTTACCGTGGAGGCGGGAAAGACGCTTGGCATTATGGGAACAACGGGGGCGGGAAAGACTTCCATCATCCAGCTTTTACAGCGCATGTATGACGCCACGGGCGGCGCCATCTATCTGGATGATGTGGATATCCGCAGCCTGACGCTGGAACAGCTCCGCACGAGCGTGAGCTTCGTGATGCAGGACGTCTTTCTGTTTTCAGATACCATTGGCGACAACATCAAGCTTGGCAAAAAGCGGTATCTGGATTTTAAGACCGTGCGCAAGGCGTCCACGGACGCGCAGGCAAGCGGATTTATCGAGCGGATGGAAAAGCAGTACGATACGGTGATCGGCGAGCGCGGCGTGGGTCTGTCCGGCGGGCAGAAGCAGCGCATCAGCATAGCGCGTGCGCTTTCCAAGAAAAATCCGATTCTGGTGTTGGACGATTCTACTTCCGCGCTGGATACGGAGACGGAGCAGACGATCCAGCAGACGCTTGCGAAGCTGGAAAGCACGACCAAGATTATTATCGGACACAGAATCAGCGCGGTGCGCGGCGCGGATGAGATTCTGGTGCTGGCGGACGGCGCCATTGCGGAGCGGGGCACCCATGAGGAGCTGCTGCGAAAGAGGGGGCTGTATTATGAGACGTATCAATCGCAGTATGGGGAGCTGTCGGAAGCTGGGGCCGCAGCGCATATGGACGGACCGGGCGGGGAAGCGCAGGGGAAACAGGTAAGAGAGAGGGGAGGTGAGACAGATGTCCTTCAATTCATATAAAGACGACGAACAGAGTACGAAACGAAGCAAAATACAGACTTTAAAGCGGCTGTTGGACTATCTGTTCGTATATAAATGGCAGATTGTATTCGTGCTGGCGATTATGGGTTACGGGGTGGCGGTGAGTCTGGTGAACCCGCTGATTATGGAGTCTGCCATAGATGACTATATTGGTCAAAATGATTTCAGGGGGCTGTACCGTCTGCTTGGCATCGCGCTTGCGGTCAATCTGGCGCTGGTGGCGACCGTTAAACTCAGAATGTACATTATGGCGAAGGTGTGCAACCGGATTTTGCTGACGATCAGACAGGAGCTGTACACCCATATTCAGAAGCTGGACTTTGCGTTCTTTGACAGCAGGCCCACGGGAAAGATTCTGTCCCGCATCATCGGTGATATCAATTCCCTTAAGGATGTGCTGTCCAACTGCGTGACCACGCTGGTGCCGGACGGCCTTACGGTGATAGCCGTGATTGTGATTATGGTCTGTAAGAATCCGGCGCTGGCATTTGCCTCGCTGCTGACTCTGCCGTTTATGGCGGCGGCGACCTTTTATATCGAATACAAGGCGCATCCGCGCTGGCAGAGTTTCCGGAAGAAGTCGGCCAATCTGAACGCGTTTATTCACGAGGATATGGCGGGCATCCGCATCATCCAGAGCTTTCATGCCGAGAAGGAGACGGAGAATACCTTTGACGAGCTTTTGCAGGAGCACAGGAACGCCTTTTTCGACGCGGTCCGTATGAGCGATTCTTTCGGTTCCGTGATCGACCTGTCATGGGGGCTTGGCTGTATTTTCCTGTACTTTACGGGAATTGTCGTTCTGGGTGTGGATGCCGTGTCGCTTGGCACGTTTATTGCCTTTGGCACTTACCTGAATATGTTCTGGCAGCCCATCCACAATATCAGTAATTTTTACAACCAGCTTGTGACGAACATTGCGGGGGCGGAGCGGATTTTTGAGATTCTGGACACGGAGCCTTCCATCGCGGACGGCGCAGCGGCGAAGCCTATGCCGGAGATTGCGGGGGAAGTGGTGTTTGACCATGTGGATTTCTCCTATGATGATAAGGTGAAGGTGCTGGATGACGTGAGTTTTTCGATAAGATCCGGTGAGACGATTGCGCTGGTAGGGCCTACGGGAGCGGGAAAGACCACCATAGTCAATCTGATCAGCCGCTTCTACGATGCGACGGGCGGCGCGGTCAGGATAGACGGGCAGGATGTGCGTGAGGTTACGCTTAATAGTCTGCGCGGGCAGATGGGAATTATGACGCAGGATAACTTCCTCTTTTCCGGCACGATACGGGAAAATATCCGTTACGGCAGGCTGGACGCCACGGATGAGGAGATCGAGGCGGCGGCCAGAGCGGTCAACGCCCATGACTTTATTATGAAGCTGGAAAAGGGGTACGAGACGGTTCTGTCCGAGCGGGGCGGCGGGCTTTCCGTCGGGCAGAAGCAGCTTTTAGCCTTTGCAAGAACGATGGTTTCGGATCCGAAGATACTGATTCTGGACGAGGCGACTTCCAGCATAGACACGAAGACGGAGCTGCTGGTACAGGAGGGGATCGAGCATCTTCTTGCGGGCAGAACCTCCTTTGTCATTGCCCACAGGCTCTCCACCATCCGCAAGGCGGACCGTATATTCGTGGTGGATGACGGAAAGATTCTGGAGGAGGGCAGTGCGGACGAACTTATGGAAAAGAAGGGAATCTACTATCAGCTCTATATGGCGCAGTTTAAAGCCTGTTAGTACAACAAATATAAGTATTCGCTGCACGGGTATGTTGTAATAATATACAAAAAAAGCCGTTCTTTTTTGACAATGTGCCGTTTTTTTCCGGAGACGGTTGACAATACTATAGTTTACCTTATAATTTAAGTTATATTGGCTTAAAAAATAAACAAGGGTTGGAGAATATGGCAAAAGCAGTTAAAATGGCGGATATTGCGAAGGTGATGGGCGTCAGTACGGTGACGGTGTCCAAGGCGTTGTCTGACCAGAAGGGCGTCAGCGAGGAACTTCGCGTCAAAATCAAGAAAAAGGCGGAGGAGATGGGGTATCAGTCGGCATCCGCCAGATACAGGGAGCGTTCCGGGAGCGCGGCAAGCTATACGTTCGGCGTGGTCGTCTCGGACCGCTTTCTCGCAAAATATGAATCCTTCTATTGGAATCTGTATCAGGAGGTAGCTACCGCTGCGGTGCAGAAGGGATGCTTTACCATGCTGGAGGTGCTGCGGGCGGAAGATGAGGACAGGCTGGTCATGCCCAGGCTTCTCGGTGAGAGAAAGACGGAGGGGCTGATCATTATAGGGAGGCTTAAGAAGGCTTACATGGAAAAACTGCTGGAGCAGGTGGAGCTGCCGTTTATCCTTCTTGACTTTGTGGATCGCAACGTCGCATATGACTCGGTGGTTTCCAACAGCTATTTCGGCATGTACCGCATGACCAATTATCTGTTTGATCTGGGACATGAAAAGATCGCCTTTGTGGGAAACGTACACTATACGGATTCCATCACGGACCGCTATTTCGGTTATGTGAAATCCTTAAGCGAGCACGGGCTCGAAGTGAGGAAGGACTGGGTGTTAGACGATCGCAATCCGGAGACAGGGCTGTCAGATGTCGGCTTTACATGGAAACTGCCGGAGGAAATGCCCACCGCCTTTGTGTGCAACAACGACGTGGCCGCCGCCAATCTCGTCTGCGAGCTGGAGCGGCGCGGTTATCGTGTGCCGCAGGATATCTCCGTGGTGGGATATGACAATTACCAGCCGCCGGGGCTTTGCGATGTGCGGATTACGACCTACGAGGTAAATATGACGGAGATGGCGAATCAGACCGTGAAAAATCTGATCCGCAAGATTGCCGGAGAGCCTTACAGGAAGGGCGTGATCATTGTGGACGGCAGAATTGTTTATAAGGAAAGTGTAAGAGAGGCGCATCATGACTGATGCGCCTCTCTGTACGCCTGTGGTGTGGCGCCGTATTCTTTCTTGAAAAGATGAATGAAATGGTTCGTGTTTTCAAAGCCTGTTTGCAGCGCGACCTCATGAACCTTTTTGTCAGTGGAGAGAAGCAGGTTTTCCGCGGCCTCTATCCTCTTTTTGTTCATGTATTTGATGGGAGGCAGCCCGAAAGCGGCGGAAAACTCATGGCAGATCCGGTATTTGCTCATATGACAGTGCCGCTCCAGATCCTCAAGTTTCAGGGGCCTGTCCAGATGATTGTCCATATAGTGTTTCAGCTCCCACAGATAGGGGGCGTATTTTTTTTGTCTGTCTTCCGGGGAAGACGAATCGAGGGTTTCGGCAAAAAGCTCTGTCAGGATGGCGGTTATCAGACCGGCATCCCGCAGTTTGTCTGGCAGGGACGGGCCGGTTTCACCGGCAAGAAGCTGTTTCAGGTTCCGGAGTACGGAGGAATGCCGCTCCACCTGCGCAAGCAGGCAGGTGTCAAAGGAAAGAAATGATTCGTACACGGGAAAAAGCCCCCCCCTAACGAAAAAAATGATAAAACGCCAAGGTGACAGATCGGAAAGCAGGGAAAAGGAAATTTCCCGGCAGTCCAGATAAAGAAGCGTTCCGTTTTTCAGCGGGTAACGCTGCCCCTTTAGCAGAAGCGTTCCTGCGCCTTCCTGCGTATAGAGGAGCATACGGCAGTTTAGCGGCGTGTAGGAGAGCGTGAGGGCCTCGTTGACTTTTATGCTGCCGCCGCAAAGAACCGTGGGAATCCGGTCGGCGCAGTCTGTCTGTTGTTCATAGAAGATACCCGCGAAATAGGCTGCGGCGGGTGTGTTTTCCGGTGGCGCGTCCGTTTTGACGGTGAGCGCGTTTTCGTATTGTTCGCGGAATGTCATAGAAGAAACCTTTCCGTTTCACATAAATTTTTAAGTAAAGTTTTTGCCTGAATCCATTCATGTGAACCCATACATACAATTTATGTGAGCTGATCAGGTAATTCAAATGACTCACACATTGGTTTGCGATTGATTATATTTAAGTAAAAATGATTAATATATAATTATGTATTTAAGTTTATACTGACTAAAGGGGAAATATCTATTGTGAAAATAACTAAAAATTGATATTAAAAATTGTACAAATAGAAGAAAAGCACAAAGAAAGCAAGAATATTATATGTTTAGCAATAATAATTGATGATTAATATTTTAACTCATGTATACTTAATTTAAAGTTAAATAATTAACTAACGGCTCAAAGCGAGTCAGATAAAAAAGGAGGATATGACTATTATGAAACTGAGAAAAGTGTTAGCGCTTACTTTGGCGGCTGCAATGACTTTATCTCTGGCAGCCTGCGGCGGCGCCGATGAAGGTGCGGCAGAGGCTCCGGCAGCAGACGATACGGCAGCGGAGGAGACAGAGGCTCCCGCGGCGGATGATGCGGCAGACGACAGCGCAGAGGCGGAAGCGCCTGCAACGGCATCGGGTGTTACATATGCATCGATCAATCTGGGTCAGGATTATAAAGATCTGACCACCACGATCAAGTTCATCCATCACAAGACCGACCGTGAGGAGGATGGAACGATACCTGATCTGATCGCTAAATTCAATGAAATGTATCCGGGCATCGCGGTGGAGACCGAGGGCATCACGGATTATCAGGAAGATTCTCTGCTTCGTCTTTCTTCCGGCGACTGGGGCGATGTGATGTTCATTCCCGCAGTAGACGCGGCTGAGCTTCCCACCTATTTCGTTCCTTACGGCACAGTGGAAGAGATGAGCGAATATATCAATTTTGCGGATCAGTGGAAGGACGCGGCAGGCAACTGCTACGGCATCGGTTACATGGGTAACGCGCAGGGTGTTCTTTATAATAAGAAGGTGTTCGCTGACGCAGGCGTGACAACCCTCCCCAAGACGCCCGATGAGTTCATCGCAGCATTACAGGCGATCAAGGAAAAGACCGACGCGATTCCGCTTTATACCAACTATGCGGCAGGCTGGACGATGGGCGGCGCATGGGACGGCTATCTTGGCGCGATCACAAACGGCGACGAGACATGGTTAAACCAGAAATTCATCCACGAGGCTGAACCTTTCAAGGATCACGGCGACGGCACCGGCCCTTATGCACTCTATAAGATTCTCTATGACGCGACGGCGCAGGGGCTGATCGAGGACGACTACACGACCACAGACTGGGAGGGCTGCAAGCCCATGATCAACAACGGCGAGATCGGCACCATGGTGCTCGGTTCCTGGGCGGTTGCACAGATGAAGGCGGCAGGCGATAACCCGGACGATATCGGTTATATGCCTTTCCCGATCACCGTAAACGGACAGCAGTATGCGACGGCAGGTCCTGACTACTGCTACGGCATTAACGTGAATGCTTCCGACGACAACAAGGCGGCAGCTATGGTATTCGTTAAGTGGATGGTAGAGGAGTCAGGCTGGTGCGATCTGGAAGGCGGCTATCCGATTTCCAAGACAGCTCCCACTTCCTTCGTATTTGACGGCGTAAACGTTGTAAACAACGTGACTTCCCTGCCCGGCGAGGAAGATTTCATGAACGAGTTAAACGCGGAGTCCGAGCTTTCCTTCAACGCAGGCGGCGACGCGAAGGTACAGAGAATCGTTGAGGCGGCGGCTACAGGCGCAGAGACATACGACGACATTATGGCTGACTGGACGGCAGCGTGGAATATGGCCCAGGAGGAATGCGGGGTTGAGGTTCTGTATTAATCAGTAAGAACGATTCCGAAAAGAAGCGCATAAGTAATTTGTTATAAGTTTTAAATGGTTAATCGGGGCTGGCACAGGAAAAATCAAGGTGGCAGCCCCTGACTATCAGGAGGGTAGCATATGGCGGCACAGGCAAATACGGCGGGGACAAAAAAAGGATTCCTGCAATGGGCAAGGAGCAGAAGAGGGCAGCAGATCATCATTATTGTTGCGTTTATGATTATTCCGCTCGCTCTGCTATTTACATTTACATATCTTCCGTTCGGGGAGATGGTCGGATTCAGTTTTTATAAGATGAAATATGTGGGAAAGAGAACATTTGTGGGCTGGAAAAATTATGCCAGCGTATTCAGCAGAAAGGACTGCTTCGGCGCTTTGAAGCTGAGCCTGTATTATATGGGCGGTTCCGTGGTGCAGCTTGTACTGGCGCTGTATCTGGCCACGGTTTTAAGTTTTAAAGTAAAAGGCGGCAATATTTTTAAGGGCTTTATGTTTTTCCCTTATCTGATCAACGGTATTGCCATCGGTTTTATTTTCAAATTCTTCTACACCAGAGGTTTCGTGTTCGACACGGTTCTCCAGTGGTGTGGATTTCAGTTAGACAATCTTCCTTATTGGTTGAAAGACCAGAGTATTAATAATATATCCCTTGTGGGCACGTCCGTGTGGCGGTATTTCGGACAGAATATGGTGCTCTTTATCGGGGCAATCATGTCGGTGGACTCCGAGCTGTACGAGGCGGCGATGCTTGACGGCGCCAACCGGCTCGAACAGTTCCGATACATTATTCTGCCGAGCATCAAGACGATTGTAACGCTGAACGTGATCCTGTCTATCACCGGTTCCTTAAGCGCTTTCGAACCGCCTTATGTCATCACTAGCGGCGCCAACGGAACAGGCACTTATTTCGTGGTAATGAACGAGATTGCGCATACCCAGCAGAAAGTAGGTCTGGCTTCGGCCATGGCGGTGGTGCTGCTGCTGATCATCTTTGCGGCTACGATTTTACAGAAGCTCTTCTTCAAATATGTGTTCAGGAGCGCGGAGGACGAGGATTTCGGCGCGGCAAAGAAGCGCGAAAGACAGCTTGCAAAATACGCGGCCAGAAAGGAGAGGAGATAAATGACGGTATTACAGAAAATCGTACATTATTTAGCGATTGTTTTAAAATATTTATCACTTGTGTTTTTTTCCTTCATGGCGGTACTGCCGGTCGTTTCCTGTGTGATCACGGCGTTTAAGTCGGAGGAGGAGTATCAGAATACAAATGTCATGACCCTGCCCCAGAGCTGGCTGAATCCGGATAACTTTTTGCAGGCGTTTGACAGGGCGAATATGGGCCGGGCGTTTCTCAACTCGACCATTATTCTGGTGAGCGTGCTGGTTGTTTCGGTGCTGGTGGGCACTTCGCTGGCTTATGTCCTGAACCGTTTTAAGTTTCCGGGCAACGGCCTGATCCGGAACCTGTTCCTCTTTGCCACACTGCTTCCCGGTATCGCCATGCAGATCGCGGTTTACGGAATCATGGATTCCCTGAACTTTATTAACTCTCTGCCCGGTTATATCATCATGATGTGCGGCACGGACGTCATTGCGATCTACATTTACATTCAGTTTTTCGAAAATATAAGCGTGTCTCTCGATGAATCGGCGATCATCGACGGGGCGTCCTACTTCACGATCTATCATAAGATTCTTCTGCCTCTGTTAAAGCCGGCCATCGTGACGGCGTGCATCTTAAAGGGCGTGGGCACTTATAACGAGTATTACTGTGCGAATCTGTATTTGCAGAATAAGAAGCTGCTGCCCACCGTGGCAACCAGCCTTTACACCTTTGTGGGTCCGCTGGGAAGTAAGTACAATCTGATCTGTGCAGGCGTGATTATATCCCTGCTTCCGGCGCTGATCGTGTTCATTCTGTTCCAGAAGCAGATTTACAGCGGTATGACAGCCGGTTCTGTCAAAGGTTAATGTGAAAAACGCGAAAAGTACTTCTAAAGCTTGGCAGCAAAGGCTGCCTCGCTAAGAAGTACTAAGTTTCGCGTAGGAGAATGCCTGAAATGCGGCATTCTCCGTCGATTATGGTAAAATGGTAATAATGTACAAAAAATGAAGTTAATTTAAGTAAAGATGCTGGTTTTATAAAACCTGGTTGACATTAGAGAAAATTACCTTATAATTTAATTAACAGTTAAGTTATTTCGCTCGTTTTAAGCTAAATATTAAGCCGGAAACGAGCGAAATCGTATATGAGGGTATATAAAAACGGGAGACAGAGGAGGGGTAAAACCATGATGGTGGAGGAGATCAGAAGCCATTTGACAGACTGCATCATTCCTTTCTGGAAGGGACTTCGGGATGATGTAAACGGCGGTTATACGGGCTACATGGATTATGATCTGAAACGGGACGAAAAGGCGGTGAAGGGCTGTATCTTAAACAGCCGGATCACATGGTTTTTCGCAAACGCTTACATGGCGCTTAAGGATGAGTCGCTGCTTGCAGAGGCGCGGCACGGCTACGAATTTATGCGCAAATACTGTGTGGATCAGGAGAAGGGCGGTGTATACTGGTCGGTACGTTACGACGGCACGCCGGAGGACACCACGAAGCACACGTACAATCAGGCTTTTTCCATCTATGCACTCGCGTCTTACTATGATGCGGCGAAGGACGAGAGCGCGCTGGAGCTGGCTATGGAGCTGTTTCATATCATCGAGGAGCGCTGCATGGACGAGATCGGCTACAAGGAGGCGTTCGACCGGACGTTTCAGGAGATCGAGAACGATAAGCTCTCCGAGAACGGTGTGATTGCCGATAAAACGATGAACACCCTGCTCCATGTGTTCGAGGCGTACACGGAGCTTTACCGGGTCAGCGGAGACGGAGCGGTGAAGGAGCGGCTGAAATGGATTCTCGACACCATCGCGGAGAAGATTTATA
>CARQVR010000045.1 GCA_949051815.1 uncultured Lachnospiraceae bacterium
ATACCATCTCTGGTATAGAGATCTTTTATCTACCTTCTTAACTTAGTGACATTGGCCTTTCCAGCTCCTCTTTCCTCAGTCATTTTCATAAATCTTTTTCACTTCCGCCTCATAGACCGCCTCTGTCCTCTCATCGAACAATACCCATTCTACGAGATCAAAACTGCTCACATTCTCCTGCAAAAACCGGTTGACCGTCCAAACCGCAGTCTTCGCCGCCAGCTCCACTGGGAATCTGTATACCCCCGTCGATATGGACGGGAACGCGATTGTGCGGATCCCATGGGCAAGCGCGATCTGCATGGCATGATAATAACAGTCCGCAAGCAGCTCCTCTTCCCTGTTTCCGCCGCCATTCCAGACCGGCCCCACGGTATGTATCACATAGTCACAGGGAAGCCGGTAAGCCTTCGTGAGCTTCGCCTGCCCTGTTTCACAGCCGTGCAGCGTCCTGCACTCTGCCAAAAGCTCCGGCCCCGCCGCCCTGTGAATGGCGCCGTCTACTCCGCCGCCCCCCAGAAGAGAATTGTTGGCAGCGTTGACAATCGCCTGCACGTCTGTGATTTTTGTGATATCGCCCTTTGTGGTTTTAATTGTATGCATATATGCTCCTATTTTCCAAGCAGAGCCTTCTTCGCCTCTGCCACAATCTGACTGTCTGTTCTGAAAATGCTGTATTCATCCATAATGGAAAGCCCCATAGGCACATCTTCCTTGCGATACTGCATACCGCTGTCAATCACCTTTTTCGCCGACAAATGATAGCTGGTAATCTCCGTCTGCGCGCGTAAACTGCGTATCACCTCCGGCGTCACCCCTGCGCCTGCCATAATGCGCGGTGTCCCCGTCTCTTTCTGCAATTCGCATAACTGCTGCAATAACGGCAGTCCCAACAGACACTCACGTTTCTGCCCGGATGTAAGGATGGTGTCAATGCCTAATTCTTTGGCCTGCTCAAATGCCTTAACAGGGTCCGCGCAGACATCAAAGGCGCGATGGAGCGTCACCTTCATGTCTCCCGCCTGCGCCATCAATTCCCGCATCTGCTCCATATGAAGGTTCCCGTCTTCCCGAAGGCATCCGATCACCACGCCCTCTGCGCCCGCTTCCCGAAACAGCGCCACCTCTCTTTTCAGGATCTGAAATTCATGTGCCGTATAGAGAAAGTCTCCAAACCGCGGCCTTAAAAGCACACGGACCGGCAGATCGCAACATGTCTTTACCTGTTCAAACAATGCAAGACCCGGCGAAATACCGCCAATCATGAGCGCCGCACACAGTTCCAGACGGTCCGCGCCGCCTTCTTTGGCCGCAAGGGCCGATTCTACGCTGTCTACGCAGCATTCCAATATATAATTGGTCATAATCTTCACCTCTTAATCAGAATCACAGCTTTATATATTACATGAAATACCCTTTCATTATAAATCCATTTGAGAGACTTGTCCAATACTGAAAAATGGCGGTTTTTCACCTTTTATACCCGCTCCTCCTGCTGCAGCATCACCGTAACCCGGAACACGTCCCCCGCTGTCCTGATGTCCATAGAGCCAAGGTAGCGCTCCGCCACGTCCTGCACATTTTTCAGCCCGATCCCGTGCTCCGGCAGTATATCCGGCCGCCCGGCCTGCTTCGTCGTTGCCGGAACGGTTTCCCCGTCCTTCCACTCCAGTTTACCGTCGAAGCTGTTTTCCACCTCTATCAGCAGAAAATGATTCTTTCGTTTCAGCGTCAGGCTGATACGACGTTTTTCCTGTTCCAGCTTTTCACATGCCTCTATGGCATTATCCAGAAGATTATTCAGCACCACTCCTAAATCAAACGCAGACACGGTATCCGTCTCCCGGTATTCAAATTTAACGCTGAATCCGATTCCGGCGTTTGCCGCCCGCCGGTATTTGTCATTGATAATAACGTCCGTAACGGCATTCCCTGTGCTGAATCTATAGTCCAGCTCCTGTATGGTCTCATCCAGCTTCGCAATGTACGTCTCCACTTCCCCATACTTTTCACCCGCAACAAGCCCTTTGATATTGGCCATATGATTTTTCATCTCATGCCTTACTTTCCGTATGCTGCCGTAAAACTGTTCCGCTTCCTCCAGCCTTCTTTTCATGGCTTTCATCTGCTGCTCTTCCACGAAGTGTTTTTCTCTCTCACTTTGCAGTTCTTTGTACTTGCGAAAAATATAGACCGCCGATATCTCTCCCGTATAGAGCAAAATCGCGATCATTGGTATCCGCCACACCATCTCTTTTTTCTGGATAAAAAGGCAGAATATCTCTTTGTCAACCGGAACCATCAAAAGATCCACGACCATCCACGCCAGCATACTGCCCACCACATTGAGAGCGGACAGGAATACAGTATCCAGCCAGCTCATAAATAACGGTCGCCTCACAACCTTTTTCAGTATCCACGTCATCAGAATAAACACGATTGTATATAAGAAAAGATTACAGACCTGTCCGACGATCAGACTGCCATACATGTGCTGTATATACGCTGCATCCTGAACATCCAGTCTTTCCAGCATCTGATCTGTCACAAACTGGTAAAAACTGCTCGAGATCAAAAAACTCATTCCGTGAAAATTATAAAACAACAGCAGCGTGAAAACAGCCTTTTGCAGCGTTCCCTTATATCTGATATGGCAATACACCAGTATCATCGCTGCCAACGTCACATATCTTCCCACGCCGGGAACAAAGGGACACAGGCGCAGAACCACATTAACCGCCGCAAGCATACCCGCGAAAAGGACTTCCTTTTTCCCTCTCCCCGACCGGTAAAATATATCCCATATCGCCAGAAAAAGGAAGCTTTGAAGAAAAGCGAGGTACGGATCGCAAAAGGTGTTGAATCGTTCATAGTCTGCAAGACTCATCTGCCATCCTCCGCAAGGTATTCCAGATACGCTTTGACAAAATCCTGATATTTGTACTTGGAGATCAGAAGGCAGCTTCCATTTTTCATCTGTACTTCCGTCCGGCTGTATCTTTCCACATATTTCATGTTTACAAGATACCCCCTGTGCGTCCGGAAAAAGCCTTCACGCAGTTCATGCTCCATTCCGCTGATCTTCCCGTAGCACTCTATTTTTTCGTCCTCCACAGCGATAATGATCTTCCTGTTGTTGCTCTCGATATAATAAATATCCTCTATCGGAATATTCCTTGTAATATTTCCATCTCTGACCAGTATTTTCCGCGGCTCTATGTCCTTTTTCAGCTCCAGATGGCGGCACTCCCTCAAAGCCTGTGCAAACGCATCCGCAAATTCCTTTTCGTCTATGGGCTTTACCAGATACTGAAACGCATTGACAGAGAACGCCTTCGCCATGTACTCCGGATGGCCCGTCACAAAAATCAGCAAAGGCAGGCTTCCCCACAGAGGTTCCTCCCTTTCTTCCTTCCAGGCCCTGATTTGTTCCGCCGTTTCCATTCCGTCCGCACCGTCCATGGCAATATCAAGAAAAAGAATGTCTATCTGCTCTCTTTCCTCCTGCCGCCAGAAATGCAGCAGCTCCCCGCCGGAAGAAAACTCCAGTATCCGACAGTCCATCGTCTGTTTTTCTATCAGTTTCTTTAGCAGACACCGTACATTTTCTTCATCATCACAAACTGCAATATTCAATCTTTCCCACTCCATGTCTTTTTTTGTCCACAAGGATTATGATTTCCTGTCCATATATATTATCGGCAAAAATCAATAATGTGGAAGAAGTGATGTTGTATCTGGACGCCCGAAGGTAGCGATTGGATATTACAGATATCTGTGTGTGCTTATATTCCGGCAAAGAAAAACCAGACCGCGATCACTGTCCGTCCGCAGGTTTTTCCATAACGACAGAAATAAACTTTGCCATCAGCGGAATATATGTTACCGCAAAAACAACCGCCGCAGCGCATCCCGCCTGCTTTTTATACTTTTCCGGTATTCTGATGCCCGCCAGAATACCTGTGGAAAAGAGGCAGAACTTTATCATAGCCAGGTCTTTCCAATCTCTTTTCTCTAAATATTTTGCAGCGTAGTCAAATAATTTTTTCATTCTCTGTTTCTCCTTTCATCTTAACCGGTTCTTCGTTCCTTTTTGATTATCTTCGCCATAGCAGCCCGCTACTGCTTATTCGATATAATCCGCACTTCCTGCCGTCCCTTCTTATACGTCACATCCCGGTACTCCGAATGCAGGACCTCCCGCACGCCGTTTATGATAATCACGCACCCCACGTTTGAAGTGCCGTTTACCACAATCTTCCCGTCCGCCGAACGCCTGTTAATGTCAATCAGTTGTTCCCGCTTCGCGCAAACCTCTTTCAGTTTTAGCTGATAATTGATCTTTCTGCGCATCTGCTCCGCTTTCTGCTGGTTTAACTCTGGTGTGGCAGGCTGGGATTTTAACTGAAATGCAATCCGGTCAAGGGCGTTCTCCGCATCTTTCATATTCTGCCCGTATTCCTCCGTCAGACGGTCAATCTCCCCCATCTTTTCCTTAAACTCGCAATCCAGACCGATCACAAGCTGGGTCGTCACCGCGGCGCGGTTTCCGATGGAGGCGGCTGTAATCAGTTCCACCGCCGTGACGCTGCCGCCGATGATGGTTCCCCGGTTCCCGGCTATCACCACGCTCTGCCCCGACTCCACTTCGCAGTTTAAAATCGCGCCCGTATTTACTTCGTTTCCGGCATAGACCTGTGTCTGCTCTAAAAAGCGCGCCATCACATTGCGTCCCGCGCGGATGACACCGTTTCCCGAACCCTGCATACCGTTTTTCAGTATCACATCCTTTCCCGCGAAAAGATGCGCCGTTTCCACATGTCCGTTTACGGTGATCGTCCCTGTCGTTTTCAGTGTCACGCCTGCATATACATTGCCCTGCACCAGCACATCCCCGTGAAAATCCACGTCTCCCGTGGCGGCGTCCAGATTTCCGTCTATCGCGTAAATGGGCGTAACCGTAAGGCATTGCCCTTCCAGCGTCACATTGCCTTCCGTACTGGCAAAATACTGGCAGCCGCTCTCATCCGGCTCACAGCGTTTACACTTAAGAGGCGGCAGTTCCTTCCCCTCATAGGCCTCCATGATATTTCCATAAACGTCCCTGCCGACTACCGCAGGAAGGACTGCGTGATAAGTGGCAAGAAGCTGTCCCCTGGTCACCAGCTCCATTTTCCCAAGCACGTTATAATCCACCGATCCGTCCGGCAGAATAATCGGTCTTGTTTCGGGATAAGGATTAAAATGGTATTCAAAATAACCGTCACGGCCGTCCTTTTTGGCAGTCCCCTGCGCCACGAAAACCTCCTCGTAATTCAGCTTTCCCTGCGCAAGCTCCTCCAGCGCCTTCTCCCTGATACCGTAAACAATTCCGTTTTCCTGTAACATTCCGCGAATTTCCTTCTCTGAACAGCGGCGGTATAAAATGAGAAAAGCCTCCATGCGTGACTCGCTGATCCGCAAAAGATAATCCGGCCCGTTTATAATAATGGGATTGCCATGGACAATTTTCGCGCGGGAAACACTGGCGCCATCACTGTCTTCCTTTGATGTGCGCTTTCCGCCTCTCCTTTTAGAGCCCAATCTCTCCTCCGGCGAAAGAAACATCGTTTTTTCCGTTCCGCTTCTCTCAGGCGTCACCTGCTCCAGCTCCGCTACAGGCTCTCCCGCACGGTTTTTCGGTTCCTTCTTCTTTTTCTTTTCCGTCTGTCTCAAAAATCCCATATGTCCAATCACTCCCACCGCAACACGCCGACATTTTCAATGTTCATAACGCAGCCTGTATTTCTAAAAATTGTAGCACATAGTACGGGAAAGTGCAATTCTACAGTCCTGTCCGGACACCCCTTTTACCTACGAAACATGTCTTCGTCTGCCTTACAGGTATCTTTTCTTACGCCTCAGTACCCATATCGCTTTCTGTACTTTAAAAACAGGCATGAGGACAGGGCAAGCGCCATCAGTTCCGCCGCGGGCGTGGCCAGCCAGATTCCGTTCACGCCGAAAATCAGAGGCAGTGCAATCATGGTAATCAGCATAAAGACAAAGGATCTCGAAAACGCAAGCACCGCCGAAACCACGCCGTTTGACAGCGCGGTAAACATACCGCTGGCAAAAATATTAAAGCCGATAAACAAAAGCGCGATGGTGCAGATCCGGTTCCCCGTCACCGCCAGATCATACACCGGATTGTCCGGGCGCGCAAACACGGACACAAGCGGTCTTGTCAGCAGGAAGGAAGCCGCAACAGTCACAAGAGAAATCACCGCAATCACTCTCATACTGACCGCCACCAGCTTTTTCAGTTTTCCGTGATTCTGTTCCCCATAGTAATAGCTGATCATAGGCGCCACGCCGTAAGAATAACCGGTATACAGGGAACTTGCAAACATCAGCACATACATGATAATCGTAACCGCCGCCACGCCGTCCTCACCCACATAGCGCAGCATCGTCCAGTTAAACATCATGGTGATAATACCGGTCACAAGCGCGGTAGCCATCTCCGAGCATCCGTTCGTCGCCGCGTTTGAAAGAACCTTCCATCGAAACGCCGGTTTTTTGAAATGCAGCAGACTCTCTTTCCTGCTAAAGACAAACAATCCCACAACCGCCGTCACCGAATAGCCAAGTCCCGTCGCGATTGCCGCACCGCTGATTCCCATATCAAAAACAGCGATAAGCACATAGTCGAGCACCATATTTAATACGCCGCCCGTCACCGAACAGATCAGGGAAAGCGTCGCTTTCTCACTGGCAATCATGTAAAGCGTAAAGTTATTCATCAAAAGGATCGGTACGGTAAATATCAGATAACGGCTCAGATACGCCACACAATACCCCTCCACGCCGGCGGAGAGATGCATCCTTGCAAAAATATGATCCATAGTCAGATAGCCCGCCGCGCACATGGCGATTCCCACGACGACATTCACCAGAATCAGAAAGGTAAAATCCTCTCTGGCTTCCTCCACCTTCTGTTCTCCCATCTTCTTCATAATGACCGCGCTGCCGCCAGTGGCCAGCATGGTGGAAATTGCTGTCACAAGCTGGATAACCGGCGCCGTCAGATTGATTGCCGAGAGCGCGTCCGTGCCGATCAGATTCGACACAAAAAGGCCGTCCACCATCGTGTAAAAGGACATAAACACCGTCATCGCGATGGTGGGCACGGCAAATTTTAAAATATTTTTTAGTGTGACCGGCTTCGCATAAACATTTTTGTTTTCCATAAACTTTTTCCTCCTGTCTCATCCGCCTCTTGTATTTTTTCTCTGTATAAAGTATCATAGACCGTACAGTAACTGTACGGTCAAGAGCGAAAATAAAATTTAAAATGGAGGAATCTATGAATAAGAAAAGCGGTCTTCTCACCATCGGCCAATTTGCGGCCATGCATGGGATCAACAAAAAAACGCTGATGTGGTATGACGAGACCGGCCTGTTTAAGCCTGCCTCCATCAATCCGGAAAACGGATACCGCTGTTATACCTATCACCAAAGCCCTGTTCTGGAAACCATTCTGCTGCTGCGGGAACTGGATGTATCCATCCCGGAAATACAGGATTTTATGAAAAACCGTTCCGCCGAAAATATGAGAGATCTTTTAGAAGAAAGAATCAGCAATCTCGACCGGCAGATTACCCATCTGCAGGCAGTCCGCACTTCGCTGCGCGCACACTGCCGGAATCTGGACACACTGCTTACCATGAATCTGTCAGAAATCAGCGTGACAGAAAAAGAGAAACGCTGTCTGATTACGGTAGAAATCGACCAAAATACCTCCTTTGAGGAGGAGGTGGAACTGATTACGGCCGAGACGGAAAAATACCATCTCGGCCGGCTGCACGAAGCCTCCTACGGCTCCATGATCCCTGTTTCCAGTCTGAAAAGCGGAAACTACGATGCCTATTCCAGACTTTTTATTGAAATGCCTTTTCTCACATATGAGCCGGGACTGCACCAGCCGCCGGACGGAAAATATCTGCGGGCGTTCCATAAAGGAGACTGGGAGAAAATACCGGGACGCTATGAGGAAATCTTTGCCTATGCCAAAAAGCACGGCTATACGCTGCATGAATTTTCGTATGAAACGGGCATCAACGAAAACGTCATTGACCGCATCGAAGATTATATTGTCCAGATCGAGATTCCCATACTCGGATAACCCGGTCTCTACCCTTCCACCAGAAACATTCTGGCCATCACCGGCTCCTCGAAAGTAACCGTCAGCACACCGCGCTCCACCGAAAAGCTGACCGGTTCTTTTTCCGGATAAAGGCAGGAAACCCTGACCCCGTCTCCCGCAAAAGGCAGGCTGTCAAGGGAAATGGACAGCGTCGTCTCCGAACACACGCTGCCGGCTTTCTGCCGCCTGTCGTTGTTCTTCCCCTCCATCTGCCGTTTCCACACAGCCAGATACGCCTTATTTTTCGTCTGCAAACCGCTGCAGGCCCACAGATCTTCATTGTCCGTCACATCCAGCGGATAAAACGGCACCGCCTTTTTGATATCCGGACGTATTTTTTTATAACAGGCAATGCCCTCTTTTACCAGCTCCATCCGCTCTGCGGAAAGTTCCGCCAGATGGCCGCTCTGGTGGATTCGTCCGAGCATGGCATTTACCATGTTATAAATCACTTCCTCCTTGTCTCCCTGCCCCATGGGATAAGACCAGACCGCCGCCTGCTCCGGCGTCACCCCTGCCCCGGCGTTGGCCGCAATGGTGGCATAGTTGCGATAGTCCTCCTGATCCGAGGTGGACTGGATGCTGTAGCGGGAAAGCAGCGCATAGTCGATCCGCAGCCCGCCGCTGGAACAGTTCTCGATCACCAGATCCGGATATCTGGCAAACACATCATCCAGCCATGCCAGATAAGCGCGCTCATGCGCAAGCATCCCCTGTCCCACGCTCTCCGCACCGAGTTCCGTGCCGATCCCCGGCTCGATGTTATAATCCATTTTAATATATCCCACACCGTACTCGTTCACCACCCGGTCAATGACTTCGTTCACATGGGCAATTACCTCGGGATTTCGGAAATCGAGCTGGTACCGGCTCCTGTCAAACACCCTTTTCCCATGACGCACAAAGAACCAGTCGTCCGGCGCTTTCTTCGCCTTCTCACAGTTGATTCCCATGACTTCAAGCTCCAGCCAGACGCCGGGAACCATACCCTTGTTCCGGATATAATCAGTAACCTCCCTGATGCCTCCCGGAAACCGTTCCCTGCACTCCTGCCATTCGCCCACACTGTCCCACCACTCGCCGGGCGCATACCAGCCGGCGTCTATCACATAATATTCACAGCCGCACTGAGCCGCCGCGTCGATGAGCGGCAGTTCTTTCTCCGTGGTGGGATCCCCGAACAGACAGTTCATATAATCGTTGAAGATCACCGGCAGATTTTCATTATCCTTGTTGGGTCTGCGTATCAGGCGGCGGTATTTCGTCAGCTCACCGACCGCCTTTTCAAAGCTGTCCTCCGCCACGCCCACCGCCACAGGCACCGAAGTAAAGCGCTCGCCGGGTGCCAGATTCTTAAACCAGTGGGACTGCACCTCCGTCGGGCCGCTGACATTCAGATAAAAATGGGTGTTCTGGTCGCCGATCTCATAGTGCCATGAGCCGTTGTGCTCGATCTGCCAGAACAGACTGGTGTGTGCCTGCGTATTTTCGATATAGCCGAGCGGCAGATATTTCTTGGCGGACCAGTTGCCAGTATTGGTCACCTCAAACACCTGCGAAGTGCGCTGGTACACACCCGGCTGTGTCTGTGCCAGTCCCACATCCCCGAACGTGTACTCTTTTATGCTCATCTCCTTCTGCCAGCCGTTGTAGGGAACCCGCAGTCTCATCTTTGCGTCGGAATTTTGATCCCCTTCCTTCTCAATCCCCGTATAGCAGAAAGAGGACAGATATTCCAGACACTGTGTCTCCTGCCCCATGTTGGTCACCTGATTCCACATGCGTACAATGGACGTGCCGTTATAAAACTGCATCACCGTCTCCACGCGGACCCGGGTCACTTCCCTGTCTTCCTGCGTGATTGTGAGCCTGCGCCCGGTTTCGTTGACACTGTCCTCCATACCGGCATAGGTAAGCAGATACCCGGGCGCCGTCACGATATGCTTATTGCCGTGCTTTTCATAAGGACGGTCGTAGCCGGATAAGCTGACCTGCACAAGCTGAAAAGCCTCGTCAATGAACTGTTCCTTTCTCACCCGGTCCTCCGCCTTGCACGCCGGCCCTACTTTGCACAAGTCCTCCTCCCGAAACACATTTTTTGAAAAATGAAGCAGCTTTAACTGCCCTTTTTCCGTTATGCCAAACACGATATGAATGCCGTTTTCAACTATGTTTATGTATTTCATTGTGCCTCCTCAATATCCCTTGCAGACATCCACCCACTGCACAGGAACCGCATATTTTTCTAACTCCGGAATCGTAAGCTTAATCGCACTGTTGGAGCTTCCGCAGGCGGGAAATACGGTTTCAAACCGTTTCAGCGACGCATCCAGGTACACCTCCACGCCCTCGTTTACCGCAAACGGACACACGCCGCCCACGGCATGTCCTACCAGCGTCTCCGCCTCCTCCGTGGAGAGCATTTTCGCCTTCGTGTGAAACTGCTCTTTATACTTGTGATTGTCAATTTTCACATCTCCGGCCGCCACGATCAGTATCGCGTGGCCGTCCACCATAAAGGACAGCGTTTTCGCTATCCTCGCAGGCTCGCACGAAAGAGCCTGCGCCGCCAGCTCCACCGTGGCGCTGGACACATCAAACTCCCGGATCTTTTCCTCCATTCCATACTGCCTGAAATAAGTTTTTACTCTCTCAATCGCCATTTTTCCGTTCTCCTTTTAGCAATATCATATCCCAGGCGATTGCGAAACTCATCAAATCGTGGCTTTTTTGTGCAAATAGTATAATTATAAGCAGACCCTTGTAGAGCGTCAGCGCTTAACGAGGTTTTTCACGAGTTTAGCGTCTGCTACGCTCGGAGTGGAGCGCAAGCGCGTCTGCGTTGATTATACTATTTGTGCAATTTCAACAATGAAGAAGGAGTTTCGCAATCGCCTAATATCATATCCGGCAGCCGTATCATATGCCCGCCACACAGAATACATTCCTGAATCTACTGCTATTATAGCGGCGGGGCATCCTAATAGCAATAGAATACCCCGTTTTTCTGTCAATCCGCTTTCCGCGCCTTCCATACGGCCGCAAGGATATCCTTCAATACAAGGAACGAACCAGTTCCTCCTCTCTATCCAAGCCCCTTTAGTTCCCTGCGGTATGCCGCCATCTCCCCCTCTTCCACCGTATCTGCAATATACTGCAATTCGCTGACCACCGCATCCCGCTCCTTTGGCAGATACGCCGTGACCGGATAAAAGTTGGAGACGGAATTGGCAAACAGGTGCGTCCTGATCTGCAAATTCTGAATGAATGTCTGCAGCTCTTTCAGGCGTTCCTTCTCACCTGCCGGCATAAACTGCCCCGCCTGCGCCATCCTGTACAATTCAGTATCGGGAAACAAAGTAAGGGAATCCACGGAAATGAAATACGGATTAAGACGACTGAACAGCTCCGCGCTTTTCACCGCATTGCGCCATCCCGCGCCCGTCCCCGCAAGCCCCGTCATATAGACAAAATAATACTCGATACCCGCCTCATCCAGTTTCCGGCACTGTTCCAGAATATCCGCCGCCGTATAGCCCTTTCTGGCAAGTGTCAGGGTTTCGTCGTCCCCGCTCTCCGTCCCGATACTCAGCCCGTTAATCCCCATCGCCCGCAGTTTTTTTAACTGCCAGACCTCCTTATCCATGATATCCCTTATTCTGGCAAACATGGCCATTGTCTGGCATTTGATCAGATAATCCCGCACTGTCAGCGCACGGAGCTTCAAATTCTCATAGCTCATGGCAAAGGGATTCGCCCCCGTCCAGAAAATGCGTCTGGCACAAGGCTGATAACGTTTGATCTCCGCCAGATCCTCCTCAAATTCCTCCAGCGGTGACATCCGGAAACACTCGTCTTTATACAGGCTGCAAAAACGACATTTCCTGTATGTGCAGCCGGATGTTGCCTGAATGATCACCGAACGGGCCTCGTAAGGCGGCCTCCACGTCCTTCCCGTAAAATGCAACGTTTTCACCTCCTCACAGATGGCGGACATTCTGCCGGTAACGCCGCAGTTCTTCCTCACCCGCATTTTGAATCACATCATCCAGAAATAACAGCAGCTCCCCTTTCTCTTTCGGAAGTTCGCTCCACATTTGAAACGCATTGGACGCGCCCATCGCCGCAAATACCGTCGGTATTTCCAGATTTTCCGCCAGCGCCCGCAGTTCCCTGTACTTCTCCACCTCGCTCTCCTCCTGCCATCTGCCCCTTCTGATCTCCTCATACAGTCCGGAATCCGGATAAACGGTCAGCATATTTGCGCCCACAATGCCAGGGTGAAGCTGATTGCACACGGCTGCGGTAAGCCTTGCCCCTTCCTCGCCGCGCCCTGCACCGGATATCCCTGCCAGATAAAAGAAATGATAATGAATACCCACCCGGTCCAGCCGTCCGCACTGCTCCAGAATATCCGCCGAAAGATACCCTTTGTCCATAAATATAAGCGCCTCATCGTCCGCCGTCTCCATACCGATCGTCAGCCCGTCATAGCCGGCTGCGCGCAGAGCCGCAAGCTCCTCATCCGATTTCAGGGTAACATCCGTCACTCTGGCGAAACATCCGACAGATTCCGTCTCCGGCAAATATCTGTGTATCAGCTCCGCAATCTCCATAAGCTTTTCAAATTTCAGCACGAAGGGATTGGCCCCTGTCAGAAAAACGCGTTTTACACGGCATCCCGAAAGGCGTTCATATCTCTTCCGCGCCTCCTTCAAGTCCGCCTCCATATCCGCAGGCGGCGCCATTCTGAAATCAAAAGGCAGATCGTTATAAAGGGTGCAAAACTTACATCTGTGATGGGTACACCCCGCCGTCGCCTCCAAAAGCAGGGAAGACGCCTCATAAGGCGGCCTCCATATTGTTCCTGTGTAGTGCATCGTCCATTCCTCCTTATTGTTTTCTCAGGGGATATCCTCTTTTGCACTAAATTACTTCTATTACACGGGAAAAACAAGTACGGACTTTTTATGGAGATAGTACGATTTTTGATCCTATGTATTCTTTATGACAGTGTCTTGTTTTTTCTTTGCGGGTAAAATATACTGGATGGAAAGAATCACAAATGAATCTCTATACGGGAAAGGATGATACCGCAAATGGCTGAGAATAAATTTAGCAGTCAGGAAACACTCGCCCGCTGCGTCCCCATGAGCAGACTGCAGTCTGTGATCGGCGGCAAATGGAAAATCCTGATTTTATGGTATATATCGTTCTACAAAGTTCAGCGGTTCGGGGAACTGCTGCGCCGTCTTGACGGGATCACCCAGTCCACGCTGACCAGACAGCTCCGGGAGCTGGAGAGCGACGGGTTCCTCCACAGAGAGGTTTACAGTGAAATTCCGCCGAAAGTGGAGTACAGCCTGACCGCGCTTGGGGAGAGTTTTATTCCTGTGCTGCAGACGATGATGGAGTGGAGTGAGAAGTGTCTTTGTCCTGATTATCGGAGTCCGTATGCACACTGACTTTGCCACCATTTCAAATATTGTTTGCCGTGGCAGACGAATAATATTTTTATCATCCTGGATTTATCCTCGTATCATTCGCATTTTCCCATTGATTTTTCGAAAGTGTTCTTGTAAGGATTACGTTATAGGCAATAGTTATAAATATCAGAATAAATATATGAACAATATGGCAAACCGTTTCCGATAGCGAATAATTGACAGCAACACCATACCAGAGATTTCCTGTTGCCAAGATAAAAAGCGGTTATCTTTTTCAGAATCTATTTTATATTAGCAATTTACTGCCGTGATAGAAAAAAGAGACCGCCACACATGCGGTCTCTTGTCGTTTCCCGTTTATTCCGATGCCAGTGTAAACTGATCCACCAGCTCCTTCAAACATGTCGCCTCCGCAGAAAGCTCCTCGCTCGCGGCCGCGCCCTCCTCCGCAGTCGCGGAGTTGTTCTGTACCACAATCGAGATCTGGTTGATGCCTTCCGAAACCTGCACCACAGCCTCCGACTGCTCGCTGGATACCGTGGCAATTTCATCAATGGCTTCCACCACCGACTGAATACTGTTCACAACACCTAACAGGACATCCGCCGTATTCTGTGCGATTTGCGTACCCATGCGTACCGCCTCGGTGGAATTTTCGATCAGTTCCGAAGTATTTTGCGCCGCCTGTGCGGATTTTCCGGCCAGATTGCGGACTTCCTCAGCCACCACGGCAAATCCCTTACCGGCGCTTCCCGCCCTCGCCGCCTCCACAGCCGCATTCAGGGCAAGTATATTGGTCTGGAATGCAATATCATCAATGGTCTTAAGAATCTTCTCAATCTCTTCGGAGCTTGTCTGAATCCTTTCCATAGCTTCCACCAGACTCTGCATCTTCTGGTTACACAAAAGCACTTCCTCGCCGGTCTGATGTGTCTGGCTGCGGACTTCCAGTGCACCGCTTGCCGTATTTTTCACCTGCTCGGAAATAACGCTGATCCGCGCCGCCAGTTCCTCTACCGAACTTGCCTGCTCTGTGGTTCCCTGACTGAGCGTCTGTGCGCTTGCGGACAACTGGTCGCTGGCATCAGACACTTCCCCGGCGGAATGGTTCACCTGACGCATAGCGCCGCTTAACTCTTTTCTCATATTCCGCATGGAATGCAGAATGCTCTGAAAGCTGCCCACATACACGTCCTCATGGGTGGTATGTACATCCAGATTCTGATTCGCCATTTCATTTAAGAGATAACTGATATCGTTAATGACAATGCTTAATCCCTCTACCAGCGATTCCGTCGATCTGGCGAGCACACCCGTCTCGTCCCTGTTTGTAATTTTGGGCATGGGCGTTTCCAGATCGCCTTCCACAAGCAGCTTCATCCGATTGACACACGCCTTCATGGGGCTGCCGATATTGCGTGCCAGCGCCAGAGCCACCACAACGGAAAGCAGTATGGAAATCACAATCACTAAAAGATTGACAACAATCGCGTCACGCGTGGAAGCCAGATAGTTAACCTGAGGCGCCGTCACTGCGATGCTCCAGCCGTCTGTGTCCGGCACGGGCGCATAGGCGGCAAACATCTTTTCCTCACCGCTCGTATAGCTGCCAAACCCGTTTTGGCCCTGCCGCATCTCGCCATGGATCGCCGCCAGCTCCTGCAGCGACGGATCGCTCTGGGCTTCCGCTTCAATATTCTGGACAGTGATGGTCTCAAGCGTAATATCTGCAATCGTATCACCTGTCTTATTAATCATGTAGGCCCGGCTGTTCTCACCGATCTGAATGGCCGACACGATATCATTTAAAAACGTCTCCTGCGGCACAAAATAAACCACACCGACAATCGAAGACCCATAAGCCTCCTCCGCGTAAAGCGGCGCCGCAACCATAATGGACAACTGGCCGGTAATCTTGCTGACAAGCGGCTCCGACACATAAATGTTGCCCAGAAGCGCCTGCTGCACATACTCGCGGTCGGAATAGTCTTTTCCGTCAAAAATGCTTATGCCGTCCGCACCGATGATGTTTCCTCTCTGGAAACCGTGCATGGCAACACGCTCGTCCATAATGGCCTGTTTTTCCGCCACCGGCACATCAGAGTCGCCAAGCTGCGGAATATGTCCTACTTCCATGACAACGTTTTTGTACGCCGCCAGCTCCTGCTGTGCACGTCCCGCCGCCAGTACCGCGGTCTGGCTCATCATCTGCTCCACCGTGGACATGGTGCTGTTGTAATTAAGTGCGATACTGGAAGTTCCGGAGGCTACCAGACCTACCAGAACAGTTAAAATGAGACAAAGGTTGATTTTAGTACGTATGCTCTTCATGTCGTTACCCCCTCCTTTCCAATTATAAAAATTTCTGCCAATGCTTGTCAAGACTGTTCATTTTTTTGTTGTGCTCTGATACGATAGGCCGTTTCCATGCGGATAATACGGTCAAAAGCACCCATACTTACCATAATACAGATCATTGACACAACCGGTTATCCGCATGTTTCCTTAATCGCCTTCTCCAGTCTCTTCATCGCTTCCTCCAAAATACTTCCCGGACATGCCACATTGATCCGCTGGAAACCTTTTCCACTCTCCCCGAACATCCCGCCGCCGTCCAGCCACAGCCCGGCCTTGTGCACAATCCGTTCCTCCAGCTCTGTCTCCGACAGACCTGTCCCGGAAAAATCCAGCCAGACCAGATAGGTTCCTTCATGCGCCGTCATCGTCACACCTGACAGATTTTCTTCTACATATTTTTTTACAAAAGCGATATTACCGCGGACGTACTCCAGCATTGCAAGATACCACTCCTCCCCCATACTGTAAGCCGTCTCGCAGGCAATCAGCCCCATCACGCCAAGCTGGCTGATCCCCGCCGCGTCAAGCTGTTTCCGGAAGCGTTTACGCAAATCCCGGTTTGGAATAAAAATATTCGATAATACCATCGTGGCCAGATTGAATGTTTTGCTGGGTGACGTACAGACGATACAGCGATCCTCGTACTCCTTTTTCAGTCCCGCAAACACCTGATGCTTTCCCTGAAACACAAAATCCTGATGGATTTCATCACTGACGACAATCACATCATGCTTCATGCAGATATCGCCCAGCCGGATCAGCTCCTCCCTTGTCCACACACGCCCTACCGGATTGTGCGGATTACAGAGGAGAAACAGTTTTACCCCGTTTTGTATAATTTTCTCCTCGAAATCCTCAAAATCCATATGATACCGGTTATCTCCACCCCGATACAGGTTGCTGTTTACCACGCGCCTGCCGTTGTCCTCTATCACTTCCGAAAATGGATAATATACCGGAAGCTGGATCAGCACCGCATCCCCCGGTTCCGTATAGGCTTTCACGGCCATGGCAAGCGCCGTCACCACGCCAGGCGTCTTCACAAGCCACTCCTCCTGCGGTTTCCAGTCATGCCGCCTTACCATCCAGTCCCGCACGGTCTCAAAGTATGGAGTCTTCACTTCACTGTAGCCGAAAATCCCCTCCTTCACCCGTTCCGCCAGCGCATCCTCTATGTAGGAGGAAGTCTTAAAATCCATGTCCGCCACCCACAGCGGTAGCACGTCCTCCGGCATACCCCATTCCACCGCAAAATCATATTTCAGCGACCGGGTATTTCTTCTCTCGATCACCCTGTCAAAATCCAGATTTCTCTCCGCCATCTTCCGTTCCCTCTCTTTCTTTGTTCCTTTTTCTATAAATACCGCTGTGCAACTTCCAGTTTCCAAAATTCCAACTATAGTTGGTAGCCGGCAACCACAGGCTTTTGGTAGACTGAAACACACAAAACCAATCTATAACAGCCAAGGAGGACTATCCCAATGCAAGAGACAAAATCAACTGACGAAACTATTTACCAACTGATCCCGTTCCTACTCGGTGTCTTTTCCGTCACATGGCTCTGCGCCTTTCTCATGACAATCATTGATTACAGCACCCGCCCGCTTCTCTTCACGGTTCTGGATTTTCTGGAAAACGCTTCTCCACTAATATGTGTCCTTATACTGTTAAAAAAACCGCTTTCCTCCGCGCCCACCCTGCTGCACTTCCTTTTCGGAAAAGCCGGACATCCTGCTTTCTATCTTATCGTCCTGTTTCTATTTGCGGCACAGTTTTTTAATTTTTATTGTTTCCGCCTGCCGGAAGCGGACTGCACAATACCGGTCTTTCTTTCTGTCTTTGCCGGACAGCTCGTCCTTGGCGGCGGGCTGGAAGAAGCTGGCTGGCGTGGTTATCTGCTTCCATATTTTGCCCGACGGCAGCATATTCTCCTCTCATCCACAATAACCAGCCTGATTTGGGTGCTCTGGCATCTGCCCTATTTTATCATTCCGGAAAGTCTGCATTCGGGACAAAATTTCCTTTCCTACGCCCTGATCGGCATCGTAACCGGATTTATACTCACCGCCATCTACCTGTTGACAAAAAGTGTCCTCCTGTGTATGCTTTTCCACAGTTGGCAGAATACACTTGTTATGACGTTCCCAACTGATACCGGAAATTCATGGTTTATGCTGACCTTTCTGGTGTTAGGTGCCGTTTCGGCTCTGCTCTGTCTGATTTTGCGCCGCCCGGATCATAAGACATATTAAACTGTTAAATCACACCTGCCGTTCTCTCCTGTCCGCTTTCATGATCTCCTTTTATCATCTGCGCAAAACAGGAATGAACCTATGGGAGGAAAAACACACATAATGAAAAACAGAACCAATTTGAGCGAACGTCTGCGGCAGCTTCGAAAAAACGCCGGTCTGTCTCAGGAACAGCTTGCGGAAAAACTGGATATTTCCAGACAAGCTGTCTCTAAATGGGAAGCCGGCAGCTCCAGTCCGGATATCCATAACATCGTCCAGCTCGGTAAACTTTATAACATAAGTACCGATTCCATCCTGCTGGAAGAAGCCCCGGCTACGGAAGATACCGGCAGACCGTCGGAAGCCGCTAATGCCACACCGCAGAATGAAGAGCCGTCTGTACATGACGGACACCCGGCAAGCGGCTTTCTCTGGGCAGTTCTTGGCACAGTGATTGTCCTTATCCTGTATTTTGTAACAAATCTGTTTTAGTGTGCCTCCTCGTCCTTCCCTCACCCCGCAAACGCACAGTAAGGCCCCACCGTAATCTCTGTCACCACCTGATCCTGTGCCGTAAGCCAGATGCTGATATTTCCGAACCCTTCCCCTGTGATGAGGCAGTTCTCCATTTCCCCGTAAGGGGAGGCATAAAACCCGTAAGCCTTCAGTTTTTCCCATGCGCCGTCCACACTGATTCCCGGATAAATGCCAAAGATGGTCACATCCTTAAACTTTTCTCCCATGTAGCTGATATGTCCCGCATTCAGCGCCTCAAAAGCAAACAGCTCCTTCCCGTCTACCGATCCGACTGTCCACTCCTCGAAATCCGGATCCGGCTGTTCCATCGCTACCCCGTACTTTTCCGAAAGCAATTTCTGCGCTGCATCCAGAAAATGATCTACCTCTAAAATCAGCAGACCCAGATCCGCCTCCGTGTCCGTCCGCTCCCTGCCCGCCTCTTCGGCTAACATCTTTAAATAAACGGGCGTATAATCCTGAAAAGATTCATAGGCGATCGGCTGATAGGGAACGGTTATCTCCTTCGCACCATCCATCAGCTCTCCGTACCACGCTTCGTAATCCGCTTTGTTGTACTTGTAGTCCTCATAGGCGCAGGTGTATTCCTCTCCCTCCCGGCAGATGCAGTACAGTGTGCCGTCGCCGTCCGTGTCAAGCGCATCCGGGAAAAGCTGATCCTCATACCATGTTTCACTGATCGCTTTATCCCATGTATCCACAGTGCCTGCCTCCACATAGGAATCGTTCCCGACATCATACCGATAGAGTGTAAAGGGCCACAGCTCCCCATATCCCTGGTTGTGGGACCACTCCGCTTTTATGAAGCCGTTATCATAATAGGTGAGCGCAGGAAAAGCAGTAAATTGCACCTTCAATTCTCCGGACACTGGGTCATAGTCGTATATCTGCTCAAACATGTTTGCCATACATGCGGTGGAATAACTGACAATCAGCTCCTCCCTGCCGTCCCCGTCGATGTCCGTCACGGCAAACCGGTTGTCACACATCTGCCCGGATCCGTCAACCAGAAAAGCGGTGTCCAAATCTCCGTCTGGGAGCTGTCTGACCCCGGTGATCTGAGAGAGCACGCCGCCATAATAATGCCTGATCACAGCCTGCGAAAGGGCCTGTGCCTTCTCTGCGGCAACCGTCTCTCCGTTCCCCGGGTCTGTACTTTCCCCAGTCTCTGCCGTCCCATCCTGTCCGCTGTCTTGAGCAGAATCCGTGTCCTGCGCCCCGCTTTCTTCCTCTATATTTTCTGATGATTCCGGCTGCTGCGCTGCGGTATCATTCTCCGGCAGTTCCGGCACTGCAGTCTGCCCTGTGCTGCCCCCTGCACCACAGCCGGTTAAAAATACCGCGCCCGCACAAAACAGCGCGCAGGCCGATGTTCCTCTGCCTCTCCACATTTTCCTTTTCATAAAGTTCTCCCGTCTTCACCCGTTGCACTCATCCACAATTTCTTGCGGCTTCACCGTCATCTCCACCCACGCGGGAATAAATCCGCTTTTCACCGCATTTCTCACCGACCGGATATTGGACCACGCCGAACAGTAGAATGGAACTTTTCCCCTCTCCACAATTTCTAACGCCAGACCGCTTGTGAGCGCCGCCGCCACGCTGCGCCGCCTGTACTCCGGCAGCACATCCACGCCGATCTGCCACATACTCTCACAATCCGCGGAGCATCCCGCCAGACCCACCAGTTTTCCGCCGTCGTAAGCGCCCATGCCAAGGACGTCCAGCTCCTTCCTGTCCGCACACAGCGCGTTGCCCCACTCCGGCTTATACAGGTCCGGAAAATCTGCCTGCTCCAAAACCCGCAGCTCATAGCCGCATGACAGCGCACGCAGCTTCTCCACGTCAGGAAGATAATACTCCGCCATAAAACATACCTTCTGTCCAAGCGGCGCCATTCTCTCATTCAGCCAGTGGAGATTAGGCGTCTCAAAGCAGTGATAAAAGGGAAACTTTTTGACATACGTCTCCACAATCTCCCGGTATTCATCCCGCACGGAGGCAACCACATTATTTCCGTAGGAAACCAGATTGCAGGCAATCGGCTCCTTATAATATTTCCGCGCATCCGGCCCCACGCCGGATCGGACGATCACCGGATCATTACATAAAAAGTCCGCCGCATTGCAGTTGATGTCAAGCGCAGACTGTTTCATGGCAGTCCGCAGTATCTCCTCGTTCGTCATATCTTCCCGTTCCTCCCCTGCCGCTCCATCCGGCATACAGTCATAAAGGGCGCTCCGCTTCTGACGGGCGCCCAATCCTCTTCACTTCTTAACGGATACTTTTAATCCTCTCAAATACTTTTTCTGTTCCGGCGTGATCCGGTAGCTCTCCACTGCCTTCTGAATCGCCTTGTTGTGCGTCCAGTCCGCCAGTTTTTTCTCCTCTATATAAGGAAGAACCGCCTCATACTGCTTCGCCAGCGCCGTGGCAAAATACCATGCGGTCATCATATTGATGTAGTACTCCTCCGAGCGGACTTGAGAAACCATATCCGGATAAATCCGGTCAAAGTCTTCGTCCAGAAAATGCCCCATCAGCATCCCTATACCAAACCGCACCGTATAAGTATGATCGGAGGCAAGCCACTCACGAATGTAAGGCAAAAGCTCCTGTCTGTGCTTCTGAAACACCTTCGGCGACAACTGGTCACAGGTCGCCCAGTTATCCACATAAGGCAGAAACATGGAAAGCTCTGCCATACACTGTGTAAAGTCCTTCCTCTGCGCAATGATAAACGCGTGAAGCTGGTTTTCGTCAAAATACGTGTGCGGAAGAACTCCCAGAAATTCGCCGATTTCCTCCCGTTTCGCCAACTGCTTTGCCATCTTCCGAAGTGCCGGTGTGCGCACACCGATCACGATTTCTTTGTCAATCGTCGGTATCAGCTTCGCCTGAAAATCCCGGTAAGCAATGTCTTTCTGCGCGGACAGCACCTCTCTGATCTCATCCGTAATACTCATCTTACCCATTTCTGCTTTCTCTGCCCCTTTCCCGTCATACGGCTTCCCCGTCTGATGCCTCCCCGAAAAGTTCTTCCAGTCTCCGTTTCGCTCTCTTTGCCGGAATATAAAACCCGGCTCTCACAAGAAGCTGTCCGAAAAAGAAAAATACGGCCGCCGATACAATCTCCTGCCACCCGTCCAAGTGACCTATAAGCAAGGTCAGAAAACAGACCAGAAAATACAGACCTGACATACCAAACCAAATCACGCAAAAAATGAGTACCTCCATGCTTAACCGCATGCGGATGTCCACTGCCGCCCCACTTCCCCTTTTCCGTATCTGCCCCAGAATCACAGGCCGAAAAGAATCCCGAACGAAGGGCGGCAGCCTATGCACTACCTTAAACGCTGACTCCTCCACCTCGCCAAAAAATTCCGCCTCAGCAGGTGAATAGTGAAACAGTCCATCCTGAACCGCAATCTCAGCCTCCATAATATGGCGCACCTCCCAGTACGTCTTTCCGGAATGAATTGTGAACTTCATGCACGGTATGATATGTATCATTCTTCCCTCTTCAAAAGATTACTGATCTCATCCACCATTCCGTTTATGGTATTGATCTGGTTGGACATTTCCGTAATATCATTCACATTGCTCTCCACCATACCGTTAATGGAATGGAACTGGGTGTTCTCTTTGCTGATATCATCCGCAATCTCTTTGTTAATGGATATGGTGCTCTGTATCACCATCGCCTGCTTATGATGCGCGTCTCCCATGGTGCTCACCGCATCCGCTGAAACATCGAGAAGCTGCGTCATATCCTGTATGCCCGCATATACGTTTGTAAAATACTCGTTCTGCTTCTCCAGTTTTCTGGAATTTTCATTGACATACATGGTGATCTCTTTCACATTATCCTGTACCGTCTGAATCACCTTCGCCACCTTTTCCAAAGATTCCTGCGTGCTGTTAGCCAGATTGCCGACCTCCTGCGCAACCACGGCAAACCCTCTGCCCGCCTCTCCCGCTCTGGCGGCCTCGATGGATGCATTCAAAGCCAGCAGATTCGTGGAAGATGAAATATCGCTGATCAGATTCAGTGTCATGCCAATCTGCTCCACCGCTTTCGACAGTTTCTCCGCCACATCCGTCGTGGCAACCATAGACTTCGAAACCTCTCCGTTGATCTCACGCAGCTCGGCAAGCCTCTTCTCGTTCTCTTTTGTTTTATTCGACAGATCTCTGGATGTCTGCTCTACTTTCTCCACATTGTCGGCCACAACGTTCTTCCACTCGTCAAGCTCATTGAGATTTTCCATACTCTCTCTGGTCTTGCCGTCCAGCCTGTTGCTGCCCTCTAACAGCATTTCGCTGGTGGCCGACAATTCCTCCACGGATGCACTCTCATTTTCCGAAATCTGCGAGAGAGCCTTCCCGGCGCTCAGAAGACTTTGCGAAAGAGACTGCACGGAATCCAGCACGTTTTTCACCTTTTCGTTGTTGCGTTCCATCTCATCCTTCTTCGCGTTTACAAGAAAACGGTTTACCAGATAAGTCAAAAGCACAGTCGTGGGAAGAGACAGACTCAGACAAACGCCTCTGTCCGCTATATTCGTAATAAACATTTCATCATTGACCGGCAAAAGAACCGACGCCTTCACAAACCACGCAATCACCAGAGACCCTGCAATCTCTATCGACGTAACGGCAACCAGCTTATAGTCAAGGAAAAAGGTGGTAAGCACCACAAAGAAAAAAGCAAAACCCCAAAAATCTCTGGCCGGAACCATATACTGTATAAAATTCCACTGAATGAGCATAATCACGGCAGCAAAAATCTTTCCGGCTTTCAGGCTGGACGCTTTCACTACGCCGTTCTCAAACCCTGTTTTGACAAAGTAAAAACCTATCCCAAGATAAATCATACAGGTCACATCAAAAATAAGTAACGCAATCCATGATACGGGCGGCAGCCAGCCCATGATCTTCATAAACGTGTACATAAAGCCCGCGCACATGCACGCTCCCGGTATCAGCAGCAAAACCAGCACATACACCTTATTGATGTACTCATCCAACGCAGATAAATATACTTTTTTGTTTCCTTCCATAACCCCTGTCCCTCCTGTTAAAAATATACCGTGTCCTTCCCCATACACGTATTTTTTCATTCATAAACCGCCTTAACTTTGTCAAGACGGCCTGTGAATATTTTTGCAATTTTGATCGTGCAAAAAAGCAAGATTATGTTATATCCGAGTATACCATAATCTCACTCGCTCTTCCACTACTATTTTTCTATCCTGCCTGTACTTTATCCTGCCCGTATATTATCTGAAATTTATTCATCTGTACCCGTAAATAATATATTCTTGTTCCTGTTGCAAAGATTCATAATGTAAATTAGCGGCGTCCATTTTTTCTAAAAGTAAAGAAGTATAATCATAATATGTATACTCAGGTTCCACCAGGCGCCCCCGATACCCGCAATCACAAACAACCGGCTGAATCTTTAACCACTCAATATATTTATACATTCTTTTGTTCAAATATTCGTCTCCACAAACAGACCAGTAATGTATCGGATTTTCGGTCTCAAAAGTACATTTATACATAATCGGAATATCCCTGTTCGTTGTTTCTTTGATTGACCGGATAATATTGAAAATTTTATCCCACTTTGTATTGTTCATATAACTTGTCAAGCCTGTTTCCTGAACAAATTGCAGGTGGGACTCACCAGGTGTAAGTTTATGATCATAACGTCCATTGTCGATATCATTAATCAGCCTTTGAATATAGACTGGCAAATCTTTTAATTCTCTCATCCGAAAAGTATGGGAAATCTCCTCATTATTACGCACAGCATAATAATACCCACTCCATGAAGTTTGATAAACAATTAAATGAACCCCGCTTTCCCATTTCACATCCATAGCGGCAATACCATTATCCTCTTCATTTTGTGCAGGAATAAATTCCTGAACTTCTCCACTTAAAAAATCTAATTTACTTATAAGAAACTCTCTGGTATGCAAAGCGTACGCATTAACATTATTTTCCAAAATTGCCTTCCTCCTCTGAGTTTCAGATGTTTTATTTATTTCTAATCATTATTTTTTCGATAGTCAATGTCATTTTCCCGACACCATTGCATATATGCTTCTCTGCCTAATGATTGACTCACATCACCACACAAGTGAAATCCATCCGGACCCGCCTCAAAGGATACTGGTTTATCCCATATCAATATCGTATCAACATTTCCGATTACAGGTAAGTCTGCTTTCTAAATTGCATCCGTATTAAAACCATCAAAGCTAAATACTTTTTGAACCGGATCATATTCAAACCACGCATCCATACCTAAATAGTCATCCACTTCTTTTCGTGCACATCCTTTTGGATAATAGCCTAAAAAGTGAAGATATAACTGAACACTGATTTTCTTTTCCTGATTTCGCGCAGTGACCGAGGCCAGGTACCATTCACCTGTTAAATCCTTTATGCGGGGAAAAGTTTCCTCCTCCATCCAATCATCTGCATCCAAGTATTCTTCGCATTCCCTGATGACTGTCTCAATTAATTCCTGTCTGTGTTCAAGATAGAATTTCTTTAAATTCTCTGATTCAAAATCCATTTTAGGCTGCAGTTTCCGGGCATAATCTGTGTATCTGTTTTCAAGATTAGGATATGGCATAACAATTTCTTTAAATTTTAACGGCTTTTCCATTTTCTTCGCTCCTGTTCAAATCTGAATATACTTATTTCTTATACACAATCGTAATATCCCCATCAACAAAACCAACGCCAACACCCGCATAAGACTTCATTCTTTCGGCATATTTGCCCACTTCAATATATTTTTGGATTTTGCTGATTGTTTCCTGCAAAATTTCTTCCCATGTAGCATTTTGTATCCACGACAGTATATTATCTCTTGTGTCAAATACTTCTTCACAAGCCCAATCAGAATCTTCTATATCAAAAGTATTACTGCCTGTCATTTCAACAGACCACTGGTTTTCTCCATCTTCATAGAGATTGAATGCTATAGCAACCACCGCATCTGGAATCGTATTTTCAAATAAGTTGTCTATCCATTTTTCTATATCTTTCATAACGTGTTTTTCTCCTATTTAAATTTTTTCTGTTTGCCACTCTGTTTTTATTTCTGCCAAATTGTCTGACGTCATTATTTTACCACCAATGCACACACAATTCCATTAAATATTACTTAATCTGCCTTTACATGCCTTTACATTATTATTAGCAACCATCATCTGCCTTTCCCGTTTCTTCTGTTCGTTACTGACCGCCCTCGCCATACGGCATCTGACGTATGATTTCGGAAAGAAACAGGTCTTAACCCCCAATGTCACTAAGTTAAGAAGGTAGATAAAAGATCTCTATACCAGAGATGGTAT
>CARQVR010000046.1:0-23361 GCA_949051815.1 uncultured Lachnospiraceae bacterium
ATCCATGGGTGCCGAATACAGGGATATCCTTGGATATCTGCCGCAGGAGTCCGGCTATTATCCGAACTATACGGCAAAGGCGTTTTTGCTATATATGGCGGCGCTCAAAGGCATTCCAGGGGATGTGGCCAAAAAGCGCGTGCAGGAGCTTCTGGAAGTCGTTGGTCTGAGTGATGTGGCCGGAAAGAAAATGAAAACTTTTTCGGGTGGCATGAAGCAGCGGGTGGGGATCGCGCAGGCGCTTCTGAATTATCCGAAGCTGCTGATTATGGACGAGCCGACGGCAGGGCTTGATCCAAAAGAAAGGGTGCGTTTCCGCAATCTGATCTCTGACTATGCAGGGGATCGGATCGTCCTTCTCTCCACCCATATCGTGTCGGATATCGAAGCCATCGCGGACGAGGTGCTGGTGATGAAAAGGGGAAAGGTGCTGACACAGGGGACGGTTTCGGAACTGACGAAAAAAGCGGCAGGGAAGGTGTGGGAACTGACCGTATCCCCGGCGGAAGCAAAAATCTGGCAGGAGAAGGCGGCGGTCGCCAATCTGCGGCATGAGGGGGAGCAGGTGGTGCTGCGCATACTGTCGGATGATAAACCAACAGATGGTGCGGTGTCTTGTGAAGCGGGGCTGGAGGATTTGTACCTGTATTCTATGTGTGAATATCTGAAATAAGAAGACAGGAGTGGAGTAAAAAATGCAGGCGGAAATAAAAAGCGCCTCGAGCCGCTTGTGAAGACAGATACAGAAAACCGGGAGGAATCGGGAATGGAACTATTTAAACTGGAACATAAAAAACTATGGCGGAAAAACAGCACACGGGTCTGTGTCCTGTTATGTTTTTTCTACTGCGTGATATTCGGGAGCGTTCTGGTCTGTCAGTGGCTCACTTTCGGAAGCACAAAAGATTATGGGACGGGCAGCAGAGAGTTTGACGGGTACGAAAATATAAAGGACTGTCAGACTTATTTTCATAAATACGGAGAACTGACAGACGAGACATTGCAGGAATGGGTCAGGGATTATCAGCGTCTCCATAAGATGGTGGTGGAAGAAGAAAGTAAGCAGGGAGTTAAAAACAGGGAACTACTGAAACAATACCAGAACACGGGATGGGAGACGGTAAACAGTATGCTTAAGACACTTTATCCGGAATTGGAGAAACCGGACATGTTTGCCGTTATGATTATGGGCTGCTATGTGGAGCCGGAAAAACTTACGGGGATTTATGAGAGAAGGGAGCAGGCGATAGAGACGTTTCTCGATATCAGCGGACAGACAGGGGCGGAGCGGGACTATTTACTGCGTATCAACGAAAAGGTGAAGACGCCTTTTTCATGGAAATGGGTGGAAGGATGGTCGAATCTTCTGGGAAATGCGGTATCCGGTCTGGGAACCGTGATAGCGCTGTTTCTGGCAATCGTCCTATCATCCCTGTTTGCAGGAGAGTGGCATGACAATACAAGCCCGCTCCTTTTGACGACAAAAAACGGATGGCGGAAACTTGCGTGTGCAAAGGTGCTCACAGGGCTTTCGTTTACGCTGGAATTATTTGCCCTGACAGCCGCTGGGATGATCGGTTCACAGCTTGTATTTCTGGGGACGGAAGGGTGGGATATGCCCATACAGACGGTTAAAATGATCGCAATTGCACCCATGAATATGCTGCAGGCGGAAATTTACGAGTATGCCTTCACCCTGCTCGGTGCATGGGGCTTTGCGGGCGTTTCGATGCTGTTCTCGGCGCGCTGTAAGAATCATGTGCTGGCGCTTCTCCTCAGTCTTTCGGTGGTATATGTGCCTATGGCGCTCAGAAACCGTGTGCCTTTCCTGTTAGAAAAGGTATTTGATCTGCTGCCTTTGGTGGGAAGCGGGGCAGATATCTTCCGGACAAATACTTTTCGGATATTTGGACAGTATATCTGGTCACCTTATCTGCTGATCCGGGTGCCGCTTGCGATCGGGATTTTGTGTATGCCGTCTGCTGTGAGAGGGTGGTCGAGGCGGATGCGCAGGTGAGAGCGTCTGGGTATCATTTGTCCTGCATATGGCCGCAGTATGCTGCAAAGAGCAAGTGCAGCAGGTTCAAGGGAAATTTTCCGAGCGGTACTGTGCGCCGTCCCTTGTAACCAAAAGATAGGCCACGTCCTTTTCTCCGTCGAGAAACTGCCGCCCTTTTTCCAGCCCGAGACAGAGGCAGGCGGTGGAAAGGGCGTCCGCCTTTACGGAGGAGGGACATATAATGGTCACTCCGGCCAGCTCGTTCTCCACAGGATAGCCGGTGGCGGTGTCAAGAACGTGGTGGTAGAGCACGTCGTTCTCGTAGAAACACCTCTCGTAGATGCCGGATGTCACGACGGAGGTATCGCGGATCTCCACAGTGTCAAGAGACTTTCCGGACGCGGCAAAAGGCTCCTGAACGCCGACGCGGAAAGGAGAGCCGTCCGGCTTTTCGCCGATGGCCAGCACATTGCCGCCCAGACTGATGCAGGCGCTTTTTACGCCTTGTGAGAGCAGATATGCTTTCATTTTGTCCGCGATATAGCCCTTGGCGATGAAGCCGAGATCGACGGCGGCATCCTTGTCAGTCAGGGTGACGGTGCGGTAGACGGACTCTCCGGTTTCGTCCGAGGGGGCGACACCGAAACAGATGGCATCGTAGGAGACATGGGAGAGCGCTTCTTGGATCTCGGTATCCTCCGGCACATGCGCTTCGCCGTCGGAGCCGAAGTGCCACAGTTCACTCAACGGGCGGATGGTGGGATCGATAACGCCTTCCGTCGTGTTAGCGTAGTCTGCCGCTATTACAAGAAGGGAAGCCGTCTCCTCCGATACGGTGACGGTCTTACCGCCAGCGTGATTGATGTTCCACACATCCGAGCCTTTCTTTGTGGCGCTGAAAAGATTCTCATATTTTTCTGCCAGATCAAAGCAGCCGTCTAAAATCTCTTCCTCTGTCGTATCATACAGAGTGATTTGAATGACGGTATCGAAATAAAAGCCCGTCCGGGAGATCGGCTCCGTGTTTCCGGCGCATCCGGTCAGTGCGATTGGAATAAGCAAAATTGCGGCCGTAAGGACGGTGATAAGCCATATGTCAGATATTTTCTGTTTTTCTTTGTAACATAGTTTCATCTGTTTTACTTTCCCACATCATAATTTTGCCTGTTGCAATTTCTCATTATGAGTTGACTATATAGTTTCAATCCATGTAAAAAAACGATCCAGTCCCTGATTCGTCTCCCGCGTTTCCAGAAACATCCCCGCCGTATACCATGAGTGCGTGTTGCGCTTATCTGTCACAGAATAGAGTTCGCATGGAATTGCAAGGCTTCGGGCTTTTTTATAAAAATCCTCCGCACAGGAATAGGAGATCAGTCCGTCGTGTCTGCTTTGGATTAACAGCATCGGGATATCACTTTTTTCTATAAGAGAACAGGGTTCTCCCTGCGCCCTGTCATACCCTTTTGCAAACAACTGATTCAGAAGAAGCCTTACGGATAGAGAATCTTTTTCTGAGAAACGGTAGGGGCCGCCCACGCCGATAAACCCGATCACAGGGGAGATATCAATGTCATAGGTTTCCTGTATTTTCTTACTGTAACAGAGGATGGAGGACAAATGCGCACCGGCAGAAGGACCGGAGATCACGATCTTTGAGGCGTTGATTCCTTTTTGGTTCAAAAAAGTGATGGCTGCCTGATAGCCGTGGCACACGTCTTCGATCTGGCAGGGATATTTGTTTTTAGGCGATAGTCTGTATCCGAGAGAAACGAAGCGGCAGCCGTTTTTGGCGACGCACTGTCCGACAAAATCAAACAGCTTCGGAGATCCGGCATTCCAACCGCCGCCGTGTACCCAGATGATTATTTTATCCGTGGTTCTGGTCTGCGGCTCATAGTATAAGAAATATTGATGGCTGTCACTGCCGAATGATACGGTCTGTGGCTTGATTTCTTTTTTCACTCGAAGCATTTTCATATATAAGCCCCAGTAGCTGAGACTTTCGCGAATGGAATCTTTCATGGGCAGGTACCTCCGGGACCCGGGTTTTATGACTGCGGTTGTTACAATTCACACCCACGCCAGATTTCGTACTGATTTACGATTATTCAGTGTGAATTGCAACGATGATGCACACAAAATGCCCAAAAACCGGCATTTTGGCGCTGGCTCCGACACCATGCAGCAAGTGCATGGTGCGGGGGTGAAAAGTAACCTGCGGTCATCAAAACATCGAAGAAGAATGCGGGCAAGTTGCCATTTCCCAGATATCATGGTATCATATCTTCGGAAGAAAATACAGTGGTGTTTCTATGCTTAGAAAGGAATGAAGGATATATGAAGTTACCGGGTGAAGAGGAAGTACGGGGCGGCGCAGGCCCTTCCGTGATCTATATGGTAATCGGTGTGTCCGCCTTTATACTGATTGTCCTGTTTGCCGTGTTCAAAGGAAACGACAATAAGCGCGGAGGCAGCGAGTATCTGCAGGAAGTACGGGAGCAGAAAGAGGAAGAAATGAAGCAGGAGGAGCTTGCGGCGGTTCAGGAGGAAGAAATGAAGCCGAAGCTGCGCGCGGAGGATATGGATTTCTGGGATATGTATCCGGAAGAGACGGAGGCAGAGGAGTCTGAAGCGGACGAAACGGGTAATGTGGCGTCTAAAAATCCTTATACCGAGAAGGCGGAACGGGAAAAAGAGAATGAAAGGCAGAAGGAAGAGGAGCTGCAAAACGATCCGGCCACGGACGGGAAGCATACCCTGATCACAAACAGGGACGGCACGGAGGAATGGGTGCTGATCAGTCCTTATCTGACAAAAAACACTTACGATTTCACGAAGATGGAGGACAAGGCCGGTTTGAAGCGGTATATGGAGAACGGCAGAAAAACCTCCTACGTTGGCGTAGATATTTCCAAGCATACGGGGAAGGTTTATTTTCCGAGCCTGAAAGCGGCGGGGGTGGATTATGTGATGATCCGTCTGGGCAGCCGCGGTTACAGTACCGGACAGATCACGCTGGATGAGAATTTTAAGGAGAATATTGAGGGGGCGATTGAGGCCGGGCTCGATGTGGGAATCTATTTTTATTCGCAGGCTGTCTCTCAGGACGAGGCGGTTCAGGAGGCGAACTTTGTGGTGCAGAATCTGGAGCCTTACAGGGCACATGTGAAGTATCCGGTCGCTTTTAATATGGGGTTTGTATCAAACGATAAGTCGAGAATTGAAGGGCTTGGCCGCGAGGATAAGACGGCGGTCACGGTGAGCTTTCTGGACGCGGTCAGGGCGGCGGGTTACGTGCCCATGATTTATGGGGATAAGGAGTGGCTGATCAAAGAGGTGGATCTGACAAAGCTGCAGGATTATGACGTGTGGCTTTCGCAGGAGGAGGAGATTCCGGATTATCCTTACCGCTATGCCATGTGGCAGTATAATACGGACGGCGTGCTGAACGGCATAGACGGCGGCGCGGATTTAAATATCTGCTTCGTCAGCTATTCGGAACGGTAGTCCAGAAGACGGGAAGAAACCTGAATAGAATGATACAGACCGGCGTAGACATCGGGAGCGATTCCCTCCATGTAATTTGGGGAATAGGCTTTGTCTACGCCTGCTTTTTTTAACAGGTCGATTGCTTTGTTGTAGGCGATGGCAGCCTCCGTTTCCGTATCGTAAGTGCCCACTTTTACATAGCCTTTTACATGGATTTTTACAAGGTATCTGGTGCGGCCCTTTTCCTGTACGGCGCTTACGCCGTGAAAGCGGTTGAAAATTTCAATGTTTTCATAGCGCAGGTCATTCTGATTGCCGTTTATGAAACGGTAGTCCCGTCCTTCCACGGCGTAGTTTTTGATGCCGTAGCGGCTCATAATATTGATCTGCATACCGTAGTCTGCCACGAAATAGTGACCGCCCCGTCTGGAAATTCTGCGGGAGGAATAATAGAACAGATCGTCTTTGTCAAAAATAAAAAATTCTGTGGGAGAAAAATAGTAGTAAAAAAAGCGGGGACGAATGTAAATGGGCGAGGAAAAATAAAGCCCGTTGTCCCGGAAATTAATCAGACAGACCCATTTGGCGAAAGAAAGAGGAGAGTCTTCGCAATAGTCCTCAAGCCGGATGGAAGAATCATTTAAGAGCGCGGAGCCTGTGCAGTAGATCTCATGCGCTTTTTTCATATCGTTGTGGCTGCCGAGGCTGATATGTTTATTGCGATAAGTTAATGAAGCGCGATAGTATTGGCTTCCGTCCTTCTTTTTTGCTGTATATACGCCCTGTAATGGCTGATTCATGGGTCGCGCCTCCTTTTAAGTAATTGTACCATTTTTGAGAAAAAAAACAAATTCAGAAATATTTTTCCTGTTTTCTGCATAGAATATGATAGCAGCCAAATGAGTCACAGTGTTTCAAACAGTAAACTGCTTTGACTATGGAGGAAAAGATGTACAGGAAATATATTACCGGCTTCTTTTTGGCGGGGATGACCATATTATCATCATGGCTTTGCGTCAGGGAGCTGAAAATTGACCGGATATCGGCCAAGCCTGCTTTTCGTATGGAATATCTGGACACGTCGATGGAGGAAGATAAGCAAAGTTTTGTAGAGATGCTTGAGAGTGTATCTTCCGGACAGCGCGTGGTAGATTACGAGGTATTGGAACAGACGAAGAAGTATCAGTTGTCGGACAAGGACTATGATGCGTTACTTCGGATTGTGGAAGCGGAGGCAGGCGGAGAGGATCAGGACGGCAAGCTTCTGGTGGCTAATGTGGTTTTAAACAGAGTGAACAGCGAATTGTTCCCGGATACGGTGTATCAGGTGGTCATGCAGAAGGAGCAGGGGATCGCCCAGTTTTCCCCAACCGTGGACGGCAGATATCAGAATGTCCGTGTCAGTGAAGACACGGTTGCGGCGGTGGAGCGCGCCCTGTACGGAGAAGATATTTCTCAGGGAGCGTTGTATTTCTGCGCCCGCGAAAAGGCTGATTCCGACAAGCTCAAATGGTTTGACAGAAAACTGACCAGACTTTTTTCCTATGGACACCATGAATTCTTCCAGTAAGGATTGTTGCGCAGACCTTGAAAGTGTGATACTATTCAAGTTGGCAATGCACTACACTTTACACAGAAGAAAGGTATGGAAAAAAGAATGGAAGTATTATACAGCAGCACCAGAGACGGCAGGGAAAAAATTACGGCGTCACAGGCGATTTTAAAAGGTCTGTCGGAGGACGGCGGACTGTTTGTGCCGGATCATATCCCGGCGCTTTCCTGCACCATGAGGGAGCTTGCGGACAAAAGCTATCAGGAGACGGCCTATGAGGTGATGAAGCTTTTTCTGACGGATTTTACGGAGGAAGAACTCAAAACCTGTATTGCCCGTGCATACGACTCGAAGTTTGACACGGAAGTAATTGCGCCTCTTGTGGAGGCGGAGGGCGCTTATTATCTGGAATTGTTCCACGGGGCGACTATCGCTTTTAAGGATATGGCGCTGTCGATTCTGCCCCATCTGATGATTGCTTCCGCTAAGAAGAATCACGTGGAGAATGAGATCGTGATTTTGACGGCTACCTCGGGTGATACGGGAAAGGCGGCTCTGGCGGGTTTTGCGGATGTATCGGGCACAAAGATTATCGTGTTTTATCCGAAGAACGGGGTCAGCCCGATTCAGGAAAAGCAGATGGTGACCCAGAAGGGGGACAACACCTTTGTGGTAGGCATTCACGGCAATTTCGACGATGCCCAGACAGGCGTGAAAATGCTTTTTAACGATAAGGAACTGGCGGAAGAGATGGCCGGACACGGTTTACAGTTTTCCTCAGCCAATTCCATCAATATTGGCCGTCTGGTGCCCCAGGTGGTCTATTATGTGTATGCGTATGCACAGCTTTTAAAAGAAGAAAAGATTCAGGACGGGGAACAGATCAATGTGGTGGTCCCCACAGGCAATTTCGGCAACATTCTGGCGGCCTTTTACGCGAAACATATGGGTGTGCCGATCCATAAACTGATCTGTGCGTCCAATGAAAATAAGGTGCTCTATGATTTCTTCCAGACGGGAAATTACGACAGGAACCGGGAGTTTAAGCTGACGACCTCCCCCTCTATGGATATTCTGATTTCCAGTAATTTGGAGAGACTGATCTACCGTATCGCGGGAAGTGACCCGGAGAAGAATGCCGCTATGATGAAGAGCCTGTCCGAGCAGGGAAGTTATGAGATTACGCCGGAAATGAGAGAGCAGCTTGCCGACTTTTACGGTAATTTTGCGGATGAAGCGGAGACGGCGGACAGAATCAGGGCCATGTATGAAAATACAGGCTATGTGCTCGATACCCATACGGCAGTTGCCAGCGCGGTCTATAAGAAGTATGCGGCTGACACGCAGGATAAGACGAAGACGGTGATCGCCTCCACGGCGAGTCCCTTTAAGTTCACCAGAAGCGTTATGAACGCCATCGACCCGAAGTATGACGCTATGGGTGATTTTGAGCTGGTGGATGAGCTGTCTAAAATCGGGAACGTGACTGTGCCGAAGGCCATTGACGAAATACGCACGGCACCGGTTCTGCACGATCATGTCTGTGATAAGACGCAGATGAAAGCGGTCGTGAAACAATTTCTTGGATTTTAACAGGGCGTAGAGATGACATATTTTTTAGGCGCATGGTGCGTGGTTAGCTGTTATATCAGCCCTGTATGGCTGACAATGATTTACCTGTACCTGTCAGGCATGATCTATCAGTATGATTTTTCGATGGATGAGGGCACTGCGGGGCTCATAGGCATTTTTCTGTTAGTGTTGTGGGCAGTTCTGGCACTTGTTCCGGCAGTTGTCTTTCTGAAAAGTGTGTATCTTACCCGCAGGAAACAAGTATGGATGGCGCTTGGTCTTGGGGCTTTGATTGTCTGTGTGAGACTGGCAATGTGCCGTTGGGATATGGTCGCGTTTCTGACAACGCCCGGGGGATATTAAAGGACACTTTTCCAGCAGGGCAGGAACAGGAAATGCTGAGAAAGAAGAATAAACGAAATAGTAAGGGAAACATTGCAGTTTGCAGTGTCTCCCTTACTGTTTTATTATACAACAAAATCCATATTTTTTCAAGACTTGTAAAGCAGTCGGGCGTCTCATATACTTAGGCAGTATACGGGAACGATGGGAGCTACGAAGGAACTGTAAAGATTAATTCTTTAACAGTTACCAAGGAAGGAGAGGGCGCATGGAACAGAATAACTGGCTGGAAGAAATGTCGAAGCAGGCACTGACGGCGCAGGTTCTTGAAACGAACCAGTATACGCAGAAATATGGCCTTGTTCTGAGGGAGGAAGAGGCGGCGCTTCTTGCGGAGGTGAGAGCCGATGTGCTCAGAGAGGAGAAACGGGTTGAATTCGGGCAGAGCATTCTGCCAAAAATTATTTATGCGTTTTGCGATTCGTCCTATATTTATCAGGACAATTACTGTGAAAGCATGGCCCGTCTGCAGGAGATCTTTTTTCAGTATAAGAATGAAATGCTGGATGAGATCACGGATGACGAACTCCTGGAGTTTATGCGGGAACAGTTTGAAAATGTGTGCCGCGGCGATTTTGACTATCTGGAGGGAACCTGTCTGGATCTCTTCGCGCAGGCCATCCGCGCCGGATATGCCGGTTATCAGGAGAAGGAGGGACAGGGAGCGTTCGAGGAGGTAGATATCGTCAAACGATGGGACAGGGAACTGTATCTGGAAGCGTTGATGGACCTGTTCTGAGTCCTGCTGATTGTAAGAGAACTGCTGTGTGAAAATGGAGTCTGGAGGTGAGTCCGATAGAGAAATGCAATTATCCGATGGAAGAGGTTATGCCGATTGTATCAGAGCTCGCATGGAAATATACCGGCTGCGATCACTCGTCCGTCACTTATGAGAAGGCGCAGATGCTTCTGGAGGCAGTTATATACTGTATCAACGAAGACGGACGACAGGAGGGCAGTGCGCTTGTGGCAAAGAATATTCCGGCAAGGGAGGCGTATGAACATGGCCGGAAAATCGTTGCGGATAAGCTTAAGGAATTACAGACGCTGTATAACGGGCTTATTCCGGATTTCAGGGATTATGGATCCGCGTGTCTGAAAGATACGGTCAAAAAGGGAATACCGGCATTTCTTAAAAGCTATGATTTTAAGTATGCACCGCAGGAGACACTTTTGACCCTTGATTATCCGGTTCTGAGACAATACGGCGGTTTATCAGGCGTCAGTCTGGTGCTCTGCTATATGCAGGACATCCGGCTGGAACAGAAATTCCTGCAAAAGATGGATGATAAGTATGTTGTGAAAATCCTTCGGAAATATAACAGGGATTATGAGTATCTGCTGGAAAATGTATGTGAGATCGTCTTACAGAATATGATGGGACATATGATGCTTGACAAGCCGTTTCAGGAGACAGGATTTGGTCAGGAGGAGCTGGAAAGTCTGGAAGAGATTTTGTCGGACAAGACGGAAGAGCAGATTCTGTCATATCTGATGAAAACATTGGAACGGCTGATCGCAGCATATTATGACAATGATGATTGTTTGCTTGTGTATCTGGGAGGCGGCCTGTCAGACATCGCGGTCAGAATAAAATGTAATATGGAGAACCACTGTCTGGGGCAGTTGTTTGTACTTTGATAAAAGAGCATTGTGCGGCTTTCTGGTCTGCACAATGCTCTTCCTTCTTTTGTCAGGCGTTTCTCTCAAGCAGATTCTGGTAATCTCTGTCCACGCAGATCGTCTTGTAGGCGGGACGGATGATCTTTCCGTTGTTGGCCAGCTCCTCCATGCGGTGGGCGCTCCAGCCAACGATTCTGGCGATGGCAAAAATCGGTGTATATAATTCCATCGGCAGATTCAGCATACTGTACACGAAGCCGGAATAAAAGTCCACGTTGACATTGACACCCTTGTAGATGGGGCGTTCTTCCGCAATCAGTTCAGGGGACAGACGCTCTACCAGATTATAGAGGGCAAATTCGTCGTGTAATCCCTTTTCATTGGAAAGTCGTTCCACAAAGGACTTGAATATCACTGCACGGGGATCGGACTTTGAGTATACCGCATGTCCTACGCCGTAGATCAGACCGGCATGGTCAAAGGCTTCTTTGTGCAGCAGTTTTTTCAAATAGTCCGCTACCTGTCCTTCATTGCTCCAGTCGGAGACTTCCCGCTTCATCTCTTCAAACATTTTTACCACTTTGATATTGGCGCCGCCGTGACGGGGGCCTTTTAAAGAGCCGATGGCCGCTGCGATGACGGAGTATGTATCGGTCAGAGAGGAGGTAACCACATGGGTGGTGAAAGAAGAGTTGTTACCGCCGCCGTGTTCCATATGCAGGATCAGGGCGATATCCAGAACTCTTGCCTCCAGAGGCGTATATTTATTGTCCGGACGAAGAATATGTAAAATGTTCTCTGCATTGGAGAGATTCATCTGCGGCTGGTGGATGTAGAGACTTTCTCCGTTGTGGTAATGGTTGTAAGCCTGATAGCCGTAGATAGAAAGCATCGGGAAAAGCGCAATCAACTGCAGACACTGTCTGAGCACGTTGGGAAGGGAAGTGTCGTCCGCCCTGTCGTCGTAAGAGTAGAGCGTCAGCACGCATCTGGCCAGCGTATTCATCATATCGTTGCTGGGCGCTTTCATGATGATGTCGCGCACAAAACTGGTGGGCAGAGAACGGTAGCTGTTCAAGAGCTTCGTAAAATCAGCCAGTTCTTTTTCGTCAGGCAGTTTGTCAAATAAAAGAAGATAGGTGACTTCCTCAAAGCCGAAACGGCCGTCAGTGGAAAGACCGTTTACCAGATCCTGCACATTGTACCCGCGGTAGAAGAGTTTGCCGTGGGTGGGCACCTGTACGCCGTCCACGATTTTGTTGGCGCGCACGTCGGAAATGTTTGTTAATCCGGCCAGCACGCCCTTACCGTTCAGATCTCTCAAGCCGCGTTTTACATCAAATTTCGTGAAAAGTTCCGTATCGATAATGCCGGCCTGAGAACTCATATTTGCAAGCCGTACAATTTCGGGAGTAATTTCAGAAAAGCTGTTTTGTTCCATAGAAATGTACCTCCTTTCAAAACAAGGTGTTTTTAATCATACCATGAAAAATGGTGCAGAAACAAGAAAAAATGGTAATTTAACAAATATTTAATATTATGTTAACAAAATCCACACACGAAATAGTAAAATAGTACCAGACAAGAATGCGTAAAGTTTATTTTTTCAGTGGAAATTTTTCCTATTTTCTGTTTGTTTTTTCAGGCGGCAGGCGGTATAATATAATAAACTATGGGTAAATTTCCGGAAAAACCGGATATGGCCCGCGTGTTGACAGGTTGAACTGACAAGGTGAAGTGTGGCAGCATTTTATTTTCAGATAAAAGAAAGGGGCGTGCATATGAACGTAGGTGCGGTATCATCACAAAAGAGTCTTTTCTGGTCATATTCCCATCTTTCCAGCGGGAAGCGGATCAACAAAGCGAAGGATGACGCGGCCGGGCTTGCCATTGCGGGCAGGATGAAAATGCAGGAAACCGGCTACAGAGTTGGCGCGGATAATGCGGGAATGGCCATCGGCGCTTCTAACGTGGCGGAGAGTGCGCTGGGAGGCATGTCGGACTATTTACAGAGAATCAGAGAACTTGCCGTGAAATCCATGAACGGCATCAACTCCGATGCGGATAAACAGATTTACCAGAAGGAGATCGATCAGCTCAAGCAGGGAATCGAAGGACTTGCAAGAGATACAAGCTTTAACGAGCAGAAGCTTTTAGACGGCAGTATGGCGGACATGGCGGTTGCTACTTCGCCAAACGGCGGCAGTATGCATATCCAGATGGAAAATTCCACGCTGGAGGCTCTGGGGATCGCTGATTTGGACGTCACTTCGAAGGATTTCAGTCTGGATGCCATTGATAATGCGCTGGATATGATTTCCCAGCGCAGAAGTAATCTGGGCGCATCCTCGAACGCATTACAGTATACGCGCAATTTAAACAATTCGGCAGCGATTAACCAGCTTTCTTCCAGAAGCCGTCTGGAGGATCTGGATTTCCCGAAAGCGATATCGAAGAAAAAGCAGGATGAGGTATTCGGACAGTACCGGATGGCTATGCTGAGACGGCAGATGGATGAGAAGAGGAAGTCCACGATGGCGTTATTCTGATTTGCGCAGGAAGGCGTGGCCGTGTGATTCGTCTATTGACTTTTTACAGGCGGTCTGAGATAATGTTAAAGGTGTACGGACTGAGGTACATGTGAGGGACATTCGGGATTTCGGAGAGTCATTTTTCCGACGTTCCGTGAACCAATACAATTTTTAAGGAGGAGAACGTAAAATGGCAACAAAAGCGTATTATCCCATTTCCGAGATTGGCGCCGGCAAGGTTGGTTTTTCTAAGACCCGTTCCATTATTGAGGCGGCATTTTACGGAAACAACGTAGTTAAGGTTAGCACCCTGAGAGAGGCTTATGAGCTGGCAAAAAATTCACCCGGTACCGTGGTGACTGATATGCCGGTTAAGGATGGCGAGACATTTGGCCTTCCCGCAGATGCAAAAGTTCTGTTATTCAATGACGGTGCGGTAACCGGCCGTTATGCGGGAGCACGCCGTATCAAAGGCGAGCCCGGTGTGGATGAGGCGAAGTTGGATAAAGTGGTTATGGATGCGGTTTACGAGACACGCTGGAAAACCATGTACCATGCAGAGTGCTTTGTAGGTCTTGACCCTGAGTTTATGGCTAAGGCACATCTTCTGATTCCGGAAGGAGAGGAGAACCTTCTGTATAACTGGATGATCAACTTCCAGTATATGTCTGACGAGTATATTAAGATGTACAGAAATTCCAAGCCCGTCGGTGACGGCAAGGAGCCTGATATCTACATCTTCTCCGATCCCCAGTGGGCACCTCACGAGGCTCCCGATGTGGATTACAGCTGCTTAAGTGATCCTCTGACACTTTGCTACTTCGATACAAACGAGAACTGTGCAGCGATCCTTGGCATGAAGTATTTCGGTGAGCACAAGAAGGGCACACTGACCATGGCTTGGGCGCTTGCAAACAGAAACGGTTACGCTTCCTGCCACGGCGGTCAGAAAGAGTACTCCTTAGAGGGCGGCAAGAAGTTCGTTGCTTCCGTTTACGGTCTGTCAGGTTCTGGTAAGTCTACTCTGACACACGCGAAGCATGACGGCAAGTACGATGCGTTTGGCGGCATCAAGGTTCTTCACGATGATGCATTCATCATCAACGCAGACACCTGTGCATCCATCGCTCTTGAGCCTACTTATTTCGATAAGACATCCGATTATCCGACAGGATGCCCTGACAACGAGTTCCTGTTATCTGCGCAGAACTGCTCCTGCACCATGGACAGCGAAGGCAAGATTCAGCTTGTAACAGAGGATATCAGAAACGGTAACGGCCGTGCGATCAAGTCCAAACTGTGGTCTCCTAACCGCGTGGATAAGATCGACGCACCTGTTAACGCAATCTTCTGGATCATGAAGGATCCTACGATCCCGCCGATTGTTAAGCTGAAAGGCTCCGCGCTGGCATCCGTTATGGGCGCTACGCTGGCTACCAAGACTTCTTCCGCAGAGCGTGTGGCTGCTGGTACCGATATGAACGCAATTCGTATCGTTCCTTACGCTAACCCTTTCAGAACTTATCCTCTGGTTAACGACTACGAGAAGTTCAAGAAGCTGGTTGAGGAGAAGAACGTAGACTGCTACATCGTTAACACCGGTGACTTCATGGGTCACAAGTGCCAGAAGGAAGATACCCTTGGCATCCTTGAGACTATCGTTGAGGGCAAGGCGAAATTCGAGCAGTGGGGTCCTTTCGAGGATATCGAAATCATGAACGACTGGAGCGGCAAGACAGGCGACTTCACACCTGACTTCAACGACGCTGATTACAAGGCTCAGTTAAAGAGCGCTCTTGAGACCCGTGTGAACGCGGTTAAGGGCTTTGCTGAGAAGAAGGAAGGCTATGACAAGCTTCCTGACGAGGCACTGGCTGCTCTTGAGAAGCTGGTTAACGCTCTGTAATCGTTATCATTTGTATAATTAACAAAACAAAAGTGTATCCGGGAATCGGTTGATTTTCGGATACATTTTTTAATAGCCGGAACTCCTTGCAGATCTGCTGTGTGGACAAATGGCTTTGCAGAGAGTAAAATATAATAATATATCTGTGATCAGAGGAAGTGGACATAAACAATAAGCGCAAAAGGAATAGGAAACAGTGGATTTTAAAAATTGTTTGGAAGATGGAGGAAAGATATGTATCATTGCGAAATTTGTTTTTATATGATTACGGAACAGAATGAACTATTTGAGATCTTGAAACAGATGCCGCAGTTTCTTCGTTTTTCACATGAATATCAGAAGAGTGTCCGCGCGGAAGCAGAGCTGACCGGCAGGGCAGATGTGATTTTGGCGGATATACGGCAGACGGATGCGGTAGAAACAATTGCATTTCTGCTTTCTCATAAACGGAAAGAGGCGGAACTGATTGTGCTGGCGAACCAAGAGCAGACAGCGCTTTTGACTACGAAAGATGATGCGGAGGAGATTACGGATATCTGGACAGTGCCTTTAACGGAGTCAGAGTTTCGTTTTCGGCTGACTCGCTGGCAGAAGGCTTACAAGATGAGTAAGGACTTCTGGCAGACACAGACTTATCTTGATACAACGATTAATTGTGTGCCTCATCTGATCTGGTATAAGGATAAAGAGGGCGCTCATATGAAAGTCAATGAGGCGTTTTGTAATGCTGTCAATAAAACCATGAAGCAGATTGAAGGGCGTGGTCACTATTATATTTGGGATATCGACCCGGATGAATATGCGAAAGGTGAATTTATCTGTATGGAATCGGAGTACGAGGTGATGGAGAAGGGCGAAACCTGTATTTTCGATGAGACTGTTAAGATCGGGGACAGTGTGCGCGAGCTAAAAACCTATAAGGCACCTTTGTTTGATCTGGACGGAAGCGTTATGGGAACTGCAGGCGTTGCCATAGATGTGACACAGGAGCGGCTTTATGAACAGATGATGATCAGGAATGCGAATACGGATTTCCTTACGGGCTTGTATAACAGAAGGTATGTGTATGAGTTTATAGACCAGCTGAAGAACGACTACATATCGGTGTATTGCATTGATCTGGATCATTTTAAGAGCGTCAATGATATTTATGGACACCATGAAGGTGACAAGGCGCTGGTTCTCACGGCAAAGACGCTACAGGAATGTTTGTCGGAAAGTCTGATTGCACGCATGGGAGGCGATGAGTTTCTGGTGGTGTTAACGGGGGTATACACAGAGGATGAGGTAGAAAAGACGAAAAAAATGATAAAGGATCAGTTAGACCGGGAATTTGCGAAGCATGAAAATTTCAAAAAAATAACTGCCAGCGTGGGAGTGGCTTATTCCCGGACAGGGACGGAAACGTTCCATCAGTTATTCCATAGAGCCGATGAAATGATGTATCGGGAGAAGGAAAGCAGCAGATAAAAATGGGAAAGTAGTAAAATGGCATTATAGCTGTTCTGCCAAAAAATTCTGTTGTATTTCGCGGTCAATTCGGATATAATAGATGTAACCTGAAATGCACGATAAGTCTTGTTATTTTGAACCTACAGATACTTTAAACGGGATTCCTACATTGTCATATAGATGTCAGGCCTCCAGCCTTTGGGCACCCAAGCAGTGGAAGACAGAAGTATGGTTGCGGTTACCCACCTAGCATTGCTAGGAGTCAAAATACAAGATCCGGCATTTTGGGGGCATATACGAAAGATGGAAAAGCAGTCGTCCTGTACGGCTGCTTTTGCGGGTATGGAGGAACGGAGGGCAAAATGAGCATAAGAATAGGAATTTTGGGATATGGGAATCTGGGGCGTGGTGTGGAATGTGCCGTGAAACAGAATCCTGACATGGAGCTTGTGGCAGTGTTTACACGCAGGGAACCTCAGACGGTGTCAATTCTCACAGAGTCGGCATCGGTCTGTCATGTGTCGGAGGCAGCGGCATGGAAGGATAAAATTGACGTGCTGATTCTCTGCGGCGGCAGTGCAACGGATCTGCCGGAGCAGACGCCGGCATATGCGAAGCTGTTTAACGTGGTGGATAGTTTTGACACCCATGCCAACATACCGAAGCACTTTGATGCCGTGGATGCGGTCGCAAAAGAGTCCGGGAAGACAGGCATTATTTCTGTGGGCTGGGACCCGGGGATGTTTTCTTTAAACAGAATGTACGCTTCTGCCATTTTGCCAGGCGGAAAAGATTATACGTTCTGGGGAAAGGGCGTCAGCCAGGGACATTCTGATGCGATCCGCAGAATTGAGGGCGTGAAAAATGCCAAGCAGTATACAATCCCGGTGGAGGCTACGCTTGAGGCGGTGAGAGAGGGAAAAAATCCCGAGTTATCCACAAGGGAAAAACATACCAGAGAGTGCTTTGTCGTTTTGGAAGAGGGGGCGGACGCCGCGAAAGTGGAGCAGGAGATTAAGACCATGCCGAATTATTTCGCGGACTACGACACAACCGTACATTTTATCAGCGAGGAGGAACTTATCAGGGATCATGGCGGCATCCCGCACGGGGGCTTTGTGCTGCGCAGCGGAAAAACCGGCTGGGAGGAGGAAAACAGTCATCTGATTGAGTACAGTCTGAAACTGGACTCTAATCCGGAGTTTACTTCCAGCGTGATTATTGCTTACGCGAGGGCGGCTTACCGGCTTAATAAAGAAGGACAGGCAGGAGCGAAGACAGTGTTTGACATTCCGCCTGCTTATCTGAGTGCGAAGAGCGGGGAGGAACTGCGGGCGGCTATGCTGTAAGCGGCGGGTTTGTACCGCTTGTCCGGCAATGAATCCTGTTGATACAGACTAACGATCAGAGAAAAGACAAACAACGCAGTATATGCTGTATGCATATACTGCGTTGTTTTGGCTATGTATATATTCTTTTGGTATATTCAATTGTATGATGTACTGTATGACAAAAGCATGATACTATTGAAAAAAGGAGGGTGAAAAATATGAATAGTTTTAACATTGAGAACGAGAAAACAGGTGCTTTTGTTTCAAGACTGATCGAAGAGAGGTTTGGCTCTGCACGAAAGTTTTGTATTGCATATCTTGAGGAACAGGGATCGCAGGAAGTAACCGAAGACAAGATTCAAAATATGGCGAACCGCTTATTACAGATCAAAAAAGGGACAAAGGCAATCCAGATTTATGATCTGCCTGTTTTCTCTAAACTGCTGGATGTTTCTTTCGAACAGATATTAAGTGCAGGCAGATATGGGGTCCCTAAAAATAATCGGATGACGAATTATACCGTCGCACAGTCCCATAATAAAGAGGAATGGATCGCTTATATTGAAATAGAAAGCAGGCCGATCCTTAATCCTGATGAATATGGAAAAACGGTGCTGGATTATGCGATAGAGTATGGAAATTATGACTTTCTAAAATTTTTGGTAGATAAAAATTATATCTGGTTTGACAGTCGGAAAGAAAAGGATTACATTATGACATTTGGCGCGGGTACCAGTATCCAGCGCATCAGATTTGAAGAAAGAGATAATGGCGTTTTTCATTTTCACTCTCAAATGAATGATTTGCAATGTAAGCTGGCAACGGAGGATCAGTTGAGATTGTATCTCATTTCGTTTGCGGCGGATCATAATGATTTGAAGATGTTGGAAAAATTAAGGGCAAGAGAGATTCCGGAATTGTATTATAAAGCACATTATTTGTCCTGTGCGCATCCTGATTTTAACGCGCATTATAATAAAGATATGGTTACACACATATCAAAATCCAGCGATAAGGTGCTGGATTATTTTACGGATCCGTTTGAGATTCGCGACAACATCAAATATAAGGACGGTAGCAGACGGCGGCATAGATTTGTGTTTCCATATATCTCACAGTTACTAAATATGTTGATTGACAATAGTAGCCCGTTTTTGAAAACAGCTTTGGAGAAGGCGATAGAACATAATGAAACAACAATGGAGAAGCTGCACATATTGATAGAGGCGTCAGTTAAAAATGGATGTTTTCGAGGCGATTATTGGAAAGAGGAATTTTATTTTTCGGAGAACGGAAATATTGTCAGTTTTCGAGATCCCTTAGCTGTTAAAGGAATTATCACAAATATAGTTAATGTAACAAAAGAAGTTCCGGATGCGCAGGCAAGTGAACTTATAGAAAGATTAAATGCATCTTACAATCATATTCGCAATATGAAAACAGAAGGGGTATGTTTTTAAAATGATTATCCTGTCAGATCTGTCACATCTATGTGAACTACAGAATAATTGTTATTCCGTGCGCATAGAAATAGAGGAGGAAACGGGAAAGGCTGTGCTATGAAATTGGACGGGAAACAGCTTGCGAAGCTGGCTCTTATTTTTTTCGGTCTTTTATTTATTGTCTGTCTTTTTCTGGGAAGAAGACAGAAGCAGGGGGAAACGCCTGCGCCGCCTGAGGGGGAGCGGATCACTGTGGAGGATGTGGAGATTTTGCTGGATGCCCTGGGGATTGCTTTTCCGACAGCGGTATCTGAGGGCGATGGGACGCAGCAGATTATGCGGGAAGAGGAAGAAGGGACTGCTGTATATTTTACATACGGGCAATACGAAGAACTTTGCCGGCAGATCGGTGAGGAGGAGTGGGGGCTTCCCTCTTACAGCGGTCAATATAAGCCGGAGCAGGCGCTTTTAAAAGCGGACTGGTACGAGGCGTTTCCTATTCTTCTGGCACATCTGGACACAGAATCGTCCATTTGGGAAACGACGGTCTTTGTGCTTAAAATTGATGAGGAGAATCAGGAGGCTTACACGGAGAACGGCTCCATGCAGGGTGCCAGCCGTTATTGCTCCACGGCCTTTGCGGAAAATGAGTTGCAGGAGATGCGTGTTTATGTCAAAGGAGATACGCTGCTTACGATTGTGGAGGTGCTGCCGGAGGATCATTATCTGGGAAGTGTGTGGGTGATGGAGAATAAGGACGGCACACTGGATTGTTTTTATCGACAGACCGCATTCCGGGCAGCGCTTTCCGGGAATGCACAAAAGAATCCGCCGGAACGGGAACAGATTGCGGACCTGACTTTTCGGGGTGGTCGTGTTGTGGAGGCTGGGGAACGCAGGGAGAAAATTCACGGAAAACTTCTCCGCGCTTCTGCGCAGGAACTGGAGATCGAGGATTACGGGATTTATCAGATCGCGGAGGAGATGGAGGTATATAAGCTGTACGGGAGTCTGAAAACGCTGGAGCAGGCGCAGCTGCGGGTGGGCTGTGCGGATACGGATTTCGTCGTTGACAAGGGAAAGGTATATGCCTGTCTGGTCTCGGAGGAAGCGGGAGCCGATCAGATCCGGGTGCTTTTAAAAAATACGGCGGCGGGCAGCAATTTCCATGAGGCGGTAGACATTATCGTGGACGGAGAAAAGATCAGATTGCGGAAGGACCAGATGAGCGTCGGGGAGCGCAGAATGTATCGCAGTGAAAATCTCACGGACAAGGTTACGGTGGAGATGGAGGGAAGCACAAGGGCGGACCACGACTACCACGGAGCGATTGAGTGTCTTCGGACGGAGCAGGGGATTGCGGTAGTCAATGAACTGCCATTGGAGGAATATCTCTATGCGGTGGTGCCAAGCGAGATGCCGGCGTCTTATCCGCAGGAGGCGCTTAAGGCGCAGGCGGTGTGCGCCAGAACCTATGCGTACCGCTATATTCTGCGGGCGGGCATTCCCGAGCTTGGCGCCCATGTGGACGATACCACGGCTTATCAGGTATACCATAATATAGAGGAACATGCGGCATCCACCACTGCGGTGAAAGAGACGGACGGGGTGCTTCTCACTTACGACGGGGAGGCGGCGGGAAATTATTATTATTCCACTTCCTGCGGAACGGGGACGGATGTAGTAAGCTGGCAGGGAGGAAACGGCGAGGAGGTACCTTATCTGCGGGGCGTGCGCGTGAGCGGTGCATATGGCGATGAGAGGGCGGAAGGAGCGGAGCAATCGGATGCTGAGACAGGAGGGGACGATGTTTTGGGTTCAGAAGAATCAGAGGGAACAGGAGAACAACTGCAGTCTGCGAAAACGGATGATGGATTTGACGCGGAGTCCTTGCGCGATGAGGGGACATTCCGGCAATTTATCACCAACGTACACGAGGCGGATCTGGAGAAGGAAGAACCTTGGTACCGCTGGAATTATTGCGTGGAGGATCTGGATGGGAAGGAACTGTCCGCCCGCTTGAAGGAGCGCTATGAAAAGGCGCCTGCTTTTGTCCTGACAAAGGCGGAAGGGGATTATTATGTGTCGGAGCCGGTCGGAAAGACGGGGCAGATAAAGAAGATAGAAATTGTAAAAAGAGGCGCAGGCGGAATCGCGCAGGAATTGTATATTGAGACGGAAAAAGCCGCGTACAAGGTGCTTTCCGAATATAATATCCGCTATGTGCTCTGTGACGGAAAAAGTGTGGTCAGGAAGCAGGACGGGAGCGAAACGGTTCCGGGAACACTTCTTCCAAGCGGCTTTTTTGTGCTGGATACCGCGCTTGAGACTGGAAAAGACGGGGAAAATGTGGTAGGATATACGTTGACCGGCGGCGGCTATGGACACGGTGTCGGCATGTCCCAGAACGGAGCGAAGGCGATGGGAGAGCAGGGGGCTGACTATGGACAGATTCTTTCGATGTTCTATCCCGGCTGTGAGGTGAAGGAGGCGGAGGAGTTGCGTGAGCAGTAATGCAGGGATGCGTGCCCGTACAATCTGGGGAGCCGGAACGCCATTTTAGGCTGATTACAGATAGATTTGCGGGTAAAAAGAAATGGAATCAATAGAGTAGATAACGAAACCAACCGGGAGTATGATGAGAACGATTTACAGATTATATTATATCCTGCGGGATTTTAACTGGCAGATGACGAAAAAGAATATCAGCGCTTTTGCGGCAAGCACGGCGTTTTTCCTCTTTTTGTCCATGATTCCGCTTCTGATGGCGTTGTGTGCCATTCTGCCTTATACGGCGCTGACGGAGGAGAATCTGATCAACGCGATCACGCAGTTTACGCCGGATGCGGTGAACGGCATGGTAATACGCATCGTTTCGGACGTCTATGCCAGATCGGCGGGGACGATCACGGTGTTTGCGCTGGTAACGATCTGGTCGGCGGCAAAGGCTATGCTTGCGCTGATCTACGGGTTAAACGCGGTCAACGATGTGGAAGAAAAGCGAAATTATATTGTGCTGCGGGCAATCGCCTGCTTTTATACGGTGATCATTCTGGCGGCTACGCTGGTGGCGCTTTTTGTGATGGTGTTCGGCAATGTGATTGTGGACATTCTTCTACGGGATATCCCGCCGCTTCATCTGGTGGTGCATGTGATTATGCGTTTCCGCTTTCTCGTTTCCTGGGTGATTCTGACTTTTATTTTTGCCATGATCTATGCCTTCGTGCCGAGCTGTAAACTGCGGTTTAAGGCGCAGATTCCGGGGGCGGCTTTTGCGGCGGTTTTGTGGAGCGTTGCCTCCTTTGCATTTTCCGTCTACGTGGATCACTATAATGACTTTGGCACATACGGGAGTTTGACTACGGTGGTCATTTTGATGCTCTGGTTTTACATGCTGATGTACATTCTGATGATTGGGGCACATATCAACAAATATTTTGGTCCGGTTTATAAATTTCTCTTCGGGTGGCTTGACAAGTCGAAGGAAAGCCACTAAAATAGCAGGTAGATTTGTTAAAAGTAAAGATTTTATAAAAGCGAAGAAGGTGTCAGTAGGAAATTTTTTCCGCCAGAGAGAGGGAATCATCGGCTGTAAGTTCCCTTCGGTTCAGAAATTGTCCGAATTTTCCCACCGGAGCTGTCTGGGTGAACCGGTTTGTCCGCAGACGGATAAACGTAAGTAGCGCAGAACGTACAGGCACGTTATGCCAAAGGAAGCGTCCGTTTGCGGAGCTGCGATTGAAGCAGATTCCGGGAGCGGGAAACTGGGTGGTACCGCGGAGTCTATTCGTCCCATATGTGTTGCACATGTGGGGCGTTTTTTTGCGCGAATAAGCAGAGCCAGAAGGCGGCAGAGACAGGCCGCATGCTTGCATGTGGACTTGGCGATGACGACTTATGGCGAGCAACGCGAACTCGGAATGCGAAGCATTACGAGTCTGCTTATTCGCAAGGCAACGGCGTTAGAAGGCGGCAGAGACAGGCCGCATGCCTGCATGTGGACCTGGCGATGACGACTTATGGCGAGCAACGCGAACTCGGAATGCGAAGCATTACGAG
>CARQVR010000046.1:23461-26078 GCA_949051815.1 uncultured Lachnospiraceae bacterium
TCTGCTTATTCGCAAGGCAACAGCGTTAGAAGGCGGCAGAGCCGGTTGTAATCTCACAGTAAGAAATATAAAAAAGGAGAACGGATTATGAAAGAAAAATTGGAACAGATCAGGGCGGAGGCCCTGCGTCAGATCGAGGCCAGCGATGCCCTCGAAAAGCTCAATGAAATTAAAGTCAATTACCTCGGAAAAAAGGGTGAGCTGACGGCGGTGTTAAAAAGCATGAAGGACGTGGCGCCGGAGGACCGTCCGAAGGTGGGACAGCTTGTCAATGAGACGAGAGAAGAGATTGAAAAGGTGCTGGAGGCTTCCGTCAAAAAGATGGAGCGGGCCGTCAGGGAAGCGAAGTTAAAGACAGAGGTCATCGACGTGACCCTGCCCTCCAAAAAGAGTAAGATGGGGCACCGCCATCCGAATACCATCGCGCTGGAAGAGGTAGAGAGAATCTTTATCGGCATGGGATACGAGGTGGTGGAAGGCCCCGATGTGGAGAGGGATTACTATAACTTTGAGGCGCTCAACATTCCGGCGGATCATCCGGCCAAGGATGAGCAGGACACCTTTTATATTACGGGGGACATTCTGCTGCGCACACAGACTTCCTCCACCCAGGTGCACGAGATGGAGAAAGGAAAACTTCCGATCCGCATGATTGCGCCGGGCAGGGTGTTCCGTTCCGACGAGGTGGATGCGACCCATTCTCCTTCCTTCCATCAGATTGAGGGACTGGTGATCGACAAGCACATCACCTTTGCAGATCTGAAGGGGACGCTGGCAGAGTTCGCAAAGGAACTGTTCGGAGAGGACACAAAGGTAAAATTCAGACCCCATCATTTCCCGTTCACAGAACCCAGTGCGGAGATGGACGTGACCTGCTTTAAGTGCGGCGGTAAGGGCTGCCGGTTCTGTAAGGGAGAGGGCTGGATTGAGATTCTTGGCTGCGGTATGGTACATCCTCATGTGCTGGAGATGAGCGGCATTGACCCGGAGCAGTACACGGGATTTGCGTTCGGCGTGGGGCTTGAGCGCATCGCGCTGTTAAAATATGAGATCGACGACATGAGACTGCTGTATGAGAACGATATTCGGTTTTTAAAGCAATTTTAAAGCATACACGGGAAAAAACTGGTTTGAGACAGCTTGTGCATTTTTAATATTTTGCAGAGAAGAAAGGGAGAACATTTAACATGAATACAGCATTGTCATGGATTAAGGCATATGTGCCTGATTTAAACTGTACCGATCAGGAGTACATGGACGCGATGACCCTCTCTGGGACAAAGGTGGAGGGATATACCAGATTGGACAAAAATCTGGAGAAAATAGTTGTGGGACAGATTCAGAAGATCGAGAAGCATCCCGATGCGGATAAGCTGATCGTCTGTCAGGTGGATATTGGCGATGAGGTGATTCAGATTGTCACCGGCGCGCCCAATGTGAAAGAGGGAGATAAGGTGCCGGTCGTTCTGGACGGCGGCAAAGTGGCAGGCGGCCACGATGGCGGTCCTCTGCCGGAAGACGGCATTTCCATTAAGGCCGGAAAACTGCGCGGCGTGCCCTCGAACGGCATGATGTGTTCCATCGAGGAACTTGGCTCCGACAGGAATTTTTACCCGGAGGCGCCGGAAATGGGCATTTATATTTTTGAGGACGATGTGAAAGTGGGCGCGGACGCGGTGGAGGAGCTTGGGCTCCGGGATACGGTGTTCGAGTATGAAGTGACCTCAAACCGTGTAGACTGTTACAGTGTGATCGGTATTGCGAGAGAGGCGGCGGCTACGTTCAGAAAGCCTTTTGTGCTGCCGGAAGTGACGGCGGAGGGGAACGACGAGAAGGCGGAAGATTATATATCCGTGGAGGTGCATGACACGGAGCTTTGCCCGAGATACTGCGCGAGAGTGTGCAAGAATATCAAAATCGGGCCTTCTCCGAAGTGGATGCAAAGACGCCTTGCGGCAAGCGGCATCCGGCCCATCAACAATCTGGTGGATATCACCAACTATGTGATGGAGGAGTACGGTCAGCCCATGCACGCTTATGATCTGGATACCATTGCGGGGCATAAGATTATCGTCCGCAGGGCGAAGGACGGCGACGTTTTCCGTACACTGGACGGACAGGACAGAAATCTGGATTCGGATGTGCTGATGATCTGCGATGCGGAGAAAGAGGTAGGCATCGCCGGAATCATGGGCGGTGAAAATTCCATGATTACAGACAGTGTGACGACCGTGCTCTTTGAGGCGGCCACATTCAACGGTGCGAACATCCGCAAATCGGCAAAGCGTGTCGGACTGCGCACGGACGCGTCCGGCAAGTTTGAGAAAGGGCTTGATCCCTACAATGCGGAGGCGGCGATTAACAGAGCATGTCAGTTGATCGAGGAATTTGGCTGCGGCGAGGTGGTCGGCGGTATAGTGGACGTGCACGGCGAAATGAAGGAAAAAGTGGTTCTGCCTTTTGAGCCAGAACGTTACAACAGCCTGCTCGGCACGGATGTCTCCGAACAGGAAATGCTTAATATTTTCAAGATGATTGAAGTGGAATATAATGCGACGAAGGGGACGCTTACGGTGCCGACTTTCCGCCAGGATATTTTGCGTCAGTGTGACATCGC
>CARQVR010000047.1 GCA_949051815.1 uncultured Lachnospiraceae bacterium
AGCAGGGGTACCGCCCAATCATCTGATTTAATGATTTTGCGACACCCCCGTTTTTTGATATAATAGGAAATTGCGATAGTGTAAAACATTCAAGGAGAATGCGAAGCATTCTCTGAATCGAGCGTGCCGACGCTCGATTTTTTACTCGGATTCCTTGTGCTTTCTTTGCAGGATCACAAGGGATATGATGCCCGCAAGCAGCATCAGCGCGATGGCTGCGCCCCACAGAGGAAAGCTCTGCTGTGCGCCGGTCTGCATCGTGGCATTTCCAGCCGCAGCCGCCTGGAGACTGATCGCGTTTTCTTCGATCCTGTCTGCCTCCCCTTCGGGATAGAGCAGGCCATATCGCGACGCATTTGCCTGTAGATCCATGATATCGTCTGTACTTTCTGTTTCGATTGATTCGTCCGTCATATCAGTGGCATCCGGTATGACTGTCCCGTCAGAACCGTTCGATTCGTCCGGGGTCTCCGGTGTAGTGGTGTCGCCGGGGGCACCCGATCCGTCCGATGTATTCGGTGTGTTCGATCCGTCAGAATCGCCTGATCCGCCCGGATTAACCGGTGTATTTGTTCCGCCAGAGCCGTCCGGATTCTCCGGTGTGTTCTGTCCGCCGGAACTGTCAGAGCCGCCCAGATTCTCTGGTGCGTCCTGCCCGCCGGAACTGTCAGAGCCGTCTGGATTTTCTGGTGTGTCCTGTCCGCCAGAACTGTCTGGAATGTCTGGATTCTCCGGTGTGTCTGTACCCTCAGACTCATCCGGCGCTTCCGCTTCTCCTGCGTCGTCCTGTCTGTCATCTGGGGCGGGTGGTTCCGGTGTTTCTTCCACGCCTGGCAGGAGAGAAGGATCTTCGGCTTCCGGCAGGGGTTCGCCCGGAGTCAGGGTTTCATCTTCGGTGGTGTCCTTCGTGGAGGGAGAGGGTGTTGGAGCAGGGGGTGTTGGTTTGCTGCTACCCACAGGCTCAATTTTATCACATCCGGGTCTGGTACACTTATATTGAGGCTCCTTAGAATTAGGATCGAGCCTGAGTTTATGGTCTAGTGCCGGAATTTCTCCTTCATATTCTATCTTCGGATATGCTTTGTTCTGGAAAGTCACGGTCGCGGTATAAAGACCTTGGCCTGCCACTTCACATTTTGGAGCAGTAATAGTTTTTGTAAGCTTTACTGATGCTGCTACAGCTTTTTTCGTATTACATACATCGCATTGGAAAATCGCAGCAGCCATATTTGGGATAGTTAAAGACCAGTCATCGAGTGCGTACTTGTGTTTTAAAGCTGGCTTGAACCCGGCATCTGCCTTGGTAAGCTCGCGCTTACAAGCCTGATCCTTAAAACATTTCTTACATGTTGTGCACATATAGAAAGTATCCGTATATATTGGCCCGGCGCATGTCTGATCTGCAGTTGAACCAGGTATTTCCTCAGGTTTATGCCCCGTCCGCTCCTTCTCCACAACCTTCTTATCCTTAAAGGTAATCCCATCCTTCTCCACAGAAGCTTTATAAACGGTCTCCCCGTCCTCCGTGCAGGTAGGCTCCGTCACCTCTTTTTTGATGGAAGCTTTCAGCACGAACTCTTCTCCGCAGTCCTGACAGGTCAGAACCGCCTTGGCGGATTCGTATTTCTTCCAGTCCCACTTGGGCTCCTGATATACATGCGTATGTCCGCCGGAGTTATTACCCGTGTTTTCCCCAGAGCTGGCATACGTTGGAGCAGTATATGGTGCAGGGGCGGTAGATGCCACTGTCTTTTTAGTGCTGTCGTTGGTGTAGGCGACGACCGTGCTGCCGTCACTTTTGGGTGTCTGCGCACGGTATACGGTTTTTCCGCCAAATCCCGGAAGACCTGTGCCGCAGGTCTGCTTCCAGACAACACTGCCGCCGTTTCCCTCATTTAAGGCATAGCAGACTTCACCCGAGGAAAACTGCTGCTGCGTCATGCCGGTACCGTAATTTCCTTTTTCCGTACCCGTGATCAGATAGTAGCAGTTCACAAATGTACTTCCGGAATGGTTATAGCCGCATACACTTCCCACATAATTGGAGCCGCCGCCGACTTCGCCGGTATTAAAGCAGCCGGAAACCAGGTTTCTGTTATAGCCGCAGATACCGCCTATGCTTGTGCCGTTTCCGATTACCGTTCCCGTGTTGTAGCAGTCGGACGTCGTACTTTTGTTGTAACCGCAGATGCCGCCCACATATTTGCCGCCGTTTATGGCGCCGGTATTATAGCAGACACTGATTGTCGCACCGCTGTAATTGTAGCCGCAGACGCCGCCCGTGTACTTGTCGCCGCTGACAGAGGCTGCGCTGTAGCAGCCTGTTATGGTGCCTTTATTGATGCCGCACAGACCGCCGGCATAACTGCCAGCAGATACGCTGCCGTCTGACACGCCCAGATTTTTTATAATGCCTGCGTTGGAGCCAAACAGACCCGCGTAAGAGCCGCCCGGCTTTTGGCAGTACAGGCCGCTCACCGCAAAGGAGGCGCCGTCAAAAGTTCCTCTGTAGGGATGGGCATTCGTTCCGATGGAAGTCCACGAGCCGGTATCGGCGTCGCAAACGCCGGACAAATTGATGTTTTGTGTCAGAACCGCGCATATTCCCGTATTCGGTGCGCCGCCTACACCGTTTACCGCATCGGCAAACCTGCGAAGCTGCGCAGCATCCTTGATGCGGTACGGATCCGTCTCCGTGCCGCTGCCCTCCAGATCCGAAGGGACAGCCACGGGCGCTGCCGTTTGTTTTTTCATCGTTTCCGGCTGTTTTGCCGGAGCTTCCTGCGCGTTCTGATCTTCCGTTACGGAAGTTTCACGGATAACGATGGACGTTCTTTCCATGGTTGCCGCCATCGCGGTATTCGGTGTCAGCGCCAGCAACAGGCAGACCGTCAGGATAAAACTCCAAACTCTTTTATGCATTCTGGTAATCTCCTTTCAGGGAAGTGGATTTTATGTCAACTAGTGAGCATAATATCGTTTCGTATAGAAGAAATATAGCACAAAAACGGTTCCGATACAACCGGTCCCACACGATATTTGTGACATTTGACGAATTTTTGTCTGCATGAAATCGGGCAGGGGAGATTTATCTTTCTCTACCTCGGCGCGCCGTTCGCAAATTGCGTCAGCAGCAATATTCTCTGTGCGGTGTGTGCACAAAAAATCGTCGCTCGGCAGCGACGATTCAGAGAATGAAAAAGGAGCCGTACCGGTATGAACGGTCAGCTCCTTTGATGTGCTTTGTAACTGTTTTATTTCACGGTAAGGGAAGTGATATGCGGATTTACGCCCTCGTACCAGTAGAGGTAACCTTCCATGTCAACCGTGTCTCCGACATTTAAGTTTTTGACAGCCTGATAAACGTCGGTGGTGCTGTCGCACAGATAGGATTCCACCGTGAAAGTGTAGGTCTGCCCGTCCTTGGAGACGTTGAAGTACAGATCGCTGCCTTCCTCACCGGAGCCGTCCCAGTTATAGAGGAAAGCGGCGCCGCTGTCATCGGCAGCTTCCACGGTCAGTCCCTTGAAGGAGACAAACTGGTTCTGGTGGTCGATCAGACCGTCTGTGCCGAGCAGGTCGGTAACGTCGGTTATGGGAGCCACATAATTGCCTTTCAGAATTTCAATAGTTGCGCCCTCCGCAACCTCCACTTCGCCAGCCCACTCGGTCTTGTAGCCGGTCACTTTGATCTTCGTGCCGGGGGTCAGCTTTGCGTAATCCGCCTCGGAGCAGACAGCGTTGTAGATGAAATATGCGCCGTCCTTATCCTGTGTGTAGAGAGTAGCCTTATCCTCCCACCATGCTTGTTTTGCCTGTACATAAGTCTCGATCACAACCTCGCTCTCGAGGGCTGCGCCCATGTACTCTGCGTAGGTCATAACGCCTTTGGACTTTTTGCCGGGATCATCCCCGCCGCAGGCCGTGAGAGATAACACAAGGGCCAGTGCCAAAGTTAATGCAAGTGTCTTTTTCATAATCTTTTCCTCCTCCAAACTATATAGCGTTTCTCTGGTTAGCTATTACAGCGACGATTATACCATACCTAGTGAATAAATCAATGCTTTTTTCTCTTTTTGACAAAATCGGACAACACATAGACCAAAATCAGGCACCATGAAAGGAGAAGCGCAGCGAGGAGCAGGACGGCAGTCTGCGGTAACGGTCCAAGCTCCTGTATGCTGCCGGATGCGATGTCTTTCTGGTCCAGACGGTAGAGAGCGGTGACATCCGTGGTAAGCGCTTCCATGTAAGCGTCATCCACCGTTTCCCCGCGCCGCACGGAATTTGCCACATTTTCAATAAGCTGTCCCGCCGCATTCCGAAGAGAGGCGGAGCCGTTAAATACGGGTGTCACAAAGGTGTCTCCGGTATGGGAGAGAAGAAGTTTTGAGGCCTCGATTTTTATGCGGTAATGGGTCTGGTTGTCTTCCCCGCTTTTGGCCAGATATTCCTGATAGGCCGGAGAGGCTTGCGCCTTTGAGGTGACGGGCAGATATCCTTCCGTCCGGGCGTAGCCGGTCTGCACCTCGTCCGTCAGAAGATATTGGGCGAAGAGCCATGAGGCCAGCACTTCCTGGGGATCGGCTTTGTTGAATACGCAGATCGACGGCCCCTGGGAAATCATCTGCGGATTTTCGGGATCGATCTGGGGCACCATCCGTACCTCAGTCTCAAAGTCCACGAAAGCGTCCTCACTGATATCCGAAAGAGGCGCGTCAGCGCCCATCCATGTGGCGCCCGCCGTGGAGTCGATGGCGAACACGCACTGTCCCGCATTGAGGAAATTGGCGGGGTAGCTGGAAATCTTAAAGGTAGAGAAAGCGCCGCTTTCCACATGGTCTGCGATCTCGTACAAAAAAGCCTCGGTGGTATCGTTGAAAAGGCCGATATCGCCCTCCGGCGTGGAATAGTCCGCCCCCTGCTGTTTTAGCCGCTGGATCATCATATTGTCCGTGGACTTGTAGATAAAAGGAATCATTACATTCTGGCCGTTTAAGGCGAAGGTGCCGTCCGCATTTTTTGCGGTGGCGGCTTCTGACACTTCCCATATGAAATCCCATGTCAGCACGTCAGGCAGGGTATAGCCCAGCTTTTCTACATAGTCTTTGTTGATATAGCAGCACTCGGTGGAGCGCATGTAAGGGATGGCGTAGTGCTGTCCTTCCAGCACACATTCAGAGAGAAACCGGGGAACGATTTCCTCCTGCGTCGGGCCGTCGTAGAGGAGCGCACTCCCGCCAAGACCGTATTTTTCGTCGGCAAAAAGCGTATCCAGAGGAACCACGGTATTTTTTCCGGTCATGTAAGTGGCGATGTGATCCGGGTAAGTGATGCACACATTCGGCGTGGTGCCTGTGGAGATATTGGTGATCACGTCGTTGAAAATCCTGCCGTAGTCGGTGTAGAGCTTCATATTGACCCTGATATGGGGGTAGAGCGACTCAAAATCAGCGATGGCCTTTTTGTAGACGTCGGTCTGGTTTTTGTTGGTGTCGTTTTTGGCCCAGAAGGTGATTTCACACTTCTTCGAGGTATTCAGTTCCTCTGGCATGGTGAACGCCGGCAGGGCCTTGGAGCCGTGACAGCCGGTAAGCGTAAAGAGACTTATGCCGACGAAAAGCGCCGCCAGTGCTTTTGGCCATTTCAAATGTACTTTTTTCTTTCCATACCTGTTTTTCAATGGTTTTTCCTTTCCGAAACGGTTTTGACTGATTTAACCCTTGGTTCCGCCTCTGGCCACGCCGGACATAATCTGTTTGCGGAACAGGAGAAACAGAATGACAAGCGGCAGGGATATCACGACCACCGCGGCCATCATGGCGGGGATATTCGCCCGTCCGAATCCGTTTTCACGGATTTCCTGTATGCCGTTGGAGACCAGAAAGTAATCGGCGTCGTCGGTGATCAGCCTTGGCCATACATAAGAATTCCAGCACTCAATGATTTTAAGGATCGTGATGGTGACAAGCGTGGGGCGGCAGAGGGGAAGCATCACCTTTCGCAAAAAGCGCAGATCCGATGTGCCGTCCACCTTGGCGGCGTAATAGAGCTCGTCGGGAATCCGGGCGAAATTTTCCCGCAGCAGATAAATATAAAACACGGAGGTCACCGAGGGCAGAATCAGTCCCGTAAAGGTGTTTCGCAGCTCCAGATTGGTTATGGTGGTAAAGTTGGTGATCACCACCAGCTCGTTCGGAATCATCATCAGCGCCAGAAACAGAGTAAAGGCGATGTCACGCCCCGCAAACTGCAGTCTCGCAAAGGCGAAGGCCGCCAGCGTAATGACGACGAGCATCAGCGCCGTGGTGCCGAGTGTGAACACAAGCGTATTTAAGAGATACCGTCCCAGCGGAACGGTGGTAAAGGCGTCCGCATAGTTTTGCAGGGTGGGAGAGAGGGTAAAAAACTGCGGAATGTACTCTGCGTTGTAGGCGCCGTAATCCTTCACGGAGGTCAGCGCCATCCAGTAGAAGGGAAACAGTACGACTAATGCCCAGAATCCCAGAAACAAATAGATGAATGCGGTGAGAATGCTCTTTTTCTTCATTTTTATATCCCCCTTGCTTTCTCAGACTCAGTGATAATGCACATGCTTTTTGCTCACAAGCAGATTGATGCATGTGATGGTCAGGACGATGGCAAACAGGATGATAGCCGCCGCCGATGCGTAGGAGGGATAGCCGCCGCTGTCCCGGTAGAGCATGTCGTATACATAGCCTACGATGGTGTTCATGCCGGCTGCGTTCAGATTGGTGCCAAACAGCGCCACCGCGTCGCTGTAGGCTTTAAACGCGCCGATAAATCCCGTGATGACCAGATAGAAGAGCATGGGGGAAATCATGGGCAGGGTGATCTTAAAAAACATGCGGATTCGTCCTGTGCCGTCCACCCGCGCGGCATTGTAATAAACCGGGTTGACACCTGCCAGCGCACTTGTCAGAATAAGAATTTTAAAGGGCATGACGACCCAGACAGTATAAAGGCAGAGCACGAACATTTTCGCCCAGTAGGGGCCTTCGATGAAGTCCACGGAGCTGCCGCCGAAGCACCGGATCAGGAGATTGACCAGTCCGTCGGAGTAGGGTGTTTTTTTAAAGAGAATCATAAACACCAGACCAACCGCCAGCGTGTTAGTTACATAGGGCAGGAAAAAAATCGTCTGAAACAGCTCCTGCAGGGGCTTAATGGAGCTGAGCGCCACAGAGATCAAAAGCGCAAGCGCGGTGGAGAGCGGCACGGTAATGACAACCAGAATAAAAGTGTTTTTCAGCGCCTGCAAAAAATATGCGTCGTGCAGGACATAGGAATAATTGTAGCCGCCGGTTCCGAAAAATGTCTGGGAGGCAGAGTTGTAGCCTTCCTCAAAGGAGTAGACAAACACGTCAATTAAGGGATAGATCAGAAACGCGCCCAAAAACAGGAGCGCGGGCAGCAGGTAGAGCCAGCCTTTCAGGTTTTGGTTTTCCATAGGAATCTCCAATCTTATTTTTCTGTCTCAAAGGGAATGCGGACGCCGGTGTCCTTCGCGAAGAGGAAGACCTTTCGCGGCTTGAGCATAAAGCGCACGGTATCGCCCGAAAGCTGCTCACAGCTCTCCGCGTCCACGATGGAACGGATGACAGGATTTTGTGAGGCGGGGTGGGTAGAGACGATACTCACGTCACGTCCCATGACTTCCGGCCTGCTTAAACGACAGGTGAGAGGGCCGTTTTCTGACAGAATAAAACCTTCCGGCCGTATACCCGCGTGGACAGGCTGGTCGGGTACATTTTTCAGCGTGAGAACCGCCTCATCCCCGATGAAAAGAACGCCGTTTTTCACGCGGCCTTCAAAGAGGTTGATGGGCGGTGTTCCAAGGAATTTAGCCACAAATAAATTGGCGGGATTGTCGTAAACCTCCTGCGGTTTTCCGATCTGCTGTACCAGCCCGTCCTTCATCACCACAATGAGATCGGATATACTCATGGCCTCGTCCTGATCGTGGGTGACGAAGATGGTGGTGACAGCGGTCTTTTTCTGGATACGGCGGATTTCCTCCCGGGTCTGGAGCCGGAGTCTGGCGTCCAGATTGGAGAGTGGCTCGTCCAGAAGCAGCACCCGCGGGAGCTTAACCAGCGCTCTTGCGATAGCCACGCGCTGCTGCTGGCCGCCGGACAGTTCCGCCGGTTTCCGGTCCAGAAGATCGCCGATTTGCACAAGCCCTGCGGCTTCGTCCACCCGCGCGCGCATGTTTTCTTTGGAAAGCTTCGCTTCGCCTTTCAGGTTTTCCAGAGGGAAGCGGATATTCTGTTCCACGGTTAAATGGGGATAGAGCGCATAATTCTGGAATACCATGCCTACGCCCCGTTTTTCCGGGGGGAGCGGTGTGACGTCCTCCTCATCGAAAAAAATCTGGCCTTTTGTAGGTTTTTGCAAACCGCAGATCAGGTTCAGCGTCGTGCTTTTTCCACAGCCGGAAGGACCGAGGAGTCCCACCAGTTTCCCGTCGGGTATTTCAAAGTGGAAATCATTTACGGCGATGACGTCTTCCTTTTTCTTATTTCCTCTGCCCCTGCCGGGGAAGGTTTTGGTCAAGTGTGAGAGTACAATTTTCATAAATTATGCGTTCCTTTCCGGAATCTGCGGTACGGATTCCGCAATTGCCCTGGACGGCGGGATATATTGGGTTTCTTAGATGCCATATTCGTCTCGAAGATCAGCCGATATATGATCCAGATCGGGATAGACGAAGCTCTCCGTGATACCGAGCACACGGAGACTGTCGATAAAGTATTTCTTCCTCTCGTTCGGGATAATGATCTTGTAGAGCATGTTTTCGTCGCAGATATCTTCCAGATGTTTCAGGGAGTTGTGGACGGTGAAATTGGAGTGCTGGGAGTACATGCGCAGATTGTTTTCCGTGGAGCTGCAGGCCAGAATGCGGTTTGTCAGCTCGTGGTTGTGATGCGCATGTTTAAAAGCCGGCAGCAGCATCTCCTGCGTGGTGTCCGCGTCGATGGGATAGATACAGTTGCCGAAGCCTTCCTGTTCATTCAAAAGGCCGGGCGCCAGCACCCAGACACAGCCGTCTGTTCCGGGCAGTTCCCTGTATGTCTCCGTGGCGAAAAACACCGCGATCAGGGGTGAAAGGCTCCAGTCCAGCATCCTTGTGGGAAGGCCGTAGTGCTGCATCAAAGATACCCAGCCCGCATAGTTGTGCTTGGCCGGAGGATTGTCTATAATCTGTCTGGCACGGGTGTAAAAGTCGTTGGTGATATAGCGTTCGGCTTCCAGCCGCTTCTTGCTGCGCTGGATGGAGGGGATCAGCGTAAGCGACGCGTTTTCCTCCCCGCGGTACCACAGGCGCACGCCGTGTTTTTGGAAAAGGCTGTCCACAAACTGTAAAAGTTCGTCGATGGTTCGTATTTCCTGTGTAATCATATGGCCTCCGTGTCGGGGCGTCTGCCCTGGTCCGGGCAGTTTCTGCCTGAAAATGGTTATGAGCCGCCGCCCGTTTTGTCATAATGATTATAGAAGATTTTGGAAGGATGTACAAGGGGGTATCAGAAACGGTTCAGAAACAGGAAAATTTTGACGGATGGGCTATGAGGATTTAAACGACTGTGTTATGATATCAACATGTCGAAGGAGGAAGTATTTATGGAAAAGAAAATAAAACAGACGTTACTGGTCGTGATCGTGGGAGTCGGATTATTCGCGGCCCTGATGAATCTTCATGAGGTGCTTCGCTTTTTTGGAAACGGTATGGGAGTGATTCTGCCTGTGATCGTCGGCGGCATACTGGCGCTGTTTATTAATGTACCCATGACGGGGATCGAAAAGCGTCTCCGGAAACTGATGAAGAGTCGGAAAAAACAACCGTCCGATAAGTGTTACCGGATCGTTTCGTTTCTGCTCACCTTTGCCTGCATCGCATTGGTGCTTACGCTCGTGTTTACCCTGCTCATCCCAGAGCTTGTGAGTTCCGGGAAGGGACTTTATCTGCTGATAGAGGCGCGCCTGCCGCAGTGGATTGCATGGCTGGAGAGTCTTGACCCAGAGGCGGCATGGCTGGAGGAGATGCTTGCAGACATCAATCTGGAAAAAATGATGCAGAATATTGGAAGCGGCGCGAATTTCTTTCTGGAGCGTGTGGTGAGTACGGTATCTTCCGCTGCGAGCGTAGTGATAACGGCGGCTTTCGGACTGATTATCAGTATTTATCTGGTGCTGGGAAAAGAGCAGGTAGGCGGACATGCCAAAAAACTGCTGTGCGCCTATCTGAAACCAGCGTGGGCAGAATATATCCTTCATATTGGCAGTACATTTAACAGGTCTTTTGCCAATTTCCTGTCAGGTCAGTGCACGGAGGCGGTGATCCTTGGAGTGCTGATGTTTCTGGCATTTACGATATTCAGGCTGCCCTATGGAAGTCTGGTCGGCGTACTGACGGCGGTCTGTGCGATCATTCCCTATGTGGGGGCGCTGATATCCGGTGCGGTCAGTGTCATTCTTGCGCTGCTGATCAGTCCCGCATTGGCGGTCCGCTGCCTGATTGTGTATCTGGTCGTCCAGTTTGTTGAAAATCAGTTTATCTACCCGAGGGTAGTGGGCGGCTCGGTGGGACTTCCGCCGCTTTATACGCTTGTTGCGGCGATGATTGGCGGAGAACTGTTTGGGATTATCGGCATTATATTTTTCATTCCGCTTATGGCTGTTTTTGTTGAACTCGTGAAAGAAGACGCGGGGAAACGCCTGAGCCGCCGGGGGAAGCATAACGTATAGAAAAAGTTTTTTAATGCAGGGATATCATAAAAAACGAAAATATAGAAAAAATACTGATCGGTGATTATATTTGATACAGAATCGAATATGATCGCCGATGTGTATTTTAGGCCTGTTATAATAAAAACAGGCGCAGGTGCGCTTGATTTCTGAGAACGATTGGGTGGTATGCATGAAATATGTAAATGCGGGTGATATTTTACCGGAAGAATTACTTTCCATGATTCAAAAATATGTGCAGGGCGGTTATCTGTATATACCGAAGGAGAAAGGCTGTACAGTAAAGGGGCAGACCGGCTATAAGACAGAGCTGGAGAAACGAAACGGGCATCTTTATTTAATGCACCTTGAGGGAAGGACGAACGGGCAGCTTGGAAATATCTTTCATTTGTCAGAGCCAAGCGTCAGAAGAATTATTGCGAAGGAAAAGGCGAAATATCAGAAAATGAGAGAGAGCATAGAGCAGATTCTCCCTTTATGGGGAATGGAAAACGGGCGGGTATTGCAGATTTATCCTTCCGCATGGGAGATCAACCGTTCTTATGTCATAAAAAGGTACGAGAACAAAGAACAGATAGAGAGAAACAGCAAGATATCGAAATTGCTGTCTGAATGCGGGATTCCGATTGCGGAGACTGTTCCTGTCAGAAATGGGGAAAGTTATGCCGCGCATAACGATGCCTGGTTCCTCATGTCGAAAAAACTGCAGGGGAACAACATTTCCGACAGGAAAGACCAGACAATGGCTTATAAAATGGGATGTGCCATTGCAAGACTGCACAGCGCGTTTCTCACATGCGAAAAGAAAATGGAGTTTTGGGATAACAGTCTGCTAAAAGAGATGAAGGGATGGGTGCAGGAAACTTTCATCCGCAATGAGTGGCAGATTGTCGGACAGGAAGAATACGCGGGAGCAGTGGAGAAGCTGGAGGCGGTGTATGATAGTCTGCCGGTGCAGCTGATACACAGGGATGTTCATTTCGGGAACTTTTTATTCTCGGATGGAGAACTGTCGGGCTATATCGACTTTGATCTGAGTCAGAGAAATATAAGAATATTTGATGTCTGTTATTTTTTAACAGGTCTGCTGTCGGAAGAAACGGATGACGCCTTTACGCAGAGGGAATGGCTTGCCAGTGTAAAGTCGGTGTTCGCCGGATATGAGAGTGTCAATCCTCTTTCCGAAAAGGAGAAGCAGGCAGTTCCCTGTGTGATGGTATGCATCGAAATGTTATGCGCGGCATATTTCATCCGTGTGAAGGATGTAAAACGTGCCGGTGAAGCCTGCCTGATCTGCCGGCGGATACAAAACTGTGAGAGTGCCGTTTGTGCGTCTGTCAGAGGTTTTGTGTAAACGATAATCAGTATTTCGCTAAAGGTACGATATGATATCATGTGTGATAAACGGAATAGAGCTGCAGATGCCAAAAAGAATGCAGCTTATTATGGTCTGGACGATAAAGGTTATTTCACGGGGAAGACTGCCTTTATGCAAAAAACCTTATCTTTACATTTCAGTGTATAGCTGCCGTCATATTTGCGGATTACCGAATGAATGCTGGAAAGCCCGAGCCCGTGATGTTTTTTATCCGTTTTACTTGTTTTTACCGAATTGTTTTTGATTTTTATGTTTTCAGGAACCGTATTGGAGAAAGTCAGGGTATAAAAATGTGCATGATCCCTGCCTGTGATTTCAATACAGGGGTCAGCGGCGCCTGCTGACCCCTCTAGCGCGTTGTCCAGTAAATTTGAAAAAACGGCGCATACGTCAATGGGAGAGAGATTATTAAGCCATGCAAAACTACCGTCACATGTAAGGCGTATGCCGGCATTGTCCGCATATGCCTTTTTGATGGATATTACGGTATCTGCCGCCTGGTTTCCCGTGATGCAGAACCTTTTTGAAAGCATGGGATTTCCCGATAATTCGCTGATATAGCTTTCCATCTGCGCATATTGCTTTGCATTGCACATTTCCTGAATGACCTGCAGGTGATTGCGCAAATCGTGTTTCAATATCTTTATTTCCTGACGGCTGGTCTCTTCTGATTCCAGATATTCGAGCTGCATAGCGATATATTTTTGTGCGGAATCAGCGTCCCTTTTCTTATTTGCCCGGTCCCGCGCTATGATAAGATAACTCCAGTACGCAAGAAAAATGGCCAGCATAAAAAACGTGGCAAGTAAATCAAATACGACACTCAATTCATATTCCAGCGTGTTATTATATACCCCTATACTGAGCAGCATAAACAGAGCGAAAGCAAAAAAGGCCAAAAATCCTGCAACTTCAAGGAAGTTCAGCCGTAAATCTATTTTCCTGCGGCGGCATAATATGTAAGTCCCTGTCAGTAATACGGTAAGGCAGAGATCGGAGATAAAACCGGGAAGGGTAAGAGAGCTTATTCCATAAAGTTCATGGAAGCCGCTTCTTGTGATCAGGGGGATCATAAACAGCGGAAACACTGTCGTTAACGTATAAAAGAGACAGGCGGGAATTATCATAAAAAGATTGTAAATGCGGCTGCGGCAGCAAAAAAAATCAACGGCCGGAAGTATGCCTAAAACGGATATTGCGACAAGATGATCGGCATCCGTTATAAAAACAAAAACGTGAATGACAAGAAAAACGATAAGAATAAATCGTAATTTTTTCATATGAGCGGTAAAGTCTCTGGCAAAAAACAAGAGATAATAAAATAATATAATCAGTGATGCCATGACATTGGATAGAGACACTAAAATATTTTCTGCTGCCATTTTCGTTCAGATTATCCTTTCGTAAGGTTGGTTTTCTGTCATAGAAACGCTTCAAAAGCATCCTTGAATGCGCCTGCTTTTCTGTAGCTTATGGGAAGCGCAGTCCCGCAGTCCATCACAACCGACATATTATTATAGCTTACGACATGTTCCATATTGATAAAATATTTTCGGTGGATACGGCAGAAGTTTTTACCGGTCAGTGTTTCCTCCAGATGATGCAGGCTGCTGGCGGTAATGATGGTTTCCTCTCTGCGCGGGTTTTCTTCCGTCCAATAATGGACAAAGGAATATTTGTCTTTCACTTCAATATAGATCAGAGATTCTGACTTGACGATAACGCTTTCATGGAAAGATTTGATGATTATTTTTTGGGAAGAAGAAGCAATACTCTGCATATCTTCTAAAACTTTCAATACATCTTCCTTAGCGACAGGTTTTAACAAATATCTGAAAACACCCGCCTCATAGCCTGACGGGGCATATTCCACATAGTTTGTTATCATGCAGAAATACACGTTTTCGTCAATCTTTCTGATTGCCCGGCACAGTTCTATTCCGTTCATGGCTTTCATCACGATGTCGCAGAATACGACGTCGTATCGTTCTCCTTTTTCGTAATCCGCTAACAGACTCTCGGAGTCTGGATAACATTTTGCATTGATATCTTTCATGTCAAAGAAAAAACGCCAGATTTTATCCGCCATTATCTTTTCATCTTCACAGATCGCAACTTTCATGACACTCTCCTTTTTGTGTTTTACGCTTGCGCCGATATTTCGCACGCCTGCGTAATTTTTCCCCTCTGTTTGGGGTGGTATGCTATGCTTTTTTCGGATGAGTTAATTGATTTTAACACAGGAAAGAAAAAATGATAAGTAATTTTACTTAAGGAGGGGCTTTTAATGAAAGCAAACGATGTTTACAGAAAGACCATGAAATTTGTATGGCTGAAACTTGCTCTGGGAGGGTGCGCCATTTTGTTTTCCATTGTGTTTGGAATGATTTTATTGGGAATCGCGGCATTATCCAAAAATGACGGCATGGTCGGATTTTTTCTGATGCTATGGCTTGGCGCTTCGGCAGGAGGTGTAGGCATTACGCAGTATTACATAGGCTATTTGCTGAAGGCGGGACATATTGCGGTGGTTACCCATTTTGTGAAGACAGGCAGTCTGCCGGAAGATCAGTTTGCGTTCGGTAAGCAGGCCGTAAAGGAAAAATTTGCAACGGCGGCGGCATATTTTGCGGTGGATCGTCTGGTGGCGGGAGCTGTAAGGCAGATTAACGGAACACTGAACATTGTAGGCAGTTTTCTGGAAAAAGTTCCAGGAATGGAGTCTCTGGTTTCTTTTGCCAAGAGCTTCGTCAATATTGCGCTCGGAAATCTGGATGAATGCTGTATGGCATACACCTTTTATCATGCAGAGCAGTCGTCATTTAAGAGTGCGGCTGACGGCGTGGTTATTTACTTTCAAAACTGGAAGTCCATTCTAAAGGACGCTCTTAAGACGGCGGTAATAGCTGTCACTGTTTCAGGTGTCGCATGGTTCTTTTTCATGTTTGGTATCTTTGGCGTTCTGGGTGTTTTGGGCGTGCCCGGAATAATGGGGCTTTTGGTGGCGCTGGTGCTGACGGTCATGATTATGATGATTGTTAAATCCTCCATAATGGACAGCTACACCATGGTATGCATGGTATGTTCCTATTTACGGGTTGCTCCGACTACGGAAATCACGTTTGACCTGTACGACAAACTGTGCAGACTGTCTTCCAAATTTAAGAGTCTGTTACAGAAGGCAGGAGAAGCCGGAACACGGTAATGTTAATTTGCGTTGCTTGCCGCAACGGGGATTCCTCCGTATAATGGTGGTGAAAGGAGGGCATCCCTGATGCTGAATGAAAATATCAAAACCATCAGAAAGTCCAAAGGGCTTTCGCAGGAGGAACTTGCAATCAAGCTGAATGTGGTGAGACAGACGATTTCTAAATGGGAAAAAGGTTTGTCGGTTCCGGATGCCGATATGCTGATTTCCATATCAGAGGTATTTGAAATACCTGTCAGCACACTGCTTGGAGAAACCGTGGACGAGACGAGGGACGATGATCTGAGAGTAATCGCCGGGAAGCTTGAGGTCATAAACTTACAGCTTGCGCATGAAAAAGCGGTAAGACAAAAAGTGATTCACTGGTTTTTTGTCTCGTTGGGTGTGATTATAGCGGCAGTTTTTGCCATACTGATGGCATTAAACAGTCCTTACCTGGGCTGGGACTACGGTCATCCCGAAACCGCAGTAGCCGGAGTGCTGTTTCACGCATTTGAGTGGCTGTTCATCAGAATAGCGCCGTTTGCCCTGATTGGGGCGATCATCGGGGCCTGCTTCACACGGAAGAAAGTGTGAAAGGCGCATAGGGCGGTGAAAATGCTGCATGTATTTTTGCCGCCGTTAAAGTTATTTTTTCAGATATTGCAAAATCGGTTCAATATACTTTTTGTCTGAAATGTCATAAGAGGAAGAAATCATTTTAACCATTATTTCATCCTCTTCTGTCTTGTCTTTTTTTGCTTTCAGTGTTTTTACAAACACTTTCATCATCAGTTTAGATGGCATGGACATTTTTTCATAATTGAACCCTCCCGGACAGTAAAAGATCCTGACTTTTTTCTGTTCCGACTCGTTGAAAATCCGTTTAAGCGCTATGTCAATTTCCGGGTTGTCTATTGGGCTTCCTCCAACACAAAATGCAATCAGCTTCTTGTCTGCCCATTTATCCATATTTCCCTTAAACCAGCTAATTTTACTGATGTTGCCCGCACAAGCCCAACCTCCAAAAATAATGGCTTCATATGCAGCCAGATCTTTCTTTTTTGCGGCTGACAATTCAAAGCAATCAGCCCCCGCTGCTTCCGCGATCCATTCAGCATAGCGTTTTGTAAATCCTGTTTGTGAAGTGTAAATTACGATTGTTTTCATCTGCATAAACCTATATCCTTAATTATGGAAAGAAGTTACCGGTATGTCAATAGGAATGAAGTAGAATTAATTTGCCTGGAGACCGTCGTAGTTGTTATTTTCGCATTGATGTGGTAAAGTGAAGAAAATGCGTTAGAAGGTGAGATGAAGGAGTGGCAGTTTGGTGTATATGAGACAGAAAAGACGATAAGGAGGAAAAAGCAATGAAAGTACTTATGATCAACGGAAGCCCGCGTGCAGGCGGCAACACATCCATCGCCCTGCGGGAAATGGAGCAGATTTTTGCGGCGGAGGGTGTGGAAACAGAAACCATCCAGATCGGCAGTCAGGCTATACGGGGCTGTATCGCCTGCAATTCCTGTGCGGAAAAAGGAAAATGCGTGTTTGACGACATCGTGAACGAGACGGCGCCGAAATTTGAGGCCTGCGACGGGCTGGTGATCGCGTCCCCGGTTTACTATGCGTCTGCCAACGGCACGCTGATTTCTTTTCTGGACAGACTGTTTTACAGCACGCCCTTTGACAAGCGCATGAAGGCAGGAGCCAGTGTCGTCGTGGCAAGACGGGGCGGCCTGTCGGCCACTTTTGATGAGCTGAACAAGTATTTTACGATCTGTGGTATGCCGGTGGCCTCCAGCCAGTACTGGAACAGTGTTCACGGCAGGCTGCAGGGCGAAGCGGCGCAGGATGCGGAAGGGTTACAGACCATGCGCACGCTTGCGCGGAATATGACGTTCTTAATCAAGAGTATTGCGCTCGGGAAGGAAACTTACGGCCTGCCGGAAAACGAGCCTGTCCAGAGAACCAATTTTATTAATTGATTTCCGGCAGTACATATTTTTCCGAATAGAAGGCATACTGGTCTTTGTAATAAGGACTTTCCTCTTTCATTACGGAAAGGGAATGGTGCAGATTCATGCTGTTTTCGGCACTGTCCACGATACAGATGGCGATGTTGGAACAGTGGTCTGCCGCCCTTTCCAGATTGGTGAGAAGGTCAAGCCAGATAAAACCTGTCTCTATGGAGCAGACACCCTTTTTTAAACGTCTTACATGAGCGTTTCTCATGTTCTCTTTCAAATCGTCGATCACCTGTTCAAGCGGTTCTATGTTTCGAGACAATTCCAGATCGTTCTGTACAAAGGCGGTGCAGGAGAGCGTCATAATTTCAGATACGGCGCGGCAAAGTACGTCCAGCTCTTTTAGGGCTTCGGCGGTGAATTGCAGCTTTTTGTCCTTTAATTCTTCCGCTGATTTTAAAATGTTGACACTGTGGTCGGAAATCCGTTCGAGATCGCCGATCACTTTTAACATCATGGAGACGCTGCCGCTGTCGGCGTCGCTCATCTGATAATTGCTCAGTTTCACCAGATACGTGCCTAAAATATCTTCATAGTGGTCACACTTTTCTTCCGCTTCCTGCACTTCCTTCGCTGTCTGTTTATCGTACTGAGTCAGCAGCTTCATCCCGTCCTTCAGGGAAGTGGTGGAAATTTCCGCCATTTCTCTTACCAGCGAATGACATCTGTCCAGCGCAATATGGGGCGCGGCGAGGAGACGTTCGTCCAGCACGGAGGCGGTTTCTTCCGTCTCGGCGTCGGGGACAAGTCTTACCGCCAGCTTTTCTAACAGGGCGGAGGTGGGCAGAAGCACAAGGGTACATAAAATGTTAAACGCGGAGTGGGTGAGCGCGATGCCGAACAGAGACGCCGACTCGTCCAAAAGCGCGGGTTTTACAAACAGGGATACAGGCAGAAAGACGAGAAGCAGGATCAGGGTTCCAAGTATATTAAAGGAAAGATGGACAACCGCCGCCCGTTTCGCGTTTTTCGTGGTGCCAAAGGAGGAGAGCAGCGCCGTCGCACAGGTACCGATATTCTGCCCCATAATAATCGGCATGGCCGCGCCGTAGGAGACCTGACCTGTGGACGCGAGCGCCTGTAGGATGCCGACGGAGGCGGAGCTTGACTGGATTACCGCCGTAAGCACGGCGCCCACGATAATGCCAAGCACCGGATTTTTGAACAGGATAAACATCTGCTGGAAGGCTGGTACATCGGCAAGGCCGGACACGGCACCGGACATGGTGTCCATACCGAACATCAGAGTGGCAAAGCCTAAAAGGATTGTGCCCGAATCCTTCTTTTTACTTGTCTTTCCGAACATGAAAAGCAGAATACCGACGGCAGCCAGAATGGGGGTGAAGGAGGTGGGTTTGAGCATCCGTATAAAAAAGTTGTCGCTGGAAATACCGCTTAAGCTCAGGAGCCATGCAGTGACGGTGGTGCCCACATTTGCGCCCATAATCACATTGATTGCCTGCTTCAGGGTCATCACGCCGGAATTGACGAAGCCCACCACCATCACGGTGGCGGCGGATGAACTCTGGATGACGGCTGTGACGACCAGCCCTGTCAGAAAGCCCGCAGTCTTATTCTGGGTCAGTCTGGCAAGGAGCAGCTTTAAACTTCCTTCCGCGCGCCGTTCCAGGGCTTCACTCATCACGCTCATGCCGAAGAGAAACAGGCTTAAACCTCCGGCCAGTGTCAAAACATCAAAGATATCCATTGTCGTGTCCTCCTACATGCGGTATCCGATTCCAAGTTCATTTTCGATATAGTTTTTCTTTCCCGGTTTTGCGCCCAGCTTTTTTCGCATATTCGCCATATTGACCTGCAGCTTTTTGACGCTGCCAGAATCGCTGTAGCCCCAGATTTCTTTTATGATTGCGCTGTAAGTGACAACCTTTCCGGAACATCGGGATAAGTAAGAAAGAATGTCAAATTCGGTGTGGGTCAGTTTGATTTCCGACTGGTCGATAAAAACCCGTCTCGCGCCGTAATCGATGAGGAGGTCGTCCCGTGTGAACGTGCCGTCGGGAGAAAGCGCCGTGCCGGAATATCTGGCTGCCGTTCTCAGTGCGGAGCGGACCCGTGCCATCAGTTCGGCGGAGCTGAAAGGCTTGGTGACATAATCGTTTGCGCCCAGATCCAGTGCCTCCACCTTGTCCGATTCGTCCGCTCTTGCGGATAAAACGATGACGGGCACGAGGGAGTCTTTTCTGATTTCCCGAAGCAGATCCATGCCGTCCCCGTCGGGAAGACCGAGATCCAGTATGATCAGATCCGGACGGTGCGAGAAATACAGCATTCTGCCGTTGGCAAAGTCTCTGGCAGGGACAGCCTGATAGCCGTCCGCTTCCAGCAAAGCGCCGATCAGGTGACAAATATTTTTTTCGTCTTCGACGATAAGAACTTTATATTTACTGCTCATCTGCGGTTTCCTCCGTATTTAAAGTGAAGCAGAAGAGTGCGCCGCCACTTTCCAGATTTCTGGCCGTGATCGTTCCGCCATGTGCACGGATGATAGCGGCACATACGCTGAGGCCGATTCCGGCGTTGCTGCGTCTGCTGTCCGGCGGCAGATTTTCCGTCTGATAATAACCTGTAAAAAGGGTTTTCAGCCTTTCCTTTTCGATGCCGCATCCGTTATCGCTTATTTCAAACACGGCTTTTCCGGAAAGGACAGACACTTTTAAAGAGAGTATGCTCATTCCTTTGGCGTGACAAACGGCATTTTCCAGAATATTTATCACGACCTGTTCAATCAGAAGGGCATCCATCCCTATGGTGATAAACTCATCCGGCAGTTCAACGGCTACCTCCTGCTCCGGATAGCGTTTATGAAATTTGATCAGCGCCGCGTCGAGAAATTCATCCAGCACGGTTGAAGTTTTTATGATTTTGACGTTTGTGTCATCCAATCTCGTGATCGAGAGCAGATTTTCCACCATGCGGGTGAGCCAGGCGGCATCCTCGCGGATGCTTTGCAGCATTTTCTGCTTTTGTGCTGCGGACAGTCTGTCGCCCGCTTCCAGCATGGCGGAGCTTGCGCCGTATATGGTGGTGAGGGGTGTGCGCAGGTCGTGGGATACGGCCCGCAGCAGATCCGCCCGCATTTTTTCCATTTCGCTTTGTGATTTTAATGTTTCCTGTTTTTTGATCTTAGTGGTCAGCGTACAGGTCATACAGGCAATGACGATCATAATAACAGAAGTGACCAGATTGTCGGTTATGGTGAAATATAAGCTGAAATAGGGTAGCTCAAAGACAAACTCGAAAATAAAGACGCTGGCCAGAGCCGATAGGATACCGTAAAGATAACCGTTTGTGGCCAGAGCGGTCAAAAAGGTTCCCAGAATAAAGATGGCGGGAATCAGTGTATGGGCGCCGCAGACAGTCTGGATCAACAGGCACAGGGCAAAACATGCAGCCAGAAGAAACACGGTAAAAGCGGCATCCGTCAGGTGTTTTGGGAACTTTTTCATGGGAAACGCCTCCTTGGTTAAAGGGAAACGCAGCACGGCAGGCGCGGTGCACAGACCTGCCAGGCACAGTCACTATACATAGTATACATGAAATGCAGTTAAGATTTGGATAAGAAAAAGCAGCGCGGTAATCAGGTAGGGCGCACGGCCCTTTTGATGGCCTCAAAACTTTCCTCGCTTAAATCGTGCTCCATCCGGCAGGCGTCTTCCAGAGCGGTCTGGCGGCTTACGCCGATGCTGATGAGCCAGTCGGAGAGGATGGTGTGCCGCTCCAGCACATTTTCAGCGCGTTTGCGTCCGCTTTCGGTCAGCGAGATCATACCGTTTTCGGACATGGTGATATAAGATTTCTCGCGCAGGTTTTTCATGGCTACGCTGACGCTTGGTTTGGTAAAATTCATTTCGTTTGCGATATCTATGGAACGAACCTGCCCGAGCCGCTTTTGCAGCATAAGTATGGTTTCCAGATAATCCTCCTGCGATTCGTCCGCGCGGTGCTTAATATAGCTCATGACATGTCTCCCTGATTTTTCTTTCATCATATCATTTTTGGCAGGGAAAGACAATGAAAAAGGATTCCGTATATTAAGGCCCGTATATTAAGGTTAAGAAAAGAGTATTAGACAGAGGATAAGAGTATATACATACCGGTAAAGAAATTTGAATATTGCGAAAAGATGATGGTAACTGCTATAATAAATAGCAAAATGGATAGTGCTTATCAATAGTCTGGAGGTTATACGAGTGAGAGATACAGCGATAGAGATGGCAAAAAGAATGCTGGTGGATAGCATATGGAAAAGCGCTAATCTTGAAGGATTGGGCACTACATTTCCGAAGACAGAAGCGATTCTTGCCAATGCTCCTACTTCTACTAAAACAGAGGAAGTGTTATTTGTAATAAATATGAAGCGTGCCTGGCAATTCTTATTAGATAATCTGGAATACAACAATTGTATCATGCTGTTGAGAGAGTTTGACAAGATTGTTGGAGAATTGCTGTTTCGTTATGCTGGTGAAATAAGGACAATTCCTGTTCAGATTGGTGGTACATCATGGGAACCGGAGATGCCGCATACAGGAATGATTATGGAATCAATTAATGATATTGAGCACATAAATGATATTGAATTAAGGGCGTTAAAATATTTTTGCTATATTGCACGAACGCAAATGTTTATTGATGGTAATAAACGTGTGGCACAGCTTATGGCTAATAAAGTGCTGATTGAACATAATATAGGTATTTTTCAAATACCCATTGAAAAGTTGGAAGAGTTTAAAGGGATGCTGATTGCATACTACGAAACAGGAGACGATGTTATGATTATTGCTTTTATGAAAGAATATTGTATTAAGCGGATCAGGTATTAAATATAGAGGAATGATTCCTGCTTACGCGGGAACAAAATATTATCTGGCATAAGACATTCATTGAACTTGTATTTCGTTTTTCCCAAAAATGTTAAAATGCAATTGACAAAACCAGTTGGTTATATTAAACTAACTTGTAGTTAGTGATAACTAATTAAATAACGGGACAGATCATAAGTATTGTAAAGAAAAAGGAAAAATGATAAGTGTGGAGGACATCATATGAATCTGGTTGAAGCAAGGGTGGGAGAAGAATACATTGTGAAAGAGATCGCGGCGCAGGACGAAGAGTTGAAGTCCTTTCTCTTTTCACTGGGCTGTTACGGCGGAGAGCCGATTACGGTGATCTCCCGCATGAAGGGGGGATGTGTTGTCTCGATCAAAGACGCCAGATACAATATAGATACAGATTTGGCGCAAGCTATTTCAGTATAGTCCGAAGGCTTTCGGCAGATGATCCGGCTGCGGGTGTCTGCCACAAACGCCGGATGTCAGCTTCGCGGCAGAAGTGCATAGGCCGTTCATATCATGGGAACGGCAAATTTTTTTGCGAGATAGTTAGTTAAAGCTAACAAAAACTGTCCGCGGGCATGAACATAAAAAGAAATGGGAACGAGGAGGATGTATGAGATGAGAATTGCACTGACGGGAAATCCAAACAGCGGAAAGACAACGATCTTTAACGCGCTCACCGGCAGAAATGAAAAGATCGGCAATTGGGCGGGCGTCACCGTGGAAAAGAAGGAAAGTCCGATCAAAAAAGTGTATTACGATGGGAAGGAGGAGCTGATTGCAGTGGATCTGCCGGGCGCCTATTCCATGTCGCCCTTCACATCCGAGGAGAGCATTACCAGCGGGTATGTGAAGAATGAGAAGCCGGATGTGATTATAAATATCGTGGATGCGACCAACCTGAGCAGGAGCCTGTTTTTCACGACCCAGCTTTTGGAGCTTGGGATTCCGGTGGTGGTGGCTTTGAACAAAAGCGATGTAAATGAAAAGAAGGACACGGAAATCAACGTGCAGTTATTGGCGGAGAAGCTGGGGTGTCCCGTACTGCGGACAGTCGCCACCGCTTCTGGGGATAACGGCTTGAGAGCGGTGGTGGAAAAGGCTGCCGCTGTCAAAGGCAGCAGGCAGCAGCCGCCCTATGTGCAGGAGAAAACAGATCTGCATGATAAGGAGGCGGTGGAGGCGGCAGACAGGAAACGGTTTGCCTTTGTGAACGGGATAGTGGGGAGCGTGGAAAAGAGAAAGATCCTGACGAGAGAAAAGAACGGACAGGACAAAATTGACAAAGTGCTTACAAGCCCCTGGCTGGGGATTCCGGTTTTTGCAGCAGTCATGTTTCTGGTATTTTATATCTCACAGGCGACGCTTGGCACATGGATTGCCGACTGGCTGGTGGGCTGGATCGAAGCCTTTCAGAGTTATGCGGCGGGTCTTGTGGAGAACGCCAATCCTTTTCTACAGTCTCTGCTGGTGGACGGTATCATCGGCGGCGTAGGCGCAGTGGTGGGGTTCCTGCCTCTTGTGATGGTCATGTATTTTCTGATCGCACTTTTGGAGGACTGCGGTTACATGGCGCGTGCTACGGTGGTGCTCGACCCGGTTTTTAAGAGAGTGGGACTTTCCGGCAAGTCCGTGATCCCGATGGTAATCGGAACAGGCTGTGCGATTCCGGGCATTATGGCCTGCCGTACCATCCGCAATGAGCGGGAGAGGAGAGCGACTGCCATGCTGACGCCCTTTATGCCCTGCGGCGCCAAGCTGCCTGTGATCGCCCTGTTTGCGGGGGCTTTCTTTCAGGAACAGCCGTGGGTCGGTGTGACGATGTATTTTGCGGGTATTGCGCTGATCCTTTTGGGCGCGCTGATAATCAACGCGGTGACAGGATATAAATTCAGGAAATCTTTTTTTATCATTGAATTGCCGGAGTATAAGATTCCGGGTTTGAAAAGAGCCGCCATTTCTATGCTGGGACGTGGTAAGGCATATATCATCAAGGCGGGAACGATTATTCTCATATGTAATACGGCGGTGCAGATCATGCAGTCCTTTGACTGGCGTCTGCAGGTGGTGGAGGAGGGAATGGAAAACACTTCCATTCTGGCGTCCATCGCTTCTCCTGTCGCTGTTCTTCTCGTGCCGATTGTCGGTTTTGCGGCATGGCAGCTTGCGGCTGCTGCAGTTACCGGTTTTATCGCCAAGGAGAATGTGGTCGGTACGCTGGCAGTCTGCTATGGCCTTAGCGCGTTCATTGATACGGAAGAACTGGCATTAGTCGGGGACGGCAATGTGGTGGCGCAGGCTATGGCGCTCACGAAGGCGGCTGCGTTAGCATATCTGATGTTTAATCTGTTTACGCCGCCCTGCTTTGCGGCACTCGGCGCGATGAACGCGGAGATGCAGAGCAAAAAGTGGCTCTGGGGAGGCATTAGCCTGCAATTTGGTATCGGGTTTACGACGGCCTTTCTGATATATCAGGCAGGCACGCTTGCCGCCACGGGAAGCGTTGGTGCGGGATTTGTCCCGGGACTTCTGGCGGTGTTTGCCATGGCGGCTGTGGCTGCGATCCTGGTACGGCGGACGAACAGACAGTTCGCGGTGGAATACGGGATGAAGAAGGCAGCTTAAGGGGGCAGGATCAGGAGATAATGAAAATTCATCCTAAATTATTCACGGAACAGTATCTGAACTGATAACTGTACCATGAATCTGA
>CARQVR010000048.1 GCA_949051815.1 uncultured Lachnospiraceae bacterium
GCATAATGTGCCGAAGTGGTATGAAAAATTTGTGGCAGATATGGAGTAAAAATCATCGTGTGATTTTATAAATCATTATGGGTAACTGACATGTAACTTACAAATGCATAAATAATGTTGAAAAATCGGGATTCTAAGTTCAGTAAGAGATAGGAAATTGCATATAATAAAAACAGATAGGAAACTATCTTTGGAGAGTTCCTGCCAGATAAGTGGAAGGTTTTGAACTCGGGAGAGTCCCTGCCAGATAGTGGGAGATTTTAAACTCATAGGGAGCAGTAATGCTCCCTTATTTTTCTGGAAAGGGCTAGGATGGAACAATTTAAACTGTATAGTGTGTCAGATGAATATATAGAATATTTGAGGAAAGTGTTCCCAAATGTATATTCAAATAAGGAAACAACGAGAATCCATACGCGAAAGTATGTTGGCACAGTGATATGTTTGGAAAACTATCATTATTATATACCGATGTCCTTGCCCATTTGATAATTTGAAAAAGGTTGTAGTCCCTGGGGGAATGATATCAGAAAGAAATATCAAAGGATGCTTTTATGGCTAATATTTTAATTGTGGAAGATGAAAAGAATATGCAGGATATCATCTGCGAATATATGCACAGGGGAGGGCACGCCTGCTTTACGGCTGCTGACGGCGTTGATGCGCTCATGATATTAAAAAACAATCCGATGGATTTAATGATACTGGATATTATGATGCCGCATCCTGACGGCTTTTCCGTATGCAAAATGGCATGAGAGATGAGCGATCTGCCCATTATTATGCTGACTGCAAAAAGTGGCGAGGAGGATAAACTAAAAGGTTATGAGTATGGCGCCGATGACTATATGACAAAACCTTTCAGCCCTAAAATACTGCTTGCAAAGACAAATGCTTTGCTGCGCCGCTTTTCTCTAAATCCGGCAGAGACACTCAGCGCGGGGAAAATAACGATATTGCCCATGGCGCATACAGTATTTCTGGATGGTCAGGAAATTACTTTAACACATAAGGAATACGAGTTATTGCTCTTTTTATGAGTAATCCGGAACAGATTTTTCACGCGGGCAGTTATTAAATCGGATTTGGGGATATGATTTCGAGGGAAATACCAGGACGGTAGATACACATATTAAAACCCTGCGGCAGAAATTAGGCAGTGAGGGAAAATTTTGGTTCCTGATGTATCTGTCAATTTCAAAACGGCAGCAAAAACACAGATAGCAAATTTTTTTATTGCTTTTTTTTCATTCCATGCTATAATTTTTGGTATGGGGATATAGCTCAGTTGGGAGAGCGATACGTTCGCAACGTATAGGTCAGGGGTTCGAGTCCCCCTATCTCCACTTTGGAAGCATAGCTCAGCCGGGATGAGCGTTCGCCTCACACGCGAGAGGTCATGGGTTCGAGCCCCATTGCTTCCACGAGCTTGAGAAGAGAAGTCGGAATGAGACGCTGCCATTCCGGCTTCTTTTTCCGCGCATGGAAGCACGGAGCAACGCGAACGAGAAATGCGAAGCATTTCGAGTCTCTGCATATGCGAATAAGGCGGGCCGGAAACCGGCAGGGGGAATAGCTATGACAAAACGGAAAAAGATTATCAAGGAATATATACTGATTACAATCGCCGTGATCCTTATGGACATCGGCGTCTATGTCTTTAAGTTCCCGAACAACTTTTCCTTCGGCGGGGTCTCCGGTCTGGCGGTGGTGGTGACGCACTTTACACCCTTTACGGCCTCCCAGATCAACCTCATTATTAACATGATTCTGCTGGTGTTCGGCTTTCTGTTTCTGGGAAAGAATTTCGGGGTGAAGACAGCGTATGTGACAGTAGTGTCATCTTTGCTGCTGAATCTGATGGAAGCGTTGTTCCCTATGAGCGCGCCGCTTACCGATGAAACGACGCTGGAGCTTTTTTATGCCATTGCGCTTCCTGCGCTTGCCTCGGCGCTTCTGTTTTATGAGAATGCCTCCGGCGGCGGTACGGACATCATAGCGATGGTATTAAAGAAATATTCAACCATGGACATATCGGCGGCGCTCATGGCGGTGGACGCCATCATCGTGGTGGTGGCCTGCTTTGCCTTTGACACGAGGACGGGACTTTTCTCGATTTGCGGACTGATGGCGAAATCGCTTGTGATTGATAAGGCGATTGAGCGCATGAAGCTGAGTAAATATTTTACGATCATATGCAGTAAGCCGCAGCCGATCTGTGACTTTATTATGAATGATCTGAAACGGAGTGCGACGGTATACAAGGCGGAGGGCGCTTACACCCACAAAGACCGTGTCGTGATACTGACGGTTATGGATCCGAAGCAGGCGGTGCTCCTGGAGCGGCATATTCAGGCGGTTGACCCGGATGCTTTTCTCATGGTGACGAAGAGCAGTGAGATTATGGGAAAGGGATTTAAGAGGTATATTTAACGATGGCGGTACATGTAAAGAATATGACCACGGGCAAGCCGGGAAAGCTGATTCTGGCCTTTTCTCTCTCCCTCGTGGCAGGGAATGTCTTTCAGCAGCTATACACTGTGGTAGATACCATGGTTGTGGGAAAATATCTCGGTGTAAGCGCGCTGGCGGCACTGGGAGCCTCGGACTGGCTGAACTGGCTGATGCTGGGGGTGATACAGGGACTGACGCAGGGCTTCGGCATCCGGATGGCGCAGGAGTTTGGCGCGGGCAGGATGGAAGAACTAAAAAAGAGCGTGGGAAGCGCGGCTGTGCTGTCCATGCTTTCTGCCGTTGTACTGGTGGCAGCAGGGCAGCTTTTTGCAAGACCTGTACTGACGCTTTTGCAGACGCCGCAGGAGATCATCGGGTATTCGCTTCTCTATCTGCGGATTATGTTCGCGGGTGTACCGATTGTCATGCTTTACAATCTGCTTGCGTGTATTCTCCGCTCCATGGGGGACAGCAGGACGCCCCTGAATGCGATGATCGTTGCTTCGGTGATAAACATTGTGCTGGATTATCTCTTTGTGCTTGGCTTTGAGTGGGGAATTGCAGGCGCGGCAGCGGCCACTTTGATTGCCCAGGCGGTTTCGGGCGTGTTCTGTTTCTACCATATTAAAAAGATTGCCTTCCTGAAACTTTCGCGGACGGATTTTCACTTGCAGAGAGAGCTCTGTGCAAAACTGTTTATGCTGGGACTGCCTATGGCCTTTCAGAACGGAATCATTGCCATCGGGGGTATGATTGTACAGTTTGTGGTGAACAGGTACGGCGTGATTTTTATAGCGGGATTTACGGCGACGAACAAGCTCTACGGGCTGTTGGAGATCGCGGGCACTTCCTACGGATATGCGATGGTGACTTATGTGGGACAGAATCTCGGGGCGGGCAGGTATGACCGGATCAAAAGCGGGATGCGTGCGGCCATGGGGATCGCCATGGCGACCTCCGCCTTTATCGCGGTGTGTATGCTCGTTTTCGGGAAATATCTTCTGGGACTGTTTATTTCCGGGACGCCGGAAGTGGTGGAGCAGACCATGCGGATCGCCTATTTTTATCTGGCGGTGATGAGCGTCTGCCTGCCGGTCCTCTATGTGCTGCATGTGACACGTTCCGCGCTGCAGGGTATGGGCAACACGATCCTGCCGATGATGTCCGGCGTAGCGGAGTTTGTGATGCGGACCCTGTCGGTAATTTTTCTGCCCATGCTTTTGGGCGAGGCCGGCATTTTCTTCGCGGAGATCGCGGCATGGCTCGGTGCGGACGTGGTGCTGGTGATCAGCTACTTTACCCAGATGAAGAAACTGGCATAGTCTTTCTAAACGAAGCAGCCTGTGCAGCCGGATTCTGAGAAGTAGATATCACTACAAGAATAGCGTTACAGAGAATGCCGTATTGAGACATTCTCTAACGTGAGACATAGTACTTCTAAACGAAGCAGCCTGTGCAGCCGGATTCTGAGAAGCAGATATCACTACAAGAATAGCGTTACAGAGAATGCCGTATTGAGACATTCTCTAACGTGAGACATAGTACTTCTAAACGAAGCAGCCTGTGCTGCTGGGTTTTTAGAAGTACTTCTCACGTTTCTCACGTTTGCCACCCCCCATCCAGCGTAATGACCTGACCGGTCAGATAGGAGGGCGCGTTGACGATAGAGAGCAGAAGTTTAGCGACTTCCGACGCCTGACCAATCCGGTCAGCGGGTATTTCGGCCCTCAGAGCGGAAAGTTCTTCCTCCGAAAAGCAACGGTTCATGTCTGTGTCGATGACGCCGCAGGCGATGGCGTTGACCTGAATACCGCTGGGAGCAAGCTCCTTTGCAAGCGCTTTTGTGAAGGTGTTTACGCCGCCTTTAGAGGCGGAATAGGCCACTTCCATGGAGGCGCCCGCATTGCCCCAGACGGAGGAAATATTGATGATTTTTCCCGCGTGGCGCTTTAACATCATGGGTATGGCCAGACGGCATGTATAGAACAGTGCGTTCAGATTGACATTCATAAGTGTCTGCCATTCTTCCGCCGTCATTTCGTGCAGCAGTCCGACATGGGAGATGCCGGCGTTGTTGACTAAAAGAGTCAGGTCCTCTATCTGTGAAAAGACCTCATTGACGGCCTGTATATCCCCCATATCGGCAATAATGGGCGTACATGCGATATGACAGGTTTCTGACAGATGATATGACAAATTTGTCAGTTCCTTTTCAGAACGGCGGCAGGTGAGATACAGGCGGTATCCTTCTTCGGCCAGCGCCTGCGCTATGGCTCGGCCGATGCCCCGGGAAGCGCCGGTGACGAGAGCGGAACGCGGTATGGGAGTAAGGCCGTCGGAAACCGGGTTTTCCAATCGGTCTGCGGTGCTTTGTTCATCTTGTTTTCTCATTTTTACAGATCCATTCTTTTTCATATTTTTCAGATACTGATATATTAGATGTTATTTTTTGATATTTACACATAAAAAGTTTTATACTGTAAAGGGTATCTTACTTAAAGAGTATACTACAGATGGCAGGGAATGTCATCCGGGTGAGGGAAGCGGGACCGGGAAGTCCTGTAACAGGAAGGAGTGGGTTTTTATGTATGATCTGATTATTGTCGGAGCAGGTCCGGCAGGTTTGTCGGCGGCGGTTTACGGCAGGCGCGCGGGGCTTGACCTTATTGTAATAGAGCAGACCCCCATGGGCGGCGGTCAGGTGGTGGACACATATGAAGTGGATAATTATCCGGGGATGCCTGGGATCAACGGGTTTGATCTGGCACAGAAATTCCGCAGCCATGCGGACGGACTCGGCGTCGTATTCAAGGGCGGCAGGGTTGCGGCAGTCAGGGACGAGGGAGACGTAAAAGTCGTGGAAACCGCGGACGGTACGGTCTATGAGGCGCGGACGCTGATCCTTGCGGGCGGTGCGGAACACGCGAAGCTGGGCGTGCCGGGGGAGGATGTGTACAGAGGGCAGGGCGTGTCTTATTGCGCCACCTGTGACGGCGCCTTCTTTAAGAAGAGAGACGTAGCGGTCGTGGGCGGCGGCGATGTGGCGGTGGAGGATGCCGTATATCTGGCCAGATTCTGCCGCAAGGTGTATCTGATCCACAGGCGGGACAGTCTGCGGGCCGCGAAAAGTCTTCAGGAAAAACTGTTTTCCTGTGAAAACGTGGAAGTGGTCTGGAACAGCACATTACAGAAGATAAGCGGAACCGGTCTGGTGGAAGGAATATGCATCCGCTCATCGGACGGGGACACGGAGCGGGAGCTTGCGGTGGAAGGCGTCTTTATTGCGGTGGGAATGCGTCCCAACACGGAAATTTACCGCGCTGTAGCGGCCTGCGACGAGAGCGGTTATCTCATAGCGGGAGAGGACTGTGCCACCAGTGTTTCCGGCATATTTGCGGCGGGGGATATCCGCACAAAGGCGCTCCGGCAGATCGTGACGGCAGTGTCCGACGGGGCGTGCGCCGTGGCTTCGGTGGAGAAATATCTCATTTCCCAAACACAATAATTACAAAAATATTACGAATCTGTTTAAGGTAAAATATGCCATCTTTTGACACGGGTTTCACGTCGTAAATACCGAAAAATCAAGGTTTTTGTGAGAAAGGCACAATAACTTGCGTGTATGTGTGCGCTTTGATGGTAGATGCTGTGGTTGACAAAACGTATATTCAATGCTATATTATAGCCAGATGTAACAATTCTGTAACAAATGAGGTGTTTTTATGAACAAAAACAAACTGAAATGGACAGCATGTGCACTGGCAGCAGTAATTGGATTTACCGGCACGGGAATTGACGTGGAAGCCACAGGAAATGTGGGAAGTGTTCTCCCTTCGGCCGGCATAGAATTTTCGCTTCAGGATGAGGATAAGTCCACCGCGCTTTCCGCTTTAAAGGAAGAATCCGATAAAGAGGCGGCGGAGCTGGAAGAAAACAACAGGGAAAACGCTTCGTCTGAACTTGAAAACGAGGGCATCAGCGTAGGGAGCGTCCAGTTAGGCGGATTTTCCGATCTTGCCAGCACATCCGATAAGGTGAGTAAGGTTTCGGAAAAGAAGATTCAGGATACGATTGTGGTCAGCGAAGGCTACACAAGAGATTTGAAGGCGGCGGCAGGCAGCGGTCTGTCAGAGGAAGAAGAGAGCTTTAAGAATCTGGTTATCGCGAAAGTAAATGATTATGTGAATGTACGCGATATCCCCAGTGAGGAAGGCGAGATCGTCGGCAAGCTCTACAACAAATCCGTCGGCAGCTTCATCGAGGAGGAGGACGGCTGGTACAAGATCAGCTCCGGTTCCGTCGAGGGATATGTGAAGGGCGAGTATTGTGTGACAGGCGATGATGCCGTTGATTATGCGAAGGAAGTGGGAACCCGTATTGCGACCGTTACGACCACGACATTGAAGGTGCGTGAGCAGCCCGGTCTGGATGAGGCGGTTCTGGGTCTGGTTCCGATCGAAGATGAGCTGATCGTCACAGAGGAAATGGACGGTTGGGTTAAGGTAAATATCGAGGAAGGTGACGGCTATGTTTCCATGGATTACGTTACCCTTTCCACGGAGTTTGTAAAAGCGGAGTCCGTAGCCGAGGAGAAGGCGAGACTTGCCAAAGAAGAAGAGGCGAGAAAGGCAGCGCGGGCGGCGGCTAAAAAGAAAACGTCAGAAAATGCAGCGGGCAGCAAGAGCGAGGACGGCGGCAAGACTTATGCGAACCCGACCGGAAGCTCGGGAGCCGATGTGGTACAGTTTGCGAAGCAGTTTGTGGGTAATCCCTACGTGTACGGCGGCACCAGCCTGACAAACGGTGCGGACTGCTCCGGATTCGTTATGAGCGTGTATAAGAACTTCGGCGTAAACCTGCCCCACTCTTCGGCGGCGGACAGAAGCGTAGGCGCTGCGGTCAACGGTCTGGAAAACGCACAGCCCGGCGATATCATCTGTTATTCGGGTCATGTGGGAATTTACGCAGGCGACGGTCAGATCGTGCATGCATCCACATCCAAGACGGGCATTATTGTATCCAGCGCAACCTATCGTTCCATTCTTTCGATCAGAAGAATCCTCTAAGAAGGAGCGGCGCTGCAGTACAGAAAGAAAACGATTACAGGGAAGGAGACGTTCCGGCGGGGCGTCTCCTTCTTTTCCGCATAAGCAGAGCCCCCGTTTTGTCTACAGTGCACAAAGTTTTTCGGGGATATAAAATAACGGGTGTGTGGAAAAAACGACTTATACACATAAAAATAACAGATTTTATGCTTGAAATGGTTTTATACACGGATTTATCCACCATATCCACAGCTTTTTGACCGGGTCGATCATTTTATTTATGGAAACTGAGCGAACGTGCGTTTTGTGTATTTCCTCCAAATGGGAGCAAATTGTTGCAAAAGAATAGTAAAATATGGTATACTGTTTGCATAAGCATTGCTTATAACTCCAATCTGGAAGGGGATGAATCAGATGAAATTTAATATTGTTGGAAAGAATATCGAGGTAACAGAAGGATTACGGGCAGCAGTGGAGGATAAGATCGGTAAACTGGAGAAGTTTTTTACCGAGGATACGGAGGTGCATGTTACACTCAGTGTAGAGAAGGATCGCCAGAAGATTGAAGTGACGATTCCCGTGAAGGGTAATATCATCCGCTCCGAGCAGGTCAGCAGCGACATGTATGTTTCCATTGATCTGGTGGAGGAGATCATCGAGAGACAGCTTAAGAAGTATAAAAATAAGCTGGTAGACAAGAAGCAGGGAGCCGGCTTTTTCCGTCAGGAGTTTATTGATAAGGATTATATGGATGAGGAGGAAGTGCAGATTATCCGCACGAAGAAGTTTGACATTAAACCCATGTATCCGGAGGACGCCTGCGTGCAGATGGAACTCCTCGGCCACAATTTCTTCGTATTCTGTAATGCGGAGACAGATCAGGTGAACGTGGTCTATAAGAGAAAGGGAAACACATACGGGCTGATTGAGCCTGAGTTTTAAAAACGGTTCATACGGGCGGCAGGGCAGAGCAATCTTCCCTGCCGTTTTCTGATGAGCAGCAGTTCAGACTTCCCGGTACATGGTCAGCCGCACCCGGTCTGCCTCGAGCGCTATGTCCGCGTGGTCTATCATCATGCCGACCAGAAGGAGCTGGCTGCTTTCGCCGGGATCTCCGCTGCCAGCCAGTTCCCAGTAGATATCGCTCATGCCGTCGTTTTTCTGTCCGTTCAGATAGTGGTCCAGATGGGAAAGCTTGTCGGCGAAGGAGGGGTGAAAGTCCGCTTCCAGACAAATCGTGACTTTTCTGTCTTTCCGTTCAATCCGGGTGTCAATATAAGATGCCTCCAGCGCAAAGAAAAACATGGTCAGCTCCTCTACGATCTTGGCGGTCTTTTTTTCTTCATGTGTCATGGTAAGCTCCATTCTGCGCAGAATCTGCGCTGTCGTTACTTTCAGTGTCTGTTTTTCTGATCTTTCTTAGTCTGAAATCCTTTGATAAAACTTTCCAGAGTCGGGACGAGCACGATGGCGACCAGACCGGTGGCAAAGCCGTTGTTGTACAGATTTAATCCGCCGTAGAGGGTGGAAGAACATACCACGACTGCGGCGTGCAGCATTCCGGCGATGATTCCGGCAAGGATGCCGAACTGTCCGGCAATGGGAGCCAGTCCGACGGCAAAGACAGCGGCCATCTGGATCCCCGGCGTGGTGGGCTGCATGTGGGTAAAAAGGGTGGATAGAAGGACACCGGCCAGCACCGGCAGGTAATTCCGGGCATGGACGCCGAAAGCGGCAAAGCCGAATGCGGTAAGAAGCGCGCCCACAACGGGGCCGGACAAGTCGCCGCCGATCAGCAGGATATAAGTGGTGCACAGCAGGCCGACAATCCCCATATTGACCAAAGTGACCGGTGCGCCGTCCATCAGGACAAAATCCGCCACCGCGCGGCCCGGGTGACGCATCAGTTTAAGGAGCGGGCGCAGGCCGTTTCTGTTCATGAACAGGCCGAAAAGCAGCGCCGATGCAAAGTACAGATACAGGCCGGCGAGCAGCCATAAGGGACGGCCGTAGCGCCATATGAATACGTCACTGCTTTCCAGACCGAAGGATTGCAGGACGCACATCATGACAAAGGCGAAAAGGCCGCCGGCAAATCCCATGTTAAAAAGATTGTAGCCCATGTGCATGGAGGCGGTATGTACGGAGAGCGGCGGCAGTACGAAGCCGGAAAAAATGCCGACGGCTACAGCGACTGTCAGATTGACGGCAAAGGAGAAGGGCAGCAGGTATACAAGCTCCGTCACCATGGGCGCCAGACAGGAGCCGAAAAGCGCCGTATAAATATAGCGGCTCATGCCTGCCTGATGGAACTTTGCGTAAAGCCATGTGCCGAGCAGCATGGGCAGGACATTTACCGGGTTTTTACCGAACAGAGCGAAGCCCGTATTGATAAAGAGAACGGCCATGGTGAGTCCGGTGAAAGGAATTTTTTGCAGGCGGATCAGGAGCATGGCCAGACTCAGAACCAGTCCAGCATTAAAGAAAGCCGCACCGGATCCGGCCAGCTCGAAATAATCCGTGACAAGCGCGTCTCTGGTAAGCACGATAATGGCCATGCCGCGAAGAAGCTCCCCCGGCGGCGCCAGAAGAAAGGCGGCGATAAACAGGAGCAGGGCTGTTGCAAGGCAGAAGGCTGGCATTTCTTTTCCCTCCAGAGCCTTTCGGATTTTTTCGGTCATAGGCAGATCCTCCCGCAAACGAATCAAATATACTCCTATCATAACAAGATATGCGCCGGGGGACAATGTGATATTTGTCTTTGCGGGCGATTTGTAAGCGATTCCGGCAGTACTGGACCAGACTCCTGACATAACGGTATTTCAGGCCACATATATTAGAGTGAAAAGAACTTCTAAAGCTCAGCAGCAGAGGCTGCTTCGCTAAGAAGTTCTATGTTTCACTCGGGAGAATGCAAAAAAAACGGGCATTCTCCGCAGTGATTTGCGTCACAGTAAAGCTGTGACATGGCGGTTAGAGGGGAAAGAACGGTTCGGGATTCCGGAAGGAAAACCATGGAGGCGGGCATGAAACGGAGCGGAATATATAACAGGGGACGGGGACGAAGCGGGATGGCCGTGAGGATCGGTATGCTTCTGATACTCGCTCTCGGCTGTGTCTGTATTGCGGGAGAACTTATGGGCAAATGGCAGATGCCCGTTCGTCAGGAGAGCGACAGCCGGACAAACGGGCAGGCGGTGGAAGTGACTGCGGACGGCAATTATATCAAGTGGGTGGAATTTCACGTCACAAACGAGGCGATGTCAGCGGCCTACGATCTGGATGTGGACAGCTACCGCGATGAGATACATGTAAACTGGATTGAGCTTCTGGCTTATGTGGGGGCTAAGACAGGCGGGAAGTTTGACAAAAACAGTGTCAGGAAAATAGAGGAGGCGGCGGAAAAACTGAAAAGCGGCGACTGTACGATGGAGGAGCTGACAGAGGATATGGAGTATTACGACTATTATCTGGAGGCATACACGGCGGTGCTTGGCGGCATGACGGGAGAATTTACGCTGGACGGTAAACGGGTCTATGGACTGAAAGCTTTCTCCCCCATTGCGAAGGGGTTTGACTACAGCCATTATGATGATTTCGGGTCTTCCCGCAGCTATGGCTACGCAAGACCCCATCTGGGGCATGACATGATGGGGCAGATCGGCACGCCGATAAGAATAAAATATAGAGCCTGTGCATCAAAAAAGGATGCGCAGGCTTTTGTCTTCTAATATGCACTTCTTGACAATCTTACGAACCAGTTCATTTTTCGCATTATACTCGATAGAGTCGAAATTATCAAGAAGATAGCAGATGTTATTATAGATTTCGTCTTCCATATCCTGCAGGGTTTTGGCATTGTTCTTCTGGAGCACTGCCTGCCGCAGGTTTCCTTCAAGGGCTCGCTTGCTCTTATCCAACTCCTCGATTTTTGCAACGATATACGACGAAGCGGTTGAGTCCATGGCTGACATCAGAGCGGCGGTCAGGTTATCAATAGACGTCTGAATCTGTTTCAGCTCTGCTTTGATAGATGAAACACTCTGCAGGGAACCGTCCGCCTCATCGCGGTGGAGTTTGAATCCTTGCGGATTCAGACGGATACTGCGAAGCTGTTTCAGAAAGGCATTTTCAACCTCCTCTATGCGGATGTATCCTGTATCGCATTTATTTTTCCCCTGCCTCGCCATGTCCGTACAGTAATAGTAAGAAAAGCGGATACCGTTCTTCATGTATGTGCGTATATCCATTCTGGCGCCGCATTTGCACCGCATAACGCCTTTGAGGAAGCCGCATTCATATTTTGCCGTGCGGATCATCTTATTGACGCCCAGACGCTCCTGTGCTGCGATCCAGTCTGCAGCGGGTATGACATAGTCATGTATGCCTATCGCAATAGTCCATGCCGCCTTATCCTGTTTCTTCTGGGACTGTTTGCCGGATTTCGTTTTGCCGTAGCCGATCAGGCCCTTTGTGCCGTCGAAGAGCTTTTCATCCGGCAGGGCGCATCCCTGATCCTGAAAATAGTAATAAGCGTCTGCGCTGTTTTGGCAGTAAACCGGGTTGGTGATGATGTTATAGATCTGTGACGTGTTGAGAAATTTGCCGGACTGGCTCTTTATGCCGTGGTCTTTGCAGTACCGCTCTATCTTCGTGATAGGATAGCCCTGCAGGATAAGACCGTAGAGCTGTTTTACAAGCCAGATGGTATTTTTGTCCACCATGAGGTAAGAATGCTCCTTCTCGCCGATCTGACGGCGCACAGAGGTCATTCCAGTGGGCAGCTTCCCGCCTGTCCATTTACCGGCGGCGCCGAGCGCACGCATATTGTCAGTGACACGCTCAGACGTGTTTTCACGTTCAAGCTGGGCGAAAGCGGCGAGAATGTACATGACGGTACGACCCATTGGCGTAGTGGTATCGAAAGACTCTTTAACAGATACGAAAGAGACGTTATGCTGCTGAAAGATATCGTACATGGCGGAAAATTCCTGCACGTTTCGGCTGATCCGATCCAGCTTGTAGACCATCACCACATCCAGCACATTGTTCTGCACGTCTTTCATCAGTTCCTGAAAGCTGGGGCGGTTCATGTTCTTGCCGGAAAAACCTTCGTCCTTATCGTAGACCTTAAAATCGACCTCCTGATCTTTAAAGACTATACTGGCATAGTCCTTGCAAAGCTGCACCTGGACGTTAACGGAGTCGCTGTTATCGCGGTATACAGATTTGCGCGGATAGATTCCGATTGTGAGCATGGTACCATCCTCCTGTTCAACTGGTGACAATTTGTCACCGTTACATCATACGGGCAGCAGGGCATAAAAATGCCCGGCACTTGTGTTTTTGCCGGGAGAATGATATAATTTCACTTGTTCAGGGTGATTATATCGGGTCTCCCGGTATAGTTCCGATCCGCTTCGGTGTTGGTAGCATCGGGGCGGATTTTATTTATAGCATTATTTTGTATCGTCAAGAGACTGCTGTATACGGGACAATTCAGGTAATACATCCCGCAACATTTTTAAATCATCAAAAGGAATATCATTTACAAGTTCATTAAAATACTGTAGCTGATCTGTCTTGGAAAGAGAGACAGACTCTTTACTTGAAAAACTTTTATCATTCATGCATTTATACCAAGCTCAAGTACACCGAGGACTGGTTCAAAATATATAACGTAGTTGTCGATAGTGGCAAAAGCACCATATTTACTTCGGTAATACTGTATAGCCTCAAGAAGAAATTCTTCTGTCACATCCAGATGTTCAGCTGTATCGCTAAGTGAATGACATCCGTGCTTATAGGAATTTACGATGCCCATAAGCCCGATCAGACGATTGTATGCCCAGCCGCGTGCCCTTCGTTCCTGCCGCCGGTCTGAGGCGGTAGACTGGCATATAATATCGCCTACCGTGGTATGGTAGTGACCAAGTTCTTCCGCAAGTATACAGGTGCGCTTCCGGCGCGTGCGGACTTCTTTGTTTATACCTATCACATTCCCGTTGATAAGTCCGTCAGACTTAGACTGAAATTCGGCATTCTCTATTACATAAACATCATTAACGATGCTTTCTTCGAGTAATTCTTCGTATTTCAACTAAAATCCCCCCGATAGTGTATTATGTATTGGTATCTGGTCTTTTGAGATTGGAAAGATCATTCTTCATGCGTTCCAGCTCGCCGGGCTCATCTAAGTGGTCGTTATGTGCTGCTTTTACTTCTAAGGTATACTGCGGAAGATAAGTCAGCTCCTCTACACGCTTTTCAGCCTCATGTTTTCCTATGTCATTAAGCTGTTCGTAATACTGCATGATTTTTGGAACTTTTTGTGATGGAAGCTCCATATCATCAGATTTCCCAACGATCCATGACGGATTCACATTCAAAGCAATAGCAATTGACTCAACCACAGGAATTTTTATAGTAGTAATCTTTCCGGCTTCATAACGCTGTATAGTGGACTTAGCAACTCCTACTTTTTTGGCGATATCATCCAAAGTAACATCTCTTAAGTCACGAGCGTATTTGATTCTGTTCCCTATTTCTGCATTTGTCATGTCAAATCACCTCTCTATGCCAGACATTATATTACAAATTATTGCACAATGCAATAGAAAAAACAAAAAAATGATAAAAAAGTTGCACAGAGCTATTGACATATAAGTTGCGCAGTGCTACTATGGACTCAATCGAAAGGAGGGAACAAAATGATTAACACAAACAAAATCAAGGGCAGAATGGCGGAATTGCAGATAACCCAGAAAGACATTGCTAAATCGTTAGGACTTGCACAGCCTACTGTTAATCAGAAAATAAACAATATTCGTCCTATGGATTTAAATGAGGCGGAGAAACTTTCAAAGTTATTACATATTAAACCAGAGGATTTTACTGTATATTTTTTTTACAGAGAAGGTTGCACAGTGCAAAATTGAGAAGAAGGAGAGGAACATGTCAAGGGGAAGTAAGGTAAACATTGAAGTAAGGATTAGAGGCATAGAGGGTTTAGAAGAAACAACAAGAAAGTGTTTAGCGGTTGCAAAAGACAACCCTTACATTGCAGATATCAACATAAGGGTGGATGAGACTAGTCTTCTTTGTAAACTTCAAAGGATATTGTGTTGCAGACAGTGACAGTTGCTACGCCATCTTTAGAAAAAAGATGATAAATCAAGTTCCCTTGTGGAGTAGTAAAAATTATTTTCCCTTTTTTATCGCATCGACGATCTTTACAAATTTTTCAGCAGAAATCAACCCTTGCTCATAGTAAGAACAGAAACGTTCAATTTCCTGATCAATTTTTTCGGAAAAGACTTTTGCGTTTTTAGGTTTGATTTTTGGGAAATCTTCAATAATGTTATGATCCAAGGCAAAACGATACATGTGCTTGCAGGGCAAACCACGACTGACAAAATCAAAACATGAACAAACATTAAGTGTAACTTTGTAAACGTCGCCTGAAGAGCCGACAATCTCATAATGGTCTCCATGGTCAGTGATCTTATCTGCTTTGATTTTCAGGGCATTGATTCGGCGTCGTATCTGATCAGGGTCCTCATGTAAGAGTGGGTCAAGAGAATTAAAATCAATAGGCTGACTATCTGAATCAAAAACTAACTGTTGGAAGTAATTTGTTCCCATATAAACGCTCCTTTTTTTTATATACTCAGCTCTGGCGGGAGCTTGTACATACAGTATAAGAAAAAGGGCGGTGAATAGCAACAGCGATTTTAGAGGGAGCGGGAGAAAATGACAAGCAACATGTACAAGCGGTAGCACATAAAGATTAGCAGGGGGTGTGATTATGGCAGGAAAAAAGAAAAAACGGGAAACGATCGAATGCACCGTGGAGTTTACGGAAGGTGCGATAGAGAGAATCACGGATGCCTTTGTTGATCTGTATTATCAGATTAAACGGGGAGTCTATAAAGGCCCGTTGCTCTCTGACAAGAAAGAGGATACCGCATAGGCGGTATCAAGGAGGACAAGCATGGTGATCAAAGGAGCTAAGACGATCGCGGAGTATGCAATGAAGAGATGGGCGGTCGAACAGGGTTTTGTGATGAAGTATTTTACGCTTACTATCGACGGAAACGCAGGAAAGCTGGAGGACCGGCATGGGGACTCTATCACGCTGGTTTATGACAGGGAGACAAAGACAGTTCACGTAGAAGGAGAGTAGGGATGCGCATGGCATACATAGGATTTTTTCTTATCATGGCAGGGCTTGCGGCAGCGGGCGCTGCGATTGACAAAGGCGTAAGTCTCGCAACGGCAGTGGCAATGACAGCGGCGGGCGCCGCGCTGATGTGGCTGTTCAGGGATGAGGAGGAAGACGGCGGGGAGAACGGTGACGGTTCTGTTTCCGGCGGCAGTCCGATGGACAGGCCTGCCAGTGAGAGCGCGGAAGGATCAGGGGGCGGACCGGATCAGCAGGGAGGTGGATGATGACTGTATATACCTATAAGGTTTTAAGGGAATATCCGGACGGGAGTCAGGCGAAAAGGGCAAGGAGAATCACGTGCACTGAGCCGCTCAGGGTCGGCGGACTCTACGTCCGGCTGGGGAAAGGATTCCCCGGGATGCAGCGCGTTATCGCCGAAGTGGCGCAGGAGTACCAGGAGGGATAAGAATGCTGACAGAGCAGGAAGTAAAGGACAAGCTGTATGATTACGCTGACCAGTTCCGGATCCGCTGCCAGCGCAAAGAATGGGCCGCGGCAAAGATGCTCTACTTCCGTGCCCAGACTGTGGCCACCTTCATGCAACTTTCCGAGGCGGAGCTTTCAAAGCTGTTCGGAAACAGGGCGTACAGGGAAGACTGGGAGCCGGTAAGGGACGGGCTTTTCCCTGAGCAGGAAGTGGAACGGGCCGGATGGGAGTGCGTCAGGATCCACAAAACATACGATGACCTGCACCTGCGGCCCCTGCCACGGTACGGACCCATGTATGTAAAAAGCTGGGAAGATCTTTCAGGCGGAAGAGTGCAGATACAGCTCGAGAAGGAGGCCGGTGTATGAAAAAGAAGACATGAGAAACGCCCCGTTGGCGCGGGGCGGATTCCCGAGTGATACATAACTAATCCGATATAAACATGATATCACCCGGAGGCGGAAAAGTCAAGTAAATACAGTGTTTTCCGCCTTTTTTCTATCCTATAAAGATATTAAAGTTAGGAGGTGATGACCGTTTACAGGAAAATAATTTACGACATGGGTGTCGTTATTCAGATTGAGAAATCATATCCGGGAAATTACGGGGCGCCGGGGAAGAAGAGGGGAAAAAAGAAGAAACTGACACCGGAGGATGTCAAAAGGCAGAACGAGAGGAACCGCTGGCGGAAAGTCCAGCGCCTGATCCTGATGAATTTCCGGGAAGGAGACTGGCACCTGATCCTGAAATACAGGCCGGGAGAAAGGCCGGAGACCTACGAGGAGGCAAAGGCCCACCGTAAAAAGTTTCTGGACAGGATGCGCGAGGCATATAAGAGAGCAGGTATTCTGTTCAAGTGGATCGCGGTGACGGAGCGGGGAAAGAGAGGACAGGTTCTACACCACCATCTTGTGATACAGGACATCCGCCGGGACGGGATCGACACGGTAAAGCTGGTAAAAAAGCTGTGGACATATGGCAGTGCGTTTTTTTCGACCCTGTACGAAGAGGGGGAGTATGAAAAGCTGGCGGAGTACATCGTGAAAGCGGAGACAAAGGAGGAGTGCGGCTGGTGCACTTATTCCAGAAGCAGGAATCTGGAGGAGCCGGTAAAGAAGGTAGAGGATGTTCCGCGCAAGAGGTGGCGCAATCCGCCTGTGGCGCCAAAGGGCTGGTACGTGGTAAAGGACTCTGTCTACAACGGGGAGAATCCGGTGACCGGGTACCCGTACCAGCATTACACATTGAAAAAGCTGATAAATACCCGGAACGGAAAGAAAGAAGGTGACAGCGGGTGAACGTGAATATTTACATAGAAACGGCATACAGCGGCCCGGCAAAACGCCGGATGGCCGGGGCGTGGATGGCAGAGTATCTCCTGCAGTCCGGGAAACCAATCACAAGAGGCGGGATCCTCTATGCGGATATCACCACAGAAAACGAAATGGCGCTTCTGCTTCTGAAACATGCTTTTTCCATCCTGACAAAAACATGCTGCGTCCGGGTCTTTACCACATGCACACATGTCCTGCACACCATGCAGAATCACTGGATCCGGCAATGGCAGGAGAATAACTGGAAGAATGCGAAGGGAAAGACCGTGGGCAATGCGTATGTGTGGCAGCAGTGTGCCGTGCTTCTGGAACAGCATGTCACAGAATGGACGGATGAGGAGCATTCCTACCGCCAGTGTATGCGCGGCAGGCTCAGGAAGGAAATGGAGCGGGATCACAGGCTGAAAAGTCCGGAAAATTACCTCGTTGTGGAGGTGCCGGAGTGGAATACAGGGAAAGGAAACGGGAAGTATGCGGAAAAATAAACAGGAAGTAATGGCGGTATACAGGCAGATGTGCAGTCTCCGCAGGCAGGGAGAGAGCCGGGCGGAGATTGCGGGGGCATTCGGCTGCTCCGTTTCAACGGTGGACCGTGCGATCAGACTGTGCGGGGAGAAGGGAACAAAGAGGGACGGCTTTGAAGAGCACAGGGCAGAAGTGCTGCAGATGTACGTTGCCGGTGCAACGCAGAAAGAGATTGCGGATGCGGCAGGCATGAGCGTTTCCGCAATAAACCGCCGTCTCAGGAAGCTGGGTATCCGGCGGGGGAGAGGATGGCATCCGGAAGGGGCGCACCGGAGCCCGCGGGAGCCCATGGGGCACAGGGAGCAGCGGGAACCGGAAGAACGTTTGGAAGTAAGACAGTATGCGGTGCATGTCAGGCGGGTAAAGAAGATACGGGTCAGAGTCGGGAAACAGTGGAAAACCATGCAGGATGTAAGCGACTGGTGGCTGTAAGGAAGGAGGAACTTATGTTTGAGAGATTTGGAGAATTTGATTCGGCGGCAGAGATAAACGAGACGGCGGTAAACCTCCGGAAAGAGGGGGATCTGGACAGCTTAAAGGTACTGGCTGAGGAGAACGGCATCGGTCAGGATATTCTGGAAGTGTTTACAGACGGCGGCCTGCTGTACATATGTGACGACATGACTGCCGCCATCGGCAAAATCGAAGTGGAGGTAAAGGAAGTGAAATGTGCGGAGATCCTTGGGGACTGGGTGGAGTACATTAAGGCGCAGTGCATGGAGCGGCCGGAAATGGCAGGATGTGTGCGGAAAAAAGGAAAAAGCCTGGCCGGGTGCGTGGCGGAGATTCTTAAGTGGAGCTTTAAGCACCAGACCACGGTAGATAAAACAATCATGAAGGCAGCAGGCGTGACCGCCGGAAGATGCACCATCGGGATTCCAGGCATGGCTACTGCAAAACGGATCATTACGGATTACTACATGGGGAGGTGACAGCGGTGAAAAAGAAAACCATTGAGAAGATCCCTTTTCTGACACTGCCGGAAGCACACAGGGACGAAGCCGTGAAATATGTGGCCGTGACGGAGATAAAGAAAATAGCGGAAGAACCGCACCTGTTCATAGAGGTATACAGGAAAGAAAACAGAAACATTCCGGCAGTGCGGATCGTCCTCACCAACAGAGACTTCGCTAATTTTTTTCCGGCAGAAGGGATCTGGAACCGGAAAAGAATCATGGAAAACACATGGAACAGACGCGGGATGATCTGGCTGGATGAAGAGGACAGCAGGAGGAAGACGGACGGGGAGCTTACCGCGGAGAACATCCTGCATTCCGGGGCCGATCAGAAGAAAATCCGGCGTTTTATAAAAACGGCCGCGGCAGGGAACCACAGGGAATGGAAAGACGGTCCGTGGTGGGAGAATATAGACAACAGGGAGGAGGAAATTGCCGGAGAAGAGTACAGCCTGCGGAACAGACGGAGACAGGAAAGACGGATGGCCGCCCTGAAAGAGAGACAGGAAAACACCGGAGAACTGCCGGAAGAGAGAATACTGGAATATGCCGACACGGTAATATTCCACGACAGACACGCCCTTTTTTACAGAAGACACGGGGCAAGGGTGACGGTTGCCTGTTCCGGATGCGGCGGCGTGACGGATGTGAGGTGGAAACCGGGGCAGTCCTTTGAGAGCCAGCATGAGAAGCGGATCGCAGAGCCGGTGGCGAACCATTACGGTATCTGTCCTCTGTGCGGGGAAACGGGGCTGTTTATTCCGCAGGGACACGCAGGAAGGATGAAAAGGGCAGCGGGATGCATTTTCCTCGGGCAGAAGTATAAAGAGACGGGTTTTGTGCTCAGATACATTCAGGTTGAAAAAGAATGGAAGCTGAAAGAGTTCTGCCTGGAAAAAGACACAGTGATGACAGGGGCATATGAAGAGCTGTCCGGCACAGAGACTGCAAGGATCTGTTTTGAATCCGGGAAAAAGGTGCAGAAGGATTACCACAAGCATGATCCGTACAGTGGAAGGAATTTCTGGGATGACTGCAACCTGAGCGGGTTATCGAATATCACCATAAAACCCGGGAAGATCATGCCGGAGACTTTTAAGGAAATGGAAGATACCTTCCTGCGCTACAGCGCATTGAAAGAATACCAGGCAGAAGAAAAGGAAGATATCAATCCGGCGGATTATCTGGAAAGGTACATACAGACCCCGCAGATAGAAATGCTGGTAAAGCTGGGACTCACAGGGGTGGTAAGGGAGCTTGTGAAATGCCGTTACGGCATCGTGCGGGATGCGGACGCAAAAAGACCGGAATGCTTCCTTGGCATCCGGAAAGAACATGTAAAATATCTGATCAGGGAAAAAGGGAATACGGATATCCTGAAAGTCATGCAGATGGAAAAGCACATGGACCAGCACTGGACAGCCGCACAGATCAGCGCGCTGGCAGAAACAAAAGCCATAGATAAGACCGGTACGGCGCTGGAGCATATGGGCGTACAGAAGTTTCTGAACCGGGTGGCCGGATATGCGGGATATGAATACGGGACAGGGTGCAGCACGGCCGTATCAGGAATACAGAATACGGCGGGCCGTTATACGGACTATCTGAACATGCGTTCCGCACTGGGCTACGATATGACAAACACCGTCGGCCTGTTCCCCCGGAATCTTTACGCGGCGCACGCGAAAATGGTGGAAGAGAGCAGCAGAAAGGAAGCGGATGCGCGCATCCGGGAAGCATCCGGCAGATATCCGCTGATCAGAAAACACTACAGGCGGTACCGGAAACAGTTTTACTTCGCGGACGGGGCGTTCCTGATCCGTCCGGCGAAAGATGCGGGAGAGATCATCATGGAGGGACGTCTCCTCCATCACTGCGTCGGAGGAGACGGCTATTTAAGCAGCCACAACGGGGGCAGGTCCGTCATCCTGTTTCTGCGCACCGTGGATGAGCCTGATACGCCATACATTACCGTGGAGATCAGTCCGGAAACAAAGGACATCAGACAGTGGTATGGCGCCCACGACAGAAAGCCGGACAGGGAGCGGGTACAGAGATGGCTGGATGCTTACGTGGTCCGGTTAAAATGCGGGCCGGAGGCAGCAGAACAGGCGGCAGTGGAGCAGACACTTATAATGGCGGCAATGTAGGAAAGAAGGGAGCGGATTATGGAAGAATACAGACAGATCACACTGGATGAATGGACACAGTGGAAGGAGGATATCCGCAGAAAGCTGGCGGAAACAGCGGAAAACTTTGTTTACATCGGTTACAGACTCAGGCAGATCCGTGATTCCGGCATGTATGACGGCGCGGAAGATATCTTCGGGTTTGCATGGAAGGAATACGGACTGGGAAAGAGCACTGTCTCCCGTTTCATTGCCATCAATGAGAAATACAGTGAGGGAGGCAATTCCCCTGCACTGAAAGAGGAGTTCAGAAACTTTTCCTCGTCCAAGCTGTCCGAAATGCTTACCCTGCCGGACAGTGAAATCAGACTCATCACGGAAAAGACGACGATCCGTGAAATACGGGAGCTGAAAGCCTTTAACGGCCAGACCGCGCAGGAGACAGGGGAGCCGCAGGCGGAAGAAGCGGGGGAACCGGCGGAGGCAGCAGGCGGGGAGGAAAGAAGCCGCACGCCGTTAGAAAAGTGCCTGACTGACTTCTTTAAAGACAAAAAGAATATCCTGAACGGCGTCATGCGTTATCTGGAAGAGGAGCCGCCCGCATACAGGGAGGCAGCAGAGCTGGTGGCGCCGTCCCAGACGTCCCACCGGAAAGGGATCGTATTTCTTTTCCTGTACGACTGGAATACCGGCGTGAAGTATAAGCTGATGACAGAGCCGGAGCCCGTTTCCATGAGCTGGGCGGCGTTTTTTGATATCGTTTCCGGCATCTTCGGCACATGTGAAAAAGAGGATGTGTGGGGTGATTTTTATAAAGAGCCGGAAGAGCAGAAAGAGGACAAGAGGGCAGGCACGGAAAAAGCCGTCCCTGCCGGATCAGATCAGGGGACAGAGCCTGTTGCGACGTCGCAACAGAATGAGGAAAAGGAGCAGGCAGGCGGGCATGGCAGAACGCCGGAAAACGGGATCGGAGAGGCAGAAAACCGGAACAGACAGGAGGCAGCAGGCGGTGGGAACGAAGAGAGCAGTACGCAGGGAGAGACTGGCGCGGACAGTGGAGAGGCTGGGGAGTCTGCAGCTGGTCCTGAATCCGCAGACAAAGAAAATGGAGCCGGCAGCGGAGCAGGAGAGGACAGTGCTGGAGGTGGTGCAGACGGTGAAAGCAGTGCAGGAGAGCCGGATGCAGACACAGGCGCAGGGACGGGAGAAGATATAGCCACGGAGGCGGCAGGTGTGGAAGCAGCGCCGGAAAAGCCCGAAGAGAACCGGACGGAAAGGGCAGCAGGCGTGGATTTTACAAACAAAGAGGGGGTCACGCAGCACGCAGAGAAGCAGAAGGAGAAAATCCGCGAAAAACTGTGCCGCATGGAGTCATTATGCGGGTCAGGAGACTGGAATGGATTAATTGAAGAGGCAGGATACATTATTGCGATAGCAGAAAGCATCAGGAATATGGAGGAGATATTCAATAGCTGAGAATATGACAAAGAAACAGCTGGAGAACAGTGAGATTCAGACAGGAGCCTGCCATTACTGCGGCCAGATTTATCAGTTTGAGACGGACGGCAGGGCGACGGAGGAGCAGCTGGATGCATGGGCGGCGGAGAAGTGTGACTGTATCGATGCCAGAATAGAGAGAGGAAAGAGAAAGAAAGCGGATCAGGCAAAGAAAAAGATAGAGGAGCTCTTTGGCGAAAACTTCCCGGACGAAAGGGAATTGCTGTACAAGGCCATAGATCTGATGGTGCAGGATAAGATTGTCAAAACTACAGTAAATATCGGAAACGGCACAAAGATGAGTGTAGGAATGAATGCGAAAGGCAGCATAAAAACGGAAATTACGCAGACAAAGAAAAGGAGCGCGGAAACGTAATGGGCAGGAAGATCAAAAGCATCATGCAGGACAGGGAGGCAGGACAGTGTTACCTTTGCCGCCTCCTGCACGGGGATTACGGCATAAAGCCGGTCAGACAGGAACATCATGTCATGGGAGGCACAGCGAACCGCAGACTCTCCGAAAGGTATGGTCTCAAGGTATGGCTCGATCCGGATCATCACCTCTACGGTCCGGAGGCGGTACATAAAAACGCGGAAGTAGCGGAAATACTCCACAGGGAAGGGCAGCAGGCATTTGAAAAAGCATATCCGGATCTGGACTTCCGGAAGATTTTTGGAAAGAACTATCTGACAGAGAATGAGCAGGTACGAGATTGTGAACGGGGCGGGAGGAGTACGGGGAGGGATCAGGATGAGGGGAAACAGTATTGAGCGCGGTAAAGAATCAGGAGAAGCGGACTTTTCCTGTTTTTCTACCTTCCGGAGTGAAGCCGGGGGAATAAGATACGGGAAATGTGTGGCGGATCATCATTGCAACGATTGTAATGTGTACAGCATGTTTTATGAAAAGGCGGAGGAATACCATCGCGCCGGAAATAACTGGGGAATGTCAGTAGCACTTGCAAAAAGGTTTTTCGGAATACCGACAGTCCCGGAATACGCTCCGGAAACATATCAGACCAGAGGAAATTAAGGAGAGTTTTTTATGAAAGCTATTGTCAAATATCTGGGGAGTAAATGGTCGCTTGCAAAATGGGTTATCAGCTTTTTTCCGCATCATCATTCCTACCTGGAACCGTTTTTCGGTAGCGGAGCAGTTCTGTTCAATAAGCCGCGATCCAATATAGAGACGGTTAACGATCTGGACGGGAATGTAGTCAATCTGTTCGAATGGATCCGGCGGGATCCGGAGAGACTGGCACACGAGATATATTACACAGCGTATGCAAGGCAGGTATATGAGGATGCTTTTGCAACGGTACCGGAGGATAGCCTGCAGCAGGCTGTAAATTTTTATATGCGCCTCAACATGGGGCATGGATTCCGGACAAACGGAAATAAGGTGGGATGGAAGCATGACGTGCAGGGAAGGGAGAGGGCTTACGCATCGCAGGACTGGTGTCGTATTCCTGAAAAAATAATACAGGCAGCAGAGCGGCTTCGCGGCGTACAGATTGATAACCGGCCAGCAGCGGAGCTTATACCAAAATTTAATTCGAAAAAGAGAGAAATAATCTGGATGAATTATGATATGACGGTAAAGCAGATGTCTTTTGAGGATTATATTTAATGCGGAGGTAAAGAATATATGAAGAGATTAACAACAAACAAGTCTGTATCAGAAATGAACATGGTCGAACTGGCACATAATTCATGCTACGCGGAAGAAGGAAAGGCGAGATACAGGGATTATGAAACAGACATGGATGCGAGGGAACTGGCAAAGAAGCTGCTGGCCGGATATGCAGATATGCAGGAGGAATTTGCAGACGATGAAGAGTTTGATGAATATATGGAAAACTACATGGAGTACGGCATTGCTTATCTAAGAAATAAAAGCAGAAACGGTATAAAAGTGCTTATTGCGTCGTTTTATACAAATTTATGGGCAATGGCCGATTTAAGAGAGCGGCTGAAAGAATATGAAGACATCGGTCTTACGCCGGAGCAGCTCAGGGAGATTGACAAGCTGTATGCGGAAAAGTGCAAAGAGCTTGCGGAGTCAGAAAAAAGGAGTTTCTCTGGGCTGGAAATGGTGAAGATATGGGAAAAACTGAAAAAACTTAAAGAATACCATGACTTAGAGGAACAAGGGAAACTGCTGAAACTGCCTTGTGCGGTGGGGGATACGG
>CARQVR010000049.1 GCA_949051815.1 uncultured Lachnospiraceae bacterium
CGTGATTATATCGCGGAGATCATCATAGAAGGGCATACGGACACGGACGGAGGCTACCAGAGCAATATGGAGCTGTCCTATGAGCGCGCCAAGGCCGTGGCGGATTTTTGTCTGAACAAAAGAAACGGACTCAGCGAGACGGAAATAGAACAGCTTCAAAAGATACTCACCGTCAATGGGAAATCGTGGAGCACGCCGGTTTATCAGAAGGATGCTTTTGGCAGTTTCACGGATGAGGTGGACATGCCGGCATCCCGAAGGGTGGAGATTAAGTTCCGCCTCAAGGAAGACGAAATGATAGAGAAGATGGCGGGTATTTTAGAGTAGGAACTGCGTCTGTTTGCGCCGTTTTCCCCGTTTCATGAGATAGAACAGGCTGCCGGAAAGGTTCCGGCAGCCTGTGGTTATGAGCTATTGTCTTCTTCTGTCAATGTAGTCTGTCAAAAGCTTCACCGATCCGTCCACGCCCAGCTTGCTGCTGTTTAGGGAAACGTCGTAATTTCTGCAATCGCCCCACTTTCCGACACAGAAACTGTTATGGTAACGTCTCCGGCTCGTATCTTTTTCGCGGATCTTTTTGACAGCCTCGCTCTCTGTCAGATGATACAGCCGCATAATGCGCTCGATTCTTTTGTCGCGGTCGGCAAGAATAAATATGGATACCATACTGTCATACTGTTTCAGGATGGTTTCGCTGCAACGTCCGACAATCACAAAGGATTCTCCGGAATCCGCCTTTTCCCGCAGATAGTCAAATTGCAGATACAGAAGGTTTTCTTCCGGCGAACTGCTGTAGCCCCTCACCGTCCTCGAAGACAGTGGATTTTTATGTTTCTCGTCCAACCCTTTTAAATGGTCCATCTTCACATTTTTCTTAGCGGCGATCTCATCGAGAAGATTGTGGTCAAGCAACTGGATGCCATAATGCGCGGACAGCCTCTCGGCGATTTCGTGGCCGCCGCTGCCGTACTCTCTTCCCACGGAAATAATCAATTGTTTTTCCATCCGTTCCACCTCCCTTTACAGATATCGGAAATAAATTAAAAGCATGGATATCAGGACAACAATTACGGTTGCCGGCATCATTTTTTTGCAGTAGAGCCCCCACTTGATCACATAACCTTCCCGTGATGCGGTAGCGATACCGACCACATTTGCCGATGCGCCTATGGGCGTCGCGCTTCCGCCGATATCCGTGCCCATTGCCAGCGTCCAGGCGAGCATGGACAAATCAACGCCGTAGGTGGCCGACAGACTTTTAATAATCGGAATCATCGTGGTTGCGAACGGAATGTTATCCACAAACGCACTTGAAATGGCTGACAGCCATATGATAATCGCAATCATGACCATCACATTTCCGCCGCTGATTCTGCCGATAAATCCGGCTATAATTTCGAGTATGCCGGTCTGCTCCAATCCGCCGATCACGACAAACAGACCGATAAAGAACAGCAGCGTTTTATAGTCCACTTTTTTTAACAAAAGTATAGCATACTTCCACGAAGTTACCAGGGTCGCGACGGCCACAAGGCTTCCGATGGTAGAGACGGTAAGTCCCGTCTGTGCGTGGGTGACTAACAGGACAATGGCGGCGGCGAAGATCACACAGCTCACCGCAAAGCCCTTTTTGTCGGTGATTGTGGATTCCGGGCTTGGCAGACTGTCATAATCCACTGTTTTTGGCCCGCCCGCCAGAAGCTCCTTACGAAAGAGCAGATAAAAATAAGCGAGTACCGCAATCAGGCAGACACCGGCAATCACACCGGTATTTGTCACAAAGTCCGTAAACGAATAGCCGAGCGAAGTACCGATAATGATATTGGGCGGATCTCCGCACATGGTAGCCGAGCCGCCAAGATTGGCGCAAAAGATCTCGGATAAAATCATGGGAACCGGATTGAACTTTAAAAGCTGTGAAAGCTCAATCGTTACGGCAGCCAGAAACAGAATCACGGTGATGCTGTCAATAAACATGGCCAGAATGGTTGATAAAATCATAAAAGTGACAAACAGTGGTATGACCTGATAATTGACGAGCCTGGCTATGCGCATACAGAGCCATCTGAAAAAACCGACGCGCGCCATGCCTTCGACCATGACCATCATACCGAAAATAAACAGGATCGTCTCCCAGTTGATGCCGGAGCTGTTTCCTGACGTTTCTCCGGACAGATACCAGAACTCTGTCATAAAAATACTCTTGATATTCAGCGTTTCAATGACCGCCGACATGCTGTGCATTCCCAGACCAAAAACGAAAATGACCGTCAACAGTGCGCAGACAAGCGAAACGATGTGTCTTTCCACAATTTCAGTCACAATAAAAAGAAACATTGCAATAAAAATGACTACTGCAACAACCTGTGCCAACATATATTTACCCTCTTTTCTAAAACTGTTATTCAATTATGCCTTTCCTGGTTTGTACAGATACAGTTTCAGATTCGCTTTTTCCCGTCGGATTGATAGACGGATTCGGTAATCCGCTCATTTTGCGTCTGGCAGAATAAATATGTTGCCCTATGGTTACTATGAAATTTTCCCTTTAATACGGAATGAATGCCAAAGCAGGACAAAAAAAGGGACTCATGGACTTCCCTGTACTGCTGCTGATATCCGGCCCCCTGTACTTCCATATTATGTATGGCAGGCAGTCTGGTCGCACCGATGGCGTCATGACAGGTACCTGAATGGACAGGAGCGAGGCTTTCGGAAGTATGTCCGGACAAGCCGGACGCAAATAAAACTCCGGCGGGGTCTGCATTTACATACATTCCCGCGAGGAGCAGCGATAAAATGATACATATGCTGATTCGTCTGCGTATCTTCCTGTCTGTCATCTTATGTCTCTTGTCTTTGCCATGTCTCTTATTTTTGTCATGATTCCCTGAATCGACGGTATTATATCACAGTTTTCATTTCGGGGAAAGATTTATTTTATCGGGAAGCAATTTCCGTTTCATTTGATATGTAATTGATGTAGAATAAAACATAAAGAGCACATGGAATAACATATGGAGCGGGAAACAGAACGCAGGGTAGGGTATAATATAGCAAAAGGCATAGAAATACATAGAAAAAGAAGGAAAGTGAACGCTGGAGGAACTGCCATGAATCACAAAGAAAAAGCCATCAGTTTATTAACGCCGCCCGGATATACGCCCGACTATAAAGTCTTATCGGAGGCGGCCATACACGATTTGGGGCTTGATTATCTGTGCGAACAGGTCACGGAGAAGAAGCAGGAGCGGACGCTGTTTTTGTCCATTCTTTCCAAAATGACGGATAACCCGGAAGTGACGAAATACCGGAGCGACGTTTTTGCGGATATTTACCGGAACGAGGCGATGCGGGATGAAATGCTGCGTATTCTGGATAAAATTAATTTTCTGCGCGATTACGGGAGTATCGGAAAGACATTTGAGGAGGCGGCGAATGTGTGGGATCTCATGCATCGTCTGGATGAACTGAAAGATTATATCCAGTGTGTGGAAGCTGTTTTCAAGAGTCTTTCGGATGCGCCGGTGCAGGCGGAGGGACTGCTTCGTTTAAAGGAATACGTTGACGGGTTATATCATGACAACGGGTTTTCTGAGTTGAAGAAGGATATTGCAGCTCTTCGGGCAACGACGGAACAACTGCGGAGCGTTACGGTGGGCATCAACTTAAACGACCGCTTTGAAGCGGACGGGATCGGCCTGATTTCCATCAACAGCAGGTATTTTACCAAATCTAATATTCTGGATCATTTCTGTGAAAAAATTTCCATGAAGGAGGTGATAAAGCCGGATACGGAATGGAAGGAGGAGTATAAGTTTCATCCCTTTGCCGCAGAGACGTCCAAAATGCCGGAAATCATTCCCGTTCGGGGAATCGCGCTGATTCCCGAGGGCGATATGATGGAGGACGTGCCGCGGTATATGAACCGTGTCACCAACCAGATGCTCTCGGCGGTCGTGAAAAAACTGAAAAACGTACTGGACCGTTATGTTTCCGTGACCATCACGGAGATAACAGACCTGATACCGGAATTTATCTATTATGTCCGTTTTGCGCAGTACATAGAAAAGCTAAGCGGCCGGGGAATGGGTTTTTGCAAGGGGACGCTGGCGGCGGAAGAAGCGGGAGAGCGGGTGATGCGCGCGAAAGGGTTTTACAATCTGAAACTTGCGGCGGCGGTCGCGCAGAAACAGGAGACGATTGTAAAAAATGATTTGGACTTTGACAAAAGGCATCTGGTATATGTGCTGACAGGAGCGAACCGGGGCGGGAAGACGACGGTCACACAGGCGGTCGGCCTGTTATTTGCGCTTGCCCAGGGTGGGATTTTCGTGCCGGCGGATTCTTTTTCGTTCCAACCGGTTGACTGTATTTACACGCATTTTCCGGCGGACGAGGACAAAACCATGGATCTGGGACGTCTGGGCGAAGAGTGCAGGCGGTTTCGCCGGATTTATACCGACAGCACGGAAAGCAGCCTGCTGCTGCTCAATGAGACGTTTTCCACGACCTCCTTTGAGGAAGGGTATTTCATAGCGAAGGATGCGGTCAGGGCGATTCTGGAAAAGGGAGTCAGAACCATCTACAACACCCACATGCATAAGCTGGCCTTCGATCTGGAAGAATTGAACCGGTTCTACGATTCCGTGCAGGCGGTTTCGCTTATTGTAAAAGCGGAAGGAGGCAATCGTTCCTTTCAAATTGCAATGGCGCCGCCGGAGGGTATGTCCTATGCGGGTGATATCGCAAAGAAGTATGGGGTGACTTATGAGATGCTGGTGGAACACGAACATGATTAGTCCGGGCGGCGGGAACTGTCGGGTGCGGCAAAAACGGAATGTGCCAAAAGTACCAGAAAAGTCTTTTCATTATACGCTGTTCGTGATATGATATTAACAAAGTCTATTGACCACCGGTATAAGGAAGCGGACGCTTATGCCGGGGGATTAAGTGGGCTTTTGTTATGTGTCCTGACAACAGGAAATCTGGAGAAAAAGGAGCGATGTGTACAATGGTAACTAATAAGTCAGACTCCCGCTCTGGCCGTAAAATGAGGAGGAGTCTCAATGGAAGAATATTGAGGAATACCACACTCAATATTTTGGTATTGGTGGCAGTCTGCTGCGTGATTATGGCCCTTTCCATGCAGTCACTGGCGAACAGCATTCTGCTGGACAGTCTGCAGCCTATGGCAAGACAGTCGGCTAAGACCGTGGAAGCCAATATTCATATGCTGGCGGACCGGATGATGGTGCTTGCAGGCGATACGAGAATGAACATAGTCGGCTTTGGAGGAGGCGAAGTGGAGACCTCCGGAGCGGATGCGGAAATGGAAGGCTGGCAAGCGGTTCTGACAGAGGCGGCCGAAATTTATGAATTTTATACGATTGCCCTGTATGATCAAAACGGCAGCCTCGTTCAGGGCATAGACGGCGCGGCTGACAGCTTGAATGCCGATTTTCTGGCGCTCTTGCAGGAGACGGACAATCTGACGACATATACGAACACGATCTATCAGGATAAGCTCGGCATCACGATCGGTATGCCGGTGAAAGCGGAGGGGGAGACGGCTTATTATCTGGTGGGCGTCTACAAATACGATGCGCTGAATGATGTGCTAAGCAGTATTAACATAGGAAAAACCGGTATGGCTTATATGGTAAACCGGGAAGGAATTGTCACCGGACATCCGGATCAGGAGAGAGTGAAAGCCGGGGCCACGCTGTTAGAGCTCAGCGGCGGCAATGACGAAGCCATAAAGAGCGTGACGACGGGAGAGACGGGAGCGACGGAATTTGCCGTCGACGGGCAGCAGATGCTGGTGGCGTTTTCCCCTGTCCGCGGGACACAGTGGTCGTTAGTGATTCAGGTGCCAAAGGAAGATTATGACAGCCTGATTGACCAGGCGATGGTAGTGGCAGGGATATGTACACTGGCGGTACTGGTGATTTCCATTCTGCTGATATTGAAAATGGCCCGGTCTATTTCAAAACCGGTAAAGAATGTGACAAACCGGATGGTTTCCCTGGCAGACGGGGATCTGCATACGGAGGTGATCAGTTTAAGATCCGGGGATGAGCTGGAGATTATGACAAGAACGCTGGCGGACACGGTGGAGAGCGTGAACAGGTACATATCAGACATCCGTCAGGTTCTCAGTGGGGTTGCAGACGGGGATCTGCAGATCGAGCCCCAGGTGGAGTACAGAGGAGACTTTACACAGATCAGAAACAGTCTGGGCAATATCCTGCAGTCCATGAACGAGACCATTACGGGATTCCGTGCGGCGGCGACACGTCTCGCCAGCATGGCGGATGAGCTGAGCGGCCAGTCGGGGCAGTTACATGAGGCGTCTCTGGAACAGAATCAGGCGACGGAAGCGCTGGTTGACGAGGTGACCCATGTCAAGGAGCAGCTTGCCGGCGTGACGAAGAGCAGCAGCCAGACGCGGACGATGACCGTAGAAATTACGAGAAAGGTGCAGGAGGCGAATACGCAGATGACGGCCCTTTCCAATGCCATGGACGATATCAGTGCACACGCGCAGGAGATTACGACCATCGCCAAGTCGATTGACGACATTGCGTTCCAGACGAGCATTCTGGCGCTGAACGCTTCCGTGGAAGCGGCTCATGCCGGAAGCGCGGGCAAGGGCTTTGCCGTTGTGGCGGAAGAGGTGAAGGATCTGGCGGGAAAAAGTGCGAAGGCAGCCCAAAGCGCGGTGGAAATTGTGGCAAGTACCAGAGCCGTTATTCAGACGGGTGTAGAATTGAATGCCAGCACGGCGGAGTCTCTGCGGTCCATCTACGGCGTTTCCACACAGATCAGCGCCATCTCAGACCAGCTTGTGGCGGCAGTGCAGGGACAGGAGGAAGCGCTGATCAGTATGGAGGGGCGGATCGCTACCATTTCCGATATAGCGGACAGGAATCTCCAGAATGCAGGAGGAACAAGTCAGTCCAGCGGACTTCTGGCGAAGGAGGCCGAGGAACTTCAGGCGCAGGTAAAGAAATTTGCTTTGAAGGAGGAGTATGACATATGAGACGGATGTTTGGCATAACGCTGATTCTGGCGTGTATGATGCTGTTTACAGCCTGTGGGGAACAGACGGGACTGCAGGATGGTTATTACACCGCGCAGGCTTCTGAGTTCAGCCATGGCTGGAAAGAATATATTACGATTATGGTCAAGGGCGGGAGCATAGTTTCGGTGGAATACAATGCTGAGAACGCAAGCGGTTTTATCAAAAGCTGGGACAATACATATATGCAGAACATGCTGCACAGCAATGGTACTTATCCTAACGAGTACACCCGGTATTATGCCGGGCAGCTCCTGGAGGGACAGGGGGAAACAGAGATTGACGCCCTGTCCGGCGCAACCTCATCCTATGGATCGTTCCAGAAGCTGCAGGCGGCTGTCATTGAGCAGGCGATGCAGGGAGATTCCAGTATCGTCATTGTGGATACGGCCCATTGAGCGTGAGACTTCGTATGCCGGTGAGAGCGCAGGCAGGGTATGACGGGATTTTTCATTGCAGGTGACAATCAAAAAGAGTACAGGGTGGATTGATACAATTCCCTGTACTCTTTTTATGTTTAAAACCGGATTACGCGATAGCAACCTGAAATCCCTGCCGGGCGGCCTCCTCTTCCTGCCGTGCCGCGCTCAGACCGCTGACCTGAAAGGTCCTGTCTGCATTCGCCTGTGCGGCGGTCCCAGCGTTGTCTGTTTCCGACGCTGCCTGCATGACGCCGCCGGCTTCGCCTAACATAGCGAACTGGAAGGCCATTTCCTGCTGCTGCTGTTTCTGCATGTCTTTGAGTTCGGCCTCTTTTCGCTCCGTATCTGTGCCGCGGTACGCATCCTGTTTGATCTCTCCCTTTAAAATGGCAATGCCGTCGGTTGTTTTGGCGACGAGCGTTCCCTGACGCTGTGCGATCTGCATGGAAGAGTCTGCGGAAACCATGGCCTGCATTTCCTTTTCGGTCGGCCTGAATGCGGTGGCTGCCTCTGTATCTGTCCCGTCCTCCTCAGACTCCGGTTCCGATGCGGCAGCGGCTGTTTCTTTTACTTCGTCAGCCGGTTTGTTTTCGGTGTCCGTGCCACTGCTCCCGGCCGGATTCATGACTTCCTTTAAAATGACGGTGCCGTCGCTGTTCTGTGTTATGACGGTACCCGGCTGGGGCGTCTGCCCTTCGCTGGCAGGCTGTGTCTTCTCATCTGCCGTGCCGGAGGAGGCTTCGGCTGACTGGCTGTCCTCTTTTTCCTCTTCCTCCTGTGCCGGGAGCTGTGCTGACCAGAGTTCTGCCAGCATTTCTTCTCTTTTCTGTGACCGGAGAAGGTCTTCCTGATGCTGTTTCAGCTCGGTATCGAGACTGGATTTTTCACGCTTGAGCTTCTTTTGCTCGTTGGCTTTTTCGCTGGCAGAGAGATCTTCCTCAGAAGAGAGCTTCTGGATCTGCTGCTGCACGTCTGTGATTTCTGTCTGCAGATTTTTACTTTTCTGATCCGTTAAGCCCGTCGCCGGCATCTGCATGGCAGACATGCTGCCTGTCGATGTGATGCTGCCAATTCCCATAAAATCATCTCCTTCCCCCACTAAAGGATGATGTGTCTTCTGTCTGTTGTTATATTTATTTATATTTTACTATTTTTTGCGGGCGGGATGCAAGTCCTTTTTGTCAGGGTTTTCACTTTTCTTTACAGCAGAAAAAGGGTATTCCACAGCATTTCGGTTTAGTTTGCCAGCACAGGTTCCGAAACAATCAGTGAAAAAGAAAAACAGTATTGAAATGATAAATAAGGAGGCAGGAGGATATGGCAAACGATTATATGAAATATGTAAATCTGGATTCGGGTTACGATGTCACGGCTCTTTTGGGCGGTTCCGTTTATGCAGGCGGTAGTATGCTCTCGGACTATGCTTCGATCAAAAACGGAAGTTATGGGAAGATGATGAAGGCTTACTGTGCCAGGCAGGAGGCTGAAAAAGCGCTTGTGCCGGGAGATACCGTGCAGAAACTGACGCTGATGGGGACAGGCGCGGATTCCCTGAAAAAATCGGCTGAGGCGTTGAGCGATCCCGCTCTCTGGGAAAAGAAGAAGATGACGAAGAGGGACGAAGAAACCGGTGAGGAGACCGAAACGGAAGATTATGACTGGGACGCTATAACAAAGGCGGTGAAAGCCTTTGTAACGGATTACAATTCTGTGGTAGAGCAGGCGGGAAATTCGGATACGCCAAATGTGCTTCGCAATGCAGTCTGGATGACGCAAATGACAGATAAAACACAGAATCTGCTCTCGAAAATTGGTATTCATGTGGGAAAAGGAAATAAGCTGGAGCTGGACGAAGAGGGGTTAAAAAAGGCTAACATAAACACCTTAAAATCCACATTTGCGGGGCATGGCTCCTTTGCCGGTCATGTGTCACAGAAAGCGGGAAGCATCAGCCGTGCGGCATCCAGCGCGGCCGCCGCTGCGAAGACAAAGGGAACTTATACACGAAACGGAAATTACGCGGATCCTTTGTCGAAGTGGTTTTCCGGTGCCGTGGATGAAAAGGTGGGAGACGGGAATAAGGACAAAGACAAAAATCTGGATGCTATAAAACAGGCAGTTGACAAGATGGAGGAAAAAGAGAAGGAAAAGAAGGACAGGGAGAAGAAAGGATAAGTGAGAAGGACAATCCGGATTGACAGCCCGCCTCCTGCGTATTAAAATTAAACCGACAGTCAGTCGGTAGTGCGGTGGGAGACAGGTGAACGATGCGGATTGTAAAGGAAGCGGAAGAGAGAAAAAATGAAATACTGGATGTGGCGGAGCGCTTATTCAGTACAAAGGGCTTTGACCAGACAAGCACCGGCGATATTCTGGCACAGGTGGGGATCGCGAGGGGAACGCTCTATTATCATTTTCAGTCCAAGGAGGAGATTCTGGACGCTGTGATCGGGCGGATGATCGGACAGATGCTCGTCAGAGCCAGGGAACTGGTGGGACGAAGAGAACTTTCCGTATTACAGCGGCTGACCCTGATGATCCGCACCCTGCAGATCCATGAGGGATGGGGCGATGCGCTTATGGAGCAGATTCACAAACCGCAGAACGCCCTGATGCACCAGAAGATACAGGAGAGGCTGCTCGCCGGAGTGAATCCCCTGCTCACGGAACTGATCGAAGAGGGGGTGGCGGAAGGGATCTGCCACACAGACTATCCGGCGGAGGTGGCGGAGATGACGTTTCTCTACGCCAATACGGTTTTTGATACGCTTGCGGAACAGAGCGGGGAGCTGCGGCAGAGGAAGATGGAGGCATTTATCTATAATCTGGAGCGGCTCCTCCGGATGGAGCAGGGGAGTATGATGGCGGTTGTGCTTCCACTGTTTCAGTAGTTTTTTTGCACTATTACCGACAGATTGACGGTCGAAAACAAAACAGATGTTATTATAAGGGAGGAATCAATTCATAAAAACCAATTATTTAAAGAAGTACATTATCAGCTCCTGCGTTCTGGTCTGGTCGCTCATTATTTTTGTGGTCGGTCCGGCGAGTCTGATTTTCCACGCGCCGGCGGTGCCCATGTGGGTGATACGCAATCTGATTGCATGGTCGCCCACTTATCTTTTGCTGATCGGCTGGAAATGGTTTCGTCCGGAGGAGACGAGAATGGCCTTCGTGAAGCCTTACCGTTTTGATGAATATTTTTCTGGAGCGGGAGAGGAATCTGCTCTACCCGGTATTTTTGCATTTCGGGTTTAATATTGTCTATATTTTCCGGATGCGGACATCGCCTTTTTTGTGATTCTCACGATTCTGTATCCGGTGATTACAGCGGCGGCGGTGCTTGTCGGAAACCGGCGTCCGGCGTGTTTGACGCATTGACTTCAAAGCGCTGCTATAAAGAGGCCATGCCGGCAGAAAAGGCTTATGCAGTCATCAGGGAGGAGAGCGGCACACATTTCGATCCGGCTGTGGCGGAGGCATTTCTGAGGGGAGGGGGAAAATGATAATACGACATACAGGAAAATTAAATTCTTATAAACGATTCGTGAAATATTTGTGAAGAATAAACTGGTATTATGGAAAAAAGCTGGTATAATGTAGAATGTAAGGTGCAATTAAGACTAAATACGGGGAGTGTATCAGGAGGGAATCGGGATGTACGAAAAATTGAAAAAATATCGGATTAAGGAGCGCCTGGTGCGGGGATTTGTGACCGCGTCGGGCATTCCGGCAGTAGTGGCGGTAGCAGCGCTGATTACGCTGATTGTGGTGGCATGTGTATACTCGGGCGCACTAAAGGATTACGGATTTGCGCAGGGTGACGTGGGTAAGGCGATGACGCATTTTGCGGAGGCGCGTTCCACACTCCGCGGATGTATCGGGTACGATGACGAGGCAGCGATTGAGAGTATGCGCGCATCCCATGATGCAAGCGTGGCGGATTTCACCGAAAGTTTTGCGGATCTGGAGAAGTTCATGGTGTCTGACGCGAATAAGGCAGTTTACGCGGACATTTCCTCCAAGCTTCCTACATACTGGGCGCTGGATCAGGAGATTATTGAGCTGGGCAGCACGACGGACAGGGCTCTGTGCGAGCAGGCTCAGGCCAGAGCGATGGACGAGCTGATGCCGCTCTACGATGATATTAACGATGAGCTGATTGAGATTATGGATATTAAGGTAGAACGGGGAAACAGCGTTTCTACTGTCATGACGATTGTCTGCATAGCGCTTATTGCGGTGATTGCAGTGATTATTCTGCTTGCTATTGTGGCTTCCATCCGGCTGGGCAGAAATATCGCGGAGAATATTTCCGCACCGTTGATCGAGTTAAAAGACAGACTTGCCCTGTTTGCCGAGGGCGATCTTTCCACGCCGTTTCCGGAGACACAGGCGGATGACGAGGTGGCCGATATTATCAGTTCGGCGAAGGATATGTCCGAGACCCTTATTTTTGTCATTTATGATCTGGAATATATTCTGGGTGAAATGTCAAATTCCAATTTTGTCGTCCGCTCTAAAGATGGCGCCCGCTACAAGGGAGAATTTCTTCAAATATTCGATTCTCTGAAACAGTTGAGAGACAATATGATTGATACGCTGCGTTATATCGGAATGTCTTCGGAGCAGGTTTCTGCAGGTTCATCCAATCTGGCAGATACGTCCCAGAGCCTTGCCGAGGGCGCGACAGAGCAGGCTGGCGCGGTGCAGGAGCTGCATGCGACGATCACTACGATTTCGGAGGCGGCAAGAAGAGCGGCGGATTCTGCGGAGGATGCTTACAGGCAGTCGCAGGAATATGCGGATGTGGCTGACCGCAGCACCGGCGATATGAAGGAAATGGTGGAGGCGATGTCCCGCATCAGCGAAGCATCCCACAAGATCGGAAATATTATTTCGGAAATTGAAAATATTGCGTCTGAGACAAATATGCTTTCGCTGAACGCGTCCATAGAGGCGGCGCGGGCAGGAGAAGCGGGGCGCGGTTTCTCCGTTGTGGCTGACCAGATCAGACAGCTCGCGGAGCAGAGCAGCAAGTCGGCTGTGGATACAAGGGCGCTGATTGAAGGCACCATGAAAGAAGTGGAAAACGGCAATAAGGTAGCGGAGCGTGCAGTTTCTTCACTGGCGATTGTGGTGGAGGGAATCCGGAAGGTGGCAGAGTCCTCCAAGGAGCTGAGTTCCATTTCCTCAAGTCAGATGGCGACTATGAAAGAGGCGGAGCTGGGCGTCGACCAGATTTCCGACGTCATTCAGACGAACGCGGCTGTGGCCGAGGAGTCTTCGGCTACCAGCGAGGAGCTGTCGGCGCAGGCAGTTTCTTTAGACGAACTGATTGCTAAGTTTGCGCTGCCGGCGAAGTAAGGTTTCTCAGGGGGAGAAGGTTATAATCATATAAGAGAAGAGGATGGAATACAGGGCAGATTCTGCCGGTTCCATCCTCTTCTTTTGTGAGGGCGGTTGCATGTGTCCGTTTGCAGCCGCCTTTTCCAAACGTCTATGCCATGCGTTCAAATACCGGCATATAGTCGATGGGCGCGTCCACGCGGACGGTGCATTCGCCGTCAAAAACCTCCTCCGTGGAGGTAAGCCGCCATTTCCCGGCGGGGAGATAAACTGCGCGGCTCCATTCATTCAGGTGCAGAACCGGTGCAACGAGGAAACGGCTGCCGAACATATACTGATCTTCCGTTTCCCAGCACTTTTCGTCCTCCGGGAACTCATAGAACATGGTGCGCAGGAGCGGGGAGCCGTTCTCGTGGGCTTCCGTGTACAACTCTCTGATATAGTCGTGCAGGGATATGCGCACATCGTAGTATTTTTTCATAATGGCGTAATTGTCCTCGCCGTAGCTCCACAGCTCGTTTGGCTGGCCGGTGTGGAGATAGCCGCCGCCCCAGTCACGGTCGTCGAGGGGCGGGATATTGTAAGGCCCTCTGTCGCCGTGCATACGCAGGACAGGAGAGTATACGGCGAACTGATACCAGCGGATCAGGAGCTGTCTGAAATCCGGATCATTCACGTCGTCGGTCATAAAGCCGCCGATGTCCGTCGTCCACCAGGGGATGCCCGCCAGTCCCATATTCAGGCCGCACTGGAGCTGGTCGGCAAAGGCTTCAAAGGTGCTCGGCACATCGCCGGACCATACCACGTTGCCGTACTTCTGGGAACCGGCCCATGCGCAGCGCAGCAGGTTGACCACAGGGCCTTTGTTTTCCGCACACATGCCGTCGTAGAAAGCGCGGCTGTAGAGCTGGGGATAAAGATTGCTGAGCGCCAGCGCGGGACCGTCAAAGTAGCGGTAGTTTTCAAAGTCGTACACGCCGTAGTCCGGCTCGGAGTTGTCCAGCCAGAAGGCGTCGATGCCGTAGTCGAAATAGTTCTTTTTACATACGTCCCACACATATTTGCGGGTTTCCGGGTTGAAGGGGTCGATCTCCACGCAGTCGCCCTGATAGTCGTATGTCTGCGCCGCGCCGCGCTCGGTTTTGATGAGCAGGCCGCGCTCCATCATGGGGCCGAAATTTTCGCTCTTCCGATCCACGGAAGGCCATACCGACACAATGACTTTGATGCCCATTTCATGCAGCTCGTCCACCATAGCCTTCGGGTCGGGCCAGTATTTCTCGTCGAATTTCCAGTCTCCCTGCACTGTCCAGTGGAAGAAGTCGATGACGATCTGGTCTGGTTTGATGCCCTCTTTCTGATACTGTCTCGCTACGCTTAAGACTTCCTCCTGTGTGCGGTAGCGCAGCTTGCACTGCCACAGTCCCATCAGATCCTCCGGGAACATGCCGGCGCGTCCCGTAACGGCGGTGTAGTTTTCGAGAATCTGCTTCGGTGTATCTGCCACGGTGATCCAGTAATCCATCTCTCTCGTGGCGCGGGCGATCCATTCGGTGTAGTTTTTTCCGAAGCTCACGCGGCCAACGGCAGGATTGTTCCAGAGGAAACCGTAACCCAGAGAGGAGACAGCGAAGGGAACGGAAATCTGGGAATTGCGCTGGGCAAGCTCCAGCACGCAGCCCTTTAAATCCAGACAGTCCTGCTGGTACTGTCCCATGCCGAAGAGTTTTTCCTTTTTGTCACTCTCGAATTTTACGTTCAGGGTATACTCGCTGCCGCCGATCACGCCCTTCCACTCCCGGTTTACCAGTTTCAGGCAGCGGCTTTCTCTGGAGAGCGTGCCGTCGTAGTTTCGGAAGTACTCCCGCAGGATCAGTTTCTGCCCGCGGTAAAAGGAGATGACGCCCGCGAAATTGACAACGGCCTTAAGCTGGCCGTTTACGATGGAAGCAATCGGCCGTTTGTCGATGCTGCCGTCGCCCACCCAGTGGTCCTCCTCCATAATGGCAATCTGTGTGTCCATATGTTCGACTGTTTCGGTCAATGCCTGTTCGTTTCCGGTGAAACGGGGCGTCATAGAAGCGCGTACACGGAAAGAATCTTTTCCCCACGGTTCGATCCGCAGCGTTTCCCCCATATGGCGGCATACGAGCGCACCGTTCTCTTTTTCAAATGTCATGATCTGCCTCCTTTTCTTTTTTCCTTTCTGTTTCCGGTTCCGTATGTCTCACTTAAACGATTGAGAAATGCGGGATGTAATAGTATAATATTATTATCGGGAAGGGTAATGCTATTAAAATGCTACTCCTTAATGATACTTTTCTATCACAATTCCGGGGAGGAGAGGTTATGACACCAGACAGAGGGACACAGGAAAAGAGACGTCACAGTACCACATGGATTCCGTACAGTTATTATGAGTGCAGGCTGCCGGAGTGGTTTGTGAACGTGCCTATGCACTGGCACGGCGAGTTTGAGCTGATTCATATTCTGCATGGCAGGGGCGTGTTTATATGCGGCAGCCGGAAGCTGGAGGCGGGGGAGGGGGAACTGCTGCTCATACCGCCCAATATGCTGCACGCGACATACCCGTGCAGGGAGGAGAAGCGGGGGCTGGCGGTAAAAGAGCAGGAGGAATGCGAGGGCGGCCATTCGACTGCCGGTCTGGTGCCAATGCTGTATGACGCTCTCGTGTTCAGCCCTGTCATGCTGGGTGCGGGCAGCGGCGACCGCTGTACGAATGAGTGCATCCGGCCGGTGATAAAGGGCAATATCCGCACAAACGTCTGCATCCGCCGGGACGCGGCGGCCTACGAAGAGCTGAGAGCGCTGGCGGAGCGGATTTTTTCCTGTGTGCGGGGAAACTCGGCCCGCTCGGATCTGCTTTTAAAAAGTGAGCTTCTGCGCCTGATCTGGACATTGGAGGAGAGCGGGGAAATTCTGTTTGAAAAAAACGGCACGGAGGGAGAGACAGAGGCGATCCGTCCGGCGCTTGAGTATATGGCGCTGAATTTCAGGGAGGATATTACGGTGGAGCAGTTAGCCGGGCTGGTACACCTGAGCAAGAGTCACTTTATGAGGTGTTTTCGGAAGGCGGTGGGGATCGGCGCCATCGAGCATTTGACCCAGCTTCGGATTCAGGCTGCCTGCGAAGCGCTCAGCGACAGCGCGGAACAAATCGCGGATATTGCGTTTTCCTGCGGGTACAGCAATCTTTCCAACTTTAACAGGCAGTTTTTAAAAAGGGTGGGCTGTTCTCCGAAGGAGTACAGGAAGCGGAATAAACCGGAAGATCTGTAGAGAGGGAGCGGAGGGGAGAACCGGGTTTCGCAATTACCTGTTATGAAAAATCAGGAAGGGTGTCACATTTTCGCGTCGTCATGTGTTTTATTAATAGCAGGAGTCGTTTCATGACAGGCGGCAGGTTAGAAGGAATGGCCGCTTGGAAAAGGAACCTGTCTGACGGAATGAAAAGCGGAAGAAAAAACGGGGACGCCCGAAGGCGGTGACATATTGGAGAGAAGGACGGACAGCCCGGACCAGAGCGTGGAAGCGGTTTTTCAGGAGTTTGGCAATATGCTATACCGAGTTGCCTTCGTGATGATGAAGAACGCCTTTGACGCGGAGGATGTCGTGCAGGATACACTGATTAAATATATGGAGCATAGGAAGCGCGGGAGCGTGTTTGAGACGGAGGGGCATCGGAAAGCATGGTTGATCCGGGTGGATATCAACCTCTGCAAAAACAGGCTGCGCTTTTATAAAAATCACCCGAAGATCGGGATGGAGCAGTTATCACGGTACTATGAGGAGAAGGAAGACACGAGACTGATGGACAGCCTCTTACTTTTGCCGTCCAGATACAGGGAAGTACTGCTTTTGCATTATGTGGAAGGGTATCAGGGGAAGGAGATCGCACAGATGCTTGGCATTTCGGAATCCGCCGTCAGAAAGCGGCTGGAGAGAGGGCGTGGAAAGCTGCGTGATCTGCTGGAGGAGACGGGATGACAGACAGGGGAAAGCACCGGAAACAGCCTTTGTTCGCAAGACTGCGGAGAGGAAAGGAGAGACGTGTCTTAATGGAAGAGAGAGTGTGGAACGGAAAAGAAACAGAGGAGGAAGAGCGGCTTTCTTCTGATGAGGACGCAGGGAACCGTCTGCGCGCGGCAGCGTACAGAATTGTGCCTGACGAGTCTGTGGGGGAACGCATCATAGAGGGTGTAAAGGCGGGAAAACGAAACAGGAGACTGGCACCCGGAATACCGGCGGCAGTTTTTGCGGCCTGTCTGCTTTTATCTATTCTGTATTTTAAGGGAACCGGAGTGATCGGGGAAGAGGTGGTGGTCTATGCGGCTACAGAGGAGCACGGCTGGCAGAAACTTGTGGAGGGAGAACGGATTCTGCTGAAAAAGGAACCTTATCAGACGCTTGAGGAGGGGGAGGAGCCGTTTTATGACAATGGGAGGAGCGCTTATTATCCTTATATATGCACCTTCCGGGTTGAGGTGCCTGAAAACTATGTCTATGACAAACAGATGGTTATCATCAGGGATGATGATATTCTGGAATTTGGCGACAGGCTTGAATGGTGGGTGGCGCCGGAGCGGCCGGAGGATGCGGGCAGGATTATGAAAGGGGCGTTCCGGCTCTGGATCGTGGATGAAAACAGGGAGCGGCAGGCAGCTCTGGAGTTGGAACTGACCAAGGAGGACGGCAAGTGTTATGCCGAATTGAGGCGCGTGTGGGAAAGCAAGGCATATAAGAAGAACCGGCATAAAAACTGGGTGTCTGGGCACGGCAGACAGCTCTGACAGGGGGAGAAGATTGAAAATTAAAATTTTCAATCGCGGGATTTGTGTCTGCGCATTGCTTGACATAAACTAGGTTATGCGCAAAAAAATGCGCAGAGATGGAGTAAAACATGAAGTTTTTTATGAGGCAGACCGTGAGGAATATTGCACGGCACAGAAAAAAGAGTATTCTTCATATCCTGCCCTTTGACTACATGCGGGAGGCTTACCACAGTCAGGGAATCGGGTTTTTTGCGGACTCAGGCTTTTTTGTGGTGAAGGATCCGTTTCAGTTAAATGCGCTGAAAGCCCGGATGCATGACGAAGTGAAATTTCTGCCGGTGGTTACCAGAGCGGAGTTCCGCTTTGACGGAAACGCGCTGACGATCATGGATGAATCCTTTATCCGTTCGGCGGAGACGCTTTCGAAGAATTTGGCGCTCCTTCGGGGAATGTTTCCCTTTCTTGTGGTGATTGTGATTTTTATCGGGTATCTGTGCAGTTATCTCTCCTTGCAGAGCAGGCGGGGGGGGAATACGCGCTCATGCGGTCGCTCACTTCTTTCAGAATCAACCTGAATTGTTGTGGAAATAAAAGTACCGCCCAGGCGGTAGAATGGAGGAAAACATGGAAAAAATCATTAAGGCGGTAAATGTGAGTTACATCTACCAGACGAAGTACCAGAAGACGAAGGCGCTCTCGGAGGTGAACTGTTCTTTTGAGCGGGGGAAGGTGTACGCGATCACAGGCAAGTCCGGCAGCGGCAAGAGTACCTTCCTGTCCCTTCTTGCGGGGCTGGATGTGCCCACAGAGGGGACGCTTACCGTAGAAGGGGAGGACATGCGGAAGATGAACCGGGACGCTTACCGTCTGAACCGGGCGTCGGTCATTTATCAGGCTTTTCATCTGTTCCCCCTGCTGACGGTGATGGAGAACGTCATGTTCCCCATGGAGCTGCAGCATGTCCCGGCGAAAGTGGCAAAGGCGAAGGCGCGGGAATATCTGGATAAGGTGGGACTGCCGGAAACGCTCTACAAAAAGATGCCCGGTATGATCAGCGGCGGGGAGCAGCAGAGAGTTGCCATCGCGAGGGCTATCGCGGCGGGCGGTGAGATTCTTTTAGCTGACGAGCCGACCGGAAATCTGGACAGCCAGAATGAGAAGGTGATCGTGGAGCTTCTGTGCAAGCTGGCCCACGAGGACAATTACGCGGTGATCGTGGTGACCCATAACGATGCGGTGGCCGCGGTGGCGGATGTGGTCTATGGCATGACGGACGGAGTGTTGTCGGTGGTGAGAGGTTAGAGGGGATATGATGTAAGAAAAATAATATAAGCGGACAATAAAAGCAAAAAAAGACACTGGAAAAAAGGAACTGCCTGTGATAGAATAAACAAGTCGGGACAAAGAAGTCTGAAAAGATTTCTTTGTCCCGTTTTGCGTGTATTAGCAGAGCCTGCTTATACGCAAGGAGCCAGAGTCAGAAAACGGAAAGCAATGACAGAGAAAAGGCGGAAGCCCTCTGTCTGTGAGGAGGAATGAAGATGGCCGGAATAAAGGAAGCCTGCGGTGTGGTGGGCATGTACGGACCGGAAGGAGATAACGTGGCGCCGTGGATTTACTGCGGATTGACGGCGTTACAGCACAGAGGACAGGAGGCCTGCGGCATGGCGGTTTCCAGAACCGATAAGGAGCGGGGCAATGTGTGCTTTCACAAGGATCCCGGTCTGGTGAGCGAAGTGTTCACGGAAGAGACTCTGGAAAAAATGGACGGGAATCTCGGCATTGGTCATGTGCGCTATTCTACGACGGGTGCGTCCGTGGCCGGGAATGCCCAGCCCCTTGTGCTGTCCTATATCAAGGGGACGCTTGCGCTTGCCCATAATGGTAATTTGATCAATACGCCGGAACTGAGATGGGAGCTGATCCGGAACGGAGCGGTCTTTCACACCACCACGGATTCGGAGGTGATCGCTTTTCATATCGCGAGGGAACGGGTGCACTCGGCTTCGGTGGAGGAGGCAGTATACAGGACGGCTCTGAAAATAAAGGGAGGCTATGCGCTGGTTATTATGAGTCCAAGAAAACTTATCGGGGTGCGGGATCCTTATGGTTTAAAGCCTCTTTGTCTGGGGAAACGGGGGCAGACGTATGTGCTGGCTTCGGAGTCCTGCGCGCTGGATGCTGTGGGGGCCTCTTTTGTGCGGGATATTCTGCCGGGGGAGGTGGTCACGATTTCCGGCGGAGTGATACGGTCGCAGATGCTGCCGAAGGCGGAGCGGTGTGCCCACTGTATCTTCGAGTATATTTATTTTGCCAGACTGGACAGTACGATGGACGGTGTGCGGGTGTACGACGCCAGAATCCGTGCGGGAGAGCTGCTGGCAGAGTCTTATCCCGTGGAGGCGGATCTGGTGACAGGGGTGCCGGAGTCGGGGCTTCCGGCGGCACAGGGATATGCGCGGGAGAGCGGGATTGTCTTCGGGCAGGCGTTTTATAAGAACGGCTACATAGGCAGAACTTTCATTAAGCCTACCCGGAAGGAGCGGGAGGCCGCCGTGCGCATGAAGCTGAGCGTGCTGGAACCGGCGGTAAAAGACAAGCGGATCGTGCTGGTGGATGATTCCATTGTGAGGGGAACCACCATTGCCAACCTGATCCGCATGCTGAAGGAGGCGGGAGCAGTAGAAGTGCATGTGAGAATCAGTTCGCCGCCCTTTCTCTATCCGTGCTATTTCGGCACCGACGTGCCGTCTGATTCCCAGCTCATCGCGGCAAACTACAGCACAGAGGCGATCCGGGAGATGATCGGGGCGGATTCGCTCGGCTATCTGCGAAAGGAAGACCTTTCGGAAATGACGGGAGGACTGCCGCTTTGTAAGGCGTGTTTTGACGGGGCGTATCCTATGGACTGCGGCGGCTGTATGGAGAAGACCGCCTGTACTGACTGATAAAACTGCTGAAACAGGGCAGCGCCCATGGCCTTCCGGCAGGTTTGGGGGACAAAATATATCTCTTGCATACTTCTATTGTCTGTGATATCTTTGAATCTATACAAAGCAAATGCAGGCGGGTCAACCGTCTGCAATCTAAAGATTCTTTCCGGGTTCATCGGAGACAATCCCTTACTTGTAAACGGACTGGAGCAGAGAAAGAGGCAAAGAAAGACCGTATTCCTCTTGTATTCAGTCATAAAAAACTGTATAATGGAGGAAAATCTATGGTAAAACGAAATGCAAAGAAGTGGTTCCGGCATGGTAGCTGGTGGAGAAGGCTCAGAAACAACCGCAGGTACAGGGATGTGCTTTTCCGGTATCTTTTTCGGGATAAGCAGCATCTTCTGGATCTTTACAACGCCCTGAACGGCAGTACATACCAGAACCCGGAGGAGCTTGAGGTAGTTACCATGGAGGATGTGATCTTTCTGAAAATGAAGAACGATATGTCCTTTATGATCGGGAATACAATAAACCTTTATGAACATCAGAGTACCTGGAACCCGAACATGCCTTTAAGAGGACTTCTCTATTTTGCACAGCAGTTCGAGGGGCTGCTTGCTTCCCGCGATGATGACATTTACGGTACGAAGCGTGTGGAACTGCCAACACCCGTATACATTGTATTTTATAACGGCACAGGTATGCAGGGCGATAATCTGCTTCTGTATCTGTCGGATTCGTTTTCAGCGGGACGGGGGAGCGGCTGCATGGAATGCACCTGCGAGGTACTGAACATCAACCGCGGCTACAATCACGCGCTTATGGAAAAATGCCACAGGCTATGGGAGTATTCGGAATTTTCCTCCGAGATCGAGGAGAACATAAAAAAGGGAATGCGCCGGGAGGAAGCTGTCCACACGGCCATGGACACCTGTATTGAGAAGGGGATACTCAGGGATATCCTGATAAAACAGAAAGCGGAGGTGCTGCATATGATCCTGACGGAATATGACGAGAAAAAGCATTTCAGGACGCTCTTTCGGGAGGGGAAGGAAGAGGGCATAAAAGAGGGCATAGAGATCGGACTTGGTAAAGGCCGCGAGGAAAAGCTCAGAGAACAGGTGCAGATAAAAATTGCCAAGGGAAAAACGATCCCTGTGATTGCGCAAGAACTGGAAGAAGATCCGGATGTGATTGCGCGGATCGCGGCGAAACTTACCGCTGAGAGCATGTCATAGATCGCGGCTGGCGGACCGCTTTGAAGCGTCATCCGCCAGCCGCAGGAAGGTCAGAACTGTTTGCTTAGGCGCGCGACGATCTTAGTCATCTCATCCCATTTCTGTTCCATATCAGCCACCAGTTTAAACTGCGTTCTGGCGCGGTCAAGGTTATGGTTTTCGCGGTGAATCCTGAAGTAGACGTCGCCAGCCAGATAATCCGCGAGAAAACGGATGCCGCATTCGTATGTCATAAGCTTCGCGCCCATGGGCAGCAGCCGGATCTCCAGAGGCGTGAGACTGCCCGCGCATCCGGCCAGAAACCCTTCCGTGAAAGTTTCAAACAAGGACAGATCCAATCCGATTTTGGACAGATCGGTTTCATCCTCCGCGCCGGTGTTGGCGCCGGTACGGATGGAGTCCCCGAAGTCGTAGAGGGACAGACCGGGCATTACCGTGTCAAGGTCTATGACGCACAGTGCCTTTCTTGTTTCGTTGTCAAAAAGAATGTTGTTCAGTTTTGTGTCATTGTGGGTCACCCGCAGAGGCAGCTCCCCCTTTTCCAGATGATCCGTGAGTACACGGGTGTCCGCTTCCCGGCTCAGTGCGAAGTCGATTTCAGGCTGTACCGAAGCGGCGCGTCCGAGCGGATCGTCGGCCACCGCTTTTTTGAAGTCCTGAAAGCGGGAGGGGGTGTAGTGGAAGCGGGGAATCGTTTCGTGCAGGGTTTCGGCGGGATAGTCTGAGAGCTGTCTTTGGAAATTGCCGAAAGCAACTGCGCAGTCGTAAAAATCTCCGGCGTTTTCTATCTTTTCCAGACAGAAGGTATTGTCGATGAAAGGGAAGACACGCCAAAAGTTATGTAAACTATCCTCGAAATAATTTTCCCCGTCTTTTGTCTGGATGACACTTAAGGTTTCCCTGTCAGGATCGCCGTTTTTTTCTGCGATCTTCTTTTGCAGATAGGATGTGACGCCTGCCACATTCTCCATGAGCGCCTGCGGATTTTGGAAAATGGAGTGATTCATCCGCTGCAGGATATACTTTTTCTCCGCACCGGCAAGATCGCAGGTTACCAGAAAGGTGTCGTTGATGTGGCCGTTTCCATACGGACTCGCACTGCGCAGCGTTCCTTTCAGACAGAAAGCGGCGATGGCTTTGTCAATGGTTTCAGGGGTGAGGTTTTGATTCATGTGGGTTCTCCTTTTTCTTTTTGTGTTAAAGGTTTCCTTATTTATAGTTGATCTGCTTAAGTTCCATGGGTGCCGGACCAGGCTGCGTTTTGAAAATGCCTTCGATAGAAAAGCCGGTGCTTTTTTTGCGCATTTATTCTGATAAATTCAGATAATTTAAGGTTCCCTCGGAAAGGCCCGTACCCTGTTCCAACAGGGAGATCAGCCCGCGTATGGTGTACTCGCAGTCCTCCGGTGTAGTGGACAAAAAGGTGTTGTTCAGCTTGACGCCGAGGACAATCAGCACGATTTCCGCCAGCGCCTCCGGGTAGTCAAAATGGATTTCACCTGCGGCAATGCCCTGTCTGATAATCTTAGACAGATTTGGTTTTAATTCCGAGATCAGATAATTTAAGTACTTCTGATGCAGGTAGGCGGACTCCTGAATTGTGATGGTTCTGTTTTTCTCACTGCCCTGTTTCAGAAAGGCGGCCGCGGAACTGCGGCAGGCCTGAAACAGCATGGCCATTCTGGTAAAGGGCGGAATATCCGTCTGGCCGGCCAGTTTTTTTGCGGTTTGTAAAGGCGCTTCATAATTTCTTCTGATCAGCGCGTCTAAGATTGCTTCTTTTGACGGAAAATAATAATAAATACTGCCCTTGCCGATGCCTGCCCTGGAGGCAATGTCGCTGACGGAGATATTCTGTATGCTTTTATCGATCATTAGCTGCTGGAGCGCGTCTAAAATCCGGTCATATTTTTGTGTGTCTGCCATGCTGGGCGCCTTTCTTTTTTATCATGTCTATCACGCTTTTGTGTCGATTGTATCACAGATTCCGGGTGCGGACAATCGTCTGGCCAAGATTGCGTGAAATATTTATGAAACATATTGACCGTCGGTCGAAATGTGTGATATTGTTATAAGGGTAGAATCGACCGTTGGTCGAAAAATGTTGAAGTGAGGAAGGGGAGCGCAAGGCTCCCGCGAGGAGGAAAGGATAAAATGACTTACGCAGATTTTTTCTATGACATTAAGGGAAGATTTATGGGTGCGGATGTGAGCGATATTCACGAACATCTGGCGTTTGAATTTGACATTGAGGACGAGGAGGCGGGCGGCGCCTTTTATGTGGAGGTAAAGGACGGGGTGCTCTATGTGGAGCCATATGAGTACTTTGACAGGGATGCCAGATTTATCTGCGCGCCCGAAGTGCTTGTAAAGATTGCAGAGGGCGAAATGGATCCGGTGTGGGCGTTCACGACCCAGAAGCTCAAGGTGGAAGGTAACATTGACAAGGCGCTGCGCTTAAAGGAGATCATCGAGGCCAAACAGCGGGAGATGAAAAAGGCGGCTAAGCAGGCAGAGAAGAAGGCGAAGAAAGGTTGAATTTGTGACGGTTCGGAATGGGAGAAAAAATGAGTAAAAAGACGGGGATTCTAAAAAAGACAGTGCTTGGAGCGGGACTTCTGGCGGCAGTTTGTGGCGGTGAGATTGCTTATTTTTATGGGCGCACTATGAAGCGCGGCAGGGCAAAGACAGAGCGGACCATCAAGATGTCGGGCACGGACTGGAGCCGGTATATGCCGCTGATGGAGGAGCGCAAGG
>CARQVR010000050.1 GCA_949051815.1 uncultured Lachnospiraceae bacterium
GGTTCAGGTCCGTGTGGTAGCAATACCATGAGAGTTCAAGTCTCTTTTCCTGCATCCACTTAAGACATCGCTCCGGCGGTGTCTTTTTGCGCGTATAAGCAGAGATAGCAAGCGGCACCCACCCCGTTTTTACAAAAGAAACAAAAAAAGCCAAATTATCACAGAACAGGACATTTCCAAGAATGGAAGTGTCCTTTATAATTGAACATAAGAAGGCATAAAGACGGGCAAATCCGTCTAAAAACGGGGAGGGGTTACATGAAATACGGACATTTTGACAATGAAAACAGAGAGTATGTCATCGACAGGGTGGATCTGCCCTGTTCATGGACGAATTATCTTGGCGTGGAGGACATGGCGGCGGTGGTGAACCACACGGCGGGCGGTTATCTTTTCTATAAGACGCCTGAGTACCACAGGATCAGCCGTTTCCGCGGCAATTCGGTGCCCATGGACAGGCCGGGCTTCTATGTGTATCTGCGTGACAACGACAGCGCGGATTATTGGTCCATATCATGGCAGCCGGTGGGCAAGCCTCAGGATCAGGCGAAGTACACCTGCCGTCACGGCATGTCGTACACGGTCTATGAGTGCGGGTATGAGGGGATACAGGCATCGCAGACCATGTTTATTCCCAGAGGCGAGGCGGTACAGCTCTGGGACGTGAAGGTGAAGAACACGGGAGACCGGGCGAGAAACTTAAGCCTGTTCTCCTATCTGGAATTTTCCTTCCATCATATTATGATTGACAACCAGAATTTCCAGATGAGCCTGTACTGCGCGGGCGCGTCCTGTGAGGACGGCATCATTGAGGAAGATTTATTCTATGAGGAAGAAGGGTATCAGTACTTTACGGCCGACTTTACGCCGGACGGATTTGACTGTATGCGGGACAAATTCCTCGGTACATATAATACGGAGACGAATCCGGCGGCCGTGATCGCCGGCAAGTGTTCTTCTTCCAGCGAAAAGGGCGGAAACCATTGCGGCAGTCTGCAAAAGAATCTGACCCTGCAGCCGGGGGAGGAAGTGCGCTTTATCTTTATGCTCGGAGAGGGCAGAAGAGACGAGGGCAGGCGCATCCGTGCAAAATACGCGGATCACGGCGCAGTGGATGCGGCCCTTGCGGATTTGAAAAATTTCTGGGAGGAGAAGTGCGCCAAATTGCAGGTGCAGACGCCAAATGAAGGGATGAACACGCTGCTCAACACATGGACGCTGTACCAGTCGGAGATCAACGTGATGTTCTCGCGGTTTGCCTCCTTTATCGAGGTGGGAGGCAGAGTGGGGCTTGGCTACCGGGATACGGCCCAGGACGCCATGACGATTCCCCACTCGAATCCCGACAAGTGCCGTGAGCGGATCGAGCAGCTTCTCAGAGGCTTGACGAGCGCGGGCTACGGTCTGCATCTGTTCCAGCCGGAATGGTTTATGAAAGATACGGGCGCAAAGCCCTTCAAATCCCCCACGGTGATTCCGGAGCCTGACAAGAACAGCATCATTCACGGATTGAAGGATGCCTGCTCGGACGACGCGCTCTGGCTGGTGGCGGCGGTAACGGAATACATTAAGGAGACGGGAGACCGGGATTTTGCTTCCGTGCAGTTACCTTATGCGGACACATTTCTGGAGGGGAAGAAGGAGACGGAGTCGGTTTATGAGCACCTGAAACGGATTCTGGACTTCTCCACGGAACAGGTGGGACAGACGGGCATCTGTAAGGGGCTTCGCGCGGACTGGAACGACTGTCTCAACCTTGGCGGCGGCGAGAGCGCCATGGTCAGCTTCCTGCATTACTGGGCGCTGACACAGTTTATCGGGCTGGCGGAGCGTCTGGGTTATGCGCAGGACGTGGAAACATATACACAGACCGCAGAGCGGGTTAAGGAAGTGTGCAACACACAGCTCTGGGACGGCGAGTGGTTTATCAGAGGCATCACGGCGAACGGAAAAAAGATCGGCACGCAGGCGGATGCGGAGGGCAGGGTACATCTGGAGTCCAACGCATGGGCGGTTCTGTCGGGCGCGGCGGATGAGGAGAAATCGGATAAGGCGCTTGCGGCTATAGACGAATATCTCTACACCCCCTACGGGCTTTTGCTCAATACGCCTTCCTATACGGTGCCGGACGACGATATCGGTTTTGTCACCAGAGTGTATCCGGGCGTGAAGGAAAACGGCGCGATTTTCTCCCACCCGAATCCCTGGGCCTGGGCGGCGGCCTGCATGAGAGGCAGGGGCGATCTGGCGATGAAGTTTTACGACGCGCTCTGTCCTTATCATCAGAACGACCAGATTGAAATGCGGGAGTCAGAGCCTTATTCCTACTGCCAGTTTATTATGGGCAAGGATCACAGCGCATACGGCAGGGCGAGACATCCCTTTATGACAGGCTCCGGCGGCTGGTCATACTTCTCGGCTACCCGGTACATGCTGGGAATCCGGCCGGACTATGACAGTCTGACCATCGATCCTTGTATTCCGGCGGACTGGAAAGCGTTTGATGCGGTCCGGGTGTGGAGGGGCGCGGTGTACGAAATCCGCGTAAGCAATCCGGACGGCGTGATGAAGGGCGTGAAGGAGATCAGAGTGGACGGCGTGGCGGCAGACAAAATTCTTCCCACGGAAGCGGGCAGCAGGCATGTGGTGGAAGTGATTATGGGCGCTTAACAAAATACAGCAAGGAAACCGTGGCAGGAAAAAAGGAGGGTATAACATGATTAAATTCGGGACAGGCGGCTGGAGAGCCGTGATCGGAGATGAATTTACGAAGGAGAACATCCAGATTTTATCCAGAGCGCTCTGCGATAAGATGCGGGAGGAGAAGGTGGATAAGGAAGGCATCGTGCTTGGTTATGACAGGCGTTTTCTCTCCAAGGAGGCGATGCAGTGGGCGGCGCAGGTTTTTGCGGCGGAAGGGATCAAGGCCAGCCTGATCAATAAATCGGCGCCCACGCCCCTTGTTATGTTTTATGTAATGAAGCATGAGTACCATTATGGTCTGATGATTACCGCAAGCCACAATCCGGCGGTCTACAACGGCATCAAGGTTTTCACCTACGGCGGACGGGATGCGGACGAGGTGCAGACGGCGGATATGGAGCGTTACATAAACGAGGTGACGGACATTCCCGTGGATGAGATGAATTACGCGGAGGGTATTGAGAAGGGGCTGATAGAGGAGATTTATCCGCTCAACGAGTATCTGGACAGTATCATCGACACGGTGGATATGGATAAAATTAAGGCCAGAGGGCTTCGCATTGCGCTCGATCCCATGTACGGAGTGAGCGAGACTTCCCTGAAAACGATTCTGATGACGGCAAGATGCGAGGTGGAGACCATCCACGAGCGGCACGACACGCTGTTTGGCGGCAAACTTCCGGCGCCCACGGCGGAGACGCTTCGCACGCTGCAGAATTATGTGATCGACAGACGCTGCGATCTGGGACTTGCCACCGACGGCGACGCGGACCGGATCGGCGTCATCGACGATCAGGGCAATTTCCTGCATCCCAATGATATTCTGGTGCTGCTGTATTACTATCTGGTGAAATATAAGGGCTGGCACGGTCCGGCTGTCAGAAACATCTGCACGACCCATCTTCTGGACCGGGTGGCGGAGAGCTTCGGGGAACAGTGTTATGAGGTGCCGGTTGGATTTAAACACATTTCGGCGAAAATGTTTGCCACGGACGCCATCATCGGCGGCGAGTCTTCCGGCGGCATGGCTGTGAGAGGACACATTAAGGGTAAGGACGGCATTTACGCTTCCGCGCTTCTTGTGGAAATGATCGCGGTGACAGGCATGAAGCTGTCGGAGATCATGGAGACGATCCGGAAAGAGTTCGGCGGTATGGCGCTGGAGGAGAGAGATTACCGTTTCAGCCCGCAGAAGAAAGAGAACATCCAGAAGCAGCTTCTTGTGGACAAGGAACTGCCGCAGATTCCCTACGAGGTGGAGAAGGTTTCTTATCTGGACGGCTTAAAGATTTACTTAAAGGACGGCGGCTGGATTTCCGTCAGGTTTTCCGGCACGGAACCGCTTCTGCGGATCTTCTGCGAGATGAAGGAGAAGCAGGATGCGGCGGCGTTCTGCAAGGTGTTTGAGGCGTATCTGGAACTGTAAAGAAAAAGAAAAGAAAAGGAACGGGTGTCAGACGGCGTCTTCCGGAACAGATTAACGGGGACGCCGTCCGGCATCTGATCGAAAAGAAAGGAATGCGGGAAACGGGAAAATCGGATATAATAGACCCATGTGAAACAAGCGGGACCACCGCTGGAAAAAGGATGGGACAACCATGAATCGAATGGCAGGAAAAGATAAGAGAGAAAACAGCAGGCGGAAATCACTCAGATGGAGCATGGTAAGGCGGCTCGTGTTTGGGTGGTTTTTGCCGTTGCTTTTTATGATCTGTGTGGTCATATTTTTAATGACCAGGAATGTGCTCTGGCAGGTGGAACAGGCGATCCACTCGTCCGTAGAAAAGACCGTTGAGATTATGCAGATCCAGTTAAAGGACTGTGAGACGGCCTCCAAGAACGCCTCCTACATGGCGGTGATCGCGAAATATTACAGGCAGTACTGGGGCGTGGAGGACCGCACGGAGTTCAGAAACAGTGTGGAGGAGTTTTTGAGGCAGCAGTACGCCTATGACGATAACTGCCGGACGGCGGAGCTGGTTGTGCTAAACGAGCCGGGAAGCTGTTATTATGCGCTGAACGAGAGCAAAGGCGGCACGTATCAGGATATCCGCTTCTTTAATGCCAGGGCGCGGGAGAAAATATTGAAGGTGGCAAAAACACTTGACACGGGTACCACGCTGGTGGGAATCGAAGGGAAGATTTATATGGTCAGAAATCTGGTGACCGCCAAGTTTGTGCCATACGCGGTGCTGGCACTGGAACTGAATCAGGATTCCATGATGGAGAGCTACGAAAGCATCAGGGGGTATGCGGATGCGGCCTTGTACTGGAACGGGGAGCTGCTTGTACCCGGTAGACGTGAGAACGATGGGTACAGTGGACATGATTATGAGTATATCCTGAACTTGCTGGGGGACAACGACGCGGTGTATGAGTACAGGAGCGGGAACTATTCCCATGCCTGCCGCAGACTAAACACCTATGGCGGAACCATGGTGGTTATGATCAGTCTGGACAACGGTGTGACCTATGCGGAGATGGCAGTTATGCAGTATTTCTTTCTGATTCTGTTTCTCTTTATGATTCCGTTAATCGTGCAGATGATGCGCTTCTTCCATAAGAAGGTGACGGTGCCGCTGGGAGAGCTGATCGTTGCCGCGGATGCGGTCAGGGAGGGGAATCTGGGCGTACAGATCGTGAACGAGGAGGACAATGAAGAGTTTTACCGTATGAAAGAGTCCTTCAACCACATGTCCCTGCAGCTCAAGAACCAGTTTGACAAGATCTATCTGGAGGAGATCGCGCTCAGGGATGCGAAGATTATGGCGATGCAGTCCCAGATCAATCCCCATTTTCTGAATAATACGCTGGAGATCATCAACTGGGAGGCGCGTCTGAACGGAAATGAAAAAGTGAGCGGCATGATCGAAGCGCTTTCCACCATGCTGGAGGAGACCATGAACCGGAAGGAAGCGCAGTTTCATTCCATAGCGGAAGAGATGGCTTATGCCGACGCTTATCTCTATATTATAGCAAGACGTTTCGGAGTGAAATTCCGTTGTGAGGAGAAGATCGACGAAAAACTTCTTCAAGTGCAGGTGCCCAGGCTGATTATCCAGCCCATCGTGGAGAACGCGGTGGAGCACGGCATGGATATTACCGAGCAGGGCAGGCTGGAGCTGAGACTGTTTGAGCGGGAGGACGGGTATCTTTGCATCGAGGTGGAGGACAACGGACATCTGACAAAAGAAGACAAAAAACGGATCCACCGGATTTTAACGCAGGACATTGATTTGTCAAAAGAGCATCGCGTCAGCCTTGGGATTCGTAATGTTGACCAGAGACTTAAGATGATATATGGGGCGGATTGTGGATTATTTATAGACGGAGACGAAAACAGACATACGGTCAGTACAATTTTGCTCAAAATGAATGTGCCAAGCGAACAATAAAAGGCAAAAAAGAACAATCCCAACAATTTTCCGACGCCCTCTTTCGGCGTATGATAAGTACATAAACAACAGACAAAAAGATCTGTAAACGAAAGGGAGGAATAAGGGTATGATGAAAAAAAGAATGATGGCAGCAATGCTGGCAGGCGCCATGGTATTATCCATGACCGCATGCGGAAACAGCGGCGGCGCTGAAAAGCCGGCCAGCACAGAAGGGGATGCGGCAGAAGCAGAGGCTCCGGCAGCAGAAGCGGAAGCGCCCGCAGCAGACGCAGAGGCGGAAGCGCCCGCAGCAGATGCAGCAGGACCGGTAGAGCTGGTTGTAACCACCACCTTCGCAGGTGAGGATTCCAACGCACAGAACTACAAGGATGCTGTGAAGGCCTGGGAAGCAGAGACAGGCAACGCGGTAGTTGATACTTCCGCAACCGCAGACGAGACTTTCAAGACAAGAGTCGCTACAGACTTTGAGACAGGTTCTGAGCCGGATGTACTGTTCTTCTTCAACGGGGCAGACTCCAACAGCTTCATCGAGGCTGGCAAGGTGGTTTCCATCGACGAGATCCGCGCAGAGTATCCGGATTACGCTTCTAACATGAACGAAGATCTGATCACGGCTTCTCTGGTTGACAACAAGAAATATGCAGTACCGGCTAACGGTTTCTGGGAGGCAATGTTTGTAAACACCGAGATTCTTGAGGCAGCAGGCGTGGCAATGCCCGGCGCGGACTACACCATGGATCAGTTCAAGGCGGACTGTGAGAAGATTAAGGCAGCAGGTTACGCGCCTATCGCAGCAGCTCTTGGCAACATTCCTCATTACTGGTGGGAGTTTGCAATCTTTAACAACCAGTCTCCCGCAACCCATCTGGAGATTCCGGAGAACGCAGGCGACGAGAACGGTCAGGCCTGGGTACAGGGTATGAACGATATCAAAGAGCTGTATGAGCTTGGATATTTCCCGGAGAACACGCTCTCCGCAACGGATGACGAGACATTTGCAATGTTCACGGAAGGCAAAGCGGCATTCCTGATCGACGGTTCCTGGAAAGTAGGCGGTATCGTGGGCGCATGTCAGTCCGACCCTAACGATCCGGCAACTCTGGATTCCGCAAAGTTAGATAAGTTTGATGTAACTTATGTACCCGGCAAGGGTGACAGAAAGGCAACCGATCTGGTAGGCGGTCTTTCCTCCGGATACTTTATCACAAGAAAAGCATGGGACGATCCTGCGAAGAGAGCGGCAGCAGTCAGCTTTGTAGAGTATCTGACTTCTGATGAGATGGTTCCCAGGTTTGCACAGCACGGCGCATCTGCACTTAAGAATGCACCGGAGGTTGACGCTTCTGAGTTCAACGTTCTGCAGGTTAAGGCGATGAACATGATGGCAGGCACCACATCCCTGACAGGTGCGGTACAGGATCTGTTCGCAGGCGACTGCCGCGTATCTACCTTCGATGGTATGCCTGAGATCGTAACCGGCAGAGTAGCAGCCGAGGATGCGGTAGCGGAAGGCTTAGAGGCTTATCACAATCAGTAAATCACATAGGGGAGTATTTGAAGGGGCAGGGGATTACCCTGCCTCTTTTGAAAAAAAGTTTCTGGAAAAGTGTGGAGGTGGCTTATGGGAGCTAATATATATCGCAATAAAAAGCCGGCACTGGCGTTTCTTCTTCCGGCGTTTCTGTTCATGGTGCTGTTTCTCTATTATCCGTTTTTTAAAACAATTATCAACAGTTTTATGCACCTGAAACAGCTTGGCGCAACGGCAACAGAGTTTAACGCGCCCTGGTATACCAACTATGAGGAGATGCTGCACGATCCGCATGTGTGGACCTCCGTAAAGAACACGATCATCATGATGCTTGTCACGCTTGTGGGACAGGTTGGAATCGCCATCATATTGGCGCTTATGGTGGACAATATCGGCAGGGGAAAACAGATTTTCAGAACGCTTTATTTCTTCCCGATCGTGATTTCCGCGACGGCCTTAGGTCTGATGTTTAACCTGATCTTCCTTCGGGACAAGGGCATGGTCAATCAGGTGCTGGAAATGCTTGGCAAGCAGGAGCTGACGGACTGGAAGGCGGAAGGGATCGCCCTTATTACGATGATGGCGCCGGTTATGTGGCAGTATGTGGGATTCTACTTTGTCATCCTTGTTACGGGACTGAACAACATTTCCGACGAGCTGTACGAGGCGGCCACAATCGACGGTGCGACAGCCCTGCAGCGGGTGCGCTACATATCGGTTCCGATGCTTCACAATGTGATCTGTACGTGCAGTGTATTGGCGGTTACAGGCGCGCTCAAGGTGTTCGATCTTCCGTGGGTAATGTTCCCCAAGGGAATGCCCCTTAAGACGACTTTCTTAACCGGTACATATATGTACTATCAGACGATGGAAACGAAAAACGTGGACTACGGTGCAGCGCTGGCGGTTCTGATTGTGGTGCTGGGCGTGGTGCTCGCCAAGGTTGTCAATGCGATTTTCCGTGAAAAAGATTACTAGGAGGGATAGACTATGACGAAGAAAAAAAAGATGTCACCCGGACTGATCGTGGTGTATGTGATTTTGATTATTTGGGCTTTGACAACGGTCTATCCGATACTCTGGGTGATACAAAACGCTTTCAAGGCTAAAAATAAGATTCTGGAGAACTCTTTCGCGCTTCCTTTGGGAGATCTGTTCACGACGGCGAACTTTAGAAAAGCGTTTGATACGACGGACATTTTCGGGGCGTATAAGAGCAGCCTGTTTATCTCCACTATGGTGGCTCTGATGGTGGTGCTGCTTGCAGGTATGGGCGCTTACGCTCTTGCCAGATACAGGTTCCGCGGTTCGAACCTGATCAATTCTCTTGTGGTCGGCGCTATGATGTTCCCGGCTTTTGCAACGGTCATCTCTGTATATCAGATGGAGTTCAAATGGGGCATCGCAAGCACAGGAAGCTGGTTCCTCAACATGCTGTCGGTAATCCTGCCGCAGATAGCCGGAAATATGGCCTTTGCGATGGTGGTTCTGACCGGTTATATTAAGGGACTGCCCATAGAGCTGGAGGAGGCGGCCTACATGGAGGGCTGCAACGCTTTCCAGATTTATTTTAAGGTGATTATGCCTCTGACAAAGCCCTCTTTTGCGACGGTGGCAATCTTCTCCTTCCTCTGGAGCTACAATGATCTGTTTACCCAGTCCTTCTTCCTGAGGAGACCGGATATGTACAGTATCACCATGATGCTTAACAATATCAGCGCCAAGGAGGGAACCGACTACGGTCTGATGGCGGCTGTGGTAGCGCTGATCATCGTTCCCGTCATTATCGTGTACTGTTGTCTGCAAAAGCAGATCATCAAGGGCATGACTGCCGGAGCGGTCAAAGGCTAGAGTGAAAAGGACTTCTAAAGCTCAGCAGCATAGGCTGCTTCGCTAAGAAGTGCTGTGTTTCACTCAGGAGAATGCTTGAAAAGAAGCATTCTCCGCAGTGGATGAAGATTATAATATATGGAAGTAGGATAAAAGAACGAATAGACATTTGGATGAGATTTGGGTATTATTAGATATAGTGATACCATGTGGGGGTAAGCATGTACAAAGTGGCAATTATCGATGATGAACCATTGATCGTAGAAGGATTGTCCAAGACAATGGCATGGGGGAAATGGAACTGTCAGGTAATAGGAACTGCCGGTGACGGAAAGGAAGGAATGGAGCTGATCCGCGAAAAGCGGCCGGATATCGTGATCACGGATATCTGTATGCCGAAGATGGACGGCCTGAAAATGATTGCCGGTTTGAAATCGGAGTTCCCCGATATGCAGCTTATTATCCTGACGGGTTACAGGGAATTTGAATACGCGAGGCGGGCGATTGAGCTGGGCGTATCCAGATTTTTATTGAAACCTTCTAAAATGAATGAACTGGAAGAAGCAGTTGCCGCTGTGACGGAGCGTCTGGAGACGATGGGGCTGCCCGTGACTGAGCCTGTGCCTGTGGAAACTTACGCGCAGGATTGGGATACGGAGACGCTTTCGGAAGCGGAGGAGGAAAACGGTGAGGCCAACAGCTTTATCGTGAAAAACGCGCTGGAGTACATCAGGGAAAATTCAAGGGAGAAGCTGCGTCTTTCTGATGTGGCGGATCAGGTGTATGTCAGCCAGTGGCATTTGTCGAAACTGTTAAACAGGCATACCGGAAAGACTTTTTCGGATATCTTAAACGGTGCCCGCATGGATCAGTCGAAGGAACTGTTAAAGGATCCGTCCCTGAGAATCTGCGATGTGGCAGAACAGGTGGGATTTCAGGATCTGGCGCATTTCTCCCGCGTATTTAAGAAGATGGAAGGAATGTCGGCCGGAGAATATCGGAATACCCACTGGGGAACGGAACAGAACGGAGGTAAAGGATGAGAGTTTATTGTGCAGCAGATTACAACCATGCGAGTCGTGTGGCCGCGAACATCATATCGGCGCAGGTGATTATGAAACCTGACTGTGTGCTGGGACTGGCGACGGGATCTACGCCCATCGGCACCTACGAGGAGCTGATCAGGCGGTATGAACAGGGCGATCTTGATTTTTCCGGGGTGCACAGCATCAATCTGGATGAATACAGAGGGCTTTCGCCGGAAAATGACCAGAGCTACCGGTATTTTATGAATACCCATCTGTTTGATTCCATTAACATTGACAAGAAGAATACCTATGTGCCGGACGGTCTGGAGCCGGATTCGGAGAAGGCATGCAGGGATTATGAAGAGATTATAAGGACGCACGGCGGTGTCGATCTGCAGATTCTGGGGCTGGGACACAACGGCCATATCGGCTTTAACGAGCCGGGAAGTACGTTTGAGAAGGAGACCCACTGTGTGACGCTCTCCGAGACCACAAGAGAAGCCAACGCGCGGTTTTTCAGTTCGATGGATGAAGTGCCCACAGAAGCATATACTATGGGTATCGGGTCCATTATGCAGGCGAAAAAGATCGTGGTGATTGTCACGGGAGAAGGCAAGCGTGAGATCGTAAAGAAAGCCTTCCTCGGCCCGATCACGCCCGAAGTGCAGGCGTCCGTATTACAGCTTCACAACGATGTGATTCTGGTAGGAGACGAGGCGGCCCTTGCAGGCTTTCCGCGATAAGCAGAGTCAGAAACCGGAAATATTCAATAACAGGCCAGGAAGGAGAGAGGGTATGCGTATAATCAGAGGAATGGTTTACACGGAAAAGATGTGTTTTGAACCGGGTGAAGTGGCGATAGAAGGGGAACGGATCGAGAGAGTGGAGCGGTGCGAGGCCGGTGCGCTTACGGAGAAAGAAGCGCAGACATACATTCTTCCCGGACTGGTTGACATTCATTTCCACGGCTGCGCGGGCTATGATTTCTGCGACGGTACGACAGAAGCAGTGCGCACCATCGCGTCCTATGAGATGACCCATGGCACTACCACAATCTGTCCGGCGACCATGACGCTTTCCGAGGAGCAGCTTCTGGGAATCTGCGCGGCTGCAGCAGCGGCGGTGGAGACAGAAGTTCTGGAGGAGGACGTTCCCTTAAAGGATGTCCTGCGGGGTATTTATCTGGAAGGGCCTTTTATTTCCGAGGAGAAAAAGGGCGCGCAGAATCCGGCTTATATCAGAACGCCGGACAGACAGATGCTTGAGGGGCTCCAGCAGGCGGCAAAAGGGATGATCCGCATGGTGGCGATCGCGCCGGAGACAGAGGGCGCGATGGATTGTATCCGTGAGTGCACGGGAGATTTCCGCTTTTCCATAGCCCACACCTGTGCCGATTATGAGACGGCCAGGGCGGCGATGGAGGCGGGCGCGCATCATGTGACGCATCTGTATAATGCGATGCCGCCATTCACTCACAGAAAGCCTGGCGTGATCGGTGCGGCGGCGGAGAATGAGGACACAAAAGTGGAGCTGATCTGCGACGGCATCCATATCCATCCGTGCGTGGTGAAGAGCACATTTAAGCTTTTCGGAGCAGAGCGGATGGTTTTAGTCAGCGACAGCATGATGGCGACCGGTATGGACGACGGGGAATACGCGCTGGGCGGTCAGCCGGTGACCGTGAAAGGGAACCGTGCGTTACTGAAAGACGGTACCATTGCGGGCAGCGCAACCAATCTGTTCGGCTGCCTTAGAACGGCGATTCAGATGGGAGTGCCGAAGGAGGAAGCAGTCAGGGCGGCTACGCGCAATCCGGCGGAGGCAGTCGGGCTGGAGGAAGAGTGCGGTATGCTGCTGGCGGGACGGCGTGCGGATATTCTGATAGCGGACGGGGAATTTGCGCTGCTTGAGGTGATTAAATCGGGACGTGCGGTGAAGGCATAAAAAGCCAATTTACTTTTCGGATGCGGTGTGATAAAATAAAACGATTTAGAGGATTTGCATTCGGGGAGGAAAATTATGAAAAAGAGAAACATGGCGGTGCCTGTGCTTTTGGCTGTCATGCTGTTGACAGCCTGCGCAAGGGCGGACGCTGCGGTGACGACGGGAGAGATCGTCGTGCCGGAGCTGTCATCGAAGGATATGCTGGTTAATTCACTGGAATATTTATTGGAAGAAGAGCCGGAGGAGGAAACCGGAGAAGAACAGACGGAGACGGAAGCGGCGCGGGATGAAGAGACGCAGGTGGATCAGGATTTAGAAACTGCGGATGGGAATCACGCGCCTGCGGCCGTGATCTGCTACGGAAGAGATATGGATTCCGATTTGATGCGGGAGGAAATCACATCGGGAGAGGTTACGCCGGATGTGCTTTTGAATGCGCTGGCAAAACATAATATTGTGCCGTTGCTGGACTTGAAGGCGCTCTCCATGGAGGAGCGGGAAGAGGACGGGAGAAAGCTTCTGTATCTGGATCTTTCCGGGAGCTTCCGGGAGTATCTGCTGACCATGTCCAAGGAGGCGGAATGCATCATTATCTCTTCCATCGTCAATACGTTTGTGTCTAATTATGACGCCGATGCGATGTACATAACAGTGGAGGGGGAGACGCTTGTCACCTCCAACGCGGCGTATACGAAGGCGATTTCAGGCGACATGCCAAGAGAGATTATGGCAGAGCTGACGGCGGCGGAGAAAGAAACGGATGTGGATGCCGCAGAGCCGGCAGAAGAGTAGAATCCAGACGGAAAGGGGACAGCGTATCATGGCACAGGTCAGTGAACGGGAACAGTTGATATTTGACATTGCGCAGATGGAGTGGGAGTTGTTTCAGCAGGTCTACAATACAGGCGGCAGAGCCTCCTGTCAGGATGATCCCGACACCTTCTTTAAGATGCGCATGAGTCAGTGGATGGTATACTCTGACGAGGTGCTTCTGAGCTATCAGGCGGATTGCCGTGAGGCGGTAAAAGAGGGGAGAAACCCGGTTTTCGAGAAATACGGTTTTATGATGGAGAGCACCTATCCGGAAGAATACGAAGAAATTAAGCAGCATCTTCCCGATGTGACCGAAAAGAAGGAAATTGTGGAACAGATCATAGCGGTCAATCTGGAGTGGGACGAAAGGATGGCTGAAGAATACCCGAACCTGCGAAAGCGGGGCCGGGTGTCCACTACCGCGGAGGACGGCATTATGACAGGCTCCTCTATGGAGAGCTATCTTCGCGGCGAACTGTACACCTATTCCATGAGGACGCTTTCGCTGATTCATAAGGAGACGGAGGAAGCCAGAGAAAGAGGCGAGAGCCTGTTAAAACAGACCATCGCCAATGAAACCGCCTTTTACGGGTATCAGTCTTTGGAAGACGCGGAAGAGCGGTACAGTAAATAAATACTCAGAAGTTAAATACTCAGAAGTGAAGGCGTCTGCGCACCTCGTTGCGCAGGCGTTTTTTTACGAGGATCGTGACGAGGGCCACGTCGATGATGACGCAGACGGTCAGCACCACGGCGGACCAGGTCAGCCGCAGCGGCGACAGAAGCATCCGTCGGATCATCAGCTCCAGCGCGGTACAAAAGAGAGGAATCTCGATAAACAGGCATAGCGCGCCTGAAAGAATCGTGAAGGGTACTTTTTTTGCAAGCAGGGTAAAGACCTCCAGAGCCAGCGTGACGAGTGCGACGATGGGCAGTCCCAGCTCCCGGAACCATGTGGAGGAGGGGGTGAGATAGGAGATCATGTACAGATACACCGCCACGGCCATTCCGTCCGCAAACAGGGAGACGAAGAGCGGCATTTTGCTGTAGTAGACCACCGGGAAGGTGAATACAAACAGGCAGATACAGATGCCGATCACCAGAAGCGACCAGAGGGACCGGTCGAATACCAGCAGATTTAACAGCAGGCAGGTAGCGCCTGTGGCGGTCAGTACAACGGAGAGAAGGATGCCGAGATCTTTTCTTTTTACGACTTCCACCTGGCCTTTGTCAGTGGGATATGGGGAAGGGGGAAACTCTTTTCCGGCTTCCTTTAGATTGATAACAGGCGTGTGGCATAGCGGACATTCCCGCAGGGAGGCCTCCAGTTCCACGCCGCAGTTTACACAGTATGACATAGAATTTCCTTTCTTAAATCATGATTTAATTACGTTTTGTATCAAATATGCTGTTTTCAGAACGTGTGTTATTGTAATTCGGATGAACGGTTGCTCTCAATCTTCACATGAATGCCATCATGCACCAGTTTGCGGAAGAAATGGCGCTCCACGTCGCTCTCCACGATACTGCTGGCGAAGTTGATGGTCAGAATATCTTCGAAGCTGATGATGGCGCAGTTGGTGCGGGAGGAAAAGGGCTGCCCCATGTAGATATCGAAACGGTCGATATAGGGCTTCATATCCGCAGGCACCGGAAGCGCGCCCATGTTGGTAAGTCCGGCGGAGGAATTTTTATCCTGCACCCGGGTGTAGAAGGTGCGCACCACCAGATCCTTTATGAAAAGCGGTACGACGCGGATCAGGAAGTTGTGCTTGGTGGCGGCGTTGGTGGTGATATCGCCGCACAGGAATTTTTCATTTATATAATAACGCATGAAATTGTGTACTTCGGTCACGATCTCCTCGAAGCTGTATTCGCCCAGACGGGGATCGATGGAGGGATATACCATGGTGATAAAATTGCGCAGGGTCTTAGAAGGAAAGAAACGGCGCAGATTTACGGGCATGGCAATCCGGACGGGTTTGCAGGTCAGATGAAATTCCTGCTGCTGCTTCTGGAGCAGGGCGTAGAGCAGTACGGCGTTTAAGTATTCCGTGATGGTGGCGCCGTATTTTTTGGCTACTGCCATGACTTCCCTGACGGACAAAGTCCCGTTTATAATGTTCAGTGTGTAGAACGGCTCCTTGGTACCGCGGACACGGTAGGTTTTTTCCGCCGGACGCGGCGGTTTGACCTTCGCCGTCGCATAGCGCATGTAGGAGTCTTCCAGCTCGCCTGGATCAGGCTCCTCATCCAGACTTAACACAAAACCGGAGGGGGTGATCTTATGACCCAGAAGCCCCAGATATACGGCTGTCAGCGTCTGCAAAAGGCTCATGCCGCCGGTACCGTCGCCGAGACAGTGGTGCGCTTCCAGGGAGATACGGCAATCGTAGTAGTATATTCTGATAAGATAACGATTGTTACTTCTAAAATGCATGGGCATACAGGGGTTTTTGATATCCTCCTGCACGAAGGGGCCGGGCCTGTTATTCGGTTCCAGATAACGCCAGAACAGCCCCTTTCGGATCGCCACTTTGTAGGTGGGGAAGCGGGGCAGTGTAAGCTCCAGCGCCTGCTGTAAAAGCGCCGGATCTACCGTTTCTTTTAATTTCACGCTGAGGCGGTAGACTGAGGAAAAATCCCGCCTTTGGAGCGTGGGATAGACGGTGGCGGACAGATCCAGCTTATACCAGACGTCTTTTTTGCCCCGGAGACCGGTTTTATTCACTTGTTTTTTTGTATGTTGTCTGCGCATGGAATAAGTATACCACAAATTCCCCTGTTTATGGTAAAATTGTTGCATATCAGGGAACGCGCAGGGCAGGTTGCCGGCCCAGCCCGTTTTGTATGCGGGACGGACAATGCGCCGGAAACCGCAGGAGAAGGGAAACCGCAGGAGAAGGAAAACCGGAAGAGAAGAGGAAACGAAAGAGAAACAGAGAATGGAGGAAATAATGGGAAAGGCAGATAAAACGGATAAAAGAAACGCCAGTCTGATGAATCTGATTAAGCGGATGCACGGTGTGGTGGAGAACGTGGATATTGAGAAGCACCGGCAGTCGCAGGATCATTTCGGCGCCCTTCTGGGGAGCAGCAGGGATGTGATTGTGGAGGATGTGGAGATTGCCGCGCGTGGGGAAAGCGGCAGCCCGATTCATGGGGAGTGGATTTATGTAAACCGTGCGCATATGAAAAAATATATCATTCTGTACTGTCATGGAGGCGGCTATTCCACGGGCAGCAGCCTTTATGCCAGAACGCTGACGACGAAGCTGGCGGCCTCCACATCCATGGATGTGCTCAGTTTTGACTACAGGCTTGCCCCCGAAAATCCCTATCCGGCGGCCACGCAGGACGCCATGCAGATATGGGATTATCTGATGCTTTTAGGGTACGGCGCGAGGGATGTGATTCTGGCGGGGGACTCTGCGGGCGGAAATCTGGCGCTTTCCCTCTGCCTGCAATTGAAAGAGCAGGAGCGGCTTATGCCAAGAGGTCTTGTGCTGATGTCGCCGTGGACGGATCTGACGGCTTCGGGCAGGTCCCATGTGACTAAGGCGGAGATCGATCCTGTGTTAAACGCGGGCTATCTGCAGCAGATGATCGAAAACTATGCGGCGGGGCAGGATCTGACCGATCCGCTGATTTCCCCTTTGTTCGGGGACTATGAAGGGTTTCCGCCCGTTTATATTCAGGTGGGGACCAATGAAATCCTGCACGACGACGCGGCGCTTCTCTATAAAAAGCTGCTGAAAGACAATGTCAGTGTGAAAATGGATGTGTTTAAGGGGATGTGGCATGTGTTCCAGATGTCGCCCTTTAAGACCGCTTATGAAGCCATGGATAAGAACGCGGAGTTTATTTACGATATTTGTCGATGAGGCATGGACTCTGAATATTTGAAAATAAAAAAAGGATTTCGGCGGTTTGGGGCGAATATTAGAGGTATAGAGAGGTTACAGCCATGAATATACGGGAAAGTTTGGAACAGTGGGAGAAGGAATATCTGAGTCCCTACGCCATGCTCAGCATGAATTCCCAGGGAAGGCTTAAGGAGGAAGAACAGTGCGATATCCGCCCTGTGTTTCAAAGGGACAGGGACCGGATCATACATAGCAAGTCCTTCCGCCGCCTGAAAGATAAGACGCAGGTGTTTCTGACGCCTGAGGGAGATCACTACAGGACAAGGCTCACGCACACGCTGGAGGTAAGCCAGACGGCGCGTACCATTGCCAAGGCGCTTAAGCTGAATGAAGATCTGGTGGAGGCCATTGCCCTCGGACACGATCTGGGGCATACGCCCTTTGGTCATGCGGGAGAGCGGGCGCTGGAGCGGGTGTGTCCTTACGGCTTTAAGCACAATGAGCAGAGTGTGCGAACCGTGGATCTTCTGGAGAAGGATGGCAAAGGCATTAATCTGACGATAGAGGTGCGGGACGGCATTCAGAACCATCAGACGGCGAGTATGCCGCAGACGCTGGAGGGACGGATCGTCCGGCTTGCGGACAAGATTGCCTATATTCATCATGATATGGATGATGCGGTGCGTGCCGGGATATTGAAGGAGGCGGATGTGCCGAAAGAGATCGGGAGCGTGATCGGCTATAGCTGCGGGCAGCGTCTGGACTTCTTTATCCATAATATTGTGACCAACAGCCGCGGGCGGGACGACATCTGCATGTCGCCGGAAGTGGCGGAGGCCATGACGAAGATGCGTGAATTTATGTTCCGGCAGGTCTACAGAAACCCCTTAGCCAAGAGCGAGGAGGGGAAGGCGGAAAACCTGATAATCACGCTTTACGAGCATTATCTGGTGCATACGGAGCAGCTTCCCGACTTCCTGTTCAGGCTTCTGGACGCGGGGGAGCCGCTTGAGAAGATCGTATGCGATTATATCAGCTCCATGACGGACCGTTTCGCCATTGCGCAGTACGAGAGACTGTATATTCCGAAGACATGGCATGGCTAGAGTGAAAAGGCATTTATTTGGGAAGGAAAGAGTGACAGTTCGGGAGAGGAAGGTCGCGAGATAACATGCGTTATCCGGAGGAACTGATCGAGGAGATCAGAGCGAAAAACGATATCGTCGAAGTGATTTCGGGCTATGTGCGTATGCAGAAGAAGGGGAGCAGCTATTTCGGGCTTTGTCCGTTCCACAATGAGAAATCTCCTTCTTTCTCTGTCTCGCCGGTCAAGCAGATGTACTACTGCTTCGGCTGCGGGGCGGGCGGCAACGTGATCACGTTTTTGATGAACTATGAGAACGCCACTTTTCAGGAGGCGCTTAAGACGCTGGCTGACCGTGCGGGCGTAGCCCTGCCGGAGGCGGAGTACAGCGAGGAAACGCGCCGCAGGGAGAGCAGGCGTATAAAACTGCTGGAAGTCAACAAACAGGCGGCGAAATACTATTATTATCTGCTGCGATCCCCCAAGGGACAGACAGGGTACCGCTATCTGGCGCGCAGGGAGCTTACGGACGATACCATGAAAAAGTTCGGGCTGGGGTATGCGGACGGCGCAGGCTCCGACCTGACGGCTTATCTGCGGTCGAAGGGGTATGCGGACGACCTGATTACGGAGGCCGGACTGACCGGCTTCGACGAGAAACGGGGCGTTCACGATAAATTCTGGAACCGGGTGATGTTTCCGATTCAGGACGGCAATCACCGGGTGATCGGCTTCGGCGGCCGCGTGATGGGGGACGCCAAACCCAAGTACTTAAACTCACCGGAGACGGCGATTTTTGACAAAAGCAGGAATCTCTACGGCCTGAATTTCGCCAGAACGGCGAGGACGGGAAACCTGATTTTGTGCGAGGGCTATATGGATGTGATCGCCCTGCATCAGGCCGGATTCGGACAGGCTGTGGCTTCCCTTGGAACGGCTTTCACTGCGGGACAGGCAAGTCTGGTCAAACGCTTTGGCGAGGAGGTGCTGCTTGCTTATGACAGCGACGGCGCGGGCACGAACGCAGCGCTTCGGGCGCTTGGCATCCTGAAAGAGGCGGGGCTTCGGGGACGGGTGATTGACATGACGCCCTACAAGGACCCCGATGAATTTATTAAGAATCTGGGCGAGGAGGCTTTCCGTGAGCGGATCGAACAGGCCCAGAACGGCTTTTTCTTTGAGCTTAAGGTGCTGGAGCGGGACTATCACATGGAGGATCCGGAGTCAAAGACCGCTTTTCACAGAGAGATTGCAAAGAAGCTCTGCGGTTTCGAGGAAGAGGTGGAGCGGGAAAACTATATTGCGTCGGTGGCGGAGCGGTATCATATCGGGTATGAGAATCTGCGGAAGCTGGTGAACAGCTATGCGGCGCGCACGGGGCTGGTGAAACCGGTAGAGCGGCCAAGGCCCACCACGGCGGGGAAGCCTTCCCCGGAGGACCATATCAGAAAATCCCAGCGCATTCTGCTGACATGGCTTTCGGAGGAGCCGGAGATCTACCCGAAGATCAAAGCCTATATTTCCGCAGCTGATTTTACGCAGGAGCTTTACCGGCAGGTGGCGGACAAGCTGTTTGCGGGACTGGAGCAGGGCTCTTTTTCGCCGGCGTCCGTTGTCAGCGCTTTTGAGGAGGAGGAAGAGCAGCGGGAGGTGGCGGCGATTTTCAACACCAAGCTGGAGCGGCTGAACACAAAACAGGAGAGAGAGAAGGCGCTTCATGATGTGGTGGTGGCCGTGAAGGATAATAGTTTTCATTTCTATTCGGCCAGAATGGGTGCGGATATGGAGGCCTTAAATCAGGTCATATCGGGCAAAAAGGCGTTGGAGGAGCTTAGGAAAGCGCATATTTCCCTGTGATCAGGGTAAGCTAATCGAAAAAAGGTACGTTTACAATCGGACAGAGGTTAAACATAGGAAGGATGGAGCAATTCATGGATGAAAATGTACAGGCAAAGTTTGAGGAGCGTTTAAAAGAGCTTCTGGCTGTTGCAAAGAAGAAGAAAAATGTTCTGGAGTATCAGGAGATCAATGACTTCTTTCATGATCTGACGCTGGAGGAGGAGCAGTTTGACAAAATCTTAGAGACGCTGGAGCAGAACAATGTGGATGTGCTGCGCATCACTGAGGAGGATGACGTGGATGATGAGGAGATCATCCTGACGGAAGAGGACGAAGTGGATGTGGAGGACATTGATCTCTCCGTACCCGACGGTATCAGCATTGAAGATCCGGTCAGAATGTACCTGAAAGAAATCGGCAAGGTGCCGCTTCTTTCCGCGGAGGAGGAGATCGAGCTGGCGAAGAAAATGGAAATGGGCGATTTAGAGGCGAAACAGCGTCTGGCGGAGGCCAATCTGCGTCTGGTGGTCAGCATTGCGAAGCGCTATGTGGGGCGTGGTATGCTCTTTCTCGACCTGATTCAGGAGGGGAATCTTGGTCTGATTAAGGCCGTGGAAAAGTTCGACTATCGAAAGGGATATAAGTTTTCAACCTATGCGACATGGTGGATCAGACAGGCCATCACGAGAGCTATTGCGGACCAGGCCAGAACCATCCGCATTCCCGTGCATATGGTGGAAACTATCAATAAACTCATACGGGTGAGCAGACAGCTCTTGCAGGAGCTTGGGCGGGAGCCTACCCCGGAGGAGATCGCGGAGCAGATGAATATGCCGGTGGAGCGGGTGAGGGAAATCTTAAAGATATCTCAGGAGCCGGTATCGCTGGAGACTCCCATCGGCGAAGAGGAGGACAGCCATCTGGGAGATTTTATTCAGGATGACAATGTGCCTGTCCCTGCTGACGCGGCGGCGTTTACGCTGTTGAAGGAGCAGCTTGTGGAGGTTCTTGGGACCCTCACGGAGAGAGAGCAGAAGGTACTGCGTCTTCGTTTCGGGCTGGATGACGGCAGAGCGAGGACACTTGAGGAAGTGGGAAAAGAGTTTAACGTGACCCGTGAGCGAATCAGGCAGATCGAGGCAAAGGCGCTCAGAAAGCTACGCCACCCCAGCAGAAGCCGGAAACTCAAGGATTATCTGGATTGATGCGGCCGGTGGCTTTGTCCGGGCGGCTGCGTACCGTGGCGGGCATGGTGACGAGAGGAAACCGGGTCTGCGATGTGGGATGCGACCACGGCTTCGTGCCGATTTATCTCGTAGAGCAGGGCATCAGCCCGAAGGTGCTTGCCATGGATCTGAGGGAGGGACCTCTGGGGGCGGCCAGAGAGCATGTGGCGGCATACGGGCTGGAGGGACAGATTGAAACCAGGCTGTCTGATGGTTTACATAATTACAAAGCGGGCGAGGCAGATACCCTGATCTGCGCCGGTATGGGCGGTGGTCTGATGATGCGGATTCTGGAGGCCCGGCGGGAAAAGACGGACTCTTTTCAGGAACTGGTTTTGCAGCCGCAGTCGGAAATCGAGCGGTTCCGGCGGTTTCTTCGGGAAAACGGCTACCGGATTCTCGATGAGGAAATGCTTGCGGAGGACGGGAAGTACTATCAGGTGATCAGGGCCGCGGGACAGGGTAGCGTGAAGGCGCCATACGACGCGGTTTTGGGAAAAGATGCGGGGGCGGAAGGGGCGCCGTGGGCCGACATGCCGCATGAGGAGTTATGTAAACTTGAAGACAGATACGGACCGGTACTGCTGAAAAAAAGAACGCCTGTTTTTTTATCTTTTCTGGAACGGGAGGCCGCTGTCTATGAGAATATACTTGTACGTTTGCGGGATCAGGGGCTGACGGAGGAAAAGAGAAGAGCCAGATACGCGGAGGTGGAGGCGCTTTTGCAGGACAATCATCGTGCGGGAACCCTGACGAGACAGTTTACATAAGATATATTGCGGATAACCGGAAAATCTGCCACAAAGGCAGGTGCAAGAGAGATTCTGGGAGTACATAATATAAGTAATAGCGAAACTCGTTTAAGGCTGTTGATGATTGAAACACTTTTCAAGGGTCTGCTTATAATTATGCTATTTGCACAATAGAAGCCACGATTTGATGAGTTTCGCGATTACCTAAGTACATAATAAAAAAGGAGGGAAAGTCTATGGCTACAATTATGATCGGCGGAAAAGAGAAACGCTACGAGGACGGCATCAAGTATGAGATCATTGCGGAGGCGCACCAGAATGATTATGTCAGCCAGATTGCCCTTGTGACGGTGGACGGCAAAATTCAGGAGCTGATGAAACGGGTGGACAGGGATTGTGAGCTCGATTTTATCACTTATGCGGATGCCATCGGACATAAGACTTACGTGCGGACGGCGATCATGCTTATGCTGAAAGCCATTAAGGATGTGGCGGGCATGGAGGCGGTGGCCGGCGTGAAGGTGGAGTTTGCCATCGGCGCGGGCTATTACTGCGCGTTTCGAAATGGCTTAAAGCTGGACGAAAAGACCATTGAGAAGGTGAAGGACCGCATGGGCGAGCTGGTGGACATGGATCTTCTTGTGACGAAGAAGGCTTATCCGGCGGCGGAGGCGGTGGCGCTTTTTGCGGAGAACGGCATGAAGGATAAGGTTTCCCTGTTCCGTTACCGCAGAAGTTCCAATATTAACGTGTACTGTATGGGAGATTATTACGATTATTTTTATGGTTATATGCTGCCGAGTACGGGCTATATCAGACAGTTTGATCTCTTTGCCTACGAGGATGGACTGATTTTGCTCCTTCCGGATCAGGAGGACCCGGAGATTCTGCCGGAGTTTAAGCCGCGAAAGAAGCTGTTCCAGACGCTTCTTGCCACGGGTGCGTGGGGGCGCGACATCGGAATCGACACGGTGGGCGATCTGAACAACCAGATCTGCGACGGCAATATTGCGGATATGATACTGGTGCAGGAGGCGCTGCAGGAGAGGCGGATCGGTGAGATTGCCAGAGACATCGCGAGGCGTGAGGGTGTGAAGTTCGTTATGATTGCAGGGCCTTCCTCCTCCGGCAAGACGACCTTTTCCCACAGGCTTTCCATCCAGCTTCGCACTTACGGTTTAATGCCCCATCCCATCGGGCTTGACAATTATTATGTGGATCATGACAGGACGCCTTTAGACGAGGACGGCGAGCCTGACTACGAGTGTCTGGAAGCGCTTGATGTGGAGCAGTTTAACAAGGATATGACGGCGCTTCTGGCGGGAGAGGAAGTACAGCTTCCCACCTTTAATTTCAAGACCGGAAAGCGGGAGTACAGCGGGAAAATAACCACGCTTGGTCAAAACGACATTCTTGTCATAGAGGGAATCCACGGGTTAAACGAGAAAATGTCGTATTCCCTGCCGGCACAGAGCAAGTATAAAATTTATATCAGCGCGTTAACGACTCTGAACGTGGATGAGCACAACCGGATTCCCACCACGGACAACAGACTGCTGCGCCGTCTCGTGAGGGATGCGAGGACAAGGGGCGCTTCCGCTGCCAAGACCATTTCCATGTGGCCTTCGGTCAGAAGAGGAGAGGAGAAATATATTTTCCCGTTTCAGGAGGAAGCGGACGCCATGTTTAATTCGGCCATGCTTTTCGAGCTCTCCGTTCTTAAGCAGTACGCGGAACCGCTGCTCTTTAGTATACAAAAGGGAGAGCCGGGATATCATGAGGCCAAGAGGCTGCTTAAGTTTTTAGAATATTTCCTCGGGATCAGCAGCGAGGAGGTGCCGAAAAACTCCCTGTGTCGGGAGTTCGTGGGCGGAAGCTGTTTTGAAGTTTAGCAGTGTGAGAAGTGCTTCTAAAACTCAGCAGCAGAGGCTGCTTCGTTAAGAAGCATCAGATTTGCTTCGCAAATCACTCTCACACGGGAGAATGCCCAAAATACGGGCATTCTCCGCATAGAAGGGATTGGCATATAAAAAACAGGATAAGTGGAATAAATGATCGCGGCTGCACAGACGAAAGGGTGCAGGTGAGGAAAGTCCGGGCTCCA
>CARQVR010000051.1 GCA_949051815.1 uncultured Lachnospiraceae bacterium
GTGGTGTGAGAGGTCGGAAATTTCTCAATTAGAGAAATTTCCTCCTACTCGATTGCATCCGCATCATTTTATCTATGGCGGCGGCTTCCTCCGGCGAGGATTCTCTTTTGATGACGGCGACTATGGTCTCAATCTCCTCATTGGAGAAAGTGATATGATCCGCCTGTCCCCGCCTGGCGACGGCCATCAGAAAGGGCAGCATCTGATCCTTGTTCAGGGTACGGCTCTCAAAGACGAGAGCCTGTAAAAAGTCCAGTTTTGCCTTGTCGATTCCGGCAAGCGCCGGGTCGTTCATCCAGTCATGATTCATGGTAACCTCCTATAATCAGAGCAGTTTACTGCGATGACACTTTGTGTATGTTTTTGAGCGATTACGGAGCAGATTAAGATTCACCGTCGGACGACGGCTGCTGAAACATTTCATACATTTCTCTTTGCTCGGGGGTGAGCATATGCATCAGCATATCCATCATGGGGGAGCCGGAAGACGCCGGTTTTTCAAATCCGTCCCCAGCGTCTCCGGAAGGAGCATCCCCGGAAGGAACTGTCCCGGACAGCGGATTTTCAAACAGGGATTCCATGTTCATGTCCGGGAAAATTTCCTGCATGGCGCTCATGGTCTGGGACATTTCCTGTACCGTTTCCAGCGTCTGTAACATGTTCTGTATCTGCTCTAACTGCCGGATCTCCTCCGGGGTTGAGTAGAGGCAAAGCTCTTTGCAGAGCTTTTTCAGATCGGGCTTTTCCGGTTGGGAAAGCCCGCATCCGCAAAGCGTGGCAGTGTGTTTTTTTGTGAATTGAATGGTGTATTGCAGTTCCATATATTTGATGTACACAGCCAGATGCTTTTGCATGGAAGGTTCTATGTAGGGGAGAAGAACCTTGAGCTTCTGGATCTGGTTGGTGGTATATAAGGCATCGAATGCCATAACATTTGACGCATCGTCTTTTTTATCTGTCATAAGATATGCCTTTCTGATGCCCGGTTTTTCTCTATAGTATATGACACATGAGAGAAAAATAGGCTCCTGTCAGAGCCGGAGCCTATTTTCCGGATGTGTTTGACAGATGTGGCGCAAGCAGCCCGGCCCGCGGGCCGGACTGTCACGCATGATGATGGTTAATCGCGCTGCACGTTCTAGTTGTTGCAGCAGCAGGATAAGAGGATCAGAATCCAGATCCAGGAACAGCAGTTATTGTCGCCGCCAAAGAGGCTGTTGCCGCCGAAGAAGCCGCCTCCACAACCACAGTTGTCGCCATTGTTACCACAGCAGGATAAGAGGATCAGAATCCAGATCCAGGAACCACATCCGTTGTTAGTAGCGCAGGTATTGTTGCATCCACAGTGAGTTGCTGTAAGATCACTCATTTTTAGTGCCCTCCAAATGTTAGTTATGGTTTATCTTATGTGGGTGGGGTGAATTGGTGCCTACGGAAAAAGGAATGATTTTAAATGGGAACTCTTTTTCGTATACAGGAAGGACTTGAAACATATGTTCGGTTGTGGTAAGATATCAGTATGTTTGAATTGGTGAAAGAAACTAACAGAAAAGACGGGGGCCGGATCCGTCGGGCAGACGTATGTCTGATTGCCTTTTTTCTGATTCTGGCGTTGGGAAGTATGGTGTGGTCTGTTTTTTTCCGAAAGGACGGACAGACCCTGCGGATATCCTGTGACGGACAGGTGGTTGCGGATGTGTCTTTGTCACAGTTACGGGTGCAGGACAGGGCAGGGGAAAACAGCGGGACGGTGCGTTACTGTCTGCTCCTTTATTCGGGGGAGGACGTTTCCTGCCAGTGGTATGAGGCTGGCGGTGATTTCAGCCCGCTGCTTTCGGAAGGAAACGGTTACAACCTTCTGGCGGTATCCGGAGAACGTGTCTGGATGGAGGCCGCCGACTGCCGGGATCAGATCTGTGTGCACCACATACCTATTACGGGCGGCGGGGAGAGCATTATCTGCCTGCCTCATAAACTTGCTGTGGAAATAATCGGCAAAGCGGACGGGGAAACGCCGGATGGAGTGGCGAAGACGGAACGGTCAGAAAAACCTGCATGGAACGAGGGGAGGCGCGGCCATGAGAAGAACGGCTGAACTTGGGCTTTTGCTTGCATTGGCGCTGATCCTGTCCTATGTGGAAGCCCTGATTCCGTTTTCTTTCGGCATACCTGGAATCAAACCGGGACTGCCTAATCTGATTGTACTGCTGTTATTGTATGATGAGACGGGCGGGGCTTTGGGAGTCTCCGGGGCTGTCGGGGAAAAGCGCGGGATACGGTCTGTGAGAATATGCACGGGAGGAGAGCGGGAGGCGCTTCTGGTGAACGGGCTGCGGATTGTCCTGTCCGGCTTTCTGTTCAGCAATCTCTATACCATTTTGTATGCCCTTGCGGGCGCAGTTTTCAGCTTTTTGGCCATGTTCGCGGGCAGGAGAGCGAAGTGCTTTTCCATGGTGGGTGTGAGTGTACTTGGCGGCGTGTTTCACAATGTGGGGCAGCTTCTGGTGGCGGCTGCGGTGGTGGAGACGCTGGCAGTCGCTTACTATGCCCCCTTTTTGATCGTGGCCGGCACGGTGACGGGGGCCCTGATCGGATTCGTGGGGATGACGCTTTTGCCGTATCTGCGGCAAATTGAGAGAGAAGGAGAACAGAGAAAATGAGTATTACAGTGAACCTGTATTATACGGGCAAAGACGGAAACGCGCGTAAATTTGCGCAGGAGATGGAGGAAAGCGGAACTGCGGCGGCGATCCGCGAAGAGGACGGAAACTTAAAATATGAGTATTTCTTCCCCATGCAGGATCCGGAAACAGTGCTTCTGATAGACAGTTGGCGGGATCAGGCGGCTATTGACGCGCACCATGCTACCCCTATGATGTCGAAGATTGTGTCATTGCGGGAGAAATATGATCTGTACATGAGAGCAGAGCGGTATCGTGATGATGAGGAGGGGATGCCTGAACGGGACAAGCAGTTTATCAGACACCAGGTTCTGAACAGGAGGAACCATGACCAGGTTATAGAAGGGAAATAAATTCATGTACGCATACATAAAAGGAACGCTTGAAGAAACCGCGGAGGACGCGGTAGTTGTAGAGGCCGGAGGAATCGGCTACAATATCAGGGTTTCCACCGCCACGGCGGAGCTTCTGCCGGGCGTGGGAAACGAAGTGAAAATATACACCTATACGCTTGTCAGAGAGGATGCGTTTTCGCTTTTCGGCTTTCTGACAAGGGATGATCTGGAAATTTTTAAGAAGCTGATTGCGGTTAACGGGATCGGCCCCAAGGGCGGGCTGGCGATTCTCTCGGTGATGAGTGCGGACGCGCTGCGCTTTGCGGTGATGGCGGGGGATGCGAAGGCCATTGCCAAGGCGCCGGGAATCGGTGCGAAGACGGCGGAACGGGTGATTTTGGAGCTTCGTGATAAAATATCGCTGGAGGACACGTTAAAGGGGCTTGGCGATTCTGGCGGCGCAGCGGGAACAAACGCCGGTGCAGGCGGCGACAATCTGATGAAGCGGGAGGCGATAGAGGCGCTGGTGGCGCTTGGATACTCCGCTTCCGACGCGACGGCTGCAGTGAAAAAAGTGGAGGTTTCGGAGGACGTCACATCGGAGACGATCTTAAAGCTTGCGCTGAAACATATGTTCTAACAGTTTGGCCAGGGCGGTTTTGCGAATGGGCGTGGGCTGCACGCATTGGAGGAATACACAGTGATTTTCGGAAAATACATTAACCGTTATTATATCAAACACGGGCCGCTTTTGCTGGTGGGCATTGCGGCGCTTATTTTAGTGGACTATTTTCAACTGATTCTGCCGGAGCTTTACCGTATTGTGGTAAACGGTATGAACGGCGGTCTGGTGGAAGCGGGCGGGACGCTTGTGCCTTTTACGATGGATGTGCTGCTAAATGATGTGTGTCTGCGGGCTATTGTGGTAATTCTGGTCATGGTGGTGGGGCGTTTTTTGTGGCGCGTCAGCTTTTACGGGGCTGCGGTCCGTGTGGAAACCGATCTGCGAAACCGCATGTTTGACCACTGTAAAGAGCTGTCGCAGGATTATTTTCAGGTAAATAAGGTCGGAAATCTGATGAGCCTGTTTACCAACGACCTGGACACCATACAGGAGTGCTTTGGCGACGGCGTGCTTATGTTTTGTGACGCGTTGTTTCTCGGGGTGCTTGCTTTCATTAAAATGTGGAATATGGACAGAGGACTGACGGGGCTTTCCATGATTCCGATGCTGCTGTTGTTTCTGATCGGGACGGTCATGTTTAAGTCGATGAAGGCGAAGTGGGAGATCCGTCAGGAGGCTTTTTCCAGGCTTTCTGACTTTTCACAGGAAAATTTTTCGGGCATCGCGGTGATCAAGGCGTTTGTGAAAGAGCTTCTGGAACTGAAAGAGTTTCAAAAACTGAATCGGGAAAACGAGGACATAAATGTAGCCTATACGCGGATTTCTACGCTGCTCGATATTCTGACAATTCTTCTTGTGGAGTCGGTGATCTGTGTGATTCTTGGCTACGGCGGTTATCTGGTTTATGAAGGCCGGTTTAACGCGGGGCAGCTTGTGGAATATATCGTTTACTTTAATTCGATCATCTGGCCGGTTATGGCGGTGTCCATGCTGATCGAGAAGACCTCCAGAGGAAAGGCGTCTTTAAATCGTGTCAGTGGGCTTCTGGATGCGAAGATCACGGTAAAAGACAGGGCGGATGTGACAGATCTGACTGATATGAAGGGGGAGATCGAGTTCCGGCATCTTTCCTTCCGTTATCCTGACGGGGAAACGGATGCGCTTTCGGATGTCTCTTTTCTCATTCACGCGGGGGAGAGCGTAGGCGTGGTGGGCAGAACCGGCTCGGGCAAGACCATTCTGGTGGATCTGATTCTGCGCACCTACAATGTGCCGGACGGGACGCTCTTTATCGACGGGCATGATGTGAACACGGTTTCCATCCGCTCGGTGCGGGAGGGGTGCTCCTATGTGCCGCAGGATAATTTTCTCTTTTCCGACACCATAGAAAATAATATTTCCTTTGCGATTGATGAAACTGACGGCGCGCTGGTGGAGCGGGCTGCGATGCTTTCTGACGTGCATGACGATATCAAAGGTTTCACGGCAGGCTACCGGACCGTTCTCGGGGAGCGGGGCGTGACTGTCTCCGGCGGACAAAAGCAGAGAATTTCCATCGCCCGTGCGCTTTTAAAGCAGGCTGCCGTTCTGATTCTGGACGACTCCGTTTCGGCGGTGGACATGAAGACCGAAAAGATTATCCTGAAAAATCTGCTGGAGGAGAGGAAAGGGCGGACAACCATACTGATCGCGCACCGCATTTCCACGGTGGAACATATGGATAAAATTATCTTTATAGACGAAGGCCATATCCGCGCGGTGGGCAATCATGCCAGTCTGTACGAGAACTGTGCGGACTATCGCAGCATGGTCGATCTGCAGCGTATGGAGGAGGAAGCGGGAGGTGAGGACGATGTATGAATATTATCCGCTGATCGTGGTGGGTGCGATTGTGGGGACGTTCGCCGCTGCGCTTTTAACCGTATATTTTTTTGCGAAAGACAAAAAACAGACCATGGGATTTGAAAGACAGATGGAGGACGGGGAGATCATAAAACGGCTGATGCATTATGCCAGACCGTACCTGCCGCAGTTTCTTCTGGTGGGCGTAGTCATGCTGTTTACCATTGCCTATGACGTGATTGCTCCTTTTATGATCGGGCGGATTGAGGAGCTGGTCGCGGGAGAGTTCCGGATGCCGCAAATCTACCGGACGGTGGCAGTCTATGTGAGCATTCTGCTCGTTTCCATGGTTTGTGCGTACATACAGGCGGTGCTGCTGCAAAAGACGGGGCAGAGGATCATTTCCGTTATGAGAGAAGACCTCTTTGTGAAAATAGAGAGCCTTTCCCATGAGCAGCTTAACGCGATTCCCGTTGGAAAGCTCGTGACCCGTGTGACCAACGACACCAATGCGATTTCCATGATGTTTACCAATCTGCTGGTGAATTTCGTAAAAAATATATTTGTGATTATCGGCGTGTTTGCGGCAATGCTTGTCCTGAGCTATGAGCTGACGCTGATGATTCTCTGTTTCGTGCCTTTTATCGTGCTGTTTACGGTGATTTTCCGCAAATTTTCCAGAAGGGCCTACCGGAAAGTAAAGGACTGCACCACAGAGATCAATACTTACCTGTCTGAGAATCTGTCCGGCATAAAGATTACCCAGATCTTCAACCGGGAGGAGGCAAAGTTTCAGGAGTTTCGGGAAAAGAGCAATGCGCTGGGCCGGGCGAAGCAGGAGCAGATACTGGTGTTTGGTATTTTCCGTCCGCTGGTGTATATGCTGTATGTCAGCTCCATTCTCTGTCTTTTGTATCTGGGCGGCAGGGGATATCTGAAAAATCAGGTTTTTATGGGACAGGTGATCACAAGCGGTATGCTGGTGTCCTTTTATATGTATATTTCCAAGTTTTATAACCCGATCCAGAGTCTGGCGGAGCAGTTTAACTGGCTGCAGTCAGCATTGGCTTCCGCCGAAAAAGTTTTTACGGTCATGGATCTGGAACCGCTGATCCGGGATGAGCCGGATGCGGTGGAGCTTGAGACGATGAGAGGGGAGATCGAGTTCCGGGACGTGTGGTTTTCCTATGTGGAGGGGGAATGGGTGCTAAAAGGCGTTTCCTTCCACGTAAATCCGAAGGAGACGGTGGCTTTCGTCGGTTCCACAGGCTCTGGAAAAACCACGATTTTGTCGCTGTTGTGCAGAAATTATGAGTTTCAGAAGGGAGAAATCCTCATAGACGGGATCGACATACGCAAAATCAGGATTGCTTCTTTGCGCAGGCATTTCGGGCAGATGTTACAGGATGTGTTTTTGTTTTCCGGGACGATCCGCAGCAATATTGCGCTGCGTGCGGCGCATATTTCCGACGAAGAGATCCGGGAGGCGTGCCGCTATGTGAATGCGGATCATTTCATTGACAGACTGGAAAAGGGGCTGGATGAGGAAGTGCGGGAGAGAGGAAACAATTTCTCTACAGGACAGAGACAGCTTTTATCTTTTGCCAGAACCATTGTGCACAGACCGGCAGTGATGATTCTGGACGAAGCCACAGCGAATATAGACACGGAAACAGAGCTTCTGATCCAAAATTCACTGGAAAAGATGCAGAGTATCGGAACCATGCTGATCGTGGCGCACAGACTGTCCACGATTCAGAATGCGGACAGGATCATTGTGCTTTCCCACGGAACAATCAGGGAACAGGGCACACATCAGGAGCTTCTGGAGCTGCGCGGAAAATACTACCGGCTGTATCAGTATGCTAACTCTGAGCGGAGGTAGCCGCTTCCTCGTCGGCATCTTCCTGCGCATATTCTTCCAGCAGGCGCATACCGGCGGTTTCCGTCACAGGCAGGGAGAATACCACGGATTTTGCTTTGGTGGTAAGTCCGGCCTCCTCCATAACAGCGCGCATGATGGCGTTTTTCTGCTCTTTTTTTACCACGATGAAGATGAGCTCTTTCTCGGAGGCGAGTGTGACGCCTAAGAATTTGTCGGCGCTCTCCATGCCGGTGCCTTTGGCATGGATGACCGTTCCGCCGCCGGCCTGCATTTTTCTGGCGGCATCCATGATCATTTCGGTGTAACCCTGATTGGCGATGATGATTAAAAGTTCGTATTTGGTGTCCTTCAAAACTGTTTCCTCCCCATTTTCAAAGGTTTCTTCTCCCGTCAGGAAACGGAGCTGCCTGAGTCCGCCGATGCTGGCTAACGGGATGATGAATGCGACGCCCGTGCCGGGAATGTCGATGCGCATTTCACGCTCCAGACCGGATTTTAACTTTTTCCATGTGCCACGTGTGACGACGGAGAAAATGACGGCCTTTTCCGTGCCGTCCAGACCGAAATAGTCCATCAGTTCATTGGTGGCTGTTCCGTTTCCAAGCGTGATGAAATTGACAGGGACATTGTACCTGTCATAAAACGCAGCAAATTCCTTCGTGCGGTCTCTGGTGATGATGGCTGTCATCATATATAGTTCACTCATGGATATCCTCCGTTTATTTTTGCGGGCTATGCGTCTGGTACCGGATCAGAGTTCAATAATAACATCTTCCGCCTCAGATGCAGAAGTCGGAACGAGACCGGCAAGCTGTCCGGCAAGACGGCGTTTCTTTCTCCCGGTCGCTTTCTGGCACTGGGAGAGAAGACCGAGCAGCTGTATGGTGATGAGCGGCGTCATGGCAACCATCGCCACAATGCCGAAAGCGTCCGTTACGATGCTGCCGCCGACGGCGCCGCATGCTCCCTGCGCCAGCGGAAGCAGAAAGGCCGCGGTCATGGGGCCGGAGGCCACACCGCCGGAGTCGAAGGCAATGGCAGTATAAATTTTTGGCACAAAGAAGGAAATGCCGAGGGCGAAAGCATAGCCGGGAATCAGAAACCACATGACGGAGATGCCCGTCAGCACGCGCAGCATGGCAATGCCGAGCGATATGGCCACGCCCACGGAGAGACAGGTCCCCATGGAGGCCGCAGAAATGGCGCCGTCGGTAATTTCTTCCACCTGTTTGTTTAATACATAGACGGCAGGTTCAGCCTTTACGATAAAGAAGCCCATAACCATGGCGATGGGAATGAGGAACCATGGATTGGAGGAAGAGCCAAGTATCTGTCCCAGATAGTTTCCGGCGGGCATAAAGCCGACATTTACGCCGGTCATAAACAAAACCAGTCCGATATAGGTGTAGGCCAGGCCGATCACCATTTTGGATAAGGTACGTTTGGAAAGTCTGAGCACCGCAAGCTGAAACAGCCCGAAAAAGAGTACAATCGGGAAAAGGGAGACTGCGATCTCCGCTATGTAAGTGGGAAATCCCCGATGGAACAGCGTCCACAGCTCGACGGAGGTTTCTACCGAGGGAATGACCGGCGGCACATAGCTGCTCTCTCCGGGATGGTAGATCATACCGAGGATCAGGACGGACACGATGGGGCCGATAGAGCACAGGGCCACCAGACCGAAGCTGTCGTCCGCGGCATGGCGGTCGTTACGGATGGCTGCGACGCCCACGCCGAGCGCCATGATAAAGGGCACTGTCATAGGGCCGGTGGTCACGCCGCCGGAATCAAAGGCTACGCTTAAAAAATCATCCGGCACGAAAAGCGCCAGCACAAAGACTAATATATAAAAGAAGATAAGCAGGGGCGGCAGGGGAATGCGAAACAGCATACGAAGCAGGGCAATGACAAGAAAAAACGCCACGCCACCGGCCACCGCGCCGATCAGAATAGCGTTCGGGATGGAGGGCACCTGTCCGGCAAGCACCTGCAGGTCAGGCTCAGATACGGTGATGATAAAACCGAGAAGAAACGAGAGGGAAACGATAACGCTGAGTTTTTTGCTCTTGGTCATGCAGGTCCCGACTTTTTCTCCCATGGGGGACATGGCAAGCTCCGCGCCGAGCGTAAAGAACATCATACCAAGTATCAGCAGTACGGCGCCGATCAGAAAGCACAGGAGAATGCTTGGAGAGATGGGAGCCACGGAAAAACACAAAAGAAGCACAATGACAATGATCGGCAGAACCGCAACCAATGCCTCACGCAGTTTTTCCATGAGCTTTCCGCGTAAAATTATTTTTGCCTGCAAAAAAATCACCCCAATTTAATACACGTTGTTTTTAGATTGGCGGACGGCTTCCATAGGAATCTGTCCACGATATTATCTTATAATGAATCGGGACGCTTGGCAAGGGCGAAAAAATCGAATGGCCGCGCAGCCCGATGCAGAGTATATCTAAAAAGCGGCACATGCCGGACAGGGGGATGGAAGCCGTGTGCATCTTGCGAAGCGGGAGGGAAAATGCTATTATTGGGAGCGTAGGTAAGGTATGGAAAAACAGGCCGGAAGCGCCTGCTTTGACATGGAGGTAATTATGCCAAACAGAACGATTGAGACAAACCTGATAGAGGAAGATATAAAAATAGAAGGTTCCCTGCGCCCGCAGAGTCTGACTGACTATATTGGTCAAGAAAAAGTGAAGGACAATCTCAGGGTGTACATCGAGGCGGCGAAGCAGCGGGGAGACGCGCTGGATCATGTGCTGTTTTACGGGCCTCCCGGGCTTGGAAAGACTACCCTTGCCGGTATTATCGCCAATGAAATGGGTGTGCATATGAAGGTTACCAGCGGCCCCGCCATTGAGAAACCGGGGGAGATGGCCGCGATTCTCAACAATCTGCAGGAGGGGGACCTGCTCTTTGTGGATGAAATACACAGATTAAACCGGCAGGTGGAGGAGGTTTTATATCCGGCCATGGAGGATTATGCCATTGATATTATGATCGGCAAAGGCCCGACGGCCCGCTCCATTCGTCTGGATCTGCCCCGTTTTACGCTGGTGGGGGCTACCACCAGAGCGGGACTTTTGACGGCGCCGCTCAGAGACCGTTTCGGCATGATTCACAGGCTGGAGTTTTATACCGTAAAGGAACTTACGGTCATTATCAGACAGTCGGCGAAAAAACTTGGGGTGGAGATCGACGAGAAGGGCGCTGTGGAGCTGGCAAGAAGGAGCAGGGGAACGCCGCGTCTTGCCAACCGCATCCTGAAACGGGTGCGGGATTTCGCGCAGGTGAAATATGACGGCGCTATCACGGAAGAGGTGGCGAAGGTAGCGCTTGATCTGATGGATGTGGACAAAATGGGACTGGATCATGTGGACAGGAACATACTGATGACTATGATGGAGAAGTTTAAGGGCGGTCCGGTGGGGCTTGATACGCTGGCGGCGGCGATCGGGGAGGATGCCGGGACGATCGAGGACGTGTACGAGCCGTATCTGATCCAGAACGGGTTTTTGAACCGCACGCCGAGAGGAAGAGTGGTCACGGACCTTGCCTACCGGCATTTTGGATTGGAGATTCCGACATGAAAAGGCGGTTTTCAGGGAAAGGTATGGCGCAGGCAGGCGTCGTTTCCGGTCTGTTGTGTGTGGTTCTTTCTCTGGCTTTCGGATATCAGACGCGGAAAGGAGCGCTGTCGCCGGAGAGGGAGGAGACGACAGGGCTTACGTCCGATGCCGCAGGAGCGGGAGAGCAGGAGAGGCAGACGCCGGAGCAGGATGCGGACGGCTATTATCTGCTGCGCACGGAGGAGGACTTTCGCTGGTTCCATGTTACGGCCATAGAGGAAAACCCGGCCGTCAATGTCCGCCTGGCGGCGGATCTTGTATTGAACGATACAGGCGGATGGGAGAACTGGGCGGATACGCCTCCGAAAAACGGTTATGCGCCGATTATCAGATACAGCGGCCATCTGGACGGAAACGGTCATACCCTGGAGGGATATTATTCCGTAAACGGGGGCTGGCTGTGTTTTCTTTTTACGGTGCTGGAGGAGAATGCAAAGGTTACGGATCTCACGATCCGAAACAGCCTGTTTCAAACCACGTATGAGGACTGTGCGTTTGAGGACGGGAACGGCAAAACGGACGTGATTCCCGCAGCCGCGCTCTGTTATGCCAACTATGGACTGATCGAAAACTGCGAGGTGCAGGCGAAGGTTGTGGGCGCGTGGGATGCGGGCGGTATCGCAGCGGTCAATTTCGGACAGATGCGCGCTTGTAAATTTACGGGAACCGTGGCGGCGGGAACCGGTCAAAAGACAAAAGCGTCTGCGTACACAGCGACCAGACACGCCATCTTTGCAGGCGGGATTTGCAGTACCAATGAGGGGAAGATTCAAAATTGTGTCAACGAGGGGACGGTGACGCTCGGCGCGATCTCCGAAACCTTTTATGTGCATGATTTCGCCGCCGGCGGCATTGCCGGACGGGTGAAAGAGGATGGAAGCATTGAAGACTCGCACAATACGGGGGATGTGACTTCCGTGGAGCTTGCGGGCGGTATCGCGGGGGCAAACCAGGGCGGGATATACAGATGCTTAAACAGCGGGAAAGTGCACATAGATCAGGTGGAACGGGATCATGCGGAAACGCTGGTGAGTGCGGGCATCTGCGCATCCAACGGCGGAAAAGTGGACACCTGTCTGAATGAAGGACCGGTCACCGTCAATCAGGAATCCTTAACCTTTTGTCCGCCCATATACGGCGTTGCCTGCAATACCGTGCATCCCGACAAAGGTAAGATAGAAAACAGCTATTATGTGAAAGAAAACGTGTCTCAGGACTACAGGCAGAGCGGTGTGAATAAGCTTTCTATCAGTGAAGCGGCGGATTTTCCGGCGTATCTTTCCGGGCAGAAGAAGAGGGAGGACAGGGATGGCGTCTGTTTCGCGCAGTCTTACATCGGGGAGGCGTCTGACGATGCGATCCATCTGGGATTTGGCCCGAAGGAGGACGTGACCTATGTCGTGGAACCGGGAGACAGTCTCTGGCGCATCGCGAAAAAATTTTACGGAGACGGCGGGTGCCTTTCTCATCTGATAGCGGAAAATCCAAAACTGCAGGAAAACGTGCTGCTTCCGGGAAAAGAAATTGTAATTCCGCACAAGGATTACAGCGTTTACCGCCGTCGGGATGAGGAGGGATTCGGCCTTTCCTATTGCAGGTTGCCTTCCGGGGAAAAATGTCCCACCCGGTTTGTGACCGCCAAGCCCATTGACTGGTATTACGGCAGTATGCAGTTCGACGCCTGTGCCGGGTTAGACGTGATGTGGCCAAAAACCGGTAAAGATTTGGGACAGTTTGCCTTTCAGGCAGACAGGATTCACATTTTTTGCCGTGTGGACGCCAATCCGGAGGGAGATTTTTTTGACGGTAAATGGGAGGCGGCAAGGGAAAGCATCGAAAAAAGCGCGGCCCTTTACTGTGGAGAAGCCGCACATTGCTTCGCGTTTAAACGTTATGATATGGATAACGGGGAGAACCTTTACTGTTATTCCTTTTTGCTTTACAGGCAGAATGAGCGGCTGTTGTGCTCTGTGGCTTACCGGCTCTGTGACAATATGCTGGTAGAATTTATCGGCGTGGAACCCCTGCATGTATATGCTGGCAGCTCGGTGGATGATCTGAGCAGCCGTGAGGTGATGAACCGGGTTCCTTATCTGGCGGCCGTCGCGGACACGAATGCGAAAATTGAGGAGGCGCAGTATGATCCGGAAACTTTTTACGGCAGGGAAAACTGGGAATTTCCTCAGCTTCACAATCCGTTTGCCCTTGCGCTTGCCTATGACAGGGATGCAGCGTGCAGTCCTTATATGCTGTTTACGGGAGCACAGTAACCCTCCTTTTGTGTGACATATGGTATAAATGTTACGGAAATATTACATATCTGTGAAAGTGGGACTTGAAATTCCGCATTAAGACAGCTATAATGGGAATGATAGTGTAGGTTCAGCGATGGAGGGGCGCTCCTATGTCAACAAAAACAGATACAGAAGTAATTATCGCCGGTAAGGTTTTCACCCTGAGCGGTTATGAGAGTGAGGAGTACCTGCAGAAGGTGGCGTCCTACATAAATAATAAAATAGCCGAGTACAACAAGATTGACAGTTTCAGACGGCAGCCGATGGATACGCAGAACGTGCTTTTGCAGCTCAATATCGCGGACGACTATTTTAAGGCAAAGAAGCAGATCGGTATTTTGGAAGAGGATTTAAAGAGCAAGAACGACGAAGTGTACGCGCTGAAACATGATCTGATCGCAGCGCAGATGAAACTGGAAAATACCGAGAAAAATGTTAAGACTCTCCAGCAGGAAGCGAACGAGAATGCGAAACAGATTGTACGTATGGAGACAGAGCTAAAGGAACGAAAAGGGAAATAATATAACAGACGCTAACGTATGGAGCAGATCTCTTGGTCTGCTCTTTTTACTCGACAGGAAATTGCGGCACAAGAAGCGGAGAGACGATATGGGAGATCATGTGGAGCTGCTTGCTCCGGCGGGGAGCTACGAGGCATTTACAGGCGCGCTGAACGCCGGTGCGGATGCGGTATATCTGGGCGGTCAGCAGTTCAGCGCCCGGGCGTACGCGGATAATTTCACGACAGAGGAGATGATCCGCGCGCTCCGGTCTGCCCATTTTTACGGAAAAAAGATTTATCTGACGGTAAATACGCTCTTAAAGGAGCGGGAGCTGGCGTCTTTGTACGAGTATCTGGCGCCCTTTTATGAGGCGGGACTTGACGGCGTGATCGTGCAGGACTTCGGGGTCTTTTGTTATATCAGGGAGCATTTTCCCGGACTGCCTCTGCATGTGAGCACCCAGATGACGGTAACAGGGGTGCGGGGCGCGTCGCTTTTAAAGGAACAGGGTGCAGTCCGCATCGTTCCGGCCAGAGAGCTTTCTCTGGAAGAGGTGGGAAAAATCCGGGAGGAAGCGGGCGTGGAGGTGGAATGCTTTATCCACGGCGCCATGTGCTATTCCTATTCGGGACAGTGTCTGTTCAGCAGTATTTTGGGCGGCCGGAGCGGAAACCGGGGTCGGTGCGCCCAGCCATGCAGACTGCCCTATGAGATTTACGACGGAAAAAAGAAGCTTTCCGGGAGCGGCTATCCTTTAAGCCTGAAAGATATGTGCACGCTTGCGTATCTGCCTGCGCTTCTGGAGTCGGGAATCGACTCCTTTAAGATCGAGGGACGGATGAAACGGCCCGAGTACGCGGCAGGCGTGACGGCGGTGTACCGTAAGTATATCGATCTCTATTACAGAGAGGGAGCGGCCGGTTACCGGGTGGAGCAGGAAGACATGGACATGCTCCGCCGTCTCTATATCCGCAGCGAGATTCAGACAGGGTACTATGAGCGGCATAACGGAAAAGAAATGATTACGCTGGAAAAGCCCGGATATGAGAGTGGCGACGAGACGCTGCTTTCGGAAATACGGGAAACGTATATCAGAGAGCCGGAGAAAATGCCGGTGCGGATGAAGGCGTCGGTGAAAGTGGGGGAACCCTTGCGGCTGCACGTTGAAGCGGCGGTCGGAGCGGGAGGCAGTCTGCCGGAGAAGCCGGATCTGCCTGATGATATCCGGAAAAGTCCGGAGAAGCCGGATCTGCCTGATGATATCCGGAAAAGTCCGGCAAAGACGGCGCGTCTTGCGGCTGCGGTGACAGGCGAGACTGTCCAATATGCGAAAAATGCGCCTCTTTCTGCAGAGGAAGTAAAAAAACGGCTCTGCAAGACTGGGGACAGCCTTCTGACGGTGAAAGACTGTGAGATTTCCATGGAAGGGGCGTGTTTTGTTCCGGTCCGGGGGTTAAACGAGCTGCGGCGGTCGGCTGTGGAGGCTTTTGAGCGTGCCGTGACAAAGAGCCGGAGGACAGCGCTTGAGGCGGTGGCGGCAGAGAGCCGGAGGACGGCGTTTGAGGCGGTGGCGGCAGAAAGCCGTGGGGCAGCGTTTGAGGCGGCCATGACGGAGAGCGGCGGGATCACGGATCAGGAGGCGGTTTCTGCCCTTGAGAGAGGGTCTGATGGGAAGAAAGAGATCGACCGACCAAGTCAGTCCAGCAGACGGGATGAACCGATATGGACTATGGCAGAGCAGCCGGAGGACAAACGGCCGGATCTGAAAAAACCGGCACAAATGCAGGCTGTCGACGTGACGGTCAGCGACTGCGGACAACTGCGTGCCGTTCTTAAGTGGGGCGGGTGCAGACGGATTTATGTGGAGAGCGGCCTGTTTCTGGATTCGTTTGAGGAGATCAGGGGGCTTGCGGAAGAATACGCAAAGAGGTCGGATGCGGGAAAAAGACCGGATTTTTATGTGGCGCTACCCTATATTCTGCGGGAGAGGGACGAGGGTTATCTGCGGCGGCTGGAGGAGACGTTAAGGCAGGCCGGGGCTTTTGTGAAGGGTTTTCTGGTCCGCAGTCTGGAGGGACTGGCATGGGCGCAGATAGTTTCTAAAGACAGAGGGAATGGTCCGGCGGCTTACGGGATGGTACCGGATGCGGGACTATACTGTTTTAATGCGGAGGCGCTGCGGTTTTTTCAGGATTTCACGGCGGAGATTACGCTGCCCTATGAACTGAACGCGGGGGAGGCGGCCCACCTTGTCCGCAGGGCGGGGGCGCACGGGAAGCGCGCAAGCCTGATTGCTTACAGCCGGATTCCTATGATGATTACGGCGAACTGCCTGCGAAAAACTGCGGGGATATGCAGCGCGGGAGAGGGAAAAAAGCGGCCGTTTATGCTAAAGGATCGTCTGGGGAGTACATTTCCGGTGGAGATAAATTGCGATCACTGTTATAATATCATATATAATTGTGTGCCTTACTCCCTGCACGGGGCGAAAAAGGAGCGGGAAAGGATTGGCGCGGATGCGCTGCGCTATGATTTTACCATGGAGGACGGGGCGCAGTGCGCAGAGATTTTAGAGGGGAAGGTACCATTTTCTGACTATACGACCGGACATTGCAAGAGAGGTGTCGAGTAATAGTAATGCGTAATGTGCGAAGTCGCACTGGGAGAATGCATACAAATCAGCGTTTTCTGTGCTGTATGGAATATAGGTGGTAATGATGGAGCTGTATATCACAGAGCTTTCTAAATATTTTATAACACTGTTTATTGCCTGCTATACGCTGGAGTGCTTTCTGGTATTCCGGTTTCAGGAGGAGGAGCGGCGAAGGGCCGGGTATTTCCGCCAGAACATCTGGATGTTTCTGGTGCATTTTTCGTGTTTTCTTGTGATCTGCTTTGAGACGGGGAAGATTGAGTATCTGCTTTTTTATGTGCTGCAGCAGATCCTGCTTTTTTCGACGGTCATGCTGTTTCGCATGATTTATCCGAAAGGCAATCTTCTCATCATCAACAATATGTGTATGCTTTTGAGCATCGGTTTTGTAATTCTGACAAGACTGTCCTATGAGCGGGCGATCAAGCAGTTTTTTATCGTGACGGCCTCCATCATCATCGGCATGGCGGTTCCGTTCTTTATACGCAATCTGAAATTTTTAAAGAGCCTGACGTGGGCGTATGCGGGGGTGGGCATTGCAGCATTGGGAGTGGTGCTGATTCTCGGCTCGGTCACCTACGGCTCGAAAATCTCCTACTCGCTGGCAGGAATCACGTTCCAGCCTTCGGAGTTTGTGAAGATTCTTTTCGTCTTTTTTGTGGCAAGCGCATTCAGCGAGACAAGGGATTTTCTGCGGGTCGCTGTGACAGCCGTGCTGGCGGGCGCCCATGTACTGATTCTGGCAGCCTCCAAGGATCTGGGAAGCGCACTGATTTTCTTTGTGGTGTATGTGCTTATGGTGTTTATCGCCACGGGCAGATGGATCTATCTGTTTCTGGGGGCGGCTGGCGGCGCAGGGGCGGCGGTCGTTGCTTATCAGATGTTTTCCCATGTGCAGGTGCGCGTACAGGCGTGGCGGGATCCGTTTAGCTGCATCGACGACGCGGGGTTTCAGATTACCCAGTCTTTGTTTGGCATCAGCAGCGGCGGGTGGTTCGGACTCGGGCTGTTTCGGGGAAATCCCACTTCGATTCCGCTTGTGGAGGCGGATTTTGTCTTTTCGGCGGTGGCGGAGGAGCTGGGGATTCTCTTTTCCATGTGCCTGATTCTGATCTGCATCAGCAGCTTTATCATGTGCATGAACATTGCATTAAAATTGCAGGACCGGTTTTACAGGCTGATCGCTTTCGGGCTGGGTGTGACCTATATTTTTCAGGTGTTTCTGACCATCGGCGGGGGAACCAAGTTTATTCCCATGACGGGTGTGACGCTGCCCTTTATCAGTTATGGCGGCAGTTCGGTATTGACTACATTAGTCATATTCTTTATCATAGAGGGACTTTATATCATCAGACGGGACGAAGGAGAAAGACGTGCCAAGAACAGAAAACGAAAAACCAGAAAGAAGAGAGAGCGGGGAATGGGAGACGAACCGCAGGACAGGGAAGAAGAGGAAGAAGCGTAACCGGCAGATTATGACAGTTACGTGGTTCTTTGTAGGCCTGTTTTTTGTGATGATGGGCTATACATGCCATTATGCGGTCACGCACAGACAGTCGCTGATGAATAACAGTTATAACAGCAGACAGGAAATCCTGGTTGCCCAGAACAGCAGGGGCACTATTTACGCGGCAGGCGGCCAGATTCTGGCGGAGACGGCGACGGATGAGGAGGGGGAGGAGATCAGGGTATATCCCTACGCCAATATGTTTTCCCACGCGGTGGGCTATGCTTCCAACGGCAAGTACGGCATAGAGGCGCAGGCGAATTATTATCTGATCAACTCAAACACCAGACTGTCGGGGAAGGTTGCCAACGACGTGGCTGGCGAAAAGTATCCGGGTGACAGCGTGATAACCACGCTGGACGTGGATCTGCAGCAGATTGCCTATGACTCTCTCGGCATCTACAGCGGGGCCGTGATCGTGTCGGAGCCGTCCACGGGGCGGATTCTTGCCATGGTGTCGAAACCGGACTTTGATCCGAACGAAATCAACGCGATCTGGGACGGGCTGATCGCCGACAAGGAGAGCAGCGTTTTGTTAAACCGGGTGACACAGGGATTATATCCGCCCGGTTCCACCTTTAAGATTGTGACGGCGCTGGAATATATCAGGGAAAACATTGACTCGTATAGTCAGTTTAAATTCCAGTGTAACGGCCGGTTCACCCAGGGGGAGGAGCGGATCAACTGTTACCACGGTACGGCACACGGAAGCGAGGATTTTTCCAAGGCTTTCGCGAAATCGTGCAACTCTGCCTTCGCCAGCATAGGTCTTTCGCTTGACAGGGAGAAATTCGGGGATACGTTAGATGACCTTTTGTTTAACAGGGAGCTTAAGGTAGACTTTGCCTATAATCAGAGTAAGCTGGCCATCGATGCGGATACTTCGGATGCGGATGTGATGCAGGCGGCTATCGGACAGGGAACCACACAGATGACGCCGTTACAGTTAAACATGATCACCTGCGCCATCGCAAACGAGGGCATGTTGATGAAGCCGTATCTTTTAGAGAAGGTGGAGACCAGCGACAAAACGGTGGTAAAGCAGTTTTCGCCGGACTCTTATAAGCGGCTTATGAGTAAGGAAGAGGCGCAGATTATGACGGGGCTGATGGAGGAAGTGGTGAAGAGCGGCACGGGTACAAAGCTTTCCGGCCTTTCCTACACGGCGGCGGGAAAGACCGGATCTGCGGAATACAATAAAGTCAAGACAGACTCCCACGCATGGTTTACCGGCTTCGCTCCTGCAGAGGAGCCGCAGGTGTGCGTGACGATCATCATAGAAGGGGCGGGCAGCGGCGGTGACTATGCCGTGCCCATTGCGAAGCGTATTCTGGACGCCTGCTTTGCGGAGTGAGGAAAAGTCTTTAAAATATGGCTGTTATTTTTAACTCCGGGTTGGATGACAGGTCGATGAAGCTTCCGTTTCCGCGTTTTAAGAGCGGCCTTGCCAGATTGTCCTTATTGATGGTAGTAACCACCGCTTCCTCGTCGTTGTTTAAGCGCACCGTGAAGCCGAGCTGGGTCGCTGCTATGTGGTAGAGAATCGGCTGCAGGATAGCCTTGTCGTATTTCTCATAGCCTTCCCGCTCGAAGTTTTCAATGACCTGGAAAGGATTGAGCGGCTGTCTGTAAGTGCGGGCGGAGGTCATGGCCTCGTAGGCGTCTATGACTGCTATGTATTTGGCGAAGACATTGATTTTGTCGCCCCGCAGCTTTGAGGGATAGCCGGAGCCGTCGCAGCGTTCATGGTGCTGGAGCGTGGCTTTGATGATGGCTTCGCCGATTTCAGGCTGGTCTTTCAACAGTTCAAACCCGAGCATGGTGTGGGTTTTCAGTTTGGTGTATTCCAGATCGGTCAGCTTCTCGGATTTCCAGAGAAGATCCTGCGGGAGTTTCAGTTTTCCGATATCGTAGAAGAAGCCGCACTGGACTAAGAGCATCATGTCCTCCTGCGACAATTTCCACCAGGTGCCGAAAACGCCGGCGAGCAGCGCGGAGTTGAGACAGTGGGCGTGGGTCATGGCATCTTCCCTCGGCAGCATATTGTAGAGGAAGTCGAGGAGTGATTCACCGGTTTTCGCGCAGGCGGCGATCTTCAGATAGATTTCTTTGAGCTGGCTGGTGCTTTTCCAGACGCCGGTTTCGGCGAAACGGTTCATCAGCTTGGCGTAGATGGGCATACAGTTGTTGTAGGTGAGCTGGAAGGTCTGAAATTCTTTGCTCAGGCGCACCTTCTCAAAGTGGGTGGTGGCGAAGTCAACCTCCTCCTTCACGGTAACGCAGATGATAGAGTGGTGTTCCAGCTTTTTCAGCACTTTTTTGTCTACCACGGTGTCCTTCGGAACAATCAGCTCGTTCTGGTAGCTGTAGATGTCCTCACCGATTATCATGCCGTCTTCCAGTGTCATGCGGGCTACATCTTTCATAAATAAATCCTCCGTTTCTGGTTTATAGTATAAAACTTCTGGGGGAGAAGTCAATCATTTCTGCCGTATTATGGATAAAACGGCACGGAATGGTTACAATTCACACCACGCCAGATTTCGTACTGATTTACAATTATTCAGTGTGAGTTGCAACGATGATGCACACAAAATGTCCAGAAACCGGCATTTTGGCGCTGGCTCCGACACCATGCAGCAAGTGCATGGTGCGGGTGTGAAAAGTAACACGGAATGCACAAAAACCGGAATGAATTGAGACAAAAAAAGGCGGCATATTTCGGGCAAAGATCCGGAAAAATACGGCAGAAAGGCGGATAACATGAGTATTTGCGATACTTGCAGCAACTATCAGTACGATGAGGATTACGAGTATTATGTGTGTATGGTGGACCTGGACGAGGACGATATGAGCCGGTTTTTGCGGGGCGGCAGCTTTTCATGCGCGTTCTACCAGCGCGATGACGAGTATGTGGTAGTGAGAAAGCAGATGTGAGGCGGTCTGAGGCGGCGCGGGAAATTTCCCTGTCTTATTCAGGGGAAATGTGATAAACTATTTCCGATAGCAATGAACAGGGCAGGGGCAAATGCCCGGAGCTTAATTTTATAAGGAATCCGCATGAATTTTTATAAAAATCTCTATATCGGGGATACTGTAAAAAAGCCCGAAAAGGCTATAAAGAAACTGAAACGCCACAAAAAGCAGCCGTGGCTTTATGTGATCGCCTACGACGGGGAGACGGACCGGCTTGCGGTGTATCACAGCCTGATGCTTTTACAGTGGTACTATAAGGAAAATCCGCCCGGATGTATTGTCGGACTGGCAAACGGCAGGGAGGAAGCTTTTGACATGATCGAACGGATCGTGCAGGAATCGCTTGCCGCCACCGGCCATGCGCAGCTTGTCACGTATCTTTCGGGGATTGACCCGGAGAACTTTCAAAAGGCAAATACCCAGCGCAAATAAAAGACTGCTGCGACGGACGGTCTGAAACCGGATTACTTGGAGACGAAATGCTACATATACTGCTGTTAATTTTAAAGATCATAGGGATTGTGCTTCTGTGCATTTTGGGTGTGCTGCTTTTGTGCATTGGCTGTGCCCTCTTTGTGCCGCTCCGGTACCGGATCGAGGCGGTCAGGAAAGAGGGGGAGGGCGAGCCGCCCGTCGTCGTCACGGTGAAGGTCACATGGCTTTTACATTTTGTGAACGTGCTGGTACGTTTTAACGGGAGCCTGTCTGTGCGGGCACGTCTTATGGTATTTACGCTTTTTGGGCTGCCGGGGCGGGAGAAGCGCGGCAAAGAGAAACCGGATGAGACGCAGCGCCGGAAAGAAAAGAGGCGGCGAAAGACAGAGAAACTGCCGGATCAGGAAGAAAGAGAAGGCAGCGAAACGGCGGCGGAGAAGGAAGAGGCACATGGAAGCAGCGGGAGCGCGCCTGAGAGAAAAGCCGGTGCGGGAGCGCAGACAAAGAGCTGCGAGCCGGAAAAACAGGGCGGGGAAAGAGGAAAGCCGGAAGAGACAGAGACGGATAAAGGGACAGACAGCGCCGGGGCGGATGGCGAAAACGAGGCGAATCCGGATAAAAAGCCTTCCCTGTGGGAAAGGATTCGTGCGATTCCGGACATAATCCGCAGTATTTTCGCGAAAATTAAGAGTATCTTTGAAAATATACAGTACACAATACAAAATATCTGTGATAAAATGAAATCTGTATCGGATACGATACAATATTACAAAGCTGTGATAGAGGGAGAACCGTTTCAGCGCTCCTTCGCCCTGTGTAAAAAGGAACTGCTGACGATTTTTAAGCACCTGAAACCGGACCGGTTCGAGGCAGCGCTCATTGTCGGCATGGATGATCCCGCAGCTACCGGAGAGATTCTGGCAGTCTGCGGCATACTGTACCCGATGCTCGGTCCGCGGGTGAATGTTTCCGGGGATTTTGTGTGTAAACGGTTGGAGGGACGTGTGTTTATCAGGGGAAAGCTGCGGCTTTTCACTTTTGTCCGGACAGCGGTTCGGATTTATTTTAATAAGGATATCAGGAAACTGTACGGTCTGTTAAAAAAAGGAGGCAGTGTAAATGGGTGAGAATAATTTTAGCGGTGTGATTGAGTCCCTGATGAAGGGTATGAATGCCGTAATCGGAACCAAGACGGTGGTGGGCGACGCCACACAAGTTGGAGATACCATCATTCTGCCGTTGGTAGATGTGAGTTTCGGCGTGGGCGCGGGCGCCAGCGCAGGCGAAAAGAAAAACGGCGGCGGAGGCGGATTTTCCGCGAAGATGACGCCCAGTGCGGTGCTGGTGATTAAGAACGGCACCACGAAGCTTGTCAATATCAAGAATCAGGATACGGTCACCAAGGTGCTCGACATGATTCCGGATATCGTGGAGAAATTTACATCCCCCAAGGAGGAGATACTGGCCGATGAGGTGGCTGTCGACATTGCTTTTCCGGAGGAAAATAAATAGCACCTTCCGGAGGCGGCTGCATATAGTATCATAAGAGCATAAAACAGGGGTGGCCCATGAAAAAAATGATTGGATTTGTGGCATTTTGTGTCGCGGCAGGTATGCTTATCATGCTTTTTCTGGTGAATCGTTTTCTTGGGCTTCTTTTAATTATCCTGCTTTTACTGATCGGTTACAGCTTTTTTTGTTGTTAGCAACTGTTAGAAAAATGCTTTGGCAGGTATCTGGTCAAAGGATATGAGGAATGTGATGAAGATGGAAGAAATACTTCTGGATGAGGGATTGACAGGGGACGGCATGCAGGAATTAAAGGCATGGCTTTTTAAGGAGAATATCAGAATAATGACTGCTTCCACAGAGCTTGCAGAGCAGCGGGAGAAGTTTGAGCAGGAAAAAATCCAGTTTAAAGAGGAAATGAAGAACCTGAACCAGAAGATGAATGCGGAACAGAAGCGGATCCGGAAGGACAGCCGGCTTGTGGACGAGCGGCTTGAGATCATAAAGGACGGGTTTCAGAAACTGGACATGGACCGCAGGAGGCTTGACAAGGAGTGGGCCAGACTTGCGGCGGAGAAGGAATTTCTGGAGGAGCGCGGGCTGTATGACAGTTATCCGGAGACCAGTGTCTTTTTCCACGGCGTGAGAAATCTGCTGACACTCAAAAAGCGGTACAAGGATCTGACGAAGATTTTCCACCCTGACAACGTGGCTGGGGATACGGAGATCATTCAGCGCATTAACAGGGAATATGAGAGACTGAAAAGAGAGTATGAGACCTTTAAGCAGGCGTAGGAGAGCGTCTGCTTTTGCTTTGTGATAATGTTAGAAAACGTGTATTTTGCGGCGCACAAAAAGAGCCGGATATACACCGGCCCTTTCTTACATGCCTTATGTTTTACAAAAATGGAATTATGCGCGCTCCACAGCGCCGGATCTCAGGCAGCGAGTGCACACGTGCAGCTTCTTGCTCGCGCCATTCACCTTGCATTTCACATTCTGAATGTTGGAATTCCAGATTCTGTTTGATCTTCTATGAGAATGGCTGACGT
>CARQVR010000052.1 GCA_949051815.1 uncultured Lachnospiraceae bacterium
AGCATCTGCCTTACAAGCAGAGGGTCATAGGTTCGAGCCCTATAGGCCCCATTGGGGAAGCCGGAGACGGCTTCCCTGTGGTTCTACTAATTTCATATATGGCGAGATAGCTCAGCTGGCTAGAGCATACGGTTCATACCCGTAGTGTCGAGGGTTCAAGTCCCCCTCTCGCTATTTAAGAGGAGTCCGGAAACCTTGTAAAATCAAGTGTTCCGGGCTTTCGTATTTTTGAGGTAATCAAAAGGTAATCTAATATATGTCCGGTTCAAAATCGCAGAGGAGAAACAATACTATGCTAAAAAATAATTGATAAATTGTATGGTATATGGTAATGTTTAAGCACGGGAACAACCGTGTCACTGCAAGGCGTTGACCTCCTATTACATAGATGGGAGGTGGTGCGGATGAAGTTTGATTTCAAAGATCTTATGTCTTTCGGAATGTTCATTCTCGCATTGCTGACCTTGATCATTTTGATTAGTCAGTAACGTTTTTCAAGTCCCAGCGATGGGCAAAGAAAAACCACCCTTGTAAACTTTGGCGAGTGAGAGGGTGGTATTTCTATCTTTACACTGGTCAACCCCTTGTGGGAGGTTGTTCCTTTTTATGTTTATACTATAGCATATCGCTTCCGGGTATGCAAGGTGATTGCGTATTTTGCTGTGACTGAGCCGGGATGCCCGGCGGATCGCTGTTTAAGGAGAAGCGACGGAAATGACAGAGGTTAAGTTTTATGAAGGGATAGCGGACGAACGGCTTGCGTTTGCAGTCATCCTGTCTAAAGCGCAGGGTGCCGTAAAGAACAATCGGAAAGGAGATTAATATGATCGACTTACAGGATAAAAATATATGCCCTGCCATAGAGGAAATTGACGGATATATCAGAAACCCTCTGTTTATGCAGTTTTGTACGGAAATCAGGAACACCTTTCAATGTCGTGAAACAATAGAGTACAGTTCATGCAGTTGGGAAAGGGGCTGGAACGTTAAGTTTAAAAAGGCGGGAAAGTCGTTATGCACGGTCTATCCAAGAGAAGGGTATTTTACCGTTCTGGTTGTTGTCGGCAAAAAGGAAAAGGCGGCTGTGGAAGAAATGCTCCCAGATTGTACGGCGCAGTTACAGCAAATTTATCATCAGACGCAGGAGGGAAACGGACAGCGGTGGCTGATGATTGATCTGGAGGATCAGGACGGCCTGTACGACGATCTGCTGCGTCTCATTCAGATACGCAGGAAAAGCTGAATGCCCGATTGGCGGCAGAGCGGACAGGAAGTCAAAAGCAGCGCTTTGAAGAAAGAAAGACGCAGATTGACGCGCCATACGGTCAATCTGCGTTTCCTGCATATCCTTCCGGTTCAGTCCTTCACAGTCTCCATCAAAAGCCTGACGCACCGGTCGATTCCAAGCGTTCCGGCGTTTATGTAAAGATCGTGGCATTTCGGATCGCCCCACTCGTGCGTGGTGAGCGCATTGTAAAAGTTCTTTCTTCTCTTGTCATTCTTTTTCAGGGCGGCTTCGGCCTCCTCTTTTTTGATGCCTTCCCGCTCGATTGCCCGCTGGATTCGCTTCTCGTGGTCTGCATAGACAAATACTTTCAGGCAGTCTTCCCGCTCCCTTAAGATATAGCCGGAGGCTCTCCCCACAATCACACAGTTTCCCTCCCCGGCGGCTTTTTCGATGATGCGCTTTTCCTCCAGAAAAAGCTGGTCCGCAAGGGGCAGATTCCTGTTTCCGGAAGTTCCGCCCAGAGGGGTCTTGGAAAGGTTTAAAAGGACATTGCCGGAACTGCTCTCCTCAAGCGCTTCTATCTTATAAAAAGGTATGTCGAGTTTCTGCGCTGCTTCCAACAGGATATTGCGGTCATACAGTTTATAGCCCAGCGCCTCCGCCAGTTTTTTCCCGATCTCATGTCCCCCGCTGGCATAACGCCGTTCGATTGTAATGATATGATACATAGATGCGTCCCCCTTTCTGCTTCTGTCCGTGTTTTTTTACCTGTTTATATTATAAACAATATGCAGGCATATCTCAATTTGTTTTTACAGACATTTGTGCAGATTGCCGAAGAATTTGTTTTGCCGGATGTGAAGTTTTGTTTGCTATGAAAATCCCGCTGAGGTATAATAGCAACAAGAGTCTGGCATATCATTAATATGGAGTTTGTATACAGGTTTGCATAAAAGGAAGAGACAAACGGCGTCACGAAGGAGGTATACGATGAGACTGCTTGTAATCGGTGGTGTGGCGGCAGGGACGAAGGCCGCTGCGAAGTTTAAGAGAGTAAATCCGGAAGCGGAGGTGACCATTGTCACCAGGGGTAAGGACATTTCTTACGCAGGATGCGGGCTTCCCTACTATGTAGGCGGGGTAATCGGAGAGAAGGAGCAGCTGATTGTCAATACGCCTGAGAAATACAGTTCGCTTACCGGCGCCATGGTTTATCCGCAGCGGGAGGTGGTGGCGCTTGACACCGCCGGAAAGAGGGCGACGGCGAAGAATCTGCGCACCGGCGCGGAGGAGACTTATACATATGACGCCTGTATCGTGGCGGTGGGAGCTTCTCCGGTGGTTCCGCCCCTGCCGGGGGTAAATCTGCCGGGTGTGTTCGTGATGCGCACGCCGGACGACGCCATTGAGACGAGGGATTACATAGCGGGTGACGATGTGAAGCGCGCCGTGGTGGTGGGCGGCGGTTTTATCGGTCTGGAAGTGGCGGAGAACCTTTTGGAAAAGGGGCTTTCGGTGACTTTAATTGATATGGCGCCCCGGATTATGCCGGGCTTTGACATGGAGATGGCGGATTACGCGGTGCGCCATCTGGAAAAGAAGGGCATCAGGGTGATGACGGCCACGAAACTGGAGGGCGTGACGGGGGATGTGAGAGCGGAAGGCGTGCAGACGGACAAGGGTCTGCTTCCTGCGGACGTGGTGATCCTCTCCATCGGCATCCGGCCGAACACAGGCTTTTTACAGGATACGGGAATCGAAATGTTTAAGGGTACCATTCTGGTGGATGACAGGATGGCGACCAACGTGGCTGACATTTACGCGGCGGGAGACTGCGCCATGGTGAAGAACCGTCTCACGGGGGAAAGACAGTGGTCGCCCATGGGTTCCTCCGCCAACATGGAAGGACGGACGCTTGCGCTTGCCCTTGGCGGAAGGGATGTGGCTTATCCGGGCGTTCTGGGAACCGGCGTGGTGAAGCTGCCGGGGCTTTCGGGCGGCAGAACCGGACTTTCCGAAGAGCAGGCGAAGGCGGCAGGGTATGATCCGGTCTGTGTGCTTGCGGTGACGGACGACAAGGCGCACTATTATCCCGACAGCGCATGGTTTGCGATCAAGCTGGTGGCGGACGCGTCTACCCACAAGCTGCTGGGCGTTCAGGTATTGGGGCCGGGCGCGGTGGATAAGGTGACGGACATCGGAGTGATGGCGGTGACCTTTGGAGCCACGTTAGAGCAGATGACCTGTCTGGATCTGGCCTATGCGCCGCCATTCTCCACGGCGATTCACCCGTTTGTGCAGGCGGTGCATATGCTGTTAAATAAAATAACGGGCGATATGGACAGCTTTACGCCTGCGGAATATATGGCGGGGGCTGCCGAAGGCTACCGCGTCATCGACGTGAATCCGATGGGTCCTGTGATCGCGGGGGCTGCTTATGTGGATCTGCTCAAGGTTAAGGGCGAGGTGCCGGGCCTTGCAAAGGACGAGAAACTACTGCTTGTCTGCGCGAAGGGCAAGAGAGCCTATCTTTTGCAGAACAGGCTGAAACGATACGGTTACACGAACACAAAGGTACTGGAGGGCGCTTCCTTCTTCAACGTGGTGAAGGTGGAGAAGAAACCCGGTGTGGTGACGGTTCCGGCGGAGGAGATCACACGGGTGAAGGCGCTTGGCTGTCTGCACAATAAAGGGACGGACAATTTTAACGTCCGCGTGATTACGAGAAACGGCAAAATCAGTACGGCGGAGCATAAAAAGATCGCGGAGGCGGCGGAACGGTTCGGAAACGGCGATGTGGTCATGACGACCCGCCTGACTATGGAAATTGTGGGCGTGCCTTTTGACCAGATTGAAAATGTGCGTGCTTTTCTGGCGGAGGAAGGCCTGGAGACCGGCGGAACCGGCTCCAAGGTGCGTCCGGTGGTGGCGTGTAAGGGAACGACCTGCCAGTATGGGCTGTTGGATTCCTATGATTTGTCCGACAAGATTCACGAGCGGTTTTTCCATGGCTATGCGTCCGTGAGACTGCCGCACAAGTTTAAGATCGCGGTGGGCGGCTGCCCGAATAACTGCGTGAAGCCTGATCTGAACGATTTCGGTATCGTGGGACAGAGAGTGCCTGTGATTGATTTGGAGAAATGCAGGGGCTGCCGGATCTGTCAGGTTTCTCTTGCCTGTCCGGTGGAGGCGTCGCAGGTGGTGGACGGCAAGCTGGTGATCGATCCTGACAAGTGTAATAACTGCGGGCGGTGTGTGGGCAAATGCCCGTTCAAGGCGTCGGAGGAGAGCGCGTACGGCTACCGCGTTTATATCGGCGGACGCTGGGGCAAGAGAGTGGCACACGGATTAAAACTTAATAAGATATTCTTAGATGAGGAGGAAGTGCTTTCCGTACTGGAAAAGGCCATTCTGCTGTTCCGCGAACAGGGAAACACGGGAGAGCGCTTTGCGGATACCATAAGCAGGATTGGTTTTGAGAACGTGCAGGCACAGCTCATGGCGGATGACCTGCTTGCGAGAAAGGAAGAGATCATCGGGGCAAAGATGCATTTGCACGGCGGAGCCACATGCTAAAAAAGATGGAGTGTATCAGTATCAGTCATAAAACGGCTGCGTCTGAAAAGCGGCAGAAGTTTTATGTTCCGAAAGAAAAGGCGCAAGATTTCCTGCGGGAAATCCGGGCGGTTACGGGGGCAGGGCAGTGTGTGCTGCTTTCTACCTGTAACCGCACGGAGATTTATGTGCAGGGGGAGGAAAACAGCTTCCGGGGTCTGGAGGAGGCGCTCGCCCGGATTTCGGGAAGCGGGAGCGGGCAGATCCGGAAGCTGGCCAGAAGATATCAGGGAAGAAAGGCGCTGCGCCATCTTTTTCGTGTGGTCTGCGGCATGGAGTCCATGGTGCTGGGAGAGGATGAAATTCTCGGACAGACGAGGGACGCATACATGTCTGCCAAGGAGGCCGGATATACCGGATATGAGCTGAACAGTGCATTTCAGGCGGCGCTTTCCTGCGCCAAACGGGTGAAGACGGAGACAATGATCTCTAAAACGGCAGTCTCTGTGGCCACGCTTGCGGCGAACGAGGTGGCGCATCTTCCGCTGGCTTGTAAGACGGTGCTTCTGATGGGCAGCAGCGGACAAATGGGCGGTATTATCCTTAAGAATCTGCTCAGCCAGAAAAATGTCCGCGTGATTGCCACCGTGCGGTCGCACAACGGGATCTGCCTGAGCGGCAGTCCTCAGGTGGAGCATGTGGATTATCAGGAGCGCTATGCTGTTTTGGAGGAGGCGGATGCCATTATATCGGTAACGGCAAGCCCGCATTACACGTTGACAGCGGAGGAGGTCAGGGCGTGCATACGCTCGCCGAAGGAGCGGCTGTTTCTTGACTTATCCATGCCACCGGATCTGGATGCCGGAATCGGGGAATTGCCGCATTGCCGTCTCGTGGCGCTTGACGATATGAAAAGTCTGGCCAGAGAGAATAACAGGCGCAAGCGGCAGGCCTTTGCGAATGCGGAAGAGATTTTGGAGGAGGAGCTGGAAAAGCTCTGTAAGACGCTGGCTTTTCACCGGTTTACCGAGGCCGATACACACTGGAAGGAGCGGTATGCCGGATGTTCGGCGGAAAAGCTGCTGTATCTGCTGCGGGACGGGCTGGACAGCAGCTCTTTCGAGACGGTTTTGAAGATGTTGACTGATACGGTCATGTAAGAGGGAGCGTTTTCATGGGACATTTTCCTTTTTTTATGGAGCTGGAGGGAAAGCGCGGCGTGATCGTGGGCGGCGGGAAGGTGGCGGCCAGAAAAGTGGAGAAGCTGCTCGCATTCGGCCCTGCGCTGACGGTGATCGCGCCGGATATAGAGATGTGTGTGAAGACACAGGGGAAGCTGTTGCAGGAAGGTGCGGCGGCCTCTCTTTGCTTTGAGGAGCGGGCGTTTGGACTGGCAGATCTGGATCGTGCGGATTTCGTGATTGCGGCCACAGACGATACTGCGCTGAACGGAGAAATTGCAGATTATTGCAAAGCGCGGCGGATTCCTGTCAACGTGGTGGACGACAGGGAAAAATGCACCTTTTTCTTTCCGGCGCTGATTAAGGACGGTCCTCTCACCGTCGGGATTTCCACGGACGGGAAAAGCCCGTTTGCGGCGTCATGGGTGAGGCGCGCGATGGCGGAAGGGATGCCCGATGGAATCGGAGATATAATTGAACTGATGGGTCAGATCCGGCCTGCAGTTATGGAGCGGGAAAAGGAGGGGGACGGCAGAAAAGAGCTGTTTGGCAGGCTGTTTTCTTACTGTCTGGATCGTACGAAAAAAGGAGAGAGCGTAACGATAGAGGAATTGCATGATTTGCTTTAGATACGGATGCGGAAGGTGGAAGCGTAATGTTAATCGGGAATCCGTTTTTAAATGAGAAATTTTTATGGGGGGGGGGTAATGCCATTGGAAGTGAAGGGTGGACTATCGGAAACATGAACACAATCAGAATCGGCACAAGGGGAAGCAGGCTGGCTTTAAGGCAGGCGGCTCTCGTGCAGGCAGCGATAGCGGAGATTGACAGCAGCATGAAGACGGAGCTTGTGATTCTTCAGACAAAAGGGGATCAGATGCAGGACAGACCCCTTCCGGCAATTGGAGACAAGGGTGTTTTTTCGCGGGAACTGGAGCAGGCGCTGCTTTCCGGGCGCGTGGATCTTGCGGTACACTCGGCTAAGGACTTACCCATGAGTCTTGCCATGGGACTGTCCATCGTGGCCGTTCTGCCAAGGGCCGATGTGCGGGATGTGCTCGTGGTGCCGCGGGGAGGAAGAATACCGCTTCCTGTTTTGGCAGAAGGAGGGGTAGGTGTTTACGGGAAATATGAGATGGCACGGATAGAAGAGGGGATGACGTTAAGCCGTAAGATGCCAAAGGACAGCGGGCATGTCTTCCGGATCGGAACCGGAAGCAGACGGCGGCGGATACTTGCGGGAAGGGTCTGGGAGAATGTAGTCTGTGAGGAGATCCGCGGCAATGTGGATACCAGACTGAAAAAACTGCTGGAGGGACGCTATGACGGTATTCTGCTGGCGAAAGCGGGGCTGGACCGGCTGGGAACCGACTCTGACCGGGAGGAGACGTTTGACTTTTATCCCCTGTCCCCGGAGTTGTTTTCGCCTGCGGCCTGTCAGGGTATCATAGCGGTGGAGGCCGTACAGGGCTCCGTGACAGCCAGACTCTGTAAAAAGATTTCGGATGTGGAGACGGAGCTCTGTTATCTGATCGAGCGGGAAGCGCTGGCGCAGCTTTCGGCGGATTGCAGTGAGCCCGCGGCGGCATGGTGCAGGCGAACATCGTCGGTGCCGGAGGAGTACAGGTCGCTGACGCGGGGACTGGAGATATCGATGGTGCGGCAGATGGAACCCTCTGCCGTGCAGAAACTGGAGGCATCGTCGGTGGGGAGTCTGGAAGCGGCCTATGCGGCCACACTGTATGGATCGGAAATGGCGTACCCGGAGGACAGTATACTGTTGGACGTTATGTACGCGGAAAATAAGGTGAGACTGATCGGTGCGGCCGAAGCGGCGGAGGGCGGAAGAATGGCGCGCCGGGCGGCAAAGATGGTCAAAAAGCAGACGGATTGGCTGTAGTGGCCCGGATGATGGAGGAAACGCAGGGATTGGGTTACGGAAAAGTATATCTGACAGGCGGCGGCTGCGGCGATGCCGGTCTTGTGACGGTAAAGGCGGTAAAGGCGCTGCAAAGCTGTGATGCGGTGGTCTATGACAGCCTGGTGTCCGGGGAATTGTTGCAGTGGACAAGGCCGGAATGCGAGAGAATTTATGTGGGAAAGCGGTACCGGCGTCACAGCAGGAAGCAGGATGAAATCAACGCCCTTCTGGCGAAAATGGCGCGGGAGGGAAAAACCGTGGTGCGGTTAAAGGGCGGCGATCCCTATGTGTTTGGCAGAGGCGGGGAGGAGTTTATGGCCCTGCTCGATGCAGGCATCTGCTGCGAGATCATTCCCGGCATCACATCGGCCATTGCGGTTCCTGCGGCGGCGGGCATTCCGGTTACCCACAGGGGGCTTTCGGACAGTGTGACGGTGGTGACGGGAACGGCGGCAAAGACAGAAGGAAAGGAAGCGTGCAGGCTGGATTTTCAGACACTGGCCCGGCTTAAGGGGACCCTCGTGATCCTGATGGGGATGCATCGTCTGGCAGAAATCGTGGCGGGACTGCTTGGAGCCGGAAAGGATCCCGGTACGCCCTGCGCCATTATTATGGAAGGAACGACCGCAAGACAGCGGGTTTTGCGCGCGCCTCTCTCCGGACTTTACGAAAGAGCGGTGCAGCAGGCGTTTACCTCTCCGGCAGTGATCGTAGTCGGCGCGGTGGCAGCGCTTTCGCTTACGGCAGCAGAAGCGGGAGCCGGCGGAGGCGACAGGGAACCAGAGGCTTCTGACGGGCCGGTGGTGTCTGACAAAGAAGCAGAGACTTCTGACGGGCCGGTGGTGTCTGGCAGGACAGAGAAAGAAAGGCAGTGTATGCTGCCGCTTGCAGGAACCAGCGTCGGCGTGACCGGAACGACCCGCTTTGCAGACAGGATGTCCGCCGCGCTTTTGGAAAAGGGCGCGGATGTCTGTGACATGAGTTTTATGGAGATCCGGCCCGCACAGGAATCGCTGCCGGACTTTTCGGACTGCGGCTGGCTTGTATTTACCAGTCCCAACGGGGTGAAGGTTTTTTTAGATAAAATGAGGAGAGAAGAGCGCGATCTGCGGAAGCTGTCCGGTCAGAAGATCGCGGTGATCGGTCCCGGCACGGCGGAAGCGTTTAAGGAAGCAGGGCTTTATCCGGACTATATGCCAAAGGTCTATGACGCGAAACACCTGGCACAGGGGCTTACAGATGTTATTGCACAGGAAACAGGTCAGGAAAGCACGGAAGCCCGTCCGGCTGTTTTCCTCCGCGCAAAACAGGGAAGCGGTATTCTGCCGCAGATATTTTCCGAGCGCGGCATCCCTTATACGGAGTATTCTCTCTATGAGCTGGGGGTGCGGGAGAACAAGAGGGACGCCGTGATCCGCAAGGAACCGGACTATATTGTTTTTGGCTCCGCCATGGGGGCAAGAGCTTATTTCCGGGGACTGGAGAAGAAGGGGATCCGGCATACAGGGAGCCGCTATGTCTGCATCGGAGAATGGTGCGCAAAGGAAGTGCGGCGCTATGTGAATACGCAGCCGCTGGTGGCGGAGGAAGCCTGTGTGGACGCGGTTGTATCGTGTCTGTGCAGGGAGGAAGTGCGAGGGAAGGAACTTTGACGGGCAGGCAGGGAGCCGCTTCAGGGAGGCAGCATGACATGAAAGGAGGATCCGGGTCTGTTGTTACGGGCGAAGAGAAGCGACGGCCACGGGGATCGGCAGAAATGCCCTGTCCATGTACAGGCGGCGGAGATTTCATGCGATGAGAAAGGAAAGAAGGAAAAATCATGTACCGGTTCAGAAGATTGAGAAGGGACGGGAGAATCCGCTCTATGATGCAGGAGACCAGACTGCATCCGAAAGATCTGATTTATCCCATATTTGTCATAGAAGGGGAGCAGATTAAGAATCCCGTGGATTCCATGCCGGGGGTCTTTCAGTATTCCGTTGACCGGCTGGACGAGGTGCTTGGGCAGGTGAAAGAGGCGGATATCGGGGGCGTCATGCTTTTCGGGATTCCGGCCCACAAAGATCCGCAGGGAAGTCAGGCCTATGCGCGGGACGGCGTCACCCAGAGGGCCGTCCGCTATATCAGGGAGAAGTACCCGGAAATATACATTGTAGCGGATGTGTGCCTTTGTGAATACACTTCCCACGGCCATTGCGGGATGGTGTGCGGGGAGGAGGTTCTTAACGATGAGACGCTGCCATATCTGGTAAAGATGGCGGTGAGTCTTGCGGAGGCAGGTGCGGACATGGTGGCGCCCTCAGATATGATGGACGGCCGGGTGGGGGCCATACGGGAAGGACTGGATCTGGCGGGCTTTACCCAGACGCCGGTTATGGCGTACAGCGCGAAATTTGCCTCCGCCTACTACGGGCCTTTCCGGGACGCAGCCCACTCTGCGCCGGGATTCGGGGACCGCAAAAGCTATCAGATGGACTGCGCGAACGGGCAGGAGGCGCTGCGGGAAATCCGGGCCGACATAGAGGAGGGGGCGGACATTGTGATGGTGAAACCGGCCCTTGCCTATCTGGATGTCCTTAAGGAGGCGGCGCTCACGTTCGACATGCCCCTTGCGGTGTACAACGTGAGCGGAGAGTATGCCATGGTGAAGGCGGCTGCCGCCAACGGATGGATTGACGAGAGAAGGATCGTGTCTGAAAATCTCACGGCTATGAAGCGGGCGGGCGCGAAGCTCATCATTACCTATCATGCGCTGGAGGTCATCGCATGGGAGAAGGAGCGGTAACAGGGCGTTCTCCGCAGGCGTTTGGAGGATAAGATGGAAAACGTAAAATCAGAACAGCTTTTTAACAGGGCGAAACGGAGAATCCCCGGCGGGGTCAATTCTCCGGTGCGGGCGTTCGGTCCGGTGGGGGGACACCCCTTTTTCGTGGAGCGGGCGCAGGGACCGTGGCTTTTTGATGCGGACGGACACCGGTATCTGGACTATGTCTGCTCTTGGGGGCCGGGCATTCTGGGACATGCGCACCCGCAGGTGGTGGAGGCGGTGCAGAGAGCCTGTGCGGGCGGGCTTACTTTCGGCGCACCCACAGCGGGGGAAGTGGAGCTTGCGGAACTGATAAATGCCTGCGTGCCCGATGTGGAGATGGTGCGGCTGGTCAGCTCCGGGACGGAGGCGGTGATGAGCGCCGTGCGCGTGGCGAGAGGCTTTACGGGCAGGGAGAAGATCATCAAGTTTGCGGGAAATTACCACGGTCATTCCGACGGCCTGCTCGTGAAAGCCGGTTCCGGGCTGATGACCCGGTCGGAGCCGGACAGCGCGGGTGTACCGGCGGGATACGCGGCGGACACTTTGACGGCGGTCTATAATGACGGGGAATCCGTGCGTGCGCTGCTGGAGGAAAATTACGGTCAGGTGGCGGCGGTGGTGGTGGAGCCGGTGGCGGCCAACATGGGCGTGGTGCCGCCGGAAAAAGGGTTTCTGGAGGCTTTGCGCCGCATGACAAAAGAACATGGCGCGCTACTGCTTTTTGACGAGGTGATCACGGGCTTCCGGCTGGGGCTTGGAGGCGCGTCGGCGTACACCGGCGTTCACGCCGATTTGTACACATTCGGAAAGATTGTGGGCGGCGGGATGCCGCTGGCGGCCTACGGCGGCAGGCGGGATATTATGTTCTGCGTCGCACCATTGGGCGCGGTCTATCAGGCGGGGACGCTTTCGGGGAATCCGGTTGCGGTGGCGGCGGGCATTGCTACGCTGAAAATCCTGATGGATGATACGGGAATCTATGAGAGGATCGACAGGCGGGCGCAGACGCTCTCGGAGGCTTACCGGAAGGCGGGGCTTGTGGTGAACAGGGCAGGCTCGCTGCTGTCGGCATTTTTCATGCCCGACCGGGATGTCTGCGGCGGGGAAACCGTTTCCGGCGTGGCGGGTGAAGAACAGGAACGGCGAAAACAGGCGCGGCAGGTGGAAAATTACGGGGACGCCTGCCGGTGCGACAGAAAGGCGTTTGCGGATTATTTCAACCGTATGCTGGCTCATGGCATTTATGTGGCGCCCTCCCCCTTTGAGGCGATGTTTGTGTCGGACGCCCATTCCGATGGGCTGATCGAAAAGACCTGCGAAGCCGTGGCTGCGTGCGTCAGGGGCGGCTGATATATGGCAGGCGGGCTTTTTATGCGCAGACCCGTGCAGAGGAAGTATGCCGCTAAGGCGGCGCACGGGTCGCGCGGCGGGCAGGGGAAGATGGCGCTTCCCTGCCCGATTGTGAAAACAGCGATGCGTACAAAATACAGTGCGGGTGCAGAGGGTAACTGCCGGAGGGGAAAGTCTGTGTATGCGGTTGCGTGAAAGACAGGATTGGAATATAGTAGATAAGGAGGATAATAAATGGGTGAAATTGATGACGTGATTCAGATGCTGGATAATCTGACGCAGGACGGTGTCAGCCGGATTAAGGTGGAAACTTCGGAGGCGCTTTCCGGGGGAGAACAGAAAAAGGCGTACCATCACGGACGCTGCGATGTGGGCAGTCCCTTTGCCACGGGGAAGTTGTTTGACGCGCAGGATCCGGACTGCGGATAAAAAATGGACCCATGTCCGCCGGTCGAAAAGATTTGCCGTTACAATTCACACCCACGCCAGATTTCGTACTGATTTACGATTATTCAGTGTGAATTGCAACGATGATGCACACAAAATGCCCAAAAACCGGCATTTTGGCGCTGGCTCCGACACCATGCAGCAAGTGCATGGTGCGGGTGTGAAAAGTAACGATTTGCCCGAAAGTGGTATAAGGATTGATTTAAATGATTGAAATAAAATAGCGGTTATGCTACAATTTATTCGTATGATTTCGGCTTTGTTCATTTATGGGAGGATAACTCCGTCACAGCTATGTTGCCATAAGAAAGCTGGAGTTTTGCTATCCGTAAATTTTACAGATAGCCGATGTACATAAACATTACATGATTAAAGGAGAAGTGGAGATGCGCAAGAGTATAAAAATCATGGCCGGTGTCCGGGTGGCGGCTGCCTTGCTGGCAGTTATGGTATTCAGTGTTATGACGACAAAAAATATTTATAATATGGAGGATAGTGCGGCAGCCAATGTTGCGGTGAACGAAGTGCTGCAGAGAGCCCAGAAAGCGGAGACGGCCCATTACAAGTGGTCTTCCAACTTAAGTAATGCCCTGTATGCCAACATGGAATTTACCGGTAGTACGGATCCCACCGGCTGCGTGCTGGGACAGTGGCTGTACGGGGAGGCGGGAACGGAAGACAAGACCATTCTCGACCTTCGGACCCAGCTTGAGCCGCTGCACAAGGAGCTGCATGAGTCAGCCACCTACGTGCTGGATTTGTATAACACCGATCCTGCGCAGGCGCAGGCGTATTATCAGGAGACCATATCAAGTAATCTGGGCGTTCTGGTAGGGCTTCTGGAGCAGGTTGTGGAGCGCGGCGTGGAGCTCAACGAGATCAGCGCGGCCAATATGGAGCAGACCGTGCGTACCATGCATATTGTTACAGGCATCGGACTTTTTCTGACTTTAGTCCTGCTGTTAAGTCTGGTGATCTATATTATGAGACGTGTGCTGAAGCCGATCCTGCTGATCACGGCAAAGACGAAGCCGTTACAGGATGGGTGCATGAATATTGAGCTGAATTATGACGCCAACGATGAGATTGGCGATCTGGCAAGGACGCTTAAGGAGTCGATTGCGCGGATCAACCAGTATATTGAGGATATTAACCGTATGATGAGTCAGCTTTCGGGCGGCAACTTTGATGTGGAGGCATCGGTACCCTTTATCGGCGATTTCCGCTCTATCTCGGAGTCCGTTGACAGCTTTACGGCGTCCCTCTCCTCGGCGATGAACAATATCAACGACGTGGAGCACAAGGTGTTCGGCCATGCGCAGAGTCTTTCCAATAGTTCCCAGATGCTGGCTGAGGGTGCGACCGATCAGGCAGCGGCGGTGGAAGAGCTTACCGCTACGACCGAGGATCTGGCGAGAAGCGCGGAGAAGAATATCCAGATGGCTACGGAGATGCGGGATAACGCACATATGACCGGTGCACAGGTGAACCTGAGCAGCCAGCAGATGGAGCAGCTGATCAGCGCCATGACGGATATCAGTGATACGTCACAGCAGATTGAGAATATTATTTCCACGATTGAAAATATTGCATTCCAGACGAACATTCTTGCTCTGAACGCAGCCGTGGAGGCAAGCAGAGCCGGAGAGGCCGGCAAGGGCTTTGCGGTAGTAGCGAAGGAAGTGCGTGATCTGGCGGCGAAATCCGATCAGGCGGCCAAGGCGACGAAGGAGCTGATTGAAAATTCCGTGCAGGCGGCCGGCAGGGGCAGCAGGATTGTGGAGGAAGTTTCCACATCCTTGAAGAAGACGCTCACCCTGGTTACGAAGTCCAACGATGCCGTGGAAGAGTTTGCCGATGCGGTGCAGATTGAGGCGACTGCGATTTCGCAGGTATCCGAGGCGCTTGGGCAGATCTCCAACGTGGTGCAGACAAACACAGCCAACAGCGAGGAGTCTGCGGCTGTCAGTGCAGAACTGTTTGAGCAGGTGAACCAGATGCAGAAGCAGACCAGCAGGTTCAGGCTCAAACATTAATAAAGGACAGGGAGAGAAATCATGTCAGAGAAGACGATACCGTATAAAATTTATCTGGAAGAGGAGGAGATGCCGAAACAGTGGTACAATGTCCGGGCGGATATGAAGAATAAGCCTGCACCGCTGTTACATCCCGGCACTCTGCAGCCGATTACCTTCGAGGAGCTGCGGGAAGTGTTCTGTGACGAACTGGCGGGACAGGAACTGAACGATACGGATGCTTATATCGACATTCCGCAGGAAATTCTGGATTTCTATAAGATGTACCGGCCGTCGCCACTTGTGCGTGCATACTGTCTGGAAAAGAAGCTGGATACACCGGCTAAGATCTACTATAAATTTGAGGGAAACAATACGAGCGGCAGCCATAAGCTAAACTCCGCGATCGCGCAGGCATATTATGCGAAGCAGCAGGGGCTGAAAGGCGTAACCACGGAGACCGGTGCAGGTCAGTGGGGTACGGCGCTGTCCATGGCATGTTCTTACTTTGATCTGGACTGCCATGTTTATATGGTGAAGGTTTCCTATGAGCAGAAGCCTTTCCGCCGCGAGGTGATGCGCACCTACGGCGCGCAGGTAACGCCGTCGCCCTCCGATACCACGAATGTGGGACGGAGGATTCTGGAAGAGTTCCCGGGAACGGGCGGCAGTCTCGGCTGTGCGATTTCCGAGGCGGTGGAGGCAGCCGGGGAGAGAGAAGGCTATCGTTATGTGCTTGGCAGCGTTCTTTCACAGGTGCTGTTGCACCAGTCCATCATCGGCGAGGAGACGAAGGCGGCGCTCAGGAAATATGATATTAAACCGGATATGATCATCGGCTGCGCGGGCGGCGGATCTAATCTGGGCGGCCTGATATCCCCCTTTGTGGGAGAGAAGATCAGAGGAGAAGCGGACTACCGTATTCTGGCGGTGGAACCGGCATCCTGCCCCAGCCTTACCAGAGGAAAATATGTGTATGATTTCTGCGACACCGGAAAGGTGTGTCCGCTTGCGAAGATGTACACGCTGGGAAGCGGCTTTATGCCGGCTCCGAACCATGCGGGCGGCCTGCGCTATCACGGCATGAGTTCCGTCGTGTCACAGTTGTATGACGACGGCCTGATCGAGGCGGTCAGTGTGGAGCAGACGGCGGTATTTAAGGCAGCGGAGGAGTTCGCGAGGGTGGAAGGCATTCTGCCCGCGCCGGAGAGCGCACACGCGATCAAGGCAGCCATCGACGAGGCTGTGAAGTGTAAGGAGACAGGCGAGGAGAAGACCATTGTCTTCGGCCTGACAGGCACGGGTTATTTCGATATGGTTGCTTACGGCAAGTTCCACGACGGACAAATGACGGATTATATTCCGTCGGAAGAGGATCTGGCAAAAGGGTTTGCAGGGCTTCCTTCTGTTCCGGAAAAATGATTTTAAAGATAAGGATATAAAGATTGGAAAGAGAGGATCGCGCAGGTCTTCTCTTTTTTCTGTGGCAGATATGGCGGTAAGGTTTGCGCGACGGATCAATATGTGGTACAATGTACGCGATAACAATGAGCGGTGTACAGACGGGGGCTTCGGATGGCGCTGCGGCATAAAACAGGTTGGGAGAATCATATGAGAGTGTGCGAAAGAAAAATCGGAAAGAAATGGAAGGGTTTTGCGGCTCTTCTGCTGTTGACTGTGTCGGTCATTACCTGCGGGAGAAAGGTACAGGCGGCGGGGCGTCCCGTTTCCATCAGTTCCTGCCATATTGCTGGAGGCAACGTGAACTGCACGCTGACAGCGGCAGGCGTCCCTTCGGGGGATGACGGCAAATATTATGTCTATGCGGACGAGGTTTTTCAGGACGGTCCGGTCGGAACGCTGGTGGCGACCGTTGAGGCGGGAAGCTCCGTGGCGGTGTCCTTCCCCTTAAATTATAATACGCCGGATTCCAACTTAAGCCGGAAGTTTCTGGTGGCGGTGAAGCGGGGCGGACAGATGATTCAGGTCAGCGACGAGCACTATATCACGAACCCGGAGGCTGTGGCGGCCTTTACGTCAGGGCGCATGAGCACGGGAATCAAAGGTATTCTGCCGGAGGTTTCCGCCATAGCCACCGGGGAGCTGAAAGATCTCGGCGTGCAGCAGGTGGTGTACAATATCTATCTGGATGAGATCTGCGCTGCACCCGGAGACGCGGGGACGCTTCCTTTTTCTTATAACGGACAGACCTACTGTTTCAGCCATGGCAGGATCGACCACTATGACCAGATGGTCAAGGGCTTTAACAATCAGGGAATGCAGGTGACCATGGTGCTTCTGAACAGAGGCGGCACGGCGGGATCCGAGGATCTGGTACATCCCCAGGCGAGAGGCGCGGAGTGTCCGAGTTATGCCCTGAATGTGGCGGAGAGCGGCGGCGTGGAGCATCTGAAAGCGGTGTGCGCTTTTCTGGGGCAGCGCTACTCCGGAAGGACCGGAAACGGCCAGATTGACAATTGGATTCTGGGCAATGAGGTCAACGCCAGAACTTCCTGGTGGTACATGGATTCGGCCAATCTCGACGTGAATGTGAGCGCCTATGTAAAGGCTTTCCGCATTTTTTATAATGAGCTGAAAGCCATGAACGGGAATGTCTGGGTATACAATTCCATCGACCAGGAGTGGGGGCGCAAGTCCAATCCCGGCAGTTTTCTGGCGAAGGATTATCTTGACCAGTTTAACTATTATATCAACCGTGAGGGGAATATCGACTGGGGACTTTCCTATCACCCTTACAACTCGCCGCTTTATGATCCTTACGCGTGGAACGGGCCTGCGGTGTGGGTGAAGAAGAGTGTTTCCACCCCTTACATTACGATGCAGAATATTGACATACTGATTGATTATATGCATCAGCCCAAGTTCTTAAGCCCTTCGGGCCAGGTGCGCAGCATCTCGCTTGCAGAGATCGGTTATACCTCTTATTTCGGTAATGAGAATCAGGAGGCGTCGGTGGCTTACGGCTATCTGAAAGCGGCTTCCCTGCCGGATGTGGACGCGTTTATGCTGTTCCGCTTTAAGGACGACGCGCACGAGATGGAGAGCAAGCTGAATCTGGGCATTACGAATCTGGACGGCAGTCATAAACCGGCCTATGATATTTATAAACAGCTTGGTACGGCAAATGAAGGGGCGGCCAAGGCGCGCGCCTCGGAGATTATCGGTATGGACATTGATCAGATGATCCGGGATAATATCGTCTGGACGCGCGGCGGAGACGGGGTAGTACAGTAGAAGCGCTGTAATAGAGGCGGCAGCATTTTAGGCTGTCGCCTCTTAATTAATTACAAATCTTTTTTTTCGTGTGGAGCTTGGGGGAACTTTTATTCATGGCTGCAAATTCTTTTTTATTGAATTGATTTTCCTAAATTGCAGGCTTCCTGTAATTCGGGTTTTCCGGCAATATCCCCCATAGCCATTACACCGCCGCAAAGCACTTTTCCAATGCTTTTCCACCCTAAATGTTTTTCAAGATGTTCATACCAATAAAGAGTTTCCTCAAAACCGCAGCCCTCGGCTGCCATAATGAGAACACTTTCCTTTTTAGGGTTTTGATAATCAGGGTTACATTCCGCAACAGCAAATAAGCGGTCAAAGGCAGTTTTTAACTGGCCGCTGATTGTCCAATAGTAAAGCGGTGCTGCAAGAACAACAACGTCTGCTTCCTTGTAGACAGGATAGATCTTATCCATATCGTCCTTTTGGACACAGGGGCTGTCCGGGTTTTTACCGCCCCCAAAACAGCCTTTACAGCCGTTTATGCTCATATCGTCAAGAAAAAACTCTGTCACAGTGTTTCCGGTTTCTTCTGCGCCTTTCTTAAATTCTGCCGTTAATGCCGTCGTATTTCCGGCTTTTCTTGGACTTCCATTGAGAATTATAATTTTTTTACTCATAAAAATATGTCCTCCTTATTCTGCGTGATTGACTTTCTCTGTTTGTGATATTATAATCTTAGCAAGAATTGAAATAAAATCAAGTACGCACATATAAGTGCGATACTTACAATAAAGTTATATACTTACCTAAAGGAGAGCGTAAAATGAGTGAACGCTGCATTTCAAATGAATGTCTTGAAACAACAGGTTTCAGCTATACCTTGTCATTAATCAATGGCAAATATAAAATGACTATTTTGTATACTTTAATGGAGTTCGGAGTCGTTCGTTTTAACGAAATGAAAAAATATATCAGTGAAATTTCGTATAAGACTTTAAGCTCCACTTTAAAAGAATTAGAAGCAGACCAATTAGTGCATAGAAAAGAATATCCACAAATCCCGCCAAAGGTAGAGTATAGTTTAACAGAGCGCGGAAAATCTTTAATACCTATTTTAGACGGAATGTGTGAATGGGGTGATAAAAACAGGAAACAACGGTAAAGAGGATGAAGGCGCAGGCGGTTTTTACCATCTCTGTGGCACGGATTAATTACCGGGAAGAAAAGCCAGTGTTCCCGAAATGGATTCACTGGCTTTTACATGATCCGGTTGATCAGATATCAAGTTCAGGCGGAACGTCGAGTTCATGAGGAACCGGCGTTCCGTTTTTCTTTCTCTGCCGCACGCATTCTGTCAGCAGATACTCTATCTGGCCATTCACTGATCGAAAGTCATCCTCAGCCCAGGCAGCGATGGCGTTGTAGAGTTTGGCGGACAGACGAAGCGGCACCTGTTTCTTGCCGTTGTCGGCCATTTAGTAGAGTGTTCCGGAATTGACAACGGGCTGGGCGTCCCGATTGCTGCAAAGCACCACCAGAAGGTTGGATACCATGGCGGCTTTGCGCTCCTCATCCAAATCAACGATTTCTTTTTCGGAAAGGCGGCTGAGAGCCATTTCTACCATGCCGACTGCACCGTCCACGATCATCTTACGGGCGTCGATGACTGCGGACGCCTGCTGTCTCTGGAGCATGGCTGCAGCGATTTCGGGGGCGTAGGCCAGATAGGTAATTCTGGCTTCCACGATCTCAAGTCCTGCCTGTTCCACCTTGCCCTGAATCTCTTCCCTGATTCTCTTCGCTACCACTTCGCTGGAGCCGCGAAGCGATCCCTCGTCCGCCAGACCGTCCCCGGTGGTGTCTACATTTTCCGACACATCGTAGGGGTAGAGGCGCACGATGTTTCTGAGAGCGCTGTCGCACTGGAGGGACAGATATTCCTTGTAGTTATCCACGTTGAATACGGCTTTGGCGGTGTCCGTCACCTGCCACATCACGGCGATGGCGATCTCTATGGGATTGCCAAGGCAGTCGTTGATCTTCTGACGGCTGTTATTCAGAGTCATAATCTTTAAGGATATTTTTCTGTTGGCGCGGCTGCCGGAAAGCTGCATGTTCTGGGTGTTTACAGACAGGTTGAAACGGCTGCTGCCCGATGTGCCGTCCACGTCACCGCTCTGTTTCAGTTTGGTCTCCGCTGCGGGATTCAGCGCGCTGCAAAAAGGATTTACCCAGTAGAAGCCCTCTTCCTTCAAGGTGCCGATGTACTTGCCAAATAAGGTAAGCACCACTGCTTCCTGGGGGCTGAGAACCACAAGGCCGCAAAACAGAATCCAGCCGAACAACAGCCAGATAAGACCGATGGCAAAGAGCGCGATCCCGGTGGGACTTTGGGGACCGTTTTCACTCAGGCCCCAGAGAGCGCCGGTGATGGTGGCAGCGATGGCCGCCGCATACAATAGCAGCGACAAAAGAAGCATAGCCATGCCGTTTTTGCTTTTGTGTAATACTTTTTCTTCCATAATTTTTCCTCGTCCCTTTCTTTTGCAGTTATTTTGTTTTTTGGATAATGGGTTGTTTTGATGTTTAAATGATATCATAATGATATCAGTGTGTCAACAGAAATTCTTTGGAAAAGAAATACTTATCGTAATGGAAGGCGGATTGTATGTTATACTAAACGGGTAAACGGGAAATTTCTCTGGCAGGGAGGATGGTTTTGAGAAAGAAGGTTTTGCTGATTGTACCGCATCAGGATGACGAACTGTTCGTGGGCGGCGGGCTTTTTCGGACGCTTGCGAAGAGCGGCTATGAGGCGTATGTGGTATATACGACGAACGGGGATTTCTTTCCCCATGAGACGAAGGCCCGTCTGCGGGAGTCGCTGCAGGTTTTGGACAGATTCTGCGGGGTGGATGAGAGCCATGTTTTTTTCCTCGGCTACGGGGACGGCTGGAAGGACGGCCGGCACATTTACCATCAGGAGGGGGAGGAGGCTCTCGTCTCGATGGCGGGGAGAACGGAAACTTATGCGCCGGCAGGACGCGGGGAGTACCGTTATATAAAATCCGGCAGGCACAGTGCGTACCGGAGGGCGGAATGGAAACAGGATTTAAAGGACGTGATTGCCGACGTGCGTGCAGCGCTTTTGCTTGTGGTGGACTTTGACACCCACGCCGACCACAGAGCAGCGTCTTTGCTTGCGGAGGAATGCCTGGGGGAGCTTTTCAGAGAGGATGCCTCTTACCGCCCGCTTGTGCTAAAGCGATTCGCCTATGACGGCGTGTGGAAGGGCCGGGCGGACTTTTTTGAGCTGCCGGGGCGGGGGACGGTGCTGTCGGGGCTTTCCCTGACGCCCTACAGGCCGGAGGAGGCGCTGCGGTTTGCCATGCCGCCGGATTGCATTTCGCCTTGTCTTTCGCGGAATCCTTTCTATCGGGCGTTACGGAGCCACCGGACGCAGGAGGCGTGGCAGAAGGCGGACGAAATCATCAATATCGACGAGGCGTTCTTCCGGAGAAATACGGACAACCTGCTGTATGACGCGGCAGTTTCGGCATCTTCCGGCAATCCGGAGTACCTTCGGGATTTTAAGCTGTTTGACTGCGGCGATGTGACTGCTAAGTCGCTGGTCGGGAAGGAATGCGGGTGGAGGCCGGAAGAAGGAGACGGGGAGAAAACGGTGCGGATCCGTTTCGGGACGCTTCGGAGCGTCGGGCGTATCGCCGCGTATGCGCGTGGAAACAGCGGGACGGACAGCCTGAAAGCCGCTTTTTTCTTCGATGCGGACAGGGAGCCTGTGCGCATGGAGATCAGGGCGGACGGGAAAAGAAATGCCTGTACTTTTGCGCCGCGGGAAGGTGTGCGGGAGATCACGCTCCGCATAGAGGCGTGGGAGGGCGCATCCCAGGGTATTACCGAGCTGGAAATACTGCCGCCGGAGGAGGAGAAGCTGCCGGATGCGTTGGAACGGCTGCTCTTTTGCGGGGATAATTTAAAAGTGACCAGCATGGTCAAAATACAGATGAAATGGGAAAAGGCAGTTTTGTCACTCAAAAGGAAGATTTCCCGCTGGCTGCCAAACAGTTATACGCTGCGGCGGTATTATCCGGAGATTGCAGAGAGGGAGCGTGTGCCCCTCCGGTACAGGGCAGCTTATATTTTAGAGCGTCTGAAAAGAAAGAGAGGTTAGAGAAAAAAGGCAACCGTTTGGAATCGGCTGCCTTTGTCACTCATTTTCGGAAACGGCGTGGTGTCCGGTCCCCGCCGTTATAGTTTTTTTCCGGTCAGGAGTTCATACCCCTGCAGGTACTTGTCAATCGTCTTTTGCACGATCTCATCGGGAAGCGTCCAGTCATGCCCTTCGTTGGCTTTCAGCCAGTCTCTGGCGAACTGCTTGTCGAAGGAGGGCTGGCTGTGTCCCGGCTCATACCCTTCGGCCGGCCAGAAGCGGGAGCTGTCAGGGGTCAGCATCTCATCGCCTAATACAATGTTGCCGTCCTCGTCCAGACCAAACTCGAATTTCGTGTCCGCGATGATGATGCCGCGGGTCAGAGCGTACTCTGCGCACTTTTTGTAGAGGGCGATGGTGTAATCCCGGAGCTTCGCCGCGTATGCTTCCCCCTTGCCGGGGAAACGCTTCTCCAGATAATCTACGCTTTGTTCGTAGGAGATATTTTCGTCGTGGTCACCGATCTCCGCCTTGGTGGAGGGGGTGTAGACAGGCTCCGGCAGCTTGTCCGACTCCTGAAGTCCCTCCGGGAGCGTGATGCCGCAGACCGTGCCGTCCTTCTGGTAGCTCGCCCAGCCGCTTCCGGTGATATAGCCCCGGACGATGCATTCGATGGGAAGCATGTTGAGCTTCCGGCAGAGCATACTGCTGCCGTCGAATTGCTCCTGTCTGAAAAATTCGGGCATGTCGTTCACGTCCACGGAAATCATGTGGTTGGGCAGGATATCGCTTGTCATGTCGAACCAGAACTTTGACATCTGGGTCAGAACCGCGCCCTTTTTGGTCACCTGATTCTTTAAAATCACGTCAAAACAGCTGATGCGGTCGGTAGCTACCATAATCAGGCTGTCGCCGTTGTCATAAATTTCACGTACTTTTCCTTCTTTGATGGGTTTCATGGCGTTCCTCTCTTTTTTGGATTCGCAGCATGGCGCCGCAGTTTTTCCTGTCTGAATACTATACTAAACCAACGCGGGGGGATTGACAATGCCTATTTTGAAAAGTTTTAAGAGACATGCGGAAAGATTTGGTGTAAAATGGAAACACTAACGAAAAGGAGGTTTGTTATGGACTTAAAAGGATCAAAGACGGAAAAAAACCTGTTGGCGGCGTTCGCTGGGGAATCACAGGCATACACGAAGTATACTTACTACGCGTCCAAGGCGAAGAAGGACGGGTATGTACAGATGGCAAATATTTTCGAGGAGACGGCGGCCAATGAGAAGGAGCACGCGAAGATCTGGTTTAAGTATCTGCACGGCGGCCAGATTCCGGAGACCCGTGAAAACCTGAGAGATGCCGCTGAGGGCGAGAACTTTGAGTGGACGGATATGTATGCAGGGTTTGCGAAAGAGGCGAGAGAGGAAGGCTTTGAGGAGTTAGCCCTGCTCTTTGAGGGTGTGGCCAGGATCGAGAAGGAGCACGAGGAGAGATACCGCAGGCTGATTCAGAATATCGAGGACGGCGTTGTCTTCTCCAGGGACGGAGACTGCGTATGGCAGTGCTTAAACTGCGGCCATGTCGTGATCGGAAAGAAGGCGCCGGAGCTTTGCCCTGTGTGCAAGCATCCCCAGTCCTATTTTCAGGTGAAGCCGGACAATTATTAATTCTATAGGAAAGTACGGCGCTTTTTGCAGCCAGGGAAGAGTGGAAGCAGATACGGACAGGGGCTTTGAGAAAATCGGCTCCTGTCTGTATACTGTCTTTTTTTTGATACATAACATATGTTTTTCCAAACTTTATTGTCAAAAAAACAGCATTGTGGTATGATACCACCGTATTGTATCTCGTATGAGAATAATAACAGGAGGAATGTACCATGAAAAATGAAAAGACCTACGAACTTGTGCTTACGGCACTGTTCACCGCCATAATTGTGATTATGGCATTCACACCGCTGGGATATATCCCGC
>CARQVR010000053.1 GCA_949051815.1 uncultured Lachnospiraceae bacterium
CCAAAATGATGATAAGCGGCGCAAACTGCCTGCTCTTTGACGAGCCGACGAACCACCTCGACATGGAGGCGATCACAGCCCTGAACGAGGGCATGAAGAAATTCAAGGGAGTGGAGATTTTTTCCTGTCATGACCATCAGGTTGTGCAGACCACGGCCAACCGCATTATGGAGATCCTGCCGGACGGCACCCTGATCGACAAGATCACCACCTACGACGAGTATCTGGAAAGCGATGAGATGGCGAGAAAACGTACCGTCTACACAAGCACTGCCAGTCAGGAAGAAGACGACTAAAGTGGGAAGTACTAAGTCTCACTTGGGAGAATGCCTAAGATACGGCATTCTTTGCATGAATATATAGATAATAGAGGAAAAAGATGAAAGCCATCGACCTGCACACCCACACTTGCAAATCAGACGGCAGTTACACGCCCACGGAACTGGTGGACTATGCCATAGAGAAAAATCTGGCGGCCATAGCCATTACGGATCACGACACCATAGAGGGACTTGACGAGGCGGTCTCTCACGCTGCATCCCTGCGGGCGCGCTCTCTTCCCTCCGTGGAAGTAATTCCCGGCATTGAATTTTCCACGAAATACGATAAGCAGGATGTACACATTGTAGGACTTTACATTTCTTATGAAAAAGAAGCGTTTCAAAACGCGCTTGGCGGCTTCGTGGACTCACGCGAAAGCCGCAATATAAAAATGTGTGAAAATCTGCAGGGTGCGGGTATCGACATCACCTACGAAAGACTGCTTCGCATGTATCCCGAGGCGGTGATTACCAGAGCCCATTACGCCTCTTTCCTGCTGGAACACGGATATGTGAGAAGCCGGCAGGACGCGTTCGCAAGATACCTCGGCGACCACACGAAATACTTTGTGCCGCGGGAGAAGGTAACGCCCTCTCAGGCGGTGGAACTGATCCTAAAGGCGGACGGCATTCCCATTCTGGCCCATCCGCCTCTCTATCATATGGGAAACGACAGACTGGAAGCGCTGATCTCCTTCCTGAAAGCGGACGGACTTATGGGGATCGAAGCTTTCTACAGCACCTACAACAATCAGGATGTGCGGGACATGCTGCGGCTGTCTGAAAAATATGACCTGCTTGTAAGCGGCGGCTCCGATTTTCACGGCGCGAACAAGCCCGGACTGGATCTTGGCTGCGGGTACGGCAGACTGTATGTCCCGGAAGACGCGCTGCGCAAAATAAAGGCGGCGCTTCCCAAAGGAGTCTGAACCTGCCGCCGAAATTCCCGCAATATAAATAACACATGTAACGAAAAGAGGGCACCCTATGAAAATGCTATTTACGGATTTAGACGATACGCTGTTAAATAATCAGAGTCAGGTTTCCCCGGAAACCAAAGCCTTTCTGGACGAATTTCTGGCAGCAGGCAACCGGCTGGTACTCTCCTCCGGCAGACCTCTTATGAGCGTGATGGAGGTAAAGGAGCTGGCGGGACTGACCCAGCCCGGTATTTTTTTAAGCTGCTCCAACGGCACACGGGTTTACGACTGCGACAAACAGCGCACCATCCGGAAATCGGGCCTTCCTTTCTCCTATATCACCTGTTTACAGGAACAGGCAAAAGCGCTCTCCCTCCATATCCAGACTTACCGCGACAGCGATACAGACAACGCCGTCGTTTCCCCCGCGGATGACGAAGAAATCCGGTATTACCGCCAAAAGATCCATCTGCCCCTCGTAGTTTCCGAAAACCTGCGGGAAGCCCTCACGGAAGAGCCTTGTAAAATGCTCGCTATTAGTTTACATAACGTTGACAAATTGGAGCGTTTCCGTCATGCCATTGCAGACTGGGCGGAAGGAAAAGTCCGCACCATCTATTCCAGCGACAAGTATCTGGAAATTTTTGACTGGAATGCAGGCAAGGGCAGCTCTCTGCTCTTTCTGTGCGATTATCTCGGCATCCCCGTCTCCGATACCTACGCCGCCGGGGATGCGGACAACGATATTTCCATGCTGGATGCGGCTGGATGCGGCATCGCCATGAAAAACGCCACGGACAAAGTGAAAGCCCACGCCGACATTGTCACAGACCTTGACAACGACCAGAATGGGCTTGCCGATATGATGCGGAAACTGTTAGCACGATAATCTGCGGAGAATGCCGCTTTTCACGCTATTCTATGATCAGGTACCTTCCGTCCCCGATTGCAAACACTTCATCGGCCTCCAGAATCCCTTCCTCGTCGGCGCCCTCCATGTCGACGCCCTCCTCCTCGAAAAACTCCCACACTTCCCTGACGGAATCCACCACAACCGCCATGCACTCCTCAAGGAAGTTCTCCGCCTCCTCGTAGGTCTCAGCTACCTTCTCAGGATAAAGCTGCAACTGATTCTCCAAAAAGCACTGTACCGTTTTCTCGTCAAACAACAATCATCCCTCCCTGTCTCTTATAGTTTACATAACGCAAAATCCTCACCGGCAAAAACAGACGCTTTACAGCAGACCCCGCTTTTTAAGCTCCTGACAAAGCCGCCCCACCGGCAGCCCGACCACATTGTTATAATCCCCGCAGATTCCCTGAATATGCGCCGCGCATAGTCCCTGAATCGCGTACGCGCCCGCCTTGTCCATCGGTTCCCCGCTGTCCACATATCTTAGAATCTCCTCGTCGGTCATGGCGTACATGGTCACATCCGTACACTCGGAAAAGGTCGCAAACATCGGCTGCATGTCTTTATACTTCCACGCGAGGGTGACGCCTGTGTACACCTGATGGCTGCCGCCCTGCAATTCCTTTAACATGCGCGCCGCATCCGCCCGGTCCGCCGGCTTGCCAAGAATTTTTCCCCACGCGCTCACCACCGTATCCGCGCCGATCACGACAAAATCCTCTTTTCCCTCCGCCGCCAGTTTTCCACAGACGTCCACCGCTTTCTGATAGGACAGCTCCTCCGCCACTTCATCCGGTTTCTCTTTCGTGCTCTTCTCCTCCACCGTGCCCGGCACGACCTTGAAGGAGATGCCCACCTGCTTCAGAAGTTCTTTCCGTCTCGGCGATGCCGAGGCAAGATAAATTTTCATATTTCCCCATTCCTTTCAACCACTTTAGTCGTGGTGCATTTTCGGGATAAAGACCCGTTTATGTACGTTTCCGGCCTTCTCCTTCGCCGCCGCCTTTGCCGCCTGACAGAAGGCAAGCTGGGCATTGAACACTTCCTTCCCGCGCTTATCCACCTTCACATAAACGCCGTCGGGCTGTAAAACCTGCGCCTTCACCGTGTCCTTAAGCTGACAGTCCAGAATGGTTTTCAGCTTCTCCTGCAAAGCAGGCTTCTCGATGGGGAAAAGGATTTCCACCCTGCGCTCTAAGTTTCTCGGCATCCAGTCCGCGCTGGCACAGTAGTATTCCGGACTGCCGTCATTTTCAAAATAAAAAATTCTTGCGTGCTCCAGAAAGTTTCCGACAAGGGAGCGTACCGTAATGTTTTCGCTGACGCCCTCGATTCCCACGCGCAGACAGCAAATCCCACGGATGATCAGATCAATCTTTACCCCTGCCGCGCTTGCCTCGTAGAGCGCCTCGATCACGTCCTTGTCGCACAACGCGTTCATCTTGGCAATGATTCGGGCGGGCCGCCCGGATTCGGCGTGGGTTTTCTCTCTGGCGATCAGATGGATAAACCGGTCCTTTAACCAATGGGGCGCCAGAGAAAGCCGGTTCCAGCTTCTTGGCTCCGAGTAGCCGGACAGCATGTTAAACACCGCCGTGGCGTCCTCCCCGATCAGCTCCGAACAGGTAAAATAGCCGATGTCCGTGTAGAGCTTCGCCGTAGAATCGTTGTAGTTGCCCGTGCCAAGATGGACGTAGCGCCGGATGCCGTTCTCCTCTCTTCTGACAACAAGTGTTATTTTACTGTGCGTCTTAAGACCCACCAGTCCGTAAATCACATGACATCCTGCCTTCTCCAGCTTTTTCGCCCACACAATGTTATTTTCCTCGTCAAATCTCGCTTTCAATTCCACAAGCACGGAAACCTGTTTGCCGTTTTCCGCCGCCTGTTCCAGAGCCGCTATAATGGGAGAATTGCCGCTGACGCGGTAAAGCGTCTGTTTGATGGCCAGCACCTCCGGGTCTTTGGCCGCCTGCCTGATAAACCTTACCACCGGCTCGAAGCTCTGGTAGGGATGATGCATAAGGATATCGCTCTCCCTGATCTTCGCAAACACGTCCGCATCCTCCGGAAGCTCCGGCACGGTCTGGGGCGGCAGATAGCTGTGCTCTTTCAGATGGTCGAACCCTTCCACCCCGTACAGCTTCATCAGGAAAGTCAGATCCAGCGGCCCGCTGATGGCATAGATATCCTCTTTCGGGATCGTCAGCTCCTCCCGGATCAGCCGGAGCAGACGGCTGTCGATGCCTTCCTCCACCTCCAGACGGATCACCTGTCCCCACTGTCTCTTCTTGAGCTGCTTCTCGATCTCCTGCAAGAGATCCTCCGCCTCCTCCTCCTCAATCGTCAGATCGGCGTTTCGCATGATGCGGAAAGGATAGGTGCAGACGATATCGTAATTCAGGAAAAGTTTGTGTATGTTTCGCTCGATCACTTCCTCGAGAAGGATCAGACGCCTTTCCTCCCCGGCGGGAATTTCCACCAGACGGGATAGAACGCTTGGTACCTGCACGGTAGCAAACTCCAGCTCCCCGTCGCCGTTTTTCTTCGTCATCAGCGCCCCCAGATTCAGGGATTTATTGCGGATCAGCGGAAACGGACGGGATGAATCCACCGCCATCGGAGTGAGCACCGGATATACATTGTCCATAAAATAACTGTCCACATAGGCCGCCTCCCCCTTCGTCAGATCCTCATGATGGGAAATGATGCGAAGCCCGTTCGCCGAAAGCTGCGGCAGAAGAGAACGGTTGTAAGTATTATACTGCCAGCTCACAAGCTGATGGGTCTTTTCATTCACCCGCACAAGCTGCTCTGCCGCCGTCATTCCCGCGATATCCCGCTTCTTGTAGCCCGCGTTTACCATATCCTTAAGGGACGCCACACGCACCATAAAAAACTCGTCCAGATTGGACGCCGTGATGCTTAGAAATTTCAGCCGCTCAAACAGCGGTAACTGTTTATCTCTCGCCTCCGCCAGCACCCTCTCGTTAAAGAGCAGCCAGCTCAGCTCTCTGTTCGTATAATAAGATTCATCTGCAAAATTTTTCCCTTGCGCCATACCCATGGCCTCCTTCTTCCACCAAATATATATTTTAGAAGCGCTTTTCTCACTGCTATCCGCGCTGGCGGATCACCGGACGGACGCTGTAAACTTCCTCAAAGAAGTCGGAGCGCCTTGTAAACAGCCCCTTCTCCAGCGTAATATCCACCGACTCCTCCACGGTAATGACAAGCTCCCGCTCCTTTAACACCGCTTTTACATCCTTAAACTTCTGCTTATGGCTCCGGTCAAGTCCGTTGGCGACTTTAAGGATCGCCGTCAGCTTCGCTATGGTCAGATAGGCGTCTCTGTCGATGGTACTGTTTCCGCCCACCACCTGCCAGTAGTCAAACTCCATATGATTGTACTTCACCACATTGGCCACGATCTCCCGCTCCGTGTGGGAGAGGCCGATGATCTCCGTGGACATGATGATGTTGTAGGAGCATTCGCCCAGATTTACCAGACTGATGTACTTGCCGCAGTCATGCAAAAGCGTGGCGATCCGCAAAAGCAGCCGCTCCCGCTTCCCGAGACCGTGCACCTTCTTCATGCTGTCAAAGATAGTCAGGGCGATCTTCTCAAGCGTCTCGCCCCTTCGTCTGCTGCCCATGTACCGCTTGCTTATGTTCTGCGCGCAGGCGATGATATCCTGCTCGAAATCATGCTCTTCCCTGATGATTTTATGTCTTTGGGCGTACTCGTATGCCATGCCGTCGCAGAGCGTCACGCCCGGCGCCCAGATCATATTGGCGCCCATCATCTTGGCAATCCGGTTAATCAGAATACCCGAAATATAGAGAAGCGGTATGTTTTCTTCCGGCATATCCAGCGCCTTTGCCGCCTGCTGGGCCGACTTGGAACGGATCCGCTCCAAAAACTTTTCCACGGCGGGCGCTTCCACGCTGCTCTCCTCCAGCGCCAAAACGTTCTTCCCCACTATCGCGGAAATATAGTCATCCACCACGATGATGTTCTCGATCTGTCCGTCCTTCAAATACAGCTTTTTAAACAACTGTATCTGGGAACTCACCATCTCATCAAGAATCACCTCGTACTGTCTGGGGCTGATATTCAGCCGCCCGAGCTGATCCTGAAGCCGCAGCACCCCAAGCCTCATATTCTGGGTCGTGACGAGCGTGTCTTTGTCAAAGAGGGAAATCTGAATACTTCCGCCGCCGATATCCACAATCGCCGTCCCCTTCTCCACGATCCTGTTGAAGCGTCCTCTCGATGCAATCGCCTTGTAATTCAGGAAACGCTGCTCCGAATTGCTGAGGACTTCTATGCGGATCCCTGTGCGCTGTGCTATCTGATCCAGAACGATCATGGTATTTTCCGTCTCCCGGATCGCGCTGGTGCCGTAGGCGGTGTAATCGTCCACCTTGTAGCTTTTCATAATGTCGTTATAATCCCGCAGCACCCGGGAAAGCTCGTCCACACGGTCATAGCTGATTTTCCCCGTGGTAAAGGTATCCGTTCCCAGATCAATCCGGTGCCTGATATGGTCCACCGCCCGCAGACCGTTTTTGGAAGAAATTTCAAATATTTTCATGCCAAGCTCATACGAGCCAACATCTATCGCCGCAAATGTTTTCATTTTCCCCTCCCGCAACTCCTTCTTCTGCATTCCATCACAGAGAATGCCGCATTATGGCATTCTCTCAAGCGAGACTTAGAACATCCAGGTCAGCTTGCTGACTTTGCTGTGAGCCATCAGGTGTTCTTCACGCTTGTACCTAACAGGAAATCAATAAACTGCTGCGCCGTCCTGCCGGAAAGTCCGCCGTGGGAAAGCTCCCATTTATTCGCCAGAAGGAACAGCTCCTCATCCGGCACCTTAAGTCCGTTTCTCTCTGCCAGCGTCTTCACGATCTGCTGGAACTGCTTTTTATCCGGCGACCCGAAAAAGATGGTCACGCCGAAGCGGTAAACCAGAGACAGCTTCTCCTGCACCGTATCTCCCGCGTGCATATCCTCGTCCCGTCTGTCCGCTTTGTCGCTATAGTTTTCCCGGATCAGGTGCCGCCTGTTGGAAGTCGCGTAAATGAGCACGTTGGCCGGTTTTTTCTCCAGTCCGCCCTCGATCAGCGCCTTTAAGTACTTGTATTCCACCTCGAAGTCCTCGAAGCTCAGATCATCCATATAAATGATAAACTTGTAATTCCGGTTTTTAAGCTGTGCAATCACCGCGTTCAGGTCCTGAAACTGATGCTTGTACAGTTCAATAATACGCAGGCCCTTCTCGTAATATTCGTTGGCGATAGCCTTCACGCAGGAGGATTTACCCGTCCCCGCGTCCCCGAACAGCAGACAGTTGTTGGCGCGCCTCCCGGCCACAAAAGCCTCCGTGTTCTCGCAAAGTTTCTGTTTGGGAATCTCGTAACCTACCAGATCGTCCAGATACACATGGGCGATGTTCCGTATCGGCACGATCCGCGCCCCCTCCTCCGTGTGCTCCACGCGGAAGGCTTTGTGCAGTCCCAGATCTCCCACGCCGTACTCTCTGTAGAACTGGGTGAGCGTCGCTTTCATGGCCGCCGCGTTCTCGTTCGCCACAAAATGCTGCGCCAGTGTGCAGATCCGGTCACGGATACGCCGGTTGTAGATCTTGCTGTTTGCCGAAGCCCCCTCATAATTCAGAACCACGGCGAACTCAGGGGCCTTTAAGACCTCCATCATCTCCGTAAAATCATAGTCAAAAAATTCCTTAAAGATCGCGATATCGTGCAGCACAAGCGCGTTGATGCTGCCCTCCACCTCGCCCCGCATCTCGCAGGCACAGCTATAGCTGTTTTCGTTGTTCACCAGAAGATTCGTCAGATAACAGTGCCAGAGGTTCCCGTAAAATCCGTGGTCCGCCGCCTGCTCGGACAGCCTGTGCATACATCTGTAAAAGAGCGGTCTCGCCCTGCCGTCACCGGACCGGTAGTGCTCCATCAGCCACACCACATCCCGCAGAATGTCCCCGTCCGCAAATTCCTTATATATGATCAATTCCTCTTCTCTCATCCTCTTCTATCCTCCGCCAGTCTTTTCAGAGACTTCTTTTCGCACGTTTCACGCTTTAGTAGTTGCCCAGTATTCTCATATTGCGCGCTTCGTCACGCAGTCCCCGCAAAGCGTTTTTCACCGCGCCGTCCGCAAAATTCCCCTCGAAGTCGATAAAGAAACGGTACTCCCAATTCCGGTCCTCGATGGGACGGCTCTCTATCTTTGTCATGCTCAGATTATTATAGATGAAATGAGACAGCATGTGGTAGAGCGAGCCGCTCTCATGGGGCACCTCCAGACAAATACTGATCTTTCCCGCATCCTTCCTGAATATCTTCTGGTTGGTGACGATGATAAACCGGGTGGAATTGGTCTCCGACTGGTTCACACCCCGCGCCAGAATATCCAGACCGTAAATTCTGGCCGCCTGCTCGCTGGCGATAGCCGCCTGCGTCTTATCGCCCTCCTCACTCACCTTGCGGGCGGCAAAGGCATTGTTTTTCAGGCTCACCTGCTTCCAGTCCTCGTGCTCGTTCAGGTATCTGGCGCTCTGCATCAGCGACTGGGGATGGGAGTACACCGTCTTAATCTGTGAAAGCGCCGTCCCCGGCAGCCCCATCAAACAGTGCTCGATCTCTATGATCTGCTCCCCCACGATATAATTTTCAAACTCCACCAGCAGATCGTAAATCTCACTGACGATCCCCGCCGTGGAATTTTCAATGGGCAGCACCGCAAAGTCCGCGCTCCCCTCCTCTATGGCCGTCATGGCATCCCGGAAAGTCTCCACATGAAAACTCTTCACCTGCTCCCCGAAGTAGCGAAACATCGCCATCTGGGAGTAAGCGCCCTCCGCCCCCTGAAAAACCACACGGGCGCCTTCTGTCTCCAGCCTGTCCACCACGATGAAAGGAAGCCGTCCAAGCGTCCCCGCCTCCACCAGCTTCCTGTACTGGAGCTTTCTGCTCATGGACATAATCTGTTCAAACAGCTCCTGCACACCGTGGGCATTAAAAGGGTCATGGGTGAGAGAACGCACCTTCTTAAGCTTCTCTTCCTCCCTGACCTTGTCAAACACTTTCTTCCCTGTCTCAATCTTGTAATCAGCCACCAGAGAGGAAATTGCCATGCGCTCCTCATAGAGCGCCACAATTTTTTCGTCGATCTCGTCAAGCTGCCCCCGCAGTTTAAGTAAATCCATTTTTCCTGTCCTTTCAATCATTTCGTTCAGCTCCGGCTGAACTGATAAGTAAAGTTTACCGCAATTTGTTCTTGATAGCAAGCGGCTTTCCAGATATAATAGTAATGTTACGAAGGCGCTTTCCGGGGAGGGAAATCTCATGACAACCAAGCAAAAAAACATCCTGATCCTTTCTATAGCAGGAGTTATTTTAATAATTCTGCTGCTGTTTGTGATACTGAGCAGCCGCATTCCCATGAATGATGAATATACTACCGGAAACACCCCCGGAAATCTGAACAACGGCGGGTATTTCTGTGAGATGGACGGGCGGGTGTACTTCGCCAACGCCTACGACAATTTCGCCCTCTACTCCATGAATCCGGATGAGACGGATCTGGTCAAATATAACGAGGGCGCGGTCTCTTCCATCAATGCAGCCGGTAATTATCTCTATTACGCCCAGATCAGCGGCGGCACAGAGGCGGGCGGCATCGGCAGCGCCGTGCGCATGGCCGGTATCTACCGGAGCAATCTGAAAGGAAAATCCGTGATCGGCTTAGACCGCTGCGATATCGTCAGTATGCAGCTTTGCGGCAATTACCTCTACTACGAAAAGTACGATAAGCAGGTCGGCACTTCTCTGGACAAGGTGCGCATTGACAAAAAAGACAGACAGACCGTGGCGGAAGCGATTATCAATCCCAACTGCTATGTAAACGGCAAAATCTACTACAACGGCGCGGCGGAGGATCATTACCTTCACGCCCTCGATGTCTCCACGGACAGAGACTCCGTCGTCTGGCAGGGAAATATCTGGAATCCCATCGTTCAGGACGGGTACGTCTATTACATGGATGTGGCGGAAAACTACCGGCTGTGCCGCTATAGTCTGTCCAACAACATGGTGGAGGTGCTGACCAACGACCGCATTGATATGTTCAATGTCTACGGCAACTATATATACTATCAGGTCAGCTCGGCCGACTCCCCTGCCCTCAAACGCATGATGACTGACGGCAGCTCACAGGAGCTTGTGAGGGAAGGCGTATACCAGAACATCAATATTACCTCCGAGTATGTATACTTTAACTCCTTCAACGAATCGACACCGGTATACAAGACATATACCTACGGCCCGATCAACGTGACCACCTTTGACGCCGCAAAGGAAGCGGCGCTCTCGAACATAAAATGACACAAAAAGGGACTGCTTTCGCAGTCCCTTTTCCTGACTTCTTCTATACTGATCTATACGCAGCTTAATCTAATAACACATGTTTTTCTCCGCTCCGCTCCACCTCGGAAAGAAGCTCCAACACCGATTTTTTAAAAACAGGATGTCTCTCGTACGGGGCAATCTGTGCAAGCGGCTTCAACACGAAGTCACGGTTTTGCATATCTTTATGTGGAATCGTCAGCTTCTTCGTATCCATCACGCTTCCCTCATAGAGGAGAATGTCCAGATCCAGCGTTCTCGGCCCCCAGCGTTCCTTCCGCTCTCTGGCCTCCGCTCTCTCAATCCCCTGCAATACTTCCAGAAGCTCTTCCGGTGTGTGCAGCGTCTCAATCGAGATCGCACCGTTCAGATAATCCGCCTGCTCCACACCGCCGTAGGGCGTCGTCTCCACCCAGTCCGAGACGCGAAGCACCCTGCACTTTTTATCCCCGAGCAGAGCGTCCACTGCCGCGCTAAGATGCGCTCTTTTGTCTCCGATATTGGAGCCGCAGGCGATATAAACCCGCCGCCATCCCCTCGTAATCTTCACGGAAACCGAACCGAACGGAACCGTAATCGGCGCTTCCGGTTTTTTCACCTCCATGGTCACCTGCCTTACATAGGGAAACTGCAAAAGCAGCGCCTCCGAAGCCTTCTCCGCCACCGTCTCAATCAGCTTATAGGTGTGCTCCGTGAGAAAGGTGTGCAGAAAGCGGCATACCACGCCGTAATTCGTGGACAATCCCAGATCGTCCTCCTGCCCCGCAGCTCTGGTATCCGTGTCCAGAACCACGCTGACATAAAAATTCTGACCTTTCTCGTTCTCCTGCTGGTATACCCCGTGATAGGCATATACCTGCAGATCTTCCACAATAATCTGATCCATAGATAACCGGCTCCTTTCCCGCCCGTGCAGGGGAGATTTCATAACATCCACTATTTTGTCTTTCCTGTCTTAATTCCTGTAACCGTCACGGATCGCCTCCGTCATCTTCACGGCACGGACATTCTCCTTCACATCATGCACCCGCACGAACATAACGCCCCGCTGTACGCCGTAGACCGTAGTTACCAGCGTGCCTTCCACGCGCTCGTTCACCGGAAGATCCAGTCCCATGCCTACCACGGACTTGCGGCTTGCGCCGAGCAGAAGCGGATAGCCGAGGGAGTGGAACTTCTGTAAGTTGTCAATGATCTCCAGGTTGTGCTCGTAGCTCTTGCCGTAGCCGATGCCGGGATCCAGGATAATCTTGTCATAGGCGATTCCCTTATTGCTTGCAAGTTCCAGAGAAGCCTCCAGATCCCAGAAGATCTCCTCGATCAGGTTCTTATATTTCATATCCTTGCGGTTATGAGACAGACAGCAGGGAAGCCCCGACTCGGCAATCACCTGCGCCATGTTATCATCATACTTTAACCCCCAGATATCGTTAATCATATCCACGCCCGCCGCAATACCGGCTTTCGCCACCTCCGACTTGTAGGTGTCCAGAGAAATCGGAACATTAAATCTGGATTTAATTGCCTCGACCACGGGCGCCACTCTGTCGATCTCCTCCTGCACGGAAATCTGTGTGTAGCCGGGTCTTGTGGATTCCCCGCCCACATCCACGATATCCATACCATCTGTTATCATTTGTTCTACGTGATATAATGCCTGATCCAGCTCGCTATACTTTCCACCGTCAGAAAAAGAATCGGGTGTTACATTGAGTATTCCCATCACATAAGCATGTCCTTTTGTTCTGAAATCCCTCTGTCCTATCCTCATTTTCCTATCCTCCGTATTCTTTATTATATGATTACTTATCCACAGGATTTCACTTTGCTAAATCCTGATTATATACTTTGTCCTCTCCGACCATACGGAAAAACAGTTCCTGCCACTTCGGATCTTCCTGAAAACAGCCTCTGGACGCCAGCGTCAGCGTCCTGCTTCCGGGCTTCTCCACCCCCCGCATGGTCATGCACAGGTGCTCTGCCTCCAGCATGACAATCGCGCCCTGCGGCTTCAGGTGTTCCATAACAGCCTCCACGATCTGACTGGTCATCTGTTCCTGAATCTGGGGCCTTCTGGCGTAGACCTCCACCGTCCTTGCCAGCTTGCTTAAGCCCACTACCTTCCCGTCCGGAAGATACGCGATATGCGCCTTTCCGTAAAACGGCATCAGATGATGTTCGCAAATAGAATAAAAGGTGATATCTTTTACCAGCACAATCTCGTTGCTCTCCACCGCGAATGTCTTCGACAGATGCACGCCCGCATCCTCATCCATTCCCCCAAAGATTTCCCCGTACATACGGGCAATTCTGTCCGGCGTTTCCCGCAGCCCCTCTCTGTTCACATCCTCGCCAATGCCCTCTAAAAGCAGCCTGACCGCCTCTTCAATTTTTATCTGATCTACCATGGGTATCTCTCCTGATTGTATCTCTGTGCCCGACTGTATCCATCAGTTCTCCCAGATAGGAGAGAGAGCCGAAGGCAACGATAACGGCATCCTTATCCTTTCCCGTCAGGAGGTAAGCGATTTCCACCGCCTCCTGCACACTGTCCGCCGCCGTCACCGCTTTGTGATACGCTCTGGCCGCCTGCGCCAGCTCAAGCGCTGTCAAAGCGCGTCCGGGAACGGGCGGTGTTACGGTAATGATATGTGACGCCAGTTCAAAAGTATGCCGAATCACCTTGTCATATTCTTTGTCCTGTAACATTCCCATTATATAAATTATTTTCCTGTTTGTAAAATAGAAACGAATACTTTCCGCCAATTTTTTGGCCGCGTCCTCGTTGTGCGCGCCATCCGCGATAAAGAGCGGTCTCTTCGCGATCACATCAAAACGCCCGGGCCATTTCGCCGCGAAAAGCCCCTGCCGCAGCTTCTCCTCCGGCACACGAAAGCCGCATCTGACCAGCGCAAGCACCGCCTCCACGGCCAAAACCGCGTTCTCAATCTGGAACTGTCCGGGCAGAGAGACTGCCAGATTTTTATACTTGTCATAGTCAAATTCCTGCTTTGTCACACCGTACCTGATCCGCTTCGCGCGGGATATGTCCGCCGTGAGAAACTTCGCCTTTTTGATCAGGGCGGACTGGCGCAGAACCTTCATCACTTCCGGATCCTGTTTCACGGATATAACATAACACTTGTTCTTAATAATGCCCGCCTTCACGAGGGCGATCTCTTCCAGACTCTCCCCCAGAATGTCCATATGGTCCATACTGATCGAGCTAAAGACCGACACCAGCGTCGTATTCACCACGTTTGTGGCGTCCAGCGCGCCGCCAAGCCCCGTTTCCAGCACCACCAGATCGCATTCCTTATCCAGAAAATATAAAAAGGCAACGGCCGTTTCCACTTCAAACAGAGTGGGGTGCGCTTCCCCCTCTGCCGCCATCCGCTCCGCTGCCGCCTTTACCTTCTCCAGATACTTGCACAGCCCCGACTGTGTAATTTCGCGGCCGTTCACCTGAAACCGCTCCCTGTAACCGTTCACGGTGGGAGAAATATATCTGCCGACCCGGTATCCCGCCTCCTGCATGATCGTGGAAATACAGGCGAGCGTGGAACCCTTGCCGTTGGTTCCGGCAATATGTACGAATTTCAGTTGATCCTGCGGATCCCCAAGCGCCGCGCACAGCCGGCGCATGGTATCAAGCCCCATAACGCTGCCAAGCGGCCGCAATTCGTCTACATACTGCATGGCCTCACGGTAGTTCATGGCTCTCCTCCTTTCCTCCGATTTGTACTCCCGGAGTATATCGATTCTCAAAGCGCAAACAAGCGGTCCGCGCCGTGTATAAATGTGCCCGGACAGGGCAACACTGTCACTATGAGAAAATTTTTACACAATTTCATTCACTGCGGCCTGTTTGGGTGGTTTCTGGAAATCGCCTTCACGGCCTTTCACGCATTCCGCAGGCGGGATATGAAACTCCCCGGCGCAACCTCCGTCTGGATGTTTCCCATTTACGGTCTGGCCGCCTTCCTTTCGCCGGTCTGCCGCCTGCTTAGAAACCGTTCCCTGCTGTTTCGGGGACTGACCTACACAGGACTGATCTTTACCGGAGAATTTCTCACCGGCATGTGGCTAAACCGCCGGGAGCTTTGCCCGTGGAACTACGAGCGCTCCCGCTGGAATCTGGCCAGAGTGATCAGACTCGACTTCGCCCCCTGCTGGTTTGTCACCGGCCTCCTCTTCGAGCGGCTTCTGAGGGAAAACGATCCCTCCCTGCGCCCGGACAAGAACTGAATGGGCATCCCGGCCCGTCGGCTGCCGGTGCCCCCACGGTCTGCAGATCATCTGTAATCAGTCGACGTCAATATCGTCCGCGTCGATATTTAACGTGTTCAGCGTGCGCCGTTTTCTTCTGGCCACCTCAGAAGCGTGCAGGATGTAGTCCTTGACCTCCTTCGCATGTCTGATGTGCGAAAGATATAGCTGGGGATGCGTATTGTCGCCCGTATAGCACGCCACCGTGCCAAGCCCGAATATGCGCTCCCCCAGACTGGTCTTGAGCTCCACGTCCTGCACCTTATATAAATAACAGTCGTTTTCTGTCGTGTTGAGCAGTCCCGCGTTAATCGTGATCACGCGCTCGTTCACTCTGTACTTTGTAAAGGTAAAGGGCAGGCCGAAAAACACCCAGCGCTTGCGTTCCACATACTCCCGCCCGTCTTCCCTTTCTTCCATGTCTTTCGTTTCGTCTCTGTATTCTTCCATAAATCCCTCCATGCCTGCGCTTCTTTGCGAAGGCAGTCTCATACTCTTTTTCATTTCTTCGTCCGTTTTGCAATGTCTACGCTAAGTGTATCACATTCACCCCTATTTCACAATCTTCACTCTTCACATTTGACCCCGTCCTTTTATCCCACTTGCGTCCCCCCTTCCTTTATGCTATGATATACAAAATATAGTAAGCAGAACATAAACACACCACATCATAAGGAGGACGCTGCATGACCGCTAAAGATTGTATCGTAGGGCGCAGAAGCATACGGAAATTTAAGGCAGACGCCGTTTCCCATGAGCTTTTGTCCGGGATCATCGAAACCGCTTCCTACTCTCCGAGCTGGAAGCACACACAGATCACCCGCTACATAGCCGTAGAGGGCGCATTGAAGGACAAGATCGCGAAAGAGTGCACTTCCCTGTATCCCCCTAACGGTGATATCATTGCGGCGGCTCCCGTGCTGATGGCCGTTACCGTTATCAAAAACCGCAGCGGTTATGAGCGCGACGGTTCATTCAGCACCCCCCGCGGCGACGGCTGGCAGATGTACGACGCCGGTATCGCATCCCAGAGCCTCTGCCTAGCAGCATACGAACAGGGGCTTGGTTCCGTGATTCTTGGTCTCTTTGACCAGAACGAAGCGGAAGCTCTGTTACAGATTCCTGAGGACAGGGAACTTGTAGCGCTCATCCCGATCGGCTATCCCGATGAGACGCCTGCTGCTCCCCGCCGGAAACCCGTGGACGAGTTGTTATCTTATATGTCATAAATCAAAAATAGAAGAGATTTTTTCTCTTCTATTTTTTTGGACCATACAGCAAAGGAGTGATAAATCTTTATGAGACATTTAATGAACCCGCTTGATTTTTCTGTGGAAGAACTGGACAGGCTCTTTGATCTGGCCGGCCGGATTGAAGCCGATCCCGCCAGATACGCCCATGCCTGCGACGGCAAAAAACTGGCCACCTGCTTTTATGAGCCGAGCACACGCACACGCTTAAGCTTCGAGGCTGCCATGCTGAATCTCGGCGGACAGGTTCTTGGCTTTTCTGACGCGGCCTCTTCTTCCGCCGCAAAAGGCGAGAGCGTTTCCGACACCATCCGTATCATTTCCTGCTATGCGGACATCTGCGCCATGCGCCATCCCAAGGAAGGCGCGCCCATGGTAGCCGCGGAACGCTCCGGCATTCCCGTGATCAACGCAGGGGACGGCGGCCACCAGCATCCCACCCAGACCCTCACGGATCTGCTCACCATCCGTTCCCTGAAAAAGAGGCTCGGCGGCTTTACCATAGGACTGTGCGGCGACCTGAAATTCGGAAGAACCGTGCATTCCCTCATTAACGCCCTGATCCGCTACAACGATATCCGCTTTATCTTTATCTCCCCTGAGGAGTTGAAGGTGCCCGACTATATCACGGACATGCTGACGGAAAAGAAGGTGCCCTATGAGGAAGTCATCCGTCTGGAAGACTGTATGCCTGAGCTTGATCTCCTCTATATGACCAGGGTGCAGAAGGAGCGTTTCTTTAATGAAGAGGACTATGTCCGGTTAAAGGACTTTTACATTCTGGACAAGACAAAGCTGTCGGCTGCAAAGGAGGACATGCTGGTCCTTCATCCCCTGCCCCGGGTGAACGAAATCTCCGTGGAGGTGGATGACGACCCCCGCGCCGTCTATTTCAGGCAGGCGCAGTACGGCGTCTACGTGAGAATGGCGCTGATCCTGACGCTCCTCGGCATCGAGGGCCGAGTTTAAATAACAGTTGTTTTGAAATTATCCCGACGGAAACTGTCGGAAACCGCTGCCCCTTATATCTTATAGAACAGAGAAAGAAGGTATCGCCGTATGTTAAATGTAGGAAAAATTGAGGAGGGCTTCGTGCTCGACCATATTGAAGCGGGCAAAAGCCTTGAAATTTATCATCACCTGAAACTGGATAAGCTGGACTGTACGGTGGCGATCATCAAGAACGCCCGCAGCAATAAAATGAAAAAAAAGGATATCCTGAAAGTAGAGTGTGACATCAACACACTGAATCTGGACATCCTTGCCGTAATCGACCATAACATCACCGTCAATGTCATCAAAGACGGAGAAATCGTAGATAAGAAGGAGCTTGTGCTCCCCCGCGAAATTCACAACGTACTAAGATGCAGAAATCCGCGCTGCATTACCTCCATCGAGCAGGAGCTGCCGCACATTTTCGTACTGGCGGATGAAGAAAAGGAAATCTACCGCTGTAAATACTGCGAAGAAAAGGCGGGCAATTCCTCTACGTGGTAAGCGCGCAGCCGCTCTGCGCTTTCTCCTCAAGCGCGCCTCTTGCCTCACGCAGGCAAAGCAGGAGCCTTGGAGAAAACTGGCCGCAGTCGCCACGTATAATCATATCGTAAGCCTCTGCGGGCGTGTACGCGCTCTTATAGCAGCGTTCGCTGACCAGCGCATCGTATACGTCCGCAAGAGAAACGATCTGTGCGGCGATGGGGATTTCCTCACCTTTCAGTCCATCGGGATATCCCTTCCCGTCGTAACGCTCGTGGTGGAAGCGGCAGATTTCATAGCCCGCTCTGCCGTATTCCCCTTCCTGCATATCTCCCAGCATCGCAATGATCTCACACCCCTTCGTGGTGTGCGTTTTCATCACCTCAAATTCCTGCGCGGTAAGTTTTCCGGGCTTTAAAAGAATGGCGTCCGGAATCGCGATTTTTCCCACATCATGCAAAGCAGCCGCCGCTGTAATCACATCGACGGCTTCCTGATCCAGTTGATATTCCGGGCACGCCTGTGCCAGATGCTCCGCAAGGATTCTGGTAAACGCCTTCACACGCTTCACGTGATCGCCGGACTCCAGATTCCGAAACTCCACCACGCTGCTGAGGGTTTCTATGATACGTTCATTCAACCGCCGCAGTTCCAGCGCCTGCTGTCGCAGCACGCTGGTCTGCAGCTTTACCAGTTCCTCCAGATGGCGCTTCGTATCGTATCCTGCGCCACTCTTATCATTCGTGCGTGAAATTACGCCCGAATTTTTCATTATCATCCTGCCTTCATTTTATGCGGAGAATGCCGCTTTTCAGGCATTCTCCCAAGCGAGACCCCGTGCTTCCGGGTCAGCTTTTTTGACTTTGTCCCTGTCCTATGGGGCTTTAGAAGCACTTCCCGCGTTTAGACCTGTGCCACATCCTTCATGGAGAAGCTGATTCTTCCCATCTTATCCTTGCCGAGGCATACCACCGTCACCTTGTCTCCAAGGGTCAGTACATCCTCCACGCGGTTGATTCTCTCCTTCGCGATCTTGGAGATATGAACCATGCCTTCCTTGCCCGGCGCAAACTCGATGAACGCGCCGAACTCCTTGATGCTCACTACGGTACCCTGGAAGATCTGTCCCTCCTCAAAGTCCGTGGTAATCATCTTGATCATATCCACAGCCTTGTCCATCATGTCGTGCTCCGTGCCGCATACGGAAACCTGACCTTCGTCGTTGATGTCAATTTTCACGCCCGTGCGCGCAATGATCTCATTGATGGTCTTGCCGCGCTGGCCAACCACGTCACCGATCTTATCGGGATCAATCTGGATAGAAATGATCTTAGGCGCATAGGGGCCAACCTCCTTGCGGGGTGCAGCGATGGCAGGACTCATGCAGTTTGCCATGATGAACTCTCTCGCCTCGCGGCATCTGCCGATTGCCCCTTCCACGATAGCCCTGGTCAGACCGTGGATCTTAATATCCATCTGGATCGCCGTGATACCGTCATGGGTACCGGTCACCTTAAAGTCCATATCGCCGAAGAAGTCCTCAAGACCCTGAATATCTGTCAGCAGTACGAAATCGTCGTCCGTGTCACCCGTTACCAGACCGCAGGAGATACCTGCCACCATCTTCTTAATCGGCACGCCCGCCGCCATCAGCGACATGCAGGACGCACAGGTGGATGCCATGGAGGTGGAACCGTTGGACTCGAAAGTCTCCGAAACGGTACGGATTGCATAAGGGAACTCTTCCTCAGAAGGAAGCACGGGAAGCAGCGCCCTCTCCGCCAGCGCGCCGTGACCGATCTCTCTTCTGCCCGGTCCTCTGCTCACCTTCGTCTCACCCACGGAGTAGGACGGGAAATTGTAGTGGTGCATATATCTCTTACCCGTAATATTCGGGTCTAAGCCGTCCACCTTCTGCAGTTCCGAAAGGGGAGCCAGCGTACATACGTTGCAGATCTGCGTCTGTCCTCTCGTAAACATGGCGGAACCGTGCACTCTCGGAATGATGTCCACCTCAGCCGCAAGCGGTCTGATCTGGTCTAAGGCTCTGCCGTCGGGACGCTTGTGATCCTTTAAGATCATCTTGCGCACGGTCTTTTTCTGATACTGGTACACCGCCTCGCCGAGCACTGCCAGATAGTCCTCGTTCTCCGCGAAAGCCTCCTCCAGTCTCGCCGTGATATTTCTGATATTCTCCTCGCGCACCTGCTTCTCGTCGGTGAAGACAGCCGTCTCCATCTCCTCTGGCGTCACGATTTTTTTCATGTCCTCAAACATCTGCTCCGGAACCGCGCAGCTCTCGTAAGTGTGCTTGGGCTTTCCTACCTCCGCCACGATCTGGTTGATGAACGCAATCAGTGTCTGGTTGATCTCATGGGCCTTGTAGATCGCCTCGAGCACCTTCGCCTCGGGCACCTCGTTGGCGCCGGCCTCAATCATCATCACCTTCTCCGCAGTGGACGCCACCGTCATTTTCAGGTCACCCTTGTCCCACTGCTCCTGAGAGGGATTAACGATCAGCTCGCCGTCCACCATACCCATCTGCGTCATCGCGCAGGGACCCGCAAAGGGGATATCCGAGATACATGTGGCAATGGCCGTACCGATCATCGCCACCAGCTCCGGACGGCAGGCGGGATCCACGCTCATCACCAGATTGTTTAAGGTCACGTCGTTGCGGTAGTCCTTCGGGAATAAAGGACGCATGGGGCGGTCGATCACGCGGCTTGTGAGAATCGCGTTCTCGGAGGGCTTGCCCTCTCTCTTGTTAAAGCCGCCGGGAATCTTGCCTACAGAATAAAACTTCTCCTCGTACTCCACACTGCATGGGAAGAAATCAATACCGTCCCTGGGTTTATCGGAGGCCGTCGCCGTGGATAACACGGTGGTCTCACCATACTGCATAAATGCGCAGCCGTTTGCCTGTTTGCCGACTCTGCCGATGTCTACCCGAAGGGTACGTCCGGCGAGTTCTAAGGTGTAACTCTTGTACATAGTCTTCTCTCTCCTTCTTCTCTCTTCTTTGCTCCCAGTTCATTCACACCAGTGTCCGGGTTCGCAAAACGAATCTCGTGATTGAGCGTTGCTCAATCGGTTCATCACGCGCCACTCGTAAAATCGCACGTTCCGTGCTCCCCGCTGCTTCGCAGCTTCTTTTACTCGTGAGCGGGCGCTCCCTCAGCCCTTCATCGATATGTCAAATTCGTGCAAGCACGATTTGCCATATCATTTCGGTCTGGATGAACTGTTATAACAGAAAAGCGGATTTAGGGTCGGACCTGCCAACCCTATCTCCGCTCATCATCCCACAATTATTTACGAAGTCCAAGTCTCTCGATCAGTGCACGATATCTCGCGATATCCTTCTCTTTCAGATAGCCGAGCAGGCCGCGTCTCTGACCTACCATTTTCAGAAGGCCTCTTCTGGAGTGGTGATCCTTCGGATTCTCTTTCAGATGCTCTGTCAGCTCCTGAATCCTCGCCGTCAGAACCGCTACCTGTACCTCAGGCGAACCGGTATCGCCCTCGGATCTTGCATACTCTTTGATAATTGCTGTCTTCTTTTCCTTAGAAATCATAATTTCTCCTTTCCTTCAGGGGGTTACCCTGACAACCGCCTGACACCAAGAAGGGGTCGGAGTGTCCCGCCTCTGCGTGTCGGCTGAAATCCATACTTACATATTCTATCACAACGCTATTGTCTTGTAAAGCCTGTTTTCCAATCATGCTGAAATTGCCTGCTTCTTAGCTGCCTCCTCAGACGCTGCCCTGCCGGTACCCTTCTCCCATCTTCGCGATGATTTCATCGTACTGCCTGTACATCTTCTGCACTTCGTTCTCCAGAATATAATAATGGCGGACATAAGGAACCAGCAGCACGAGAAACGCCGCCACCACAAAAAACCAGCTTTCCGCGCCTTCCGTCCCCTGCGCCATCAGCAGGAAGGCCATTCCCACGGACAGCACGGCAAACAGCGCGAAGATCACCGTGACAATCAGATGCACCAGCCTCTCATGCTGGAAAAATCCCACCTGCACAAGATGCTCCGTCCGGATCTTTTCCCAGTCTGCGTCTTTCTTTAGAAGCAGTTCATCCATATATTTCCGGTAAGTCAGTATACGCTTCTCCATCTTTTCCTCTCTCCCGAAGCGTTCTGCGCCTGAAAGCGCTGCGACGCATCCGTCCGCCGTTCTCAGTCGTACAGCACCCGCACCGCCTTGAAGGGCGAACGGTAAGACACGTTGGAAATTTTGATGCCGGTTTTGGGACTGCTGGCATGTACCACCTGTCCGTTTCCGATATAAATTGCCACATGGTTGATGGTTTTGCCCTTCGCATAGAAGATCAGATCGCCCGGCTTCGCCTCCGACACTTTAATGGTGGTCCCACAGTTCGCCTGTGTTCTTGAGGTTCGTGGAAGCTTCACGCCATACTTCTGGAAGACCTTCATCACAAAGCCTGAGCAGTCCGCCCCCTTCGTCAGACTGGTGCCGCCCCACACATAAGGATTCCCGATAAATTCCTTCGCATACTGGCAGATATCCACCCGCACATCCGAAATACCCTGCCCGTAGAGCAGTTCCTGCATGGTAACCGCCGTGGCAAGCTGTGCGCTGACTTCCACATACTCCGCAGACACAAAGACCTCGTCGTCGTCCAAAAGCACCTTGACCCAGTCGCCCTCCACGGCCGCCACTTCCAGCTCCTCGCCCTGTGCCACCAGCGTGATCACCTCGGACTCCGTATTCGCCTCCGCCCTGACGTTGAGGCCGTCCGTGGCCACCTTTGCCACGGTAACCGCCAGCTCCTCGGCCTTAAATTTCGCGGGCACGCCCGTCAGAAGATACTCCAGACTGACGTACCCCTCCACGCTGCCGGACTTGATATGGGCCCATGTATCGTCCGTGTCAAGCACTTCGCAGGCCGCATTTCTGGGAAGCTTCCCTACAAGCCTGCCGTCCTCCGCGGCGATGGCGCGGATATTCAGATTGTCACTCACATCCGCGATCCCCAGATTCGTATAGCCCCAGTTGGCATTCTTCGCCCGCTCGTAGGCAAGCTCGTAATCCTCCGCCGTCTTGTCGGAAATCAGGATCTCGCCCGATCCGATGGCCTCTCCGTTGAGTACATCCTGCGCCGTCTCCGCCTTTTCCTGTGCACTTGTATCTCTCTCCGCGCTGTTGCCGCTGATCTGTCCGGCTTCTTCTGCGAACGACTCATCCAGCTTCAACTGCCCGATCGGCAAAAGATCCGGTACAGGCGTGGATGCCTGTACCGCAAATGGTGTTTGTATTAACATAGCACACGTTATTATAGTTAAAACCTTCCGTCTCCTCATCCGGAACCAATTCCTCTCCCTGTTATCTGCCGTATTTTCTAGTTCGGCTCAAAATAGCTGTTTGCAAAAGCAATATTCGTAGCGTGATCCGCCACTCTCTCAAGCCCCGACACGATATCCGAGAACATCGCGCCCGCCTCGGGCGTACACTCGTTGTTGGAAAGCCGGTCAATATGACGCTGCTGCAGCTCCTTCTCCTTCTCGTCGATGGCCTCCTCCAGATTTCTGATATCTTCCACATGCTCCTCCGTGCTCTTGACAAACATTTCAAAGGAGAAGCGCAGAAGCGTGTTGACCATGTCTATCATTTCGCCCAGCTCACGCTGCGCCGCCTTGGAAAAAACCACACCGGTCTTTTCTCTCTGTACCGCCGCATCCACAATATTCTCCGCATGGTCGCCGATCCGCTCGATGTCGTTGACCACATGGAACAGCGCGCCAATGCTCTTCAAGTCCTCTATCGGAAGGGTTGTCTGGTTAATCTTCACCAGATAGTTCGTGATGGCGTGGCTTAGGAAGTCGATGTTCTTCTCCACCTCGTACACCTCTCCGATCTCCTCATCATCCAGTGTAATCAGCGCGTTCATGGCGCGGTTTAAGTTCTCGTTCGCAAGGGAGCCCATACGGTCAAGCTCTTTAATCACTTCCACCACCGCTGTGGCAGGATTTAAGACCACCTTCTCGCCGATATACTTAAGCTGGTAGCTGTCCCGGTAACCGATCTTCTTGTCGTCGCCGGGCACAAGCACATAAG
>CARQVR010000054.1 GCA_949051815.1 uncultured Lachnospiraceae bacterium
TATGTATTATCCGGAACTGGCTAAAGGGGTAAAGCATTTTAAGGAAGAAGGAGGGCGAGAAAGAATGTGTGAAGCGGTTGAAAAGTATGCGAAAGACTATGCGGAGCAAAAGGCAGAAATTGTAAGACTGAACAGTCTGTTGGAGTCCATAAGAAATCTCATGGCAAATATGAAATTGGGAGCAGAGCAGGCCATGAATGTACTTGGGATCAATGAGCATGATAGAGAGATTTTGCAAAAAAGGTTATAAGATAATCAATTATCCATAGATAACTAAAGCGGGCAACCTGCAAACTAAGCAGATTGCCCGTAAAGTTTATATATAAAAATCCTTTCGGGGATGTTTCGTCGCAAGAATATTTCTTTGCTTAGCCACGGTGACATGAGTATATATTTCCGTAACGTTAATGGAGCTATGTCCCAGCATTTCTTGAATGTAACGGATATCCACATCTGCCTCCAAAAGACTTGTAGCAAAGGTGTGACGGAACATATGCGGTGTTATGTGCTGATCTATGGAGGCGAGGGAGGTATATTTGTTAATCATTCTGCGCACTGACTGGTCAGACAGTGCTTTTCCTGATTGATTCACAAAAAAGTTGTTACAGGACCACCGTTTTGCATGAAAAGCAGCTTCGTATTCTGCCAGAATATGAATGACGAATTCGTTGCCAATTTGAATAAGGCGTTCTTTGTCACCTTTTCCATAAATAAGGATAGTACCGTCATATAAGTTCACGTTACTGACTTTTAAGGAGCAGAGTTCCGATATCCTCATGCCGGTTGCAAACAATAATTCTGTAACGGCGGCGTCTCTGAGGGCATTTTGCTTTTGGTAAGGTGTTTTAGCAATTTCACGCTGTCTGTATATTGTAGACAAAAAATTTTCAACAGTATGTAGAGGTATGGTTTTGGGCAGGATTACAGGTTCACGAAAATGTACTAATATTTTGGCAAATGGATTGTGGTCAATAATTTCCCGGTATTCTAAGTAATGGAAAGATGCTTTCATTGATGCTATCTTACGCTTTACAGTTTTGGGTTTGTATTGTGTGTGTAGATGGGCGATGTATTGTTCTATAGATTCGGAAGTGATTTTTGTAATAGTATTATAAGGATTTTGTTCAGAAAACTGCCGCAGGTCAATCCGGTATGCTTTAAGTGTTTTTTCATCAAGACATTTTTGGGAATGACAGTATTCCAGATAGTTTTTAATGCATGCTTTTACAGTGTTCATGTTTGAAATCTCCTTTGTGTTTTTAAGTATCGTATATCATAATTCTTGTATTAGTCTATTTTTGTTTGTCATGGACTGCGGCATATCAGGTGAGGACGCTGGGAGAGGAAAGCGACTTTAGGCAGATATCGAGCATTATAGGCGAAGATCAGGAGAAACGATACGGGATTGTCTTTGCTAAGAGTAGACCGGCAAAGAAATTTGGAATCCAGACAAGGGAGGTAATCGTTACTGCCCGGAGAAAGTGGCTGGGGTTAGTGGTCGTACCGCCGGATTACGGTCTGTATGTCACCGCATCCAGAGCATTTATCAAGATCCTAAAGGAATACAGCGATATTGTGATACAGTACAGCATAGATGAAGCATGGATGGTGTTTGAAGGCTTTGAGAAGCTGTATGGACGGGATCAGATGGTAAAGCTGGCTTATGAGGTGAAGGACAGGATCAGGGATGAACTTGGATTTGCAGTAAACATCGGTGTTTCTACGAAATTTCTTCTGTCAAAGATGGCAGGTGATTTTTCTAAACCGGATAAGGCCCACACCCTTTTCCCGGAGGAGATTGAGCGTAAAGTGTGACCGCTTTCGGTGTCCGATCTTTTTTCTGTGGGAGGGCTACAGTAGAAAAACTGCACAGGCTTGGTATACAGACGATTGGCAAGTTGGCAAAGGCGGACGAGGGAATGATAAACGCCCATGCTGCTAAGGTGCAGGAGAATGCTGGAAGACCTTATCAAAGAAAAGAAAGCCTGTTGCGGGGAATATCAGGCGGCGAAGAAGGAGATGATCGAGTATAATAATGCGAAGCAGAACGTGGACCGGCTTCTGGGGATTACATATTTACAGGAGAAATCCAGAGAAAAAGAACACGGATTCATAAATGAAAAACTAAACAGGAAATTGTCATAAAAACAAAAATGTGGTAGACTGTCAGAGAGGAACAACCGTGTTGCAAGGTGGTAGCCTCCCTAAACTTGAAAAAGAGGGGAGGTGGTGCGGATGGGAATGTTTTCGTTTCAGGATTTGATTCTGTTTGCGACGTTTCTAATTACACTGCTTGCCTACATAGATAGGAACAACAAGCGAAAATAAATAAGCCTACCTTCAACTTGACCGGTTCAGGTAGGCTTATTGTCTAATCATGGAGGTCAACCACTTTGTGGGCGGTTGCTTTCCTCATTTGTATCTATAATATACCATATGGTCGCAATGTGTTCAAGAACTAATTTCCTTACTATCATCCACAACCGGCAGTATCAACTGCGAACAATACCTGTCCGGATCGATCTCCTTCCCCACATAAGATCCCACCAGACTGAGCGTCCGCCTTCCTGCCGGATCGTAAATAAGCTGTAATCGCTCTCGTTAGTCGTGCTGTCAATCGGGTTGTCCATAGTATGATATCTTCATCCTTTCCCCCAAAAAAAATTATCAAAAAAAATCCAGACCCCCCCTTGAGTTGTTCACGGGTGGTTATGTTAAAGTGCTAACGATAATAGAATCATTAACCGCAGTCTATACCGAAAAAAGCGCAATCCGTACCATAACGCTTATTATTTTATTCTAATCTGCTACACTAAAGCAAATGAATCGATCCGTTAATGATTGAAGATTGAATGATAGAAAAAGGAAGTTGGCACGTCATGAAGAAGAAAGAAGACTCATTAGCAGATATCATAACCGGTATGGGGGGGGGGGAAACCCCTCTGTTTGTGCTGTAAATTTCATATTACATGACCACAGGGCCGTCATTTTTGCGGAGGCTGTTCCACGCCGCGGAAATGGCGGCCTTCTGCGCGCATAAGCAGGGCCGGAAAGCAACACAGCATAAACGGACGGTACGACGGTACAGGGTATATGGGAGGACAGGGGGGTATGGCGATGACATACATGATCGCGCTGCTGGACGGCGGGGCTGCCGGGCTGCGGGAAACAGAGGAACGGCTCCGGCTTTATGAGAAAGGGCATCCGGGGTATGGGATGGAGATAGCATGCTTCATGGAGACAGCCCCGTTCATGGAAGCGGTGTGCGGTGGACTGGAGGATGGGGAACGTGCTTTCCACATCCTGTTCATGGATATTTCCATGCCGGGCGGAAACGGCGTGGAGGATGCCAGGGTCCTGCGGCAAAAAGGCTTCCGGGGCGTTATCATCCTCAAGGCGGCGTCGGCGGAATACGCGGTGGAGGCCTGGACGGTAGGGGCGTTATATTACCTGGTAAGCCCGGTCAGCCGGGAAAAGCTTGACAGGGCGGTGGAGAAAGCGGTAAGGGAAGTACGGCGGGGATATTTTGCGTGAGGAAAAGAAAGGTTTAGAACTGGGGAGGTACATACAATGGGTGAAAAGAGAGCATGGTTAAAATCAGGAAAAAGGGCGCGTCTGCGCATATGTTCGGCGGGGCTTAGTCTGTCACTGTTTCTGATGGGCTGCGGTCCGCTGTCCATAACGCCCGTTACGGTTCCGGATATCGGATGGCCGGAGGCTGTCGGGCAGGAAAGGGAAAATGAGGAGACCCTGATCACGGGCTTTGGCAGCCTGTCTGACGAGGTGCGGGAGCAGACGGTTCCTCTGGGGACGGCGCTTTCTAAGCTTGCGCTGCCGGACACGCTGGAGGCTTATGTGGCGGCGGATACAGGGAACGGCGCGGAGGATGACGCAGAGCCGGACGACGGGGACAAGGATAAGGACAAGGACAAAGACCCGGACGACGGTGATAATAATGGCGGCGTGACTCCCGACGAAAGCGGCGACAACAACGGCGGCGAAACTCCCGGCGAAGGCGACGGCAGCAACGGCGGCGAAACTCCCGGCGAAGGCGACGGCAACAACGGCGGCGAAACTCCCGGCGAAGGCGACGGCAACAACGGCGGCGAAACCCCCGGCGAAGGCGACGGCAATAACGGCGGCGATACCCCCGGCGAAGGCGACGGCAATAACGGCGACGATACCCCCGAAGGCGGCGACAACAACGGCGATGGCAATAACAACGGTGAGGGAGACGGCAGCGACAACGGCGGAACCTCCGGCACAGAGACGGGCGAAAGCGGCGGTGCAGAAAGCGGCGACAGCGGGACCTCCGAGGGCGGCGACAATAACGACGGCGGACAGACCGGCGACGGCGAAAGCGGCACGGACGGGGAAGATAACGGAGACACCCGGAGCACAGAGGGCGGCGCAGCGTCCGAAGACAGCACCGACACCATGAGCACGGACGGCGGCGTGGACACCCCGGAAGTGTCAGACAGCGCGGACAATAAAATAACGGCTGGTTTGCATGTGCAGACCGGCTCCTTCGTCATGCCCGTATATGCCTCGGAGAACCCGCAGGACGGCATGGGAGTGGGGACACTGACGGACGCGCCCGCGGAGGACAATTGTGGCACTGCGCCCAAAAGACCGACCGAAACGGTCAACGAAACGGACGGCACGGGAGATACAGGCAGCACCGGCACAACAGCCGCGCCTACAGATGGCACGGAAAACACAGGTACGACAGCCGCGCCTACAGACGGCACGGGAAGCACAGGTACGGCAGCCCACACAGGCGCGCGGGAAGAACGCGTCACCCTCGAAAATATCACATGGGAGTCCGACCCGGCGTACGACGGGGACACGGAGGGCGTCTACACCTTCACGCCCGTCCTGCCGGAGGGGTATGCCCTTTCGGAGGGCGCAGAACTCCCACAGATCACGGTGACGGTGGAATTTCAGGGACAGGAGCTTACGCCGGAGCAGTATGCCCATATGATGGCGGGCTTACAGAATGATCCCGTGCTGCTGACGGAGGAGGACATTTTCGCGGACGACCCGTCCCTTGCCGCGCAGGCAGGCGGGCCCAAAAGGGCGGCCGGGAGGGCTGCGGCAGCTCTTCATCCGGGCACCTATGTGACCACGGATGACAATGAGAACAATGCCGGCACAGGAAATCCGGACGGGGATCTGGATGTGTATTTGAATGCAACTAAGTCCGGGCATCCCATCGAAGCTAATATTTTCATTCCGGAAGGCCAGTTACCTGCAAAGGACTGTTATATTGCTGTGCGCACATATGATGTGAACTGGGGAGACTATGGTTGGATGAAGTGGTCAGAGTATGACAAGCTGTTCGTTAATGGCGTGAGGATCGGCACGCTGACTGGGATCGCGTCCAAGTGGAATACTTCCTACTACCGTGTGCCGCTGACCTGCCTGCGGGAGGGGAAAAATACCGTCAGGGTAGAGATATGGAACTTGGTTGGTGCAAGTTTCTGGGATGAGGATGCGGAGAAACATTTAGTACAAGATCGTATGTGGGCTGTCTGTATAGACTGGATGCAGCTTGTCTGCGACGGCGGTTCCCGCGAGGGGATCGAGACCTTTTCCATGATCCTGACGGACGCGGCAAAGGAAAGGGAGAAGGTGGCTGTCAGGGCGGAGACTGTGATCGAGAGCACGGATATGGACGCGAAGTACGATACCGAGTATTCCATCACGGACAGCAAGGGCTTTATCGTGGGCAGCTATCAGGAGGCGGGCGTGACTGGAGGCACCCAGAAGTTTACGGTCACCATGCCTGAGGATTCAAGGGAAGGCGTCTATACCGTACAGGGGCTGCTGAAGCGGCAGTCTGACGGCGCGGTTCTGGCAACGGATTCCCGGGAGTTCGAATACAGGGGCGGAGAGGTGATGTTTGGTCCGAAGATCACCCATACCCTCTCCCCGGATACCTGGACGAACAGAAACGTCACCGTCACCCCAAAGGTGGCGGACGCATCGGGCTGTACGGATATCAGGTTTACACCCGCCAGCCGGACGGTGGCGGCAAACGGGGATTATGATTTTACCGTCACCTACAAAACGCCGTCCGGGACGCAGAAGACGCGGACCCACACGGCGGCGGTGGAAAACATCGACAAAGAGCCGCCGTTTATCGGTCTCTCCGCCATCACGGTCACGGAGGGCATGACGCAGGCGGCGTTTGAAAAGCTGTTCCGGGAGTCGCTCACCGTCACCGACAACGTGACCAAGGACTGTACGGTGGCCTACACGCTCCCGAAGGTGGAGACCGTGCGGGCGGAAGGCGGCGGCAAGGTCACGGTGACGGCGCAGGACGAGGCGGGCAATCAGGACACGCTGGAGTGCAACCTGATCGTCACAAGCCCCTTCGCGTTCAGTACGCCTGTGGCGAAAAGACAGGGAACCACCATGACCTTCACCCTCACCGCGCAGCTCACCGCCATCGGCGGCAAGACCGTCACGGAGAGCGGTTTCGTCTGGGGCATCACGCCAAGACCGTCGCTCACCCTCAATCAGGGCAGCGCCAAGACCTCGTCTCCCGTGACGAAGGCAGGCGTGAACTTCTCTGTAAAGACGAAGGAGATCGTGGAGGGCGTGCAATACTATGCCTGCGCCTACGCCAAGGTGGGAAATCTGTGCTACTACAGCGAACCAGTTTCGTTTGACATCGGGGCGAAGCAGTGCGGCACGTTTACGATCAAAAATAATAATGACAACACCTTTACGGTGACGAGGACGGGCGGCACAGATGGCGCGCAGACCGTCTATTTCCGCACGGTAAACGGGACAGCCGTGGGCGGCACCCACTTTGTCCATCAGGCGTCCAGCCTGACCTTCCGGGACGGCGAGGGGGGAGATAAAATCATCAAGGTCAAAGAAAATTCCGTGACGGCCAAATACGGCAGCAGGACGGCCACCGCCTACTCCAATGCGGACCGCACCTACCAGGTGGAACTCTACCGCGTCACGGGCGGCGGGACGCTTGGCAGCACGGCCAAAGCCACCCGTACCATGAAAAAGAACTATGATAATTACTCGATCGACCGCAGCCTATATGAACCAAAGAGCGGCAACGCGAAAAATGACGCCATATGGGATAACAGGGGGAGCTGCCACCAGTATGAGATCACGGACGGCGGCTCAAGAGAGACCAACGGCAAGAATAACGGCATCAACTGGTACAATGGCAGGGTCAACCACAAGGGGCACAAGAGCGATCCCTTCAACCTGCCCCGCTACCATCAGGTCATGCCGGGCACGGGCAGGGAGAAGGCATATTTCCTGGACAGCAAAAATCCTTCTGACGGCTGGGGCTACCGCTATGAGTTGAAACAGTCCGAGATCGAGACCGGCTGGGGGCACCTTTGGGTGGGCACTGCGCCCGCGCCTACAGGAAAACAGACGGTATCCGACAAAAACGGCGCAAGCCCCTTTGATGGGGGCAGCCAGAAATGGGCGGGTTACTTTGACACCAATTACACGGGCACCCTCTATATGCCCGGCGCCGCGGGACAAAACGGAATGCAGGGCTGCAATGAAAAAGGTTCCACCTATACCTATAATGGCCAGAAGTACATGGTGTTCGCCGCGGATGAGACGGCATACATGAACTTTGCCGCCTGCGGCAACAAGAATGATGTGTGGAAAATCAATGACATCATCGACTACCGAATCCTGATCGACACGAAGGAGCCGCAGCTTATCGGCGTGGCGCCCATGGCGGACAGCGCCTACAAGCAAGGCGACGAAGTCACCATCTCCCTGGTCTTCGATGAGATCGTGGACAGCTGGAACAGCCAGAAGGCGGGAGGACTGGACGATCTGGTGGCGAAGACCAGCTGGGGCGATTTCACCTATGTGGGCGGCGCGGACACCAACGTCCTCGTCTTCAAGGGGACGGTGCCGGCAAAAGCCCTGTCAAAGATCACCGTGAGCAGCATCACCCATGCGGAAAGGATCAAAGACCTGTGCGGCAATGCAACAGGGACGGTGTCGGCGGGCACGGGCAGCACGAACGTGACGGTGGACACGAAGCAGCCCACGGTGGCGATCACGAACACAAGCCTGACAAACGGCACGGCCTCTGGCAGGATCACCGCCACCAACGCTGACACCCTGCAGTATGCCTGGAGCGAGAGCGAGGCCATGCCCGCGGCGGGCTGGTTTACCTGTAAGAGCGGCGAAACGGTGACCACCAGACAGGTTTCCGGCAAATGGTATCTCCACGCCCTCGCTATCTACGAGGGCACGGGTGTGTCCGCCTATGCCTGCAGCACGGTGTTTGACTTCGGCACGCCGGAGAACCCCAAGTTCCCCCTGCCGGAGCTGACCGCCACTGTGGATAACAGCAGTTGGACGAATCAGAACAGGACCATAACCATTACCAGAAAACCCGCGGGCGCTGCGGTGAAAGTGACGAAGCCCGACGGGACAACACAGACGCTGTCAAATACCGCCACGACCTACGCGGCGCAGACAAACGGCGTGTACACCTTTGTGCTGACCTCCAACGGGGAGACTGTGGCGAAGGATATCGCGGTGGAAAAGATTGATAAAGTAAAACCCACCGCCACATTGACGGAGGCGGGCGGCACCGACGCCGTCTACCATGCGCTGACCATGACCGCAAAGGCGGCGGACACAGATTCCGGCGTGGCGAAGGTGGAGTATGCCTTCACCACATCCCCCACAGCCCCGGCTTCCGGCTGGCAGACGGCGGCAGACAGCGACAAGCTTTCGGACGGCAGGTACAGACTCGAATATACGGCGACAGAGACCACGCAGACAAAAATATACCTTCATGTAAAAGTGACGGACAACGCGGACAACACCTTCACGATAAAATCCGCTGCCTACACGGTCATCCAGGAACCAGCGGCGGGCGATAAACCGGCAATCGAACTGACGGCGTCTCCTTCCGGCGCGGATTGGACAAAGGACGATGTGACCCTCACATGGAAGGTCACAAACGGAGGCGCGGGAGAATGCACGGTGTATGTGGATAACAAAATGCTGACTGGGAAGAAGACCGGCGACACGGACACCTTCAAGGCGCAGACAAACGGCGTGTACACGGTGAGCCTTTCGGATAAAAACGGCGATTCGGCGTCGGCGACCGTGGTGGTAAATAACATTGACAAGGAAGCGCCCGAGATGGAAAGTATGACGGTTTCACCTGAGGGGTGGGCGCAATCTAAGAGTGTGTATGTCACGGATTACAGGGCAAGTGATAATCTGACGTTGCAGTATAACGAAAAGGGCGTGACAGGCAAAAGCGGCAGCGGCGTCACGGACCGAGCCTATTATTTGCCCGATTCCGACAATAAACTTGGTTTGAGTAACAGCAGCGCCTGCTTTACAGCGGACAGGAACGGAACCTATAAAGTCGGACAAAAGGACAAAGCGGGCAACGTTAGTTATCATGACGTGGAGGTGACGGGCATCGACACGGTGAAACCTACAGTGACCGCCACAGTCAGCAATACGCCCCAAGCAAGCGGCTGGTATACCGACAGCACCGTTTCCGTGACCTTAAGCTATGCGGACAAAGAGGATGGGAGCGCTGCTTACGGGGAGTTAAATTACGGTCCCGCCAGCGGCATAAAATCGGTGGAGTATGCCTTTGTCACCCCGGCAGCAGTAAACGCAGCTCCCACCACCCCGGCCAGCCTCACAAGCCTCGGTTCTTCGGCAGTGGCGAAGGGCAGCGCGACCTGCAGCCTGACACAGAACGGCATCTGGTACCTCTACTGCAAGGTGACCGACAACGCGGGCAACGTGACGGAAGGCTGGAGGAAGGCGGACGGGAGCCTGACAGACAATGCAAGCGAAGCTGTGCATATTAAGAAGGATTCCTATAAGGGGAGCGGGACCATCAGCGGACCGGCAGAAAGCCAGCCGGCGGCGAACGGGCTTTCCATGAATTTCAGTGTGTATTACGGGCCCTCCGGCGGGGAGCTGACTGCCACAGGGCAGACGGCCGCGATTGCCACGCTTGCGGAACACAATGGCCCCGGCACGAAGAATCAACAGGTTACATATAACACAAAGGCTATGGGTACGAACTATATCCATATCAAACCCACATCATGGGGAAGCAGGTATTTCTGGAGTTTCTATGTGCGCAAGGTGACCTTTGACAGCCAGGGCGGCAGTGAGGTACCGACGCATCTCGTGTGGACGAAGCAGAGCAGCACATCCACCGGCACGAAGGTGGACTGCGCGCTGGCAAAACCGGCAGACCCCACCCGCACGGGCTATGAGTTCAAGGGCTGGTACACTGACGCGGCGTGCACGGACGGCAGGGAATTTGACTTTGACAACCAGACACAGATCAGAACCGACATGACGCTGTATGCGAAGTGGGAGGCGATACACTATGACGTGGTGTATCATCTGGGGGTGCCGCAGACGAAAACTTTTAATAATGACAATGTTCCATATGAGGAGACAGATTATAATACGATTGCGCCTGCTGATAAAAAGACCTATACCTACGGACAGAAGATGACCTTACCTGTGCCGGGAGTTGCCGCGTCCGTGAGGGGGTTTACTTTTGACGGCTGGTATACAAATGCAGACTACACAGGTACGCGGTATACCTCAATCCCGGAGACGGCGGCAAAGGATATGACGTATTATGCGCAGTTTAAGGATGTTCAAAAGCCAGAGCTCCGTGATAGAATGATTACTGGTGGCTGGGTGGGTGTCTGGTTCAGAAAAATCAACAAATTTTCAGTGAAAGCTGTGGAGAATAGGCAGCTTGCGAGATACGAGGTTTCGAGGGATGGGCAAATCGTAAAAGCAGATAATTTTGAGGCGAATACGCGAGTGAAAAAATTTTATTTAAGGGGCACTGAGGATTCTGCAATCGTTTTAAGTTGCATCCAAGAAGGTGACCATACCTATCAGATCCGGGTATGGGATACAGCAGGTAACGTAGGAGAGCGGGAGGAGCAGATAAAGTTTGACACGAAAGTACCCACCGCTGACGATATTACCTACAGCACAGAGCCGGTTACATGGTACACAAACGGCAGTTCCATAAAAAATACGAACAACACCGGCTTCCGTCCGATAAAGGTTTTCAGCGAAGCCTCGGCCATCCGCATTCCGGTACATGATAATCCGAATCCGGGAGTAAACGCATCCAGCGGGCTTTGGAAGCTGACGTATAAGCAGACCATGCTAAATAATAACGGCACACCGGATGGTGACCCGCAGACAGTGACGGTGGATTTGCAAGATCAGGGCACGGACGGCGTGGCGGAGATCACGCTGTCTGGGAACTGGCGCGGCGAGATTACCCAAATCACGCTTTACGACAAGGCGGGTAATCAGAATAGGATAGATGATATCGGGGAAGTACTTGTGGATACCACGCCGCCGGAAATCAGAGAAACTTCGAATGGACTGATTTATCTGGGTGATTCGGAAACTAGTAATAATGGTGGATATCGTGAACGCTTGGAGGATAAATGGTATACGACGGCTTATCTGGAAGATAAAGGCATTACCAGAATTTACGGGAGTATTCGGGATGATTGCCGCGTTGCGTCCTCTCGCTGGTTTATAAACGGAAAACAGCTAGAAGATAATAGTAATTATAATGGGAAAGGACCTTTTGATGCCCATGTACCCATAATTAATGATTCTAATGAATATATGTATCCGGGCGTGAACACCTTTACGCTGGAGGTCACGGATTATGCCGGTCATACCGTCACGCAGAGCGCGGTCATCAAAATCGGCGAAGAAAATGGCACAGTTCAGGAGCAGACCCCCGTAGCCATCTGCGACTACCCGGCGGACGCGATTGCGCAGCTTGCGCCAAACGCGCAGTATGCACTTACCCTTTCGAAAGACGGCGGCACGACCTACAACGTGACGACGGACGAACAGGGGCGGATTCCGTTTGTGCTGCCTGCGGCGGTGACAGGCGGCGCCGAGGTTGACTTATGCGGTCAAGCCCAGCCCATTTCCATCGTCAAGAAGGGCGTGACGGAAAACGGAGTCGAGCGTTCGAAGGATTCTGCGGCGCAGCCGCTTACGATCAATCCGCGCCCGGCGGCACCGAATGTGACGAATGATGATATAACCCCCGAACTTCTGATGGATGCGGACGACGCGCAGATCAACCTTACGATCAGCGATACCAGTAAGGCATGGGAGTACAGTACCGACAACGGACAGAACTATAAAGAGACGCCTGCGGCAAGCGGCGGCATGAGCACTATCAAGAACCTGCCCACAGGCGGCGTTGATATCCGTGCGAAAGCTAAGGCCAACACTTCAGCAGCGGTCAATGACGGCTGGCCCCACGGTAAGGTGCAGACGGTCAATATTGACTCAAGGGCGGGGACCATCACGGCGAAGTTTGACTTAAACGCCACAGGTGACAGCACTGTGTCAGGGCAGCCCGGTAACCAGACAAACTTGAACTATAAGAGCACCCTGACAAAGCCCCAAAAAGACCCCGCAAGAACGGGCTATGACTTCACGGGCTGGTATCAGTCTGCGGACGGTTATGCGTCCGGGGCACCGGCGTGGTGCTTTGACGGAGAGAATGCGCAGATCGTCGGGGAAATACTCGGCACGGACAGAAGCCAGTATGAGAGTAAGTTGTCAGACGGTGTTTATGAGGTCACCCTCTACGCCGGCTGGCGGGAGAACGTTGCGCCGAACCTTGCGGCTGCGCTGACAAACGGTACGGACAACACGGCAAAGGACCAGAATGCATGGCATCCCGCGCCCCTTGCAATTGCGCTCAATTTTTCCGACAACGTGGGCGTAACGAAGCTGTTTGTCAGCAAAGACAGCGGGACTTACACGGAACTGACAGGAACCGGCATAGGATCCGGCACAGCAAACACACAATATTTACTAAACTATACCGACATAGAGGAGGGGACACACACCTACGCCTTCAAGGCAGAGGACGCCGCGGGCAACACGGCGGAAATGACCGTGAACGCCAAGTTAGACAGCGTCAGGCCGGTATTTGGCGAGGTGAAGTTTGAGGAGGGCTACAAGCATCTCTGGGACTGGATCATCCGCAAGGAAAGCCTTACCATCACCATCCCCGTCACGGAGGCGGGCAGCGGCATAGCAAATAATGGCGTGACCTACATCCTCACCCCGGCGGCAGGCGGCACAGCCACCACGGGAAACGCTGCGGTGAGCGGCAGCCAGACAAAAGGCTACACGGCAACGATCACCATTCCCAAGACCTTCAAAGGCACGATGGAAGTCAAAGTGGCGGATAACGCCGGAAACGAAGCGGTTCCCATGCAGATCGGTGCGTCCGGCAGCGGCATAGAGGGCGTGCTCGTGGAGAGCGCGCCGCCGACAGTAACCGTCAAGGCGGACCGTGTAACATCGGATATGACGGCGGCGGTGACGGATGCGGCGGACGGAAAGACGCTGGATAATCAGAACTATTACAATTCCGCGCCCAGACTTTTTGTGACCGTAAAGGACGAAGACCTTGACGGCGGACAGACTGCGGCGGGGCTGGCATCCATTTCATGGAAAATAGACGACGGTGCGGAGAACCCGGTGGGCGCGGATTACCTCGGCGCAGAAAACAACGCGCCGCTGACTGAGCACAGCTTTGCCATTGGCGGGCTGGAGGGAAAGACAGGCGAAGTCACCGTGACCGTCACAGCCACAGACCAGGCGGGCAACCAGACCATATACCTGGTAACGCTCCACATCAAGGACAAGATGGCATTACCCGTGCCTGCTATTGATTACATAAACGAGAAACTGACAGGACTGACGGCAGGCACGACCTATGTCGTCGGCGGCGAAAAGTTCACCGCGGAGGCGGACGGCAGCATTGCCATAGACGAGACATGGTTTGGCTCCGGCATTTCCATCCATGCGGAGACGAATCATGCAGATACCACGATGGACAGCGACGACGTGCAGCTTGTGTTTGCGGCACGCCCGGAGGCCCCTGGCGTGACGAAGACCGATGAGAGCATAAAGAAAAAAGGCGACGGAAAACTGCACCATCTTGATGAGAACATGGAGTACAGCACAGACGACGGCAGTACATGGACGGCGGTGCAGACAGCAGACGCGGCACAGGCGGGCTATGCCACGGCGGACGGCGTGATGGAAAACCTTGCGGCGGGTGAGATCCGCGTGCGCGTAAAAGCGAGGGCAAACACGGCGGGCGCAAATGACGGCGCGCCCCACGGACAGTATATCCTCGCCCAGATCGAGGAGGGCACGCCTCTGACCGTTACCTTTGCGACGAACGGCGGCAGTGACCTTGCACCTATGACAGGGTTTGGCTGGAACGATACCGTGGAGAGACCGAAAGACCCGGCGAAGGACGGCTATGCCGTTGAGGGCTGGTATAAAGAGGAAACATTAAATAATAGATGGAATTTTAAGAATGAGGAAAATGCCCATGCCTTAAATGGCACAAACGGCGTAACTACAGACACGCCTGGAATCACCCTCTACGCGAAGTGGCAGGACGACGAGAGCCCCGCCCTCGATGCACAGCTTACAGCCGGTGCGGAACGGGCAGCGGCGGACGAGCGGGACTGGTACAGGGAGCTTGCGGTCGTGCTAACCTATTCTGACAACGAGGCGGTGACGAAGCTCTATGTCAAAAAGGACGACGAGGCCGCTTATACCGAGATCGAGGGGACGCTTGGCACGGAGAACGGCAAAGACGAATCCGGCAATACAAGATATCAGTATGTCTATACAGGTATCGCGGAGGGCGAGCACACCTACACCTTCAAGGCGGAGGACGCCGCGGGCAAGGTGACGGAGACAGGAAAGCTGACCGCGAAGCTGGACACGACCAAACCGGCGTTCGGCACGGCGTCCTATGAGGAAGGGCATAAAAACCTCTGGGACTGGATCATCAGAAAAGACAGCCTGCTCATCACCGTTCCCGTGACGGAGATACACAGCGGCGTGGACACCGTGAAGTATACCCTCATTCCCGCAAATACGGCGGCAGGCGAAGGGGACGCGGCGGACACTGACGCGGACACCGTGACAGGGACCGCCAAAGTGACCGGCAGCCAGAACGCAGGTTACCAGGCGGAAATAAGCATTGCGCCCGACTTTAAGGGCAGCGTGAAGATCACTGGCAGCGACAGAGCAGGGAATACGGCGGACGAAAAGACCATCGGCACGGACGGGAACGGCATCAAGGGCGTGATCGTGGAAAATAACGCGCCTCAGATTACCATCCTTGCGGATCGTCTGCCCTCGGAGCCGGCGGCCACCAGAGAGGACGGCACGGAGCTTCAGGAGGACGCCCTTTACGACAATATGCCGGGGCTCGTGGTACAGCTTACCGACGACGGCATGGGATACGGCATCACGGGAGAAGGCGGCACGGATGGCGGCAGCGTGACCACATCGGGACTGGCCTCAGTGAAATACAAAGTTGGCACGAAACCGGAGAAGACAGTAGATAAGGATTATAAAACAGCGATCGTCACACAGGATACTTTTACCATCCCGGACACGGAGACAATGGCGCCTGCGGGGGCGACGAGCATGACCGTCACCGTTACGGCCACCGACCAGGCGGGCAATACCGCAACGCAGCCTGCGACGATCAGGCTAAAGAGCAGGGAGGCGACGCCGCAGGCAGGGATCGGCTATGTGGCGGAGAAGCTGACCGGCTTACAGCCGAATACCGTATACATCATCAACGACATGAATCTGGAGACCGACGCGGCAGGGACCGTCGCCATCAATGAAAGCTGGTTTGACACGGATGTGACAATCGTGAAGCCCGGCAACCGCTCCGCCACCGTGAACAGCACGGCGCAGGAAAGAAATATCCCGGCACGCCCGGAGACGCCTGCGGTGAGTGCCACAAACGCAACCTATCCCGGCGCGCAGGACGGCGTCATCACCATCACCGCACCGGCGCAGGGAGCAGCCTATGAGATCTCGGCGGACGGCGGGAAGACATGGAAGGATGCCGCTCTAAACGGCGGACAGATCACGGGACTTGCCGCGGGGGATTACCGCGTGCGCGTAAAGGCCGTGGAAGGGAAGAACTTTAGCAGCACGCCTGCGGAAGTGACCGTGGAGGCCACACCGGCGACGCCATACGACACACCGGCGGCGCAGATTGAGTACAGGCTGGAAGTCCTGAAAGGGTTTGAACCGGGGGCGGAATATGAACTGACGACCTACGGCGGCCCGATCGTGGAGGACGAAGAAGGCGAAGGAGAAGACGACGAAGCGCCCGACCCCACCGTGCTGACCCTTACGGCAGGCGCGGACGGCACCATCCCCATCAAGGAGGAATGGCTGGGCAAGGGCTTCTACATCACAAGATGCGGCAACAACAAGGATAAGACCGTGAGCCCCGCACAGGAACTCAATATCCCGCTAAGACCCGAAGCACCGGTACCTACAGGCGTGGACGTGGATCCGGCCAATCCCACGGTGCTTGCGGGGCTGAGAGACCTGCAGCCGGACACCGCCTATGACGTGTCCGCGGACGGCGGGAAGACATGGGAGACCAAGACCACCGACGCAAACGGCGCAATCACAGGACTGGACGCGCCGGAGACCTATGTGGCGCGCGTGAGCGCAACCGACTCTAACTTTGTCGGAAAAGTCAGCGGAGAGGTGAAGGTGGACAGCTTTGAACTGACCGTGACCTTTATGGCAAACGGGGAGAAGCAACAGGAAATAAAAGTGTATTATGGAAAGAAACTGACCACCGTTCCGGCCGTACCGCCCAAGAAAGACGCGGGCAATCAGATCCTTGCGGGCGAGTGGTGCAGGGACCAGGACGGGAATACCCCCGTGGACTTCTCCGTTGAAAAGATCACGGCGGACCTGACCGTGTACGCCTGCTACAGCGAAGGGCGTCTGGTGACCTTAAAGACCGGTGCAGGCTATACCCTGACCGCACAGGAGGGCAGCGTAAGCCCCGTGAAGCTGGGCGGCAGCTTTACCTTCAAGTTTGCGTTGATGGAAGGCTATGAGAAGACTGACAAATTTGCCGTGAAAGTAAACGGCGTGGCGGTGGCGCTTTCGGCGGACGGCACCTATACTATCACCAATATCACAGAGAACCAGACCGTGACGGTGGAGGGCGTCAAGAAAAAGAACAGCAGACCGGGCGGCGGCGATAAAGATTCCGGGGATGATAAAGATCCGGGTGACAGCACAGACCCCGGCGATGGCACCAATCCCGACGGCACAAAACCGGGCGATGGCACAAAACCGGGCGACGACAAGAAACCGGGTGACGACAAGAAACCGGGCGATGGCACAAAGCCGGGCGACGGCACAAAGCCGGGCGACGATAAGAAACCGGGCGACGGCAAGAAACCGGGCGACGACAAGAAACCGGGCGATGACAAGAAACCGGGCGACGGCAAGAAACCGAGTGACGGCAAGCCCCCCGGCGATGGAACCAATCCGCCGGTCGGTGGTGAGGTGCCGAGGATATCGGTGACCATAGAATACGGAAAGATCGTCATAGATGACGGGAACGGCGGCGAAGATGGCACAGGTACGGACGAAGACGGCGGCAATGACACGGAAGGCGGCGGTATCGCCACAGGAAACGTACCCGGCATGACAGACGCGGGAACCGCTTCACAGAGCGGCCAGAGCACGGTGAGTACTATGCTGCGGCTGGGAGACGGCGCGATCATTGTCACAGTGGTATGTAACGGACAGAACTATACGGCAGGCGTGACCGACACCGTGGCGGTGGCGAACGCGGCGCTGACCCCGGAACAGATACAGCTTGCGGCAGACGGTGAGACCATTGAGATCAAGGTGGAAGTGACGGATATCTCTCAGAGCGTATCGCAGCAGGATAAGGAGGCAGTAGAGAGCGCGATAGAGGAATACCAAAGTGAAATACCGGGGCTTACACATGGCATGTATATCGACATTTCCGTATTTATCAAAGTCGGAGAGGGCGATTGGAACGCCATCAGAAAGACCGGCGAGCCGATCGATGTCGTCATCGGTATACCGGAAGAATTGCGGGATAAGGGCAGCGCATACTACATCATCCGCGCCCACGACGGCGGGTGCGACCTGTTACACGATATGGACGAGGCGGAGGACACCATCACCATCAGCACGAACCTGTTCTCCAGCTACGCCATCGCCTACATAGAGAGCGACGGCACGCACACAGGCGCGAAGTGCGGACTCTGCCATATCTGCCCGACTTTTTTGGGGATATGTTACTTTATCTGGCTGGCGGTCATTCTGGCAGTTATCGTGATCGTGATATTTGTGGTGCTGCGCAGGAAGAAAGAGGAGGAGCAGAAGGAGAACGGTTAAGGAAAGCCAGCGGCTTTTAACGGGGGTTGGGGTGTCCCCAACAAGCAAAGCGAGCTGCCGGAGGCGGCGGAGCGGGGATTAGGATATCCGAAAGGATATCCTAATCCATTGCTTGCAAAAACGCCTGTATTATACTGATAAGGGAAATAAGTCTTATATGGAATAAAGGATGGAAGGGCAGGGATAAAAGAAATTTTATCGCTGCCTTTCGTGTTGCAACGCATTTCTTATGTAAAAGAAATGTGGAAGTGTAAAGGGGGAAAACAAATGAAGGAGAGGATGCTTGTCATTGGATATGACAGTCTGGCAGCGCCGGAACGGAGAAGGGGATGGATCTGTGGCGGGGTACATCCATGCTATGCGGAAAGCATAAGGAAAGCGGCAAGGGAACTGGATGGAGGGACAGGGTATTCGCTGGTGCTGATCTCTGGCAGGGTGAATGTTATGGATGCGGTCAGGACGGTCAGACGGGTCAGCAATGTCCCGATACTCGTTATACGGAAACAGTATGACGGCATGGAGAAGATCGCCGTACTGGAGAACGGGGCGGATGAATACATACAGTGCCCGGTTCGGCTGGAGGAGGGTATGGCAAGTGTCCATGCGCTGATCCGAAGATACACGCAGTGGAACCCCTGTTCCGGTTACGTCGGCTGTGAACCGTCGGGGGAGGGGCTCTGCATCATCCCGGAATACCGAAAGGTCTTTGTCAACCGCAGGGAACTGTTTTTCCCGGGGCGGGAGTTTGATCTGCTGCTTACGCTTGTTTCCCGTCCGGGGAGAGTGTTTACCTATGAACAGCTTTTTTATAAAGTGTGGAAGGAAGAAGGGGGATTTCACGGAGAGCATCATGCACTCCTGCATAAAAAGAATCCGGCGCAGGCTGGAGACTGTAACCGGGTTTGCGGCGGGAATCGAGAATGTCCGCGGTGTCGGATATTGTTACCGGGAGTAAGACATTCCCGCTGCCGGTCTATATATAACGTGTATTCAAAGAATTAAAATGAAAAAAAATATACGAGGCATTGTCCCGACAGATAAATGACAGAATGCCGTCCTATGTTTGCGATGATGATATGCAAATACGGATGGGATATGGGAGAGTGCTTTGTCGCTGAAGGATCACAGGGAACGGATCTGTAATACCTTCATTGCCGCGTCTGGTAGTTTTTACCGGGTGCGGCAATTTTTTTGTGCTGCGGGAAGGACAAATCCTTTTCTCATCCGTGCCCCGCCTGTGGGATCTGATACCTGTCAACAGTCAGATCCCGGAGGTGCGTATGAAAGAGAGGAAGTTTTATTTATATATAGAATGAAAACGGATCAAAGTGAGCGAGGAGGTGTACAAGGAGTATTACAAAGGAGAACGCAAGGAACGGTATTTTATGAAAGACCTGAAAGCCGAGCGGGTGACGATCGACCCGCAGACGGGAAAGGTCACGGTGATGCCGGGGCGGGAGGATTCCTATGAACGGCTCATGGAGAGGCACAGACAGTTTGCGTCTTACGGCAGCATGGAAGAAGAGACTGTCCGGTCGCTCCTGCTGGAGCAGGCGCTCAGGAAACTGACGGAGAAGGAGCGCGAACTGATCGAGGAGCTTTATTTTCTGGAGAAAACGGAACGGCAGGTCAGTGATGCGCTCCATGTGGCAAAGACGACCCTGCGCCGCAGGCACATGGAGGTTTTGGACAAGCTGAGAAATATCCTGCGGGAAGAAAATTAAATTTATTTCTGTAAAAGCGGACCAGAAGATGTTTCCCAACGGCTAATAGTATAAGGGGAGTTTTGGACTCCCATTGGACTTTGATAAATAACAGGTGTTCCTGTTCATATCCAGTATCCAAGTTTCTCCTGCTGTGCGGGGCTGCCGAACGAAAACGGCAGGCGGCCCAGGCACGGGCGCGACGACTGCCTGCGGCGGCGGACGGGGAGGGAGCTATTTCCCTGCCAGATATTCTGCCCCGTCAAACAAGATGATATCAAAGGCACGAGCGGCAACCCGGAGGGTCTGGGACCGGCGCGTGGCTGCACCGGAACCGCTATGCACCGCCAGTTAAGGAGAACCGGCACATCCCGTACCGCAGGGTCAAAGGGGGATACGGAGGGCAAGGCATGGGCAGCTTCGCGAAGAAGCTACATTGATTTGAGATTCCGCAGAGCGGAATCATTGCGGTTAGAATGAAATATTCAGATGTATAACGGCAGACCGGGGAAACGCGAAAGTGCGTCCCCTGCGCTGCCTTGCTTTAAGAGAGAGGGGAAGAAAATGATGCAGAAGAATGTGAGTATGGATGAAAGAGATAACAGAGACAGCAGGAACGAGAAGCTGTTGGCGGCAATGGCTTACCTTGGGATTCTGGTGGTGGTGCCGTTTTTTATGGAGAGGAAAACACAGTTTGTCAGATTCCATCTGGGACAGGGAGTTACTCTGTTTGCGGCGGAGATCTTGTACGGCATTATATACCAGCTTTTGTTGGTAATGGTTCTGATGGTATCGTGGCGGCTTTATCTGATCGTAAGGATCGCTGGTTATGTGGCGTTCGTATTCCCGGTGCTTGCACTGATCGGGATCATAAATGTGTTGAACGGGCAGGAGAGGGAACTGCCGGTGATCGGGAAGATTCGATTATTTAGGTAGAAGCTGGGCGTAGGAGAGAAGCTGATAATGATAGAAGGGTGGAATGGCTGGTTATGGAAAAGTTTTTAACAGTGAAAGAGGTATCGGACGTATTGCGTTTGGGGAAAACGAATACCTATAAATTGTTTCAAAGGAAAGATTTTCCGAAGGTAAAGATTGGGAAAAAGCTGTTGGTGAAAGAAAGCGAACTGGATGGATATTTAGAAAAATACGGTGGAGCAATTATTGAAATATAATAAATAAATTGTTCCTGCGGCTTTGATGGGACGGATTGCAGGCGAGTGTTATAATAACATTATAGTGCGAGGTGATGATAACAATACTTGATACAAAAAGTGCGCCTGGAAAGAAAGTTGTCTTGAAGAAATATATGGGTAAAGGAGAGAGGATGTTTCAGACTGACGCACAGGATTATATAAAGGAGATGAGAAGCGATGAGCGGATATAAACGGATTTTTTAGATACTGCGTCGTTGATTTATTTCCTTGATGAAGATATAAACTATGCGAAAAGAATAGAGTAGAAATAAAGATAGAAGATATATAAAGAAACTTTCTCGTTCTGACAATAAATATGTAATAATGGTTGAAAATTGACTTTGAACCGTGAATGTGCTATAATATAACTATAAAACGTAGGTGGAAGACCTTTTTTCGTAACCTATTGTCTGATAGCACAAATTAGGGTACAAACTAGGGTACATTTCGCAAGGAAAGCCGGAAAATCCTTATTTTTACAGGTTTTTAGGAGTGACAGGAAACTTTAGGGAAGTAGAGGCCGCAAGTTCAAGTCTTGTCACTCCGATAGAAAAAAACCTGATAATCACGGGCTTTCGTGGTTGTCAGGTTTTTTGTTTTGGGGAAAGACATTAAGATTGTTTCTGAATGATCAGGTCATAGTGATGTGTCGTTTACATATAACGTATATATTGATATTTTCGACAGGGATAAGCAGGATGCGGTTATGAAGTTGAATCAGATTTGATACAAATGACGGGATAAATGCCGGTTTTAGAAGTAACAGGATTGAAAAATCGGTGTTTATCCCATAAAATAAAAGGAAAGCTGCAGATATTAAGCAAGGAGGGTGCGGGTGCATGATAAAAATGGAGATCCGTATGGATGATGAAAAGATATTACAGGAACGGAAGTATAATCTGAAAGCTGTCCATGATGCCGTAGATAAGGCATTTGCCCAGTGGAGTTTTAAGGGGGAGCAGACGGATACCGGTTCTGTGGTCTATAAAGATAATGGAAGTGAGCGGGACTTTGGCAGGTTCGGCTGTATTGTAAATGCCTTAAAAAAGCAGGAGTGGTTTATGGCGAATATGCTGACATGGATTTTGTATGACAGTGATGATTCCGATTCGCCAGAGGACTTTGCGGTAGAAGATCTTCTGGCCCATTATGCAGGAAAGCGGGTTGCGGGTGCATAGGAGATCGAGGCAGGCGGCATATGAGGAAAGTACATGGAGAGAAAATATCTGAAGGCTATCAATTTTGGCCTAAGCGTCCATGAACTGGAGAAATTTTATCAGGATTACAGAAAAGCATACTATGATGTGAAGAAATTTTTTGCCAGGCAGAGATTTGATCACAGGCAGGGGTCAGGGTATGTGTCAAGAAAGAAACTGGCACAGGCGGATATCATAGACCTTCTTGATTTGATGAACACGGAGCTGCCGTGGATGAGTGACTGCGTTACGAAAATTGATGTGACCAACATCGGGGCACAGCATGATCTGAAAGATATGCTGAGAGAAATGTCTGTGGCTTCGGAAGAAGAATTGCTGTCATCGGAATGAGGGAAAGGGATACTGATTAAAGGATATGTATTACCCGGAACTGGCGAAGGGCATGAAGCATTTCAAAGAAGAAGGAGGTCGGAAGAGAATGTGTGAAGCGGTTGAGAAATATGCAGAAAATGTAAGACTGAATGGTCTTTTGGAGTCCATAAAGAACTTGATGGAATCCATGAAGTGGTCGGCGGAGCAGGCTATGGCGGCTATGAAAGTATCAGAAGCGGATAAGGCTATGCTTTTGAAGAAATTGTGAGTCGACGGGGATTAAAGTGGAATGGAGACACCCACTGGATGGCCGGAAAATACCGGCAAAATGCAGGAAAATTTATATGGAAGCAGCGATCAGGATGCGCGGGACGAAAAACCGGACGCATCCTTTTTTGTGCCGGAAAGCAGGAAAGACCGAAAGGATAGTTTCAGTGCAGGACGGGAATGGATGATGAAAAGACACGGGCAGGAAATCCAGTATTCAGCGTTATGTAAACCGAAAATTCGCAAAGTATACCGCAAAAGTGACAATCTGTGCCAACTTCATAGAAAAATAGAATGATTTCTGTATAATAGGTGGCATCTTATAATTTTTTAAGAAAAAATGGAAAAACTGGAGTTGACACAAAATGACGCGGGAGGATACAATGATTAGCCAAGCCAAGCCAAGCCAAGCCAAGCCAAGCCAAGCCAAGCCAAGCCAAGC
>CARQVR010000055.1 GCA_949051815.1 uncultured Lachnospiraceae bacterium
GGTGGTGTGAGAGGTCGGAAATTTCTCAATTAGAGAAATTTCCTCCTACTCGATCGCGCATCAGCAGAGTCACAAAGCGACAGAGGCAGAAGGAAACGAGGAGAAGAATATGAAAAGATTAACCAAAACACAGTGTAGGAAAAAAACGAGGATTACAGCATGTCTGCTTTGCATGCTGTTTGCCCTGACAGCCTGCGGCGGGGCAGTGCCGGAGGCACAGCCTGACAAAACGGTAACGCAGCCTGCGCAGACGGAGTCGGAAGCATCTGCAGAGCAGCCTGTGCAGACGGAGCAGGAAGCATCCGCAGCACAGCCTGCGCAGACAGAACAGTCTGCGGAAACAGAGTCTGCGGCAGAACCGTCACAGGGACTTCCCACGACAGATCCGAGCGGCGCGTCCATCGCCATCCCCGATCAGGTGGATTCCGTGGTGGCCCTTGCGCCCTCGATCTGTGAGACGCTGGTGGCTCTTGGTGTGGGGGAAAAGATAACCGGTTACGACTTGCAGAGCGTGGGTCTTGCGGGACTGCCGGAAAACGTGCCCGTCTTTGACACGGTGAGCCCCGATGTGGAACAGTTAGCGGCCCTTGCGCCCGATATGCTTCTGGTGTCAAACCTTTCTCTCTACGATCAGGAGGCGCCCTATCAGCCATTGATTGACGCCGGTGTGTGCGTGGTCTGTGTGCCGACCAGTGAAAGCGTGGAGGGGGTGCGAAGCGACATCCGCTTTATGGCGGCGGCCCTGAGCGTGCCGGAAGAGGGGGAGCGCGTGGTGGCGGAGATGGACGCAGAGCTTGCAAGACTGTCTGACCTCGTTTCCGATGTGACGGAGGAAGAGCGCAAAAGCGTCTACTTTGAAATTTCACCGGCGCCTTATATGTACAGCAGCGGCAGTGGTACCTACCTGCATGAGCTGATTGAACTGGCGGGCGGCAGGAATGTGCTGGCGGACCAGAGCGGCTGGCTGGCTTTAGAGGGCGAGACCGTGGTTGCTGCCAATCCGGATGTTATTTTTACGAATGTGAACTACACGGATGCGCCGGTGGAGGAGATTCTCGGTAGGGAGGGATGGGCCGGAGTGGCCGCCGTGCAGAATAAGGAGGTCTACTATATTGACAATATGGCGTCGTCTCTGCCTGACCAGAACATCGTAAAGGCGGTGGAGCAGATGGCGCAGGCGCTCTATCCGGCGCGTTTCGAGGCGAAATGAGGACGGGGATAAAAACGGGGCTGCTTCTTCTGGCAGCCCTGACTGCGCTGCTTTTGGGAATCGGTGTGGGCAGTGTGTATGTGCCGCCCGGAGATATTCTGGCGATTGCGGCGGGGCGTATATTTGACATGCCGCTTCCGGATCATATTCCCACAGGCTACAGCGCTATGGTGCTCGATATGCGTCTGCCGCGGGTGCTGCTGGCGTTTTTGACGGGGGCGGCCCTCGCCGTGTGCGGCGCGGTGATGCAGTCTCTCTTACAAAATCCGCTGGCGTCGCCCTTTGGGCTGGGGGTGTCGTCCGGCGCTGGACTCGGCGCGGCGGTTGTCATTGTGATGGGAGGCGCTGTGGCGGGCGTCGGTACGTTTCTGATGCCTGCCGTCAGCCTTATGTTCGCCCTTGGCACCGTATGTCTGGTGCTGTTTCTTTCGGCAAAGCTGGACCGGAACATGTCCAACGTGACCGTGATTCTGCTTGGCATGGTGATTTCCCTGTTTTGCAACGCGCTCATGTCTCTGCTTGCGACGGGTTCGCCCGCACACGCACAGCGCATCCAGCTCTGGCAGCTTGGCAGCTTTTCCATGCGGGAGTGGAGCGCGGTGTGGGCGCTTTTGCCGGTCACGGTTGTAATCTGTCTCTATTTTCTGCGCTATGCAGGAGAGCTTGACGTGATGACGTTCGGGGAGGAGCAGGCGCTTTCCATGGGGGTGGATCTGCGCCGGGTCAAGGGGAGACTGATGGCGGCAGTGGCGGTGCTGACAGGGACGGCGGTAGCCTTTGTGGGGATCATCGGCTTTGTGGATCTCATTGTGCCCCATATTGCAAGGCGTTTTTTCGGCGCGGCACACAGGCGGATGCTTCCGGCCTGCGCTCTGTTCGGAGGGACTTTTCTGGTGCTCTGTGATCTGGCGGCCAGAACCCTTACGCCGCCCCATGAGATACCGATTGGCTCCATCACGGCATTGCTTGGCGCGCCCTTTTTTCTGTATCTCTTTTTCGGCGGGCGAAAGAATGGGTGAAAGAATGGGTGAAAGAGATTTGACGGGCGACAGGAGGCTGACGGAAGCCGTGAAATAAGAAACAACAGGAATTGGAGTAAATCATGAACGGAATAACGATGCTTAAGGCGGAACAATTATCCTGCGGTTACGGAAAAACACGGGTGATCCACGATTTATCCTTTCAGGTGGCGGCAGGTGGGCGGCTGTGTATTCTGGGACCTAACGGCTGTGGAAAAACCACGCTTTTGCGCGCCCTTGCAGGGGTAATTCCGTGGCAGGGCCGTGTGGAGGCGGATGGTGTTTCTCTGCGGGGGGTGTCACCGAAACAGCGGGCGCAAAAGATCGCGCTGATGAGTCAGTTTTCTCAGGCGGTTTTCGACTATACGGTCTACGAGACAGTGATGCTGGGACGTTACGCACACCACAGCGGTTCGCTGTTTCCGGTGAAGACGCAGGACGACCGTGCGGTTGTGGAGGATGCCCTCAGGCGCACGGGCGTTTGGGAATTGAGAGAACAGTTGGTGACAAGACTTTCCGGCGGCCAGCTCCAGCGGGTGTTTCTGGCCAGAACCTTTGCACAGGAGCCGCAGATCATTCTTCTGGACGAACCGGCAAATCATCTGGATCCGCGTTATCAGGAGGCGCTTTTGGAGAGCCTGCGGGAGTGGACGGCGGATCAGGGACGGTGTGTGGCGGGGGTGTTTCACGATCTTAGTCTGGCGCTTGCCTTTGCCGACACGGTGCTTTTATTGGAAGAGGGAAGGGCGCTTGCCTGCGGTCCGGTGGAAGAGCTGGAGGAGAAGCTGCTCGACCGGCTTTACGGGATGGATGTGCGCCGCTATATGAAAAAAATATACGGACGGTGGAAGTGAGGAGGAGAGAACATGTCGGTTTACAGAAGCCCCTATGAGGCGTACCCGTTTTTATGCGATGCGGACGAGGATCTGCGCTGCGACTTTGAACTGCTGACAGACGAAATGGCAAGCGCGGCCGGACTGCTGCGAAGCCAGATCGCGGAACCGGCTCTGGCGGAGGAGCTTTTATGGGTCTGCGAGCTGATTTATCATATGAATCCGACCTTGCGCACCACCTTTACGGTGACGGCGGAGGAAACTGCCCGTCTGGCTTTGGCAGTGGACAGGCTGCAAAAGGAAAGCCGGGTACACGGTTTTGTGCTGCCATGCGGCTGTCAGAGCGCGTGCATGGCTCATCTTCTGCGGGTAAAGGCCAAGTGTCTGGTGCGGCTGCTGTACAGATATATACAGCGGGGCGGCGGGGTTCCGGACGGGCTTTTGGATCTTGGCAACCTGCTCTCCGGTTATTTCTTTTTGCTTGCGCTTAAGCTCAATGTCATGAACGGGGTAGAGGAGCGCGCCTATTACAGTCGGAATTACCAATAAATTAAATACGGCGTCAGTCCATTTTCAACTTCACAAGAGCGGCGTTATTTGTTAGAATAAGGTTATGGACTGAGCGGGGTATGGAAGATGCATAACGAAAAAGCGTGGACAGGAGAATTGGGGACATATGGACTATAAGGTAATTCCGTTTGAACAGAGAATTAAGGAGAATATCAGAAGCTATGCGCTGGATAATCTTTATACGCTGGATGTGCTGACAGAATACTGCAAGGCGTTCTGCGCGGCAACGGATGTGGCGATTCTGATTACCGAAAGACATGGGGAAAAGATTGTGTCGGTAGGCGGTTTTGCGGGCTTTACCCCGGATGTGGTCGGGGAACCGGGACGCAAGGTCAGAATATACGGCAGGACGATTGCGCATTTGTATGCGGAGACTGGTAAGGTGCCGGAGGAAAAGCGGCAGGCTGTGGAGAGAATGCTGGACGGTTTTGCGGCTATGCTTTCCCATTGGGGGGAGGAGACCTATTTACATACGGAGACGGCTATCTATGCGGATGAGTTGGAGCAGAAGCTTGGCGTGCAGCATGTGCAGACGGCCAGAGGAGAGAACGAGGATGCGCTTACAGGGGTGTACCATAAGCTGTATTTCGAGGAGTGCATGAGGGTGGTAGACAGGGCGGAAGCGGTGCCTGTAGCTGTTATCAATGTGAACATAAACGACTGGAAGTATGTGAACGACCATTTTGGGGACGAGGAGAGCGACCGGCTGATCAAGACCATTGCCGATATTTTGAAGCAGGAGAAGAAGGCGGATTACATCATCGGCCGTGTGGACGGGGATGTGTTTATCGTGCTGATTCCCGGAGCGGAGGACGGCGAGGCGGAAGCGTATTGCAGCAGGGTGCAGCAGGCCTGCCTTTCATATGAAGATGAGATTCTTGCCCCGTCCGTTGCCTGCGGCGTTGTCTACAAGACGAATGTGGAGGAAACCATCGAAGACAAGCTCGACGATGCGGAGTACGAAATGTTTGACAATAAGTTTGAGATTAAAAACGCGCCCGGATACAGGGAACGGCTGGAAAAGAAGAAGTAAACTTTTCCGTGAGAACAGACAAAGGAGGCCGGCTGAAATGCCAGCCTCTTTCCATGTACAGCTGAGAGTGGGACGGGAAATATGATTTATTGCGAAAACTGCCATGCGCCGATGGAGGAAGACAGCGCGAAGTGCCCGTATTGCGGCGCGCTAAATGCCATTGGCGGCGAAAAACAGTATATGGAGCGGCTTTATGATATCAGGAAGGACATGGAGGAGCTGTCCGCGGTGCCGGAAGAGGAATACCGCAGGGAAATCGGAAAAACCGGACGGGTGATCCGGCGGACGTTTCTGCTTGCTGCGGTTTTGGCGGGGGTGGCTGCGCTGGTTCTTTTCGCCGGCCGGAAATTGACGGACTATGAGCCTTCGGCGGAGGAAGTCCGCGCGCAGATGCAGTGGGAAAAGGAAATGTTTCCCAGGCTTGATGCGCTGTACGACGAAGGAGACTATGACGGCGTCGTGGAATGCGTATATGGGAATCAGGAGGATGTTTACTATTCCATATCCAACTGGGAGCACGCGGATTTTATCAATGTATATTCCGGATATCAGTACTGTACGGAAGGTCTGGCGCAGGCCGTGACAGAGGGGTACGACGCGGCGGATGCGGCCGACTGTATCATAGATACCCTGTTTCTCATACAGGAGAGAACATATGATTCCTATACGGAGGCGGAGGAAGCGCTGATCGCGTCATATCAGGAGGAAGTGAGAAAACAGGTATGCACGGTGTTTGGCATAGCGGAGGAGGATATTGACCGTCTGTATGAGGAATGCTGTGTGGAAGATGCGTACGGTGTTTATTTAGACTACCAGACGGCGAAAAAGAAGGTAAAAGACTTCGTTAAGGCACATGTGAAAACAGATTGAAGAAAGGGTGTATCAGACGATGAAATGTCCCGCATGCGGCGCGAATTTACAAATTGAAGATGAAAAATGTCCTTTTTGCGGCACACCGAATCCCTTTGCGGTGAAGCACCAGCAGGATATGCGGCATTATCAACAGGAATTTCAGCAAACAAAGCAGGATGTGGAGAAAAAGACGCTGCATTTTAACTCCTTTACGGCGAGAATTGCGGTGATTGCGGTGCTTCTTGCGATGATTGTGGGGATGATTTATGTCATAAATGACGGGCCTTATTATCTCTGGTCGAGCCGGGTAAACAAGGATATTGCGAAGAATCTGGAGAATTACCGGGCGGAGCTTCGCGCCTGTGAGGAGGCGGGAGAGTGGAGAAAGCTGTATGCCCTTCACGATGCCAAAAGTCTTGACCATACCCGCGATTTTCAGGATTACACGGTACTCTCCTTTGTGATTTTCGATTATAAGAGCATCCTTAACCAGATAACAATTTTCATGGAAGAGGAGGGGGAGGACGATACGGCCGCGGTTTCCTCCAGAATGGCATCGCATCTGGACAGCTTTTATAAGTCAACCGGCCGGCTCACTTACGAGGGTTCGGATTACGATAATAATTATACGCCGGAGCGTATGGAGTCCTACCGGCGGATGCAGGAGGATCTGGAGGCGGCGTTGTCTGTCTACTGCCATCTGACGAAGGAGGAGGTGGCGGCGCTTGCGGATTATTCGGTGATGAAAAAGGCCGCGCTGATCGAGGAGGGACTGCGCAGAGAAGCGGATGAGGTGAAGGAGGCAGAAGAATGAACGGGAATCAGAACGCGGAAGAGAAAACGGGTGTTTCGGGAAAAAACCTTCTGTTGAACGGCATTGTAATCCTGCTCTGTGTGATCCTCTTTTCACAGGTCGTCACGTTTATCAGGGAGGCTTCGGGCTATATGAAAGCGTATGAGACTGAGGAAGAAACCCTGATTCAGTCGGTCAGCATCGGGAACTATGAAAGGCTTGTGGAAAACGTGTACCGCAATGAAGCGCTGGGAGTGCCGGTGACGGGAGACATGCCGGAGCTTTACGCGGCCGCTTACTACTATGAGGCGGCGATGCTGTATAATGCTCACAAAAAAGCGGGCAACGCAAAGCAGGCTGAGGAAAAATATGCGCAGATGCAGGCGTATGAGGGACAACTGGGAGACTATGCTTTCGTAAAGGAAGAAATTCAGGCATTTCTCGGGATAGATCCCGAAAATATAAAATAAGTATTAAATCCCTTTTTCTGGATAAAAACGAGATAACGGGAGAAAATAAGAGAAAAGAGAAAGAAACAGGAGATAAATGCACATATGCCGATGTGAAACCATTTGCAAACACCCGCATATGAAGATAATATATGTTGCAGAGTTAGCACTCGTAAGAGGTGAGTGCTAACAAGTAAAAGGATAAACATTAAGTGTGTCACATAATTTAAGAAGGAGGCAGTTATCATGAAGTTAACACCACTTGGCGACAGAGTTGTATTAAAACAGTTGGAAGCGGAGGAGACCACGAAATCCGGCATCGTGCTGCCGGGACAGAGCAAAGAGAAGCCCCAGCAGGCGGAAGTGATCGCGGTAGGCCCCGGCGGCGTTGTAGACGGCAAGGAAGTGAAGATGGAAGTAAAGGCCGGCGATCAGGTTATTTATTCCAAATATTCCGGCACAGAGGTGAAGCTGGGCGAGGATGAGGAATACATTATCGTGAGACAGAATGATATTCTTGCAGTCGTAGAGTAGTGTGAGAAGTACTTCTAATCACTCGCAGCAAAGGCTGCATCGTGAAGAAGTACTAAGTCTGCTTTGCAGACTTTTCTCACACAGGAGAATGCCTGAAAAGCGGTATTCTCCGCATTGAATAAATTGAAGTGATTAAAAAAGGAAAAGCAGGAGGACATAAAATTATGGCTAAGGAAATTAAGTATGGTGCAGAAGCCAGAGCGGCTTTGGAATCAGGTGTAAATCAGTTAGCGGACACCGTAAGGGTGACCCTTGGCCCGAAGGGCAGAAACGTAGTTCTGGATAAGTCCTACGGCGCACCCCTCATCACAAACGACGGTGTGACCATCGCCAAGGAGATCGAGCTTGCGGATGCGTTTGAAAATATGGGCGCACAGCTTGTCAAGGAAGTGGCAACCAAGACCAACGATGTGGCCGGCGACGGCACCACCACAGCTACCGTGCTGGCACAGGCTATGGTGAATGCGGGAATTAAGAATCTGGCAGCAGGCGCAAATCCGATTATCTTAAGAAAGGGTATGAAGAAGGCGACTGAGACGGCTGTAGAGGCAATCGCAAAGATGAGCTCCAAGGTAAACGGCAAGGAGCATATCGCGAGAGTGGCGGCTGTTTCCTCCGGCGACGACGAGGTAGGCCAGCTTGTTGCAGATGCGATGGAGAAGGTTTCCGGCGACGGCGTGATCACCATCGAGGAGAGCAAGACCATGCTCACAGAGCTGGATCTGGTGGAAGGTATGCAGTTTGACAGAGGCTACATTTCCGCATATATGGCAACCGATATGGATAAGATGGAGGCGGTTTTAGAGAATCCCTACATCCTGATTACAGATAAGAAGATCGCGAACATTCAGGAGATCCTGCCCCTCTTAGAGCAGATCGTACAGTCCGGCGCGAAGCTCCTCATTATCGCTGAGGACGTGGAGGGCGAGGCGCTCACGACCCTGATCGTGAACAAACTGCGCGGCACCTTCAATGTGGTTGCTGTCAAGGCGCCCGGATACGGCGACAGAAGAAAGGCTATGCTTGAGGATATCGCAATCCTTACAGGCGGGCAGGTAATCAGCTCCGAGCTTGGCTTAGAGCTTAAGGATGCAACCCTTGACCAGCTTGGCCGTGCGAAGTCCGTTAAGGTACAGAAAGAGAACACCGTTATTGTGGACGGCGAGGGCGAAAAGAACGACATCGAGGCAAGAATCGGTCAGATCAGGAAACAGATCGAGGAGACGACTTCCGATTTCGATAAGGAGAAATTACAGGAGCGTCTTGCGAAGCTGGCAGGCGGCGTGGCTGTGATCCGTGTGGGCGCGGCGACAGAGACCGAGATGAAAGAGGCGAAGCTTCGTCTGGAGGACGCGCTGGCAGCGACCAGAGCGGCTGTGGAGGAAGGTATCATCGCAGGCGGCGGTTCCGCATATGTGCACGCGGCTAAGGAAGTGGAGAAGATGGCAGAGAAGCTGGAAGGCGACGAGAAGACAGGCGCACAGATCGTTCTGAAAGCGCTTGAGGCGCCTCTGTACCACATCGTTGCCAACGCGGGTCTGGAAGGCTCCGTGATTATCAATAAAGTAAGAGAGTCCGAGGCAGGCGTAGGTTTTGACGCCCTGACCGAGGAGTATGTGGATATGGTGAAGGCAGGTATCCTTGATCCCGCCAAGGTGACCAGAAGCGCGCTGCAGAACGCAACCAGCGTGGCAAGCACCCTGCTCACCACCGAGTCCGTAGTAGCCAACATCAAAGAGGCTGAACCCGCAATGCCCGCAGGCGCAGGCGGCGGCATGGGGATGATGTAACGCACTATCCTGCGCCGTGAACGAGCAAAGGTCCGTCGGAGACGGACAGAGAGCGCGGAAGCGCGGCTTTGCGAGTATAACATGAAATACACAAAAAGGCGCCCTCCGGGCTTGCTCGGGAGGGCGCCTTTTTTGCGGGCAGTATTTCTTATTTGTTTCTGTTTTTATTGGCCATCTGCCGGCTGACCACAAAAAGTCCGATCACCATCTGACAAATGGATAATCCCAGCATGAAACCGGAGAGAAAATCCTGAAATTCTGTCCCGCCAAACAGTTGGGACAGGGTTAACATAACAATACCTATTATAAGCAGAATATAGCCGGTAAACGTGATTTTGGCGCTTTTCAGCTCCTGCATTTCTTTCATCATCGCCACAATCTGTTCATTATCATAAGTATGTATACTTTTATCATCCTCTTCTCCGTTCATCAGTTCGGCAAGAGTTGTATTCAGCTCTGTACATAACGACTCTATGATAGAATAGTCGGGCATACATTTTCCTGTTTCCCATTTTGATATCGTTTTGTTTGAGACACCTAACTTCTGAGCGAGCTGCTCCTGTGTCAGATTCAGTTCTTTGCGTTTCTTAGTAATAAACTTACCGGTTGCCGTTTGATCCATGATCGTGTACCTCCAATTGTTTTTTCTGTGGTAAAGTATAGCATTTGGGGGCGCACAATGACATCCCCTGTTGGGCGAATTTGGGTGGAATGGCCGTGAAACCGCTTTCTTTGGCTACTTTTCGTACATAACAGAAAGAGCATGTATTTTGCGCTTCATGTTTTCACGAACATGCGGCGGCTCCAGACACTCACATTTATTTCCAAATCCAAGAAGCATATCATAGTGGTAGTCATTCTCGACGAAAGGAAAATCAACGAGATAATACGAGTCACCGTCCGGCGAAAAATCTTCATAGGTACAATAGTCGAGTACCCGGTCCAGTATGGATTCGTGAATGCGGATTTTGATTTTTATCTGCATGGTTTCCAAAATTTCCGAAAAGTCCGGAATCGGTTTTCGATATGCCTGCGGTGTAAAAGTCTCATCCTGTATTTTCAGATTTGACATGCGGGATATCCGGAACAGGCGAAAATCATTTTTGGCATGGCAGTATCCGTACAAATACCAGTTATGCCCTTTTAATACAAGCTGATATGGCGCCACTGTCCGCACTGTTTTATGCCCGTGGTGAGCCACATATTCGAACAAAAGCAGCCGGTTTTCCTGCAAAGCGGATTTGACTGTTTCCAAATATGGCTGTATGCTGGTGCCGCTCCAATGACGCAGATCTATGTAAATCTGATTTGATTTTAGTTCGATCTCATTCGCTCTTTCAGCGGGAATAACGCTTTTGACTTTGGCAAGCGCGTGTACCACTTCGTCGCTTCGCACGATGCTTGAGAGACTGGAAAGCCCCATTAAAAGGGCGGAAAGATCATCGGCAGAGAAAAACTTTTTATCAATTTTGTATGCCTGCATAATTTCAAAGCCGCCGCCCACTCCGGACGTCGAGCGAACCGGAATGCCCGCCATGTTGATGGCGTCTATGTCACGGTAAATGGTGCGGGGTGAGACCTCAAACATATCCGCTAATTCCTGTGCGCCTATCCGCTTTTTTTCAAGGAGTATCATAATAATACTGACAAGTCTGTCAATTTTCATCTGATATGCGCCTTTCCAAAGTTTTTTTCTAAATTATAGATTGTTGCCATACTGATGTCAACAATTGAGGGGTATAATAAACGAAGTAACAACAAAACAGCCTGTCAGGAGGAAACCGTATGCAGAAGAAAGCCATGGTAGTAATTGACATTCAGAAAGACATAACAAAGAATTACAAAGAGATTATTGACAATATCAATCGGGCGGTTGACTGGGCTGTACAGAATGAAATTCCTGTTGTTTATATCAGACATGAAAATCTGTCGCCCGGTACACGGACATTCAAGCCCGATACAGCCGGCGCGGAATTCGCTTCGGATTTGCATATCGTGTCGGAAAACGTTTTTACAAAATATAAAGGAAATGCATTGACCAGTGAAGCATTTGCGGAATTTATCAGACAGAATGAAATCAGTGACTTTTATATAACCGGCGCGGATGCGGCAGCCTGCGTGAAATCGACCTGTTACAATATGTGTAAGGCAAATTACGGGGTCCATGTGCTGGCAGATTGTATAACCAGCTATGACAAGAAGAAAATTGATAAAATGCTGTGCTATTATGAGAGCAAAGGGTGTAAGATTATAAACCTGTGTGATTTGCCGTCATAGGAGCGCGGACTGCCAGAATGAACAGAGCATGAAATGACATAAAATATATAATGGAAACCGTTATAAGGCAGTACAAAGGGCGGCTGAAAAGCAGGTAAAAGAAAATCAGAATACATAAGGCAGTAGCTGAGAGATTAGAGAAGCAAGTGGAAAAGAAATATATTTCTGCTTGCTTTATCTTATGGGGCGGGGCAAAAGCGCTAAATTATTTTGATTTTTCTTGCAAATAATACGAGAATGGCGTAAAATTGCTAATATGTAATATTATGTAATCCGATAAGGGTTTGGTGGAATGTATGGCGACAGAAGAAAAGACTGAACTGGTATTTGACGACGGCAGAATAGAATCAATAGAGGAATTTCAGACTCCCGGACAACTTTACGAGGAGCTTATTGCCCGTGTGCGCAAATACCATCCTTCGACGGATATCAGTCTGATCAGAAAAGCCTACCAGGTCGCTTCTGACGCCCACAAGGGGCAGGCGAGAAAATCCGGGGAACCCTATATCATCCATCCGTTGTATGTATCTATTATTCTGGCGGATCTGGAGCTGGATAAGGAGACGATTGTTGCCGGACTTCTGCACGATGTGGTGGAAGACACCATTATGACAGACGAGGAGATCGGCGAACAGTTCGGGAAGGACGTGGCCCATCTGGTGGACGGCGTCACGAAGCTGGATAAGCTGAACTTCCACGGAGAACATGGAAATTACGATAAGGACGCGGAGAAGCTGGAGCGGCAGGCGGAGAACCTGCGCAAAATGTTCCTTGCCATGGCGAGAGATATCCGTGTCATACTGATAAAGCTGGCGGACCGTCTGCACAATATGCGGACGCTGCAGCATATGCGGCCGGAGAAGCAGCAGGAGATCGCGAGGGAGACGCTTGACATTTATTCTCCCATTGCCCAGCGCTTGGGCATTTCTAAGATTAAGGTGGAATTAGACGATTTGTCATTAAAATATCTGGAGCCCGAGGCTTATTATGATCTGGTGGATAAAATTGCCGTCAGAAAAAGCGAACGGGAGCGTTATATTCAGGCTATTGTGGACGAGGTCAGCGTGCACATCAAAAATGCGGGGATCAAATCCCAGATCGACGGCCGCATCAAGCATTTTTTCAGTATATACAAGAAGATGAAGAACCAGAATAAGTCCATAGACCAGATTTACGATCTGTTTGCGGTGCGTATCATTGTGGACTCGGTGAAGGACTGTTATGCCGCGCTTGGCGTGATTCATGAGATGTATAAGCCGATTCCCGGCCGTTTCAAGGATTACATCGCCATGCCGAAGTCGAATATGTACCAGTCGCTCCACACCACGCTGATCGGTGCAAGCGGACAGCCCTTCGAGATACAGATCCGCACCTATGAGATGCATAAGGCGGCGGAGTACGGTATTGCGGCTCACTGGAAGTATAAAGAAGCCTCTGACGGCAGGAAGGTGGAGACGCAGGAGGAGGAGAAGCTTGTCTGGCTGCGCCAGATTCTGGAGTGGCAGCAGGATATGACGGACAATAAGGAGTTTATGAATCTCTTAAAAGATGACTTAAACCTCTTTGCCGACACGGTATTCTGCTTTACCCCCACAGGGGATGTGAAGAGCCTGCCCGCAGGATCCACGCCCATTGACTTTGCCTACAGCGTGCACAGCGCGGTTGGAAACAAGATGATCGGCGCGAGAGTCAACGGCAAGCTTGTGACCATAGATTACGAGATCAAAAACGGCGACCGGGTGGAGATTATGACTTCCCAGAACTCCAAGGGGCCGAGCCGTGACTGGCTGAACGTGGTGAAGAGCACGCAGGCCAAAAATAAAATCAACCAGTGGTTTAAAAACGAACTGAAAGAAGACAATATTGTCAAAGGGCGCGAGCTGATTCACGCCTACTGTAAAGCGAAAGCGATCAACGCTGCGGACGTTCTGATGCCTAAGTATGAGGAGGCAGTCATAAAGAAATACGGTTTCCAGAATTGGGATTCGGTACTGGCGGCGGTTGGACACGGCGCCCTCAAGGAAGGGCAGATCATCAACCGTATGCATGAGCTTTACGAAAAAGACCATAAGCGGGAAATGACGGATGCCGAGGTGCTGGCGGAGATCGAGGAGAGTGTCCGGATCAACCGCGCCAAGCCGGGCAAGAGCACCAGCGCCATCGTGGTGAAGGGCATTCACGATGTGGCGGTCCGGTTTTCCAAATGCTGCAGCCCGGTGCCGGGGGACGAGATCGTAGGTTTTGTCACCAGAGGAAGGGGCATTTCCATTCACCGGACGGACTGTGTGAATCTGATGAATCTGCCGGAAATAGACAGAAACCGTCTGATCGACGCGGAGTGGCAGCAGCCGGAAGGGGCGGCTGTCGGCGAGAAATATCTGGTGGAAATCAGTATTTACGCCAATAACAGAAACGGCCTTCTGGCAGATGTGTCCAGAGCGCTCACGGAGAAAGAGATTGACATTCAGGCGCTCAATACGCGGGTGAACAAGCAGGGAACGGCAACCATTATGGTCAGCTTTGAGGTCGGCAGCAGAGAGGAATTGCAGCGGATCATAGATAAGATCAGAACCATAGAGAGTATTATAGATATCGAGAGAACGAGCGGTTAACAAAGCGAAAAGAACTTCTAAAGCTCTGCAGCAGAGGCTGCCTCGCCAAGAAGTTCTATGTTTCGCTTGAGAGAATGCCTGAAATGCGGCATTCTCTGTATAGGGGAAGAGAGGAACAGGGAAGATGTCAGATTTAAAAATAGGCAGGCTGATGCTTGGCATCTGTCAGACAAACTGCTATTTTGTGTACAGAGAGGGCACGAAGGATGTGATTTTCTTCGATCCGGCGGACAAGGGCGACTATATTTACGACAGCCTGCAGGAAAAGGGATTTCAGGTGAAGGGCATTCTTCTGACCCACGCTCATTTTGACCATATCTGGGGCTGCAACAGACTGCGGGAACTGTCGGGTGCGCCGGTCTATGCCTATGAGGCGGAAAAGCCGCTCTGTGAGGACGCGGTCACGAACGTTTCCGACCAGGTAGGGCGTCCTTACACAGTGATTCCCGACAGATATTTGAAAGCGGACGAAGAGATTACGATAGCGGATATGACCTGTAAGCTGATCGCCACGCCGGGACATACGGTGGGAAGCTGCTGTTACTATTTCGAGGAGGCCGGAATACTGCTTGCGGGAGACACGCTGTTTCAGGAATCGGTGGGCAGGACGGATCTGGCGACGGGCAGCATGAGTGCACTGACCAGATCAGTCAAAGACAGGCTGTTTGTACTGCCGGATGAGACAAAGGTTTATCCCGGGCACGGGGAGTCGACGACCATCGGCCACGAGAAAGAATACAATCCGTTTGTACAGTGATGAATGCCGGCGGACGACATCGCGGCAGGCGGTGGAAGGCAGTATAGGATACCGCCATGGCAGGCGGCGGAAAGCCGTATAGGATACAGAACAAAGAAGGGCCGGATAAAAAGAGACAGGAATAAGCAAAAGATGGGCGACCGCAGCGACTGTGGATCGCCTATCTCAACGTAATGAGAGCAAAGCGGCCGGATGCCCGGCTGTGGAAAAGCGGCGGGGGCATGAGAAAGCGGCGTCTGCAAAACAGGAGAGTGGTATATGGGTGGACAGATACAGAGGGACACAGCGGAAAGTGGTCTGCGGGTATTGAACCGTGATGTAATCAAATATATTGCCATGTTTACCATGCTGCTCAATCACACGGGGCATGTGTTTTTGACGAGAGGGATGCCGCTCTATGAGATTCTGGAGGATATCGGGTTCTTCACCGCGCCGGTGATGTGCTTCTTTTTAGCGGAAGGTTATGACTATACGCGTTCTAAGGTGAAGTACGGGTTGCGATTGTTTTTGTTTGCGGTTCTGTCCCAGATTCCCTTCCAACTGGCAATGGGGCAGCGCGGCCTTAACATGATTTACACGCTGTTTTGCTGCTTTTTGATTCTGGTTGTGATGGAGCGTGTGGGCAGCAGGACCTTGCAGGCGGGATGTGTGATGTGTCTCATCCTGGCCACGGTGAATGGAGACTGGCCGATTGTCGCGCCGCTTCTGACGTTTCTGCTTTACAGGAACAGGGGGAACCGGAGAATGCAGGCAGCAGGGTTCTTTGTGGTTTACCTGCTTTTTACAGTATTAAATACACAGAATTATATGTTTGGCCAGAAGGGAGACTGGACATGGTATGCTGTCACCCACGCGGCGCTTTCCGGCCTCGGCATTCTTGCCGCGGCGGTCGTGGTACTGGTGTTTTACAATGGAGAGCGTGCGCAAAAGGGCAGGCATTTTTCCAAATGGTTTTTCTACCTGTTTTATCCGGCGCATCTGCTTGTGCTGTATTGGATAAAATGGTTAACATAACTATTAAACGCGCTGCCGTGACATAAAACATGAAATTGTCTGGGCGAAATTTGGTTTACATAAAGCAGGATTTGTGCGGCTGCGATGGCAGAGGGGAGGAGGATTGGCATGGGAACACAGAACATTTCCGACAGACAACAGAAAATAGAGCGTTTGGCGGATGAAATTCTGCGTCTGGCCCATGACGGCCTTCTGATTAACATGCGTTTTCTGGACGTGGCATTGTCAAAGCTCAGGCTGGAGTGCAGGCAGCAGACGGGCGCGCATCTGTTTGACGGCGCAGCATTGTACTATGACCCGGTGCGGCTGCTCAGACAGTATAAGGCATCGTCGAATTATGCGGCAAGGCTCTATCTGCACACCCTTCTGCACTGTGTCTTCTTTCACGGTTATGAGACAGATAAGCTGAACAGGCTGTATTGGGATATGGCCACAGACATTGCGGTGGAAAACACGATTCTGGACATCAATCTGCATCTGACCAGCTTGCAGACGGACGATACGCTTAAGAACAGGCTGGAGATTTTAAAGAAGCGGGCGGGTGGTCTGACGGCGGAGAAAATTTACCGCCACTTCCGTGTGGAGGAGCCTTCCGAAAAGGCAGTGGAGGAGTGGCATAAGCTGTGCCATTTTGACGAACATATTTACTGGGACAGGCGGGAAGAGCTGGAGCTGTCCCAGGAGGAGTGGCGCAAGGTCAGCGAACGCATCAAGGCGGATTTAAAGAGTTTCAGCCGGGATAAGAATAACGCTGAGAGTATGGAGCAGAATCTGAAAGAGGCCACAAGGGAGCGTTACGATTATGCGGGTTTTCTAAAGAAATTCATGGTTATGGGTGAATCCATACAGGTCAATGACGACGAATTTGACTATATCTACTATACTTACGGACTGGACACTTACGGCAATATGCCGCTGGTGGAGCCGCTTGAGTATAAGGACAGCAATAAAATCCGTGACTTTGTGATCGCGCTGGACACCTCGGCATCCTGCCGCGGAGAGATCGTACAGGCTTTTTTGCAGAAAACCTACAATATCATGCAGGACGCGGAAAGCTTTTTCACGAAGATTAATGTGCATATTATCCAGTGTGACAGTAAGGTGCAGCAGGATATAAAGATCACGAAGCGGGAAGAGTTTGATCAGTTTATGTCGCAGGGGAAGCTGACGGGATTCGGTTCCACGGATTTTCGGCCGGTGTTCTCCTATGTAGAGAAGCTGCGGGAGGAGGGCGAGCTTGCGCGGCTTAAGGGAATGCTTTACTTTACCGACGGATACGGGATTTATCCGGAGCAGATGCCGGACTACGACGTGGCGTTTGTGTTTCTGCACGACGATGACAATGCGCCGAAAGTGCCGTCGTGGGCGATCAGGATTGTTCTGGAGGCGTGTGAGAAGGACTTCTAAAGCTCAGCAGCAGGGGCTGCATCGCAAAGCCAGCAGAGCTGGCTTGGAAGTACTAAGTCTGCTTTGCAGACTTTTCTCACACAGGAGAATGCCTGAAAGACGGCATTCTCCGTATTTGAGATGAATGACAGGAGCGTACAGATATATGAATATTAAGGATGCGAAGAATTATATCAAGGATTCGGTCAGGATTTATCTGAAAAAGGACGAGGAGGGGGAGTACCGGATTCCCGTGGTCAGACAGCGGCCCATCTTTCTGCTCGGCGCGCCGGGTATCGGCAAGACGGCGATTATGGAGCAGATTGCGCAGGAGCTTGGAATCGCGCTGGTGTCCTATTCCATGACCCACCACACGAGACAGTCCGCGCTTGGGCTTCCCTTTATCGTGCACAAGGAGTATGAGGGAAAGACCTACGATGTGTCGGAGTATACCATGAGCGAGATTATCGCCTCCGTCTATGATGTGATGGCCCAGAGCGGTATCCGCGAGGGGATTTTGTTTTTAGATGAGATCAACTGTGTGTCCGAGACGCTGGCGCCCTCCATGCTGCAGTTTTTACAATATAAGGTGTTCGGCAGGCATCAGGTGCCGGAGGGATGGGTGATCGTGACAGCGGGCAATCCGCCGGAGTACAATAAGTCGGTTCGCGAGTTCGACATTGTGACGCTGGACCGGCTAAAAATTCTGACGGTGGAGGCGGACTATACGGTCTGGCGTGAATATGCCAGAGAGCAGGGTGTGCACACGGCGATTTTAAACTTTCTGGATATGAAAAAGGAGGACTTCTATCAGGTAGAGACTACGGTGAAGGGCAGAAGCTATATTACGGCCAGAGGCTGGGAGGATCTGTCTGGGATGCTTGCGCTCTACGAGGAGGAGGAGATTCCGGTGGAGGAGTCCTTTGTGGGGCAGTATCTGCGAAATGACAGGGTGGTAAAAGAGTTTACGGCCTACTATGACTTGTATCGGAAATATCAGAACGACTATAAGGAAGAGGAAATACTGACCGGAGTAGTCAGTGAGCAGGCAAAGGACAAGGCGAGAAAGGCGGATTTCGACGAGCGGCTCTCCCTGATGGGAATGCTGATCGACAGGATGCAGCAGGATATCCGGGAAAATATGCAGGATTCGCAAATGCTTGGCGAGCTGATGAATCCGCTCAGGGCGTTGAAGGCGAAGGCGGAGGCAGGCGAGACGGCGCAGGCGCTTTCAGGGCTTGCAGGGAAACAGGCGCAGGGCAGACAGAAGGCCATGGAATCGCTGCAAAAGGCGGGGGCTTTGTCCACCCGCGACAAACGGCTGCACAAGGCAGTTTCGGGTTTCCTTTCCGACTGCGAAAAGAGTCTGCGGCTTTCTGAGACAGCGGACGGCTGGGTAGCATTTGCGCGTGTGAAGGAACAGTTTGACGCGAGAGTGTCCGACTATAAGCGGGACACAGAGCGGGTGAAGGAGCGGATGCACTTTCTCTTTCAGTTTGTGGAGGACACCTTCGGCTCCGGCAATGAGATGCTGATACTGGTGACGGAGTGTACGGTGCAGGCGGACTGCGCGAAGTTTATCGGTCTTTACGGATGTGAGGATTACCAGAGGCACAACGAGGAGCTGATGATCACCGAGCGGGGAACGGAGCTGGCCGCCCGGATTGAGGAGCTGGAACTATAGGCGCGCGAAAAGTACTTTTAAAGACGTTCTGCCATAGGACAGAATGCCGGGAAGTACTTTTCGCGTAAGAGAATGCCTGAGATGCGGCATTCTCCGCACGGATTCCGCAGAGTGAAGCGATGGTAATGAAACGATGGAACGAAAAATAAGATATGGGGAACTGAATATGCCGCAGGGCGTCCTGTCATATAAGACGGACGGGGAGGCTGCAGAGATCACGGGGTACCGGGGGAAAGATACGACGCTTTCGGTGCCGCCTGTGATTGCTGACTGTCCTGTAACCTGTATCGGGAAGAAGGCCTTTTTGAGCAATAAGATGTTGAAGGAGATTTCTCTTCCCGCATCCGCTGCGCGGATCGACGACTGGGCGTTCGCTTACTGCGCCAGACTTAAGCGGGTCATCCTGCCCTATCACCGCATGGAGATCGGTCAGGGTATTTTCAGGGACTGCTTTCTTCTGGAACAGATCGTGGACGAGAGTGCGGACGAGGAGGAGAAAAAGACTGTGGACACCGCTTTTCTTCTGGCGGCTGTCATGAGCAGACTGGACGCCTTTTATCTGTTTGACTTCGAGAGCGCGGGTTCGCCGGAATGGCTTGCACAGTGGGACGGACGCGCGAAGACGATGATGGAGAGAGCGGATGCGGAAGGGTTTTCCAGAATGCTTCTGTGCGGGGAGGAAGACTACGGCAGCAGGGAGAACAATCTGGATTACTATATGGAACAGCGCAGGCGGGAAAAGGTGAGACTTTCCATGCTGCGTCTGATGCACGATTATGGGCTGGAGCAGACTATGCGGGAGAAGTTTGAGCAGTATCTGCTCTCCCATGTGAAGGGATGCGGGACAGAGGAAACGTGGAAAGTGGTGCTGGAGGAATACGGGGATGACCTGCGCTATTATCAGTTCCTGACACAGCTTGGCGGCGTCACCGCAGAGAACTTTCAGCCGATGATGGAGGATATGGGCCAGACACACACCGAAATGAAGGCGTATCTGATGAAATATCACGGGCAGCAGCACAGACAGGCGGATGCTTTCGACGCGTTTGCGTTGTGAGCGGAGTAAAAGCGCACGGGCATGTCTGAAAAGTGATTTTTTGCGGCGGTCTGCACTGATTTGAGGTTTACGGCGTCATTTACGGTAATTTAGGGCTTGCATAATGCACGTTTCTGTGGTATTATGTAATCTGTTTGAACAGCAGAGGAAGAATTTGGTTTTTTCTGGAATGGAGGATAAAGATGGGCGTATTGCGAATCATACTTACAGTGATTTATATTCTTATATGTATCGCGTTGGTGGTATTAGTGCTGATGCAGGAGGGAAAGGCAGCCGGTCTTGGCGCGATCAGCGGCGCGGCTGAAACCTACTGGGGCAAGAACAAGGGCCGCTCGATGGAAGGAAAGCTCGTCAAGATTACGACGGGGCTTGCGGTCGGGTTCATGTTACTGGCGGTTGTTTTGAATCTCACGTTATTCTAAGGATTAGACGATGAAAAGCACTCTTGCATATGCGTAAGGGTGCTTTCTTGCGCGTATAAGCAGAGTCAGAAGCTTCCGTGCATAGCCGTCATGCTTGCATGTAAGGCTGTGTACGGGAGCTTCTGACGAGCAACGCGAACGAGAGATGCGAAGCATCTCGAGTCTGCTTATACGCAGGAACAGCAGAAACGGAAGGCGAATGGACACACAATTGGAAAAAAAGAAAAATTTAATATGCGAGCTGGTGGCTGACGAACAGTATGTACCGATGAAGGAAAAAGAGCTGGCTGCATTTATGCAGGTGGCGCCGGCGGACAGAGGAACGTTCCATGAGGTGCTTGGCGCGCTTTTGGCGGAGGGGAAAATACAGCTCACGAAACAGGGCAGATATGTGAAGCCGGATGGCAGCCGTCCGGTGGGCGTCTTTCTCAGCCATGCAAAGGGGTTCGGTTTTGTGCAAGTGGAGGGATATGAGGAAGACTTTTATATTCCCGTGGACAAGACAAACGGCGCCTTTCACATGGACCGGGTGCAGATCGCATTTTTGCAGGGAAGACACGGCCAGAGCCGGGAAGCGGAGATTGTCCGGATTCTGGAGCGGGGTACGAAGCAGCTCGTGGGCACGTACGAGCAGTCTCAGAATTTTGGTTTTGTGATTCCGGATAACACGAAGATCGGCACGGATATCTTTGTGCCGAAGGAGCGCTCCAAAGGAGCAGTCACGGGACACAAGGTTATAGTGGAGTTAACTTCCTACGGGGACGAGCGGCATAAGCCGGAGGGAAGGGTGGTAGAAATACTCGGGCATATCAATGATCCGGGCGTGGATATCATGTCCATTGTGCGGGGCTTCGAGCTTCCCGTGGAATTTGGCGAGAAGGTGATGAATCAGGCGAACCGGACGCCGGACGAAGTGTCGGAGGCGGACCGTGCGGGGCGCATGGATCTTCGCGGCCTGCAGATGGTTACCATAGACGGGGAGGACGCCAAAGATCTGGACGACGCGGTAAGCTTATTCCGTGATGAGGCGGGACTTTTTCATCTGGGTGTGCACATCGCGGATGTGGCCAATTATGTGCAGGAAAATTCCGCGCTTGACAGAGCGGCTCTGGAGCGGGGGACCAGCGTATATCTGGTGGACAGGGTCATTCCCATGCTGCCCCACAAGCTCTCCAACGGCATTTGCTCCCTGAATCAGGGCGTGGACAGGCTGGCCCTGAGCTGTCTGATGACAATTGACGAAAAGGGCAGAGTGACGGATTACGAGATCGCAGAAACCGTGATCCGGGTCGACCGCAGGATGTCCTACACGTCCGTCAGAAAGATTTTGCAGGACAGGGACGAGGCGGTGCGCAGGGAATATGAGACGCTGGTGCCCATGTTTGAACAGATGGAAGAACTGGCGGCTCTTCTCAGAAAGAAAAGACATAAGCGTGGCTCCATCGACTTTGACTTTGCGGAGAGTAAGATTCTTCTGGACGAAAGCGGGCGGCCTGTGGAGATCAGACCTTACGAGCGCAATGTGGCCACCAGAATGATCGAGGATTTTATGCTGATCGCAAACGAGACGGTGGCCCAGCACTTTTTCTGGCTGGAGACGCCCTTTGTATACCGGACGCACGAGAATCCGGATCCGGATAAAATAAGGAAGCTGGCGACCTTTATCAGAAATTTCGGCCTTCATATCAAGCGGACCGGGGAGGAAATCCACCCGAAGGAGCTGCAAAAGCTCCTCGATAAGATTGCGGACACCGATGAGGAGACACTGATCAGCCGCCTGACGCTCCGGAGCATGAAACAGGCGAAGTATACGGTGGAGTGCACGGGACATTTCGGGCTGGCATGTCAGTATTACTGTCATTTCACCTCGCCCATCAGACGCTATCCGGATTTACAGATTCACCGCATCATCAAGGAGCAGCTTCGGGGCAGACTTTCCGTAGAGCGTACCGGCCACTATGCGGAAAAGCTGCCGGAGGTGGCAAAACACGCTTCAAGAATGGAGCGGCGTGCCGCGGAGGCGGAGCGGGAGACCGATAAACTGAAAAAGGCGCAGTATATGGAGGAGCGCATCGGTGAGGTGTATGACGGCGTGATCTGTGGCATTACCCAGTGGGGCCTTTATGTAGAGCTGCCAAACACCGTGGAGGGACTGATCCATGTATCCGCGCTTGCAGGCGATTATTTCTATTACGATGAGGAAGCCTGCGAGATGGTTGGAAAGGAGAGCGGCGTCTCCTACAAACTGGGGCAGCGCGTTACCGTACAAGTAAAGGGCGTAGACCGCCTGGCAAGGACAGTGGATTTTATATTTCCAGTTCAGCCAGACCGAATCTGACGGGCAAATCGTGCTTGCACGAATTTGACAGGCGGATGAAGGTCTGAGGGAACGCCCGCAAATGAGCAAAAGGAGCAGCGAAGCAGCGGAGAGGGGCGAAGGCCCGGTTTTGCGAATGGGCGTGAGCTGAACTGACAGAAGCCAGACCGAGTCTGACGGGCAAATCAAAGGGAGGAGAGACTATGGCGAAGGAGGCCATGAAGCTGGTGGCGAACAATAAAAAAGCCTACCATGATTACTTCATAGAGGAGAAATACGAGGCGGGGCTTGCGCTTCACGGCACGGAGGTGAAATCCCTGCGCATGGGCAAGTGCAGCATCAAGGAGGCGTTCGTGCGGATTGAAAACGGGGAGGCTTTTGTCTACGGCATGAATGTGAGCCCCTATGAGAAGGGAAATATATTTAACAAAGATCCGCTCCGCACAAGGAAACTGCTGATGCATAAGTTTGAAATCCGGAAACTTGCGGGAAGAATGGCGGAGCAGGGATATACGATTGTGCCGCTGCAGGTTTACTTTAAGGAGGGAAGGGCGAAGATAGAGATCGGCCTTGCGAAAGGCAAAAAGCTCTATGACAAGCGGCATGATATCGCGAAAAAGGATCTGCGCAGGGAACATGAGCGGGAATTTAAAATAAAAAACCTGTAGATTGCATCGCGTAGAGAATAGTGGTATAATTTCTGTAAATTCAGAGACAATCTGATGAATACGGGCCAGTCAAGGTTTCGACAGGGGTCTTGCAGCTGGAGAAGCTATCCGC
>CARQVR010000056.1 GCA_949051815.1 uncultured Lachnospiraceae bacterium
CGGTTTTACTATCGGTTTCGTTATAGTATGCAGGGAATTAACCCTTCGTGACAGGCACCCATAATTCGCAGAACAGACCCTTTTCACCTTTTTCAAAGTAGATTTCAAAGTCCGTGTCGTCCGTCTGCACATAGCCCGTCTGCGGGGAAAATTCTTTGTGGAACTTGCCCCAGACTTCACCGATGCAGTCTCCGTCATCGCCAAGGCATTTGAATACGGCATAGTCTGCGGGCTCGGTATTCCAAATGGTATAACCGCTTTTTAAGAGGGCATCTAACCCGGCGCGGTCCGTATCGTCGTCAACGATAATGCCAATACCGTAATTAAAGTGCGTTTCGTTTTCTTTCGTGGGGCTGCATAAGCCGTATACGTCCCGCTTCCCTTCCTTCCGAAGCTGCTTCATGGGCTCGACCAGATTTTTGTCATAGCATTCCGTCCAGAAATCGGGAATGCTGTGGTCGCTGTCATCATTGATGATTTCGTTGGGAAAAGCCCTCACCATTGCAAGAAACTGCTGCGATTCTTTGTGTTCCATTCTGTAATCCATAATACTACCACCTTCCGTTATGATTTTTATCACAAGGGGATTGAACAGATGAAGCTTTGCGCCCGGCTTTTTTGCCTGCTTCGGCGTGGAGCCGTGGAAGCGCAGAAAAGCCTTGGAAAAGCTCTCCGGCGATTCATAGCCGTACTTGTAGGCGGCGTCAATGACGGACAGATCCGTTGTCTGCAGCTCCTGCGCAGCGAGCGTGAGACGGCGGCTTCTGAGATATTCATTGGCGGTCATTCCGGCGATAAAGCTGAATGTCCGATGGAAGTTATAGTTGGACATGTGTATGCTGGCTGCCACGTCGGTATAGTTAATGTCCTCATAAATGTGTTCTTCCATATAGTGTATTGCCTGTTGAATCAGCTGTATTGACATATCGTTTTCTTCCTTTCCTGCCGCGCGGGCCTGATCTTTAATTGCTCTCCTTGTGTAAAATCATTGTACAGAATTGCTGAAGGTAAATCCTGTTCCTGCTTGCGCAAGTTTGTTCCGTTCGAACCATAAATCATTTTCTAATATTTTGAAACCAAAAGTCAATATCTGACGTCTAATGACCGTAAAACAAATGGAAGGAGGCTTGTATTTGTTTTACAATCATACGCGCGTAGGAGAAAACGAATGAAAAGCATTGATACAAAGTCTTGTGTAAAGAAGGCGCAGAGGCATGATAAAGATGCATTTACCGAACTAATGCAGTTATATCTGAAAGATATGTATAGAACGGCCATTGCAATTCTGATGAATGAAGAAGATGCCGCAGATGCACTTCAGGATACCATTCTCACTTGTTGGGAAAAGTTATATACACTTAAAAAACCGGAGTTCTTTAAGACATGGATGACAAGAATACTTATCAACCATTGCTATGATATCATAAGAGCGAATGCAGTTTACAGGAATGCAGAAGCCTATGAGGAACCGTCAAAATGCGATGAGTATAATCTTGAATTGAAGGAGGCATATGCCTCTATAGACGAACGATACCGATTGCCCATGGAATTGTATTATAGTCAGGGATTCAAGATGAGAGAGATTGCAGAAATGTTGTCATTACCATTAAATACCGTAAAGACGTGGATTTCAAGAGGAAGAAAACAAGTGGAAAAGTATTATAGCGATTGTCAGGAGGATAGAAATGGCAAATAAGAAAACTATACTTTCTGAAGAAATAGAATTATCGGAAATTGTGTTGAAAAAAACAAATCAGGCCTTTGAAATGATTAAGCAGGAGGATATTGTTTCTATGAAAAAAACACATAAAAGAAGAAAAAAAATGTTTAAAACACAGGCTGCCGCTGCAGCAGGCGTCTGCATATTGGCAGTTAGCGGCATAAGCGCCGCTGCGGCAGTTCATCACTATTGGGGGAGAGGCATGAACGGAAATATTCAGGCATCCGATGAGCAGCAGCAAGCGCTTACAGAAAAGAATATAGCAAAAGTGTATCGTGAAGAGCCGGACAGTCCGTCGCTTGCCGTGACAATTAACGGTGTTACAATAGAACCGGATACCGTAATTGCGGATGAGAGATTTGTATATATGGCATTTCGCATTTCCGGCTACAGCGTGGCGGATCGGACGGAGCCGGGATTCGATATGGTAAATGTGTACCAGGGAGATCATCCTGAGGATGAAAGTGCATGGGTTAATATGAGCGGAACCATGTACGATGGAATTGTCCTTGATGAAAACGGCGCATCGGTATATGAAGATGGAACGTCTGTGGAAAGTTATGAAGATGGAAGCGTTATTTCTCATTATACTGATGATAACGGAAATATGGAATACATTATTCAGGCAAGTGCTGCGGACAAGAACGATTCACTTCTCGGCAAAACACTGCATGTTGCATTCAAAGATTTGGGAACCTTTTCAAAAGCGACATTTATTCCTGCAGTGGAGGGGGTCTGGAATTTTGAATTAAATCTTTCCGATGTCAGTTCAACCCGGAGTATTAAGGTAGGGAAAAAAGTGGAAGGAACGGGTTTCACGATGGAAGATATTAGTATCTCGCCGATTTCCATCCAGGTAAATTATTCTGTCAGTGAAGCTCCGACGGAACATGAAGACGATCTTGGTATTCCCGAAGTCAAAGGGGTTGTATTAAAAGACGGAACAAGAATTTCATACTTAGCGAATCCCGGCAGATTGGGATATACGGACAACAATAAGTCAAATGCGTATCAGATAGCAGGTTTTGCCCGGGTTGTTGATGTTGACGAGATAGCTGCGCTAATCGTTTTAACATCGCATGAAAACGAGAAAGTCGAGATACCGCTTTCAGAATAAAGTATAGATGTTTTTCGATTCTGCTTCCGGCTCCTGTCAAAGCCAGATACAGGAGCGTTTGCAGAATCGAAAACTTTAATAAAGGTTTGTATTGACAAAGCGTGTTTACACGCGTAGACTATAAGTAGAAAGTCTACGCGTGTAAACATTGTGAGGCTAAGAGAAAGACTGCAAGGGGGAGATGCTTATGAAAGAAACGAAGATATCCGACGCGGAGCTGGAGATTCTGGAAACGCTCTGGGCCGCGGGGGAAGCGTTGAATGCCAATGAAATCCGTGCGCGTCTGAATGAGAAAAAAGACTGGGAGCGCACCACGGTACTGACGCTGATCCGCAGATTGCTGGATAAGGGCGTAATCGCGCAGGAGAAACAGGGGGTTTACTATTATTCGCCTCTCGTGGCGCGGAGTGATTATGTGAAAGAGGAGACGAAGAGCTTCCTTAACAAATTTTTTAAGGGCAATGCGAAAAATCTGGCGGCGGCTCTCATCGAGGATGAGAATTTGAGCAGGGAGGATGTGGAGGAGCTGAGAGATTATTTTCGAGAGAATTTCAGGTAAAAGAATTGCGGATTGACGAGTGAAGTGTGTGAGAGAAGAGTATCGTGCTTTTAGTGGAGGAAATTATGGCGCAATTATTTTCTGTGGTTTTATCATTATCGTTATCCGGCGCGCTGGTGGGACTGTTGATCCTGCTGTTTCGCCCGCTTACCGGCCGGTTTTTTGCAAAAAAATGGACGTATTATCTGTGGCTTTTGGTGATTGTGAGGCTGCTTGTGCCGTTACATGCGGACATCAATTTGATGGGATATTTGTCGGCGGAGCTGACGGCGGCGGTGGCTGGACAGACCGATGCGGACGGAGAGGCAGGAGAGAGTGTACATGAGGGAACGGTGCCTGATGTTCTGCAAAGTGAGCAGAGAAGCACTGACAGTAAGGTGGAAAAGTCTGCCGGGACGGGGACTGACCATACAGAGACAGTGCAAACGGTATCGAACGGGGAAACGGCCGGGACAGCCGGCAGCGGCACAGATGAAAAAACGGCGGGCGAGAGATGGGCACAGATTTTTCGTGTTGTGAGTATACTGTGGATTTGCGGGGTTCTTTTTGCCGCGCTGAAGAGGTTTTATGTTTATCGACGTTTTGCCAAAGAGGTTCATGCGGCAGGCGGGCCGCTCACCTTGGAAAAAGTCCTTTATAAAAGTGCGGAGATTCAGACGAGACTTGGAATTGGAAAAAGGGTGCCGCTCTATGAGAGCACGGCAATCAACAGTCCGATGCTGATCGGATTCTGGCGGCCGCGCATTTATCTGCCGCAGGCAATGCTTGCGGAGTTTACCGGGCGGGAGAATGATATTTGTCTGGTTCTGCATCACGAGTTTGTTCATTATAAAAGGAAGGATATCCTGTATAAATGGCTGTTTGAGGCTGTGCTGTGCGTGCATTGGTTTAATCCGCTGGTATATGTGTTTAGCCGCCGGTTTCATGTAGACTGTGAGCTTGCCTGTGACGAAACGGTGTTAAAGCTTTTGTCGGAGGAAGGGCGCAGGGCATACGGAAATGTGCTTTTGGATGTGGCACAGAAACATTGGTCTGAGAATGCGCTTTCTGGGAAAGATGGAAGGCTGTACAGCAATGTGCCGGCCATGACCCTTCTGGAGGAAAAGAGTACGTTAAAGGAGAGACTGCGTGAAATTGCGCGCTATCATAGGAGAGGAATCATAGTCGGGCTCTGCTCGGCGGCGACGTTTATTTTGTTTTTCTGGGCGTCTGTCGTCTGTGGCGCGGCGGGTACCGAGCGTAGTCTCGGAGAAACTTTTGCTATGGGTTATAGAAAGGGTTTCATGGAGCTTACGGAGCATTTCTGGGAAAAAAGCGCGTGGTCTCAGATGTGGGGAGATTCCTTTGATCTGGCTCAGCCGATCATGGTGAGCAGCAGCGGAAAGGCTTATCGGATGTATGATGATGACACTCTGATTGTAGAAGACAGTAAAAGCGACTGCTGGCGCGCGTGGTCATACATGGGCGGTGACAGCAGTGTGAACGCGAGTAAGTTTATGCTGAACGGGTCCGATACCTTATGGATTTTGTATGCCAACAAGGAGACGACGGTTCAGGTTTCTTCTGCGTTTAACCGCTACGACGGCCGCTTTAAAATTGTTTGTGTCAAGCCGGATCAGACGGTGCAGACGCTCAATGAGAGCGGTGAGGAGAATACTGTGAAGATTACGCTCCCTCAAGGAAGAAATGTGATCAAGATGGTCGGGCAGAAGGCGAAGCTGGAGGCACTCGACATAACATACGGGGCGGTCAAAAAGGGAGATATTGACAGTATTTATGTGGATGAGAATGAGGAGTATGCTTATCAGGTTCTGAATGGGAACCGGCCATTCGATCTATCCAGAGTGAAAGAGGCGTTCCCTCATTTGAAGGGAGAGGAGATAAGCAGATTATGCCAGCTTGCATGGCAGGAAGAGATTGTTCTGTCAAGGGACAACTGGCAGGAGCTGTGGATTTATTCGGATGAGAACCTGACATCGCAGTATCTGCTGGAGGAGCTGCAGGCCGGAAAGATCAGCGAATTTGACAGTGGCATTTTGCGCGTCATTGCTCCCTATATGAAGGATGAGACCGTGAGCGAGTGCTTCCGATGCCTTTTGGAGCGCGGCGGTGTGTCCGGGTCGGACTGGGAGGATATCTTTATTTATTCCGATTCGGAGAAGTCGGCACAGTATCTGGCGGAGGCGCTTCGCAGAGGAGGGGCGGACAGTTTTGATGATCAGATTCTGGATCAGATCTGCTTTCGGGTATCCACCAGATCCTTGACAGATATCGTGACGGCGTTAGACAAGGATCAGTTGTCCTTTGAGGGGCTGATGGAACATGTGCTGCCCTTTGTGCAGAAGCAGGAGGAGGCCGCGACGTGCGTCTGCTATTATATCGATCTGGGAAATGTGCTTTCGGATGAGGAGCTTCGGAAGATAGAGGGTTATTTGCGTGAGCAGGACTTTTACCGGGTTGTTGCGTATAACGGGAGAGGAAAATAAAGGGAAATTGGCTGTGATATCAGAGATGACAGAAAGGTATCAACAACAAGATAAAAGTTATTTCTTGGGGAAGACCGCCTTTATGCAAAATACCATTTCTTTACATTCCAGTGTATAGCTGCCGTTATATTTGCGGATCACAGAATCCATGCTGGAAAGCCCGAAACCATGTTGCTTTTCATCCTGTTTACTTGTTTTTACCGAGTTGTTTTTGTTTTTTATGTTTTCGGGAACCGTATTGGAGAAAATCAGGGTATAAAAATGCGCATGGTCATTCCCTTTGATTGTGATACAGGGATCTGCGGCGCCTGCTGAACCTTCCAGCGCGTTATCAAGTAAATAAATTACAGTATCCGCCGCATGGTTTCCCGTGATGCAGAAGCTTTTTGAAAACATGGGATTCCCGGATAGTTCGCTGATATAGCTATGGACAGCTATATCATGGTATGCATGGTATGTTCCTATTTGCAGGTTGCTCCGACTACGGAAATCACGTTTGACTTATATGATAAGCTGTGCAAACTGTCTTCCAAATTTAAGACGCTGTTACAGAAGGCGGGAGAAGCTGGGGCTATGTAGCTGGTACAAATATAAAGAAGGAAATGTTTTTTTGCGGGCTGTCCGAAAAGGGATGGCCCTTTTGCTTTGACAAATATTTTGATCTCAGTATATAATTACGAAATAAGTATAGGTAGATATGTTCTGGAGGGAAGTTATTTATAAATTTATTTTGGGGGATCAGATATGATGACAGATATTCGGCCTATTTTTTCTAACAATGAGGAATTGAGAGAGTGGCTGTTGAATGTACATGAAAAATATTGTGTTGAATTGAAGAAGGCGCAGGAACTGCCAAATGCTTTTTGGGAAACTTACTCTTCGTTTTGCAATACGGCTGGCGGCGTTATTGTGTTAGGTGTTGTAGAAAAACATCCTCAAAATGAAATTCAGGGAGTTGCTAATGCCACTAAGGCAATAACCAGCCTATGGGATCAACTTTCTAATAGGAACAAAGTTAGTTTTAAAAATCTTAAGAATGAGGATGTTACAGAGCATATAATTGACGAGAATACAACTATTATAGTAGTTAATGTTAAAGAGGCACCAGAAGGGGAGAAGCCGGTATATATAAATGACAAGTTGGAAAATACCTGGATTCGTACTGGTGATGGAGATCGTAAGGCCACGAAAGAGGAAATTGCAGCTTTTTTAAGAAATGCAAAACCAGAACAGGATAATTTAGTATTGGACAATTTCGGCATAGGAGATTTGGACCCGGATTCGGTTCTGGCTTTTAAAGAGCGGATTCATAAAAGATATCCAAAGCAAAAGTATTTAGAAATGACGAATGAGGAATTTATCTCGGAAATAGGAGCAGGTGCGGTTGACCGGGTTACTGGAAAATTTAAAATTAAAAGAGGGACACTATTATTTCTTGGGAGAGTGAATGCGATAAAGGAGGTCTATCCGCATTATCATGTAGATTATTTTAATCGTAGAGGAAGCAACTCCAGATGGTCTGATAGAGTTACGGATGACGAACCGAACGAATATCAGATGAATTTATATAATTTCTTCTTTATCGTATATGGGAAACTAAAAATATTGTTAAAAGAAACGTTTGAGCTGGATCAATACCAGCTAAGGATACCGTTTTCTGATTTTGACGAAACGATACGGGAGTGCCTGGTTAACTGTTTGGCTCATGCGGATTATGAACAGGGATATCCTTCAACTAAAATAGAAGCTTTTGATGGATGGTTTCACTTTGTCAATCCCGGAAAAATGCTTATTTCGAAAAGACAGTTTGTAATGGGTGGTGATTCAAGACCAAGGAATGAAATTATTATGAAGTTGTTTCGACTGCTTGGAGTTTCTGAGAGGCAGGGGTTTGGTGGACCGCTTATTTATAAGACGGCAATATCGAATGATTTCAGAAGGCCGGAAATAAATACAGATATTGAACATACGGAATTAAAGGTATGGAATATTGATTTGGCAGATTCTTACTCGAATTTAACAGAAGACGAGAAAAAAGTTTTGCGGTATATTGTTAAGAACGGTGCAGATAGGTCATTGCGTGAGCTGGCCCCGGCACTTGGGCTTACAGAATATAGAGTTAGAAAAGCAATCGCTTCTCTGGTAGATGAAAAGCATTTACTACAAAAGGCAGGAAGAGGTAAGTCGACAAAATATTTTTTGGAAATGGCAAGTGTGGAGATGCTTACACATTTACAGATGGCGTTGGAGGTATTAAAGAGCTGTATGTAAATACGTTTGAGAATCGTATGATTTACGTTAGAAAATTACTAGAAACACTGGTAAATAGAGGATTTTTACGTTTGAAATACGTTCGAAAATGATAGAAACTAGCAAAAAACTGATTTAAAGAGTGCTGCATCTGTCATTATATTGACCTGGAGAATGCGCTGACAGATGCACTGCTGCGGGAGATAAAGGATGTCATATCCAATGGTGCATTTAAAAGTCGCATATGGGCTGCTTTTGCGGTATGGCGACGGGTGGATAGAGCGTCCGGGAGATTTTCTGCTCGGTTCCGTTGCGCCGGACGCGGTGCATTTTCACGACAGATATGATGTATCTTTGAAAGAGAAAAGTCATTTGTGGGAATTTGGACCGCGCTGGGGTATAACGGTTGACAGTGAGGGCTGGCTGGAGGCAATCCGCAAGTTCTGGAAAGAAAATCAAAGCGTCGGAAACCGGGACTTTATGGCGGGTTACTGCACGCACCTTTTGACGGACTGGGAGAACGACAGATGCATCTGGACGCCCTTTCGGGAAAAGATGATGCAGGGCGCAGACCTTGACGAAGTGTACGGGCAGTATGCGGCGAAAGCTTACGGTATCGACCAGTGGTTATATCAGAATGATAGAGAGTCGCCGGAAATCTGGCGGCTTTTGGAGCAGGGACAGATTTGCGGGGTAGAAGGCTGTATTTTGAAGGAGGATCTTGCACGGCAGAAACAGTCTCTTTTGTATGAGCAGTTTGTCGGGAAAGCGGTAGCAGATGTGAGCGGGTATCGGTTTTGCACGAAGGAGATTATGGAGAGATTTATGGAAACGTGCGTGGAGAAGATTTGCAGAGAAATAGGGGATTTTTACGAATAAAATATGTTTGAATTATAATAGCATTTATATAAGGGGTAGATTATGAACACACAGGAAAGTACAAGAAACTACAAATCCGGGGAATTACTGAAACGGTTTCTTCCTTATTATAAAAAGTATTGGAAAATTGTTGTGATTGACCTGCTCTGTGCGGGGCTTACGACGATCTGTGAGCTGGTGCTGCCGATGATTATCCGCTTTATCACCAATGCGGGGATGAACGATCTGGCGTCGTTGACTATATCAGTCATTATCCGGCTGGGTGTATTATATCTGTGTCTGCGCATCGTTGACACGGTGGCGAATTTTTACATGGCTTACACGGGACATGTGATGGGCACGCGGATTGAGACGGATATGCGGCGGGATGCATATGCCCATTTGCAAAAATTATCGGACACCTACTATAATAATACCAAGGTCGGGCAGATTATGGGGCGCATCACCAACGACCTTTTTGACGTGACGGAATTTTCGCACCACTGCCCGGAGGAGTTTTTTATCGCGGGAATCAAGGCAGTGATTTCCTTTATCATTCTGGCGCAGATCAGCGTGGGGCTGACGTTGATTATCTTTGTGGTGGTGCCGATTATGGCGGTGACCTGTACGGCAGTCAATCTGCGGATGCGGGAGGCATTTCGGAAACAACGTGTGCAGATTGGCGAGCTGAATGCCCGTATTGAGGACAGTCTGCTTGGGCAGAAAGTGGTGAAGGCGTTCACCAACGAGGAGAAGGAAAAGGAGAAATTCGAGCGGGATAATCAAAACTTTTTTCTTATCAAAAAGGAAACCTATAAGTTTATGGCGGCGTTCCAGACGACCACGAGGGCGTTTGACGGGTTGATGTATCTGGTGCTTCTGGTAGCGGGCGGCATTTTTATGGTGAAGGGGAAAATCGCGCCCGGCGATCTGGTGGCGTATGTCATGTATGTGACCACGCTGATCGCGACGATCCGCCGCATTATTGAATTTGCGGAGCAGTTCCAGCGGGGTATGACGGGGATTGAGCGTTTCGTGCAGATTATGGACAGTGATATTGAAATTTTTGACGAGCCGGGCGCATCAGTGTGCGTGAACCCGAAAGGCAATATTTCTTTCCGCAATGTCAGCTTTGAGTATCCCGATGATCACAATGTGGTGTTCCGGGGGTTAAATCTGGAGATTCATCAAGGCGAGAAGATTGCCATTGTGGGTCCTTCCGGTGGCGGAAAGACGACGTTGTGCAATCTGATTCCCCGGTTTTATGATATTGACCAGGGGGAGATTTTGCTGGACGGGAAAAATATCCATGGGTATACGATTAAGAGCCTGCGGCAGAATATCGGTATGGTACAGCAGGACGTTTATCTTTTCTCCGGCACGGTCTATGAAAATATCGCTTACGGCAGGGAGAACGCCACGAGGGAAGAAGTGGTGGAGGCGGCGAAGCAGGCGGGCGCGCATGAGTTTATTGCGGCATTGAAGGATGGGTATGACACCTATGTGGGAGAGCGCGGTGTGAAGCTTTCCGGCGGGCAGAAACAGCGTATCAGCATTGCCCGGGTATTTTTGAAAAATCCGCCGATTCTTATTATGGATGAAGCCACTTCCGCTCTGGACAACGAGAGTGAATTTCAGGTGGCAAAATCGCTGGAGGCGCTGGCGAAGGGAAGAACGACGATCACTATTGCGCACCGGCTGTCCAGCATCCGCAATTCTGACCGAATTCTGGTGCTGACGGAGGAGGGCATCGTGGAGGAGGGAACCCATGAGAGCCTGCTCGCACAGAATGGCATTTACCATCATTTTTATGTGACGGCGAATGAGTTGAAGTAGAGGAAAGAAAGTATGGGTGCAGATAAAAAACAACGGATTTTGATCGTGGAGGATGACCGTCCGCTTGCGGGCGGTCTATGCCGTGCCCTGCAAAATGAGAAGACTGTGACAGTGAGCTGTCATACCCTGCGGGAGGCGGAGAAGCTGCTTGTCGGGGGAGAAAGCGTATCGGTGGCATTGAATCAGACAACAGCATCAGGAGCAAACGCGCGGACGGAGTTCGATCTTGTGGTGCTGGATGTGAATCTGCCCGACGGAAACGGTTTGGACTTCCTACAGCAAATAAAGGCAAAGTATGACATATGCGTGATCATGTTGACTGCAAACGACATGGAAACAGATATCGTGGCAGGTCTGGAAGCCGGGGCGGACGATTATATTACGAAACCTTTCAGTCTGGCGGTACTCCGGGCGCGGGTGGCGACCCAGCTTCGGCGGGTGAAGCAGAGCAGACAGACGGGCAGTATGGCGTTGGACACGGAGAGCAGACCGGGGATAGGTGCCGGATATATGGCGGCGCACAGTGTGGAGAATGGGACAGCGGCGGATGCCATGGCGCAGGGTGTTATATCGGGTGCAGACGCATTTTCACACGAAGAAGGATGGATTACTGACGGTGACTACCGGTTTCATTTTGCGAAAATGTTGTTTTACCGTTGGGAGGAACAGATCGAGCTCAGCAAGGGAGAGCAGAAGCTGCTTCGCCTTCTCATAGAGAATAGGGGTATCACTTTGACGAGAGACCGGCTGCTTGAATGTATCTGGTCAGTGGATGCGGCGTTTGTGGATGAAAATACGCTGTCTGTCACGGTGAAACGACTGCGGGACAAGCTGGGTGCGCAGGAGCGGATTAAAACGGTGTACGGTATTGGATACCGATGGGAGTAGGTGAAAGGGGGTGCTTTCGTGACAGTAGATGAACTGAGAGAATTGATTCATTCGGGGGAGAAAATGGATGTTGAATTTAAAAAATCAGAGAATGGACTAAATAAGGATATTTATGAATCGGTCTGTTCTTTCAACAATAGAAATGGAGGGCATTTGATTCTGGGAATTGCAGACACGACAAAGGAAATTGTCGGGGTTAACCCACAGAAAGTTGATAAAATACTGAAAGATTTTACCACATCCGTAAATAATGCGAATAAGATTAACCCTTCTATGTATCTTGTGCCGGAAGTTTATGAAATTGATGGGAAAAAAATTATTTATATATGGGTTCCGGAAGGAATGCAGGTCAGGCGTCTGAACGGGCGTATTTTAGATAGAACATATGAGGGGGATATTGATATCACAGATAATGCGGAGCTGGTGTACAAAATGTATGCCAGAAAGCAGAGCACATATTTTGTAAATAAAGTGTATTCCAAACTTGGAATGGAGTTCTTGGATTATGATGTGATCCGAAGGGCAAAGAAAATGGCGGTGTCGCGAGTAGACAGCCATGCATGGGAAAATATGAATGAGGAAGAAATTCTCAGAAGTTCTGGCCTTATATTGACGGATCCCGATACGGGCCGGGAAGGCATTACGCTTGCGGCTATATTGCTGTTTGGCAAAGACAGCACCATTATGTCAGTGCTGCCACAGTATAAAACCGATGCCATATATCGGGTGAAAAATATGGACCGCTATGACGACAGAGAAGTGATTATCACGAATTTGATTGACAGTTACCGCAGACTGATGGATTTTGGTAAGAAACACTTAAATGATACTTTCGTGCTTGATGGCGACCAGAGTGTCAGTGCAAGAGATAAAATTTTGCGGGAAGTTATTTCTAATATTTTGGCGCACAGAGATTTTGCAAACGCATATACGGCACAGTTTGTTATTGAAAAGGAAAGGGTATTTACGAAGAACAGCAACTTGCCGCATGGACATGGAGAGCTGCAGCTCAATAAATTTGAACCATTTCCAAAGAATCCGCCTATTTCAAAAGTGTTTCGGGAGATTGGCTATGCGGACGAATTGGGTTCAGGTATGAGAAATACTTACAAATATACAAAACTTTATTCAGGAGAATCCCCTGTTTTTGTGGAAGGCGAAGTGTTTGAGATTCTGATTCCAATGGGACATGTTGCGGGATTGCAGACAGGTCCGGAAAAAATATTAGAAGAAAACAGCAAAGAAAACAGCAAAGAAAACAACAAAGAAAACAGCAAAGAAAACAGCAAAGAAAACAACAAAGAAAACAGCAAAGAAAACAGCAAAGAAAACAACAATGAGATAAGCGGCAAAATTATAGACATTTTACAGGCCGAACCAGAATTATCTATTGAAAAGATTGCGAAAAGACTGCAAGTGACAAACGGGACAGTAAGATATTCCATCGAAATGCTAAAGCGCACCGGCGTTCTTGAACATATTGGCCCTACCAAAAAAGGAAAATGGGTTATATACCATGGAAAATAAAACAGGGGTTGTTTTGTTCGCTGTCGGTCTTATTTGTCTGTTAGCCGCTATTTTGATTGTGGCTGTAGATTTCTATTTTCGAAGACGAAGCCTTCGCCGTATGCATAACATGATACAGTCAGCTATAGACGGCACTTTCCGGGCTGACAATTTTGATGAGTCCCTGCTTGCGGCCATGGAGAATAAGCTGGAAGAGTATTTGGCCGTATCGGAAACCAGAATGGAAAAAGCGGCGGCGGAACAGGCGAAGACGAAAACGTTGATTGCGGATATTTCACATCAGACGAAAACGCCGATAGCAAATCTGCTTCTTTACACAGAGCTGTTAAAGGAGGAGGAAGAGGTCAAAGGCAATGAAACCGTTGCACGGCTGGAAAGTCAGGTGGAAAGGTTGGATTTTCTGATCCAGTCATTGGTGAAACTGTCGAGGCTGGAGACGGGAATCCTTGTACTTCATCCCAGAAAAAATACATTTACAGGGCTTTTGGAGGAGGCGGAAAAGCAATATGCGGACTGCGCGCGGGAAAAAGGCCTGTATCTGCATGTACTGATTGAGGAGGCGAAAGGAGTCACTGCCTGTTTTGATCCGAAATGGACGCTGGAAGCGTTAAATAACCTGATAGATAACGCCATAAAATATACGCAGACAGGGGGCGTTACCGTAAGTGTGAAACCCTACAAACTTTTTGTCTGTATTGAGGTGGCGGACACGGGGATTGGAATTGCAGAAGAAGAACATGCCAAAATATTTGGACGGTTTTACCGTGCGATGGCGGTTTCTGATGAGAAGGGCGTGGGGATCGGCTTGTATTTGGTCAGGGAAATCCTGAGACAACAGTCCGGTTATATAAAACTTGATTCCGAGGTTGGAAAAGGAACGGTATTTTCCATGTATTTTCCTACGGACTCAGATACAGGTTCCGGGTGATGTGACGCGAAAAGAACGGCTGCACGGATGGTCATATCAGTTTGAAGTTTTAATTCTTACAAAACTGTCACATTTTATTTTATTCGTGAAAGAATGTGGAAAGAATGCTGTGAGATAATCTGTATTGTGGAGAACAGTGTATGGTGTGCTTCACAATACAGATTATTTTTGATAAAAGCAAAGCCCAAATGAGCAGGCCGGGAGTCAGTGCGGACTGCGGATGTGGGTGGCGGCTGTGAGTAAGCACAGCGCTAAGCAATCGGCTTTTATCACATAAAAAGGAGGAAAAAGTATGGCGATTTTGTCGACAAAAGACTTAAAAAAGGTATACGGGTCAGGTGAGAATGAGGTGCAAGCGCTGGCCGGGGTAAATTTTCAGGTGGAAAAAGGGGAATTTGTGGCCATTGTGGGCACATCCGGCAGCGGGAAGAGCACGCTCCTTCACATGCTGGGCGGGCTTGACCGTCCGACTTCCGGCGGCGTCACGGTGGACGGCAAGGAAATCTTTACCTTAAAGGACGAAGAATTGACTATATTTCGTCGCCGAAAGATTGGGTTTGTGTTCCAGAATTATAATCTGGTACCGGTGTTAAACGTCTACGAAAACATTCTTCTTCCGGTGCAGCTCGACGGGGGCAGTCCCGACCAGGGATATATCAAAGAAATCATTGACACGCTGGGGTTGGCATCGAAGTTGAACAATCTGCCCAACAACCTCTCCGGCGGGCAGCAACAGAGAGTGGCTATCGCCCGCGCGTTGGCATCGAAGCCCGCCATTATTCTGGCTGACGAGCCGACGGGCAATCTGGACTCGAAGACCAGCCAGGATGTATTAAGCCTGCTGAAAGTGACAGGGCAGAAATTCTCGCAGACCATTGTTATGATTACGCACAATGAGGCGATTGCGCAGATGGCGGACCGGGTGATTCGCATAGAGGATGGGAAAATCGCGTGAAAATTACTTCTAGCCGCTCATGCCAGAGGGCATTTTGCGGAGAAGTACTAAGTTTCACACCAGAGAATGCCCAAAATACGGGCATTTTCCGTGCAGGAAAACGGAGAGGAGAGAAGAACAGCATGAATGTTTCCAACAGAAAAATCATCCGCCGTCTCAGCATAGCAAGCTTCAAGGCGGCGAAAATCAGAAATATGATCACGGTGGCGGCGATTGCGCTGACTACGATACTGTTTACAGTACTTTTTACGGTGGGCATGTCCATGAAGCACGGCTTTGAGCAGTCGAATTTCCGGCAGGCGGGCGGTTACAGCCACGGCGGGTTTAAGTATCTGACGAAGGAGCAGTTTGATGAATTAAAAGATGATCCGCTGATTAAGGAATACGGAAATCGGATATTCTGTGGTATGCCGGAGAAGGAGCCTTTCCATAAAAGCCATGTGGAGGTCAGTTACTGCGACGAAAACACGGCAAAATGGATGTTTTTGGAACCAATCGAAGGGCGGCTCCCCAAAGAGGGTACCAACGAGGCGGCTACGGATTTGAGAGTCCTCTCCCTGTTGGGGGTGGAGCCTGTCATCGGCAATGAGTTCACCATGACGTTTCTGGTGGATGGGGAGGAGACGACGGAAACCTTTACGCTGTGCGGCTATTGGGATTATGATGAAATAATCGTGGCAAACCATGTACTCATTCCCGAAAGCCGGACGCAGGAGATTTTTGAGAAGCTGGGTACGCAGGGTGAGGATGGCATGACCGGTTTCAGGAATTTGGACGTGATGTTCAAAAACGCCTCCAACATAGAGGAAAATATGAATACCATTCTGGAGCGACATGGCTATCAGTCGGAAGGGTTGGATCAAGGGGATAACTATATCCGAACTGGCGTTAACTGGGGTTATATGTCGGCACAGTTTGAGGATTCCCTTGATATTTCTACGGTGCTTGCCCTGGCTGCGGTGATGCTGCTGATTATTTTTACGGGCTATCTGATTATCTACAATATTTTTCAGATATCGGTGTCAAACGACGTGCGGTTTTACGGGCTGTTAAAGACCATCGGTACCACGGGGCGGCAGATTAAGCGGATTATTTCCATGCAGGCGTTTCTGCTTTCGGCGCTGGGGATTCCGATCGGTCTGGCGCTGGGCTATGGTGTGGGCGTATTTATGACGGGCGTTGTGGTGTCCCGGCTGGATGGTATAGAGTTGACTTATTCGGTCAGTCCCGTCATCTTTCTGGGCGCAGCAGTCTTTTCGCTGGTGACGGTCTGGCTGTCCTGCCGGAAGCCCCGCAGGATGGCGGCGAAGATTTCCCCTGTGGAGGCGGTGCGCTACACGGAAGGAGCCGGAACGAAAAAGAAGAGCAGGAAAGGGGAGAAGGGCGCGTCCATCCTGCGCATGGCGATGGCGAACCTTGGCAGAAATAAGAGCAAGACCGCGATTACGGTCATTTCCATGTCCTTTGCGGTGGTGATTCTGAATATTACTTTTATTCTGGCAAACGGCTTTGATATGGATAAATACTTAAAACGGGTGGTAGCAGATTTTATCATTGCACAAGCGCCTTATTTTCAGGCGTCTACCTTTGACAAGACAGGAATTTTGCCGGAGGAAGTTGTTTCGCAGATTGAGGCGCTTGACGGGGTGAAAGGCGGCAGGACTTATCAGAAAACATTTGATGCGCAGGAGTTTGTCTCAGAGGAGTGGGTACGGAAGCAGAATGGAAAATATGGAAGTCCGGAGCAGGTGGACAGCTATGTGGAGATGCTGGAAAAGGTAGGCGACATGCGCGCCGACCGGGTGCAGCTTTACGGGATGGAAGACTTTGTGCTGGATAAGCTTCCTGTAATTGAAGGCGACCTCAGTAAGTTAAAAGAGGGCGGCAATTATGTGGCTGCTGTTTACAGTGACGACGACTACGGTAATCTCCATGAGGATTCCCACTGGGCGAAGCTGGGGGACAAAATAACCATCCGCTATGTGAAGGAGTATGAGTATTTTAACCCGGAAACCGGAGAGATTTACGGGGAGGACGAGGATCTAAGCGAAAGCAATAAGCCGTATCGGACGAGAGCCAAGATATATGAGGATAAGGCATATGAGGTAGCGGCTCTGGTGACTGTGCCGGGAAAGATTTCTTACCGCTATTATGGGGCGGATGAGTTCGTGATGGGCGCGGACACTTTTAAACGGGATTCCGGTACATCGGATATTCTCTATTACGCCTTTGACTGCGAGGACGACAAGGTGGCGCAGGTGGAACAGTGGATGCAGGACTTTGCGGGCGGGGACGACTCCATGTACGACTATGAGAGCAGGAAGAGTGAGGAGGAAGAGTTTTACGGTTTCCGCAATATGTTTGTGATGGTGGGCAGCGGCGCGGCGCTGATCGTAGGCATGGTCGGTATCCTGAATTTCTTAAATGCGATACTCACGGGCATTATGGCGAGGAAACGGGAGTTCGCGGTGCTGCAGTCTGTGGGCATGACAGGAAAACAGCTCAATCAGATGCTGATTACGGAGGGTATGGTGTTCGCGGGCAGTTCCATTGTGATTACCTTGATTCTGACCGTTGTCATGGGACCGCTGGCCAGTGACGTTTTGGAGGGGATGTTCTGGTTTTTCAGCTATCATCTGACCGTGACGCCAATCCTTGTGGTAGCGCCTGTGTTCCTCGCGATCGGAGCGGTGATTCCCTTATTTTCCTATCATTATGTAGCAAAACGGTCGGTGGTGGAAAGGCTCAGGGAAGCGGAATAGTAAACTTAATATATGCAAAATGAACTCCCGGTCGGATAAATGTCCGAAAGTCATATTCATTTCTTTGCTCCAATCGTATATAATAGATACAATATAGCTAAAAGGGATAAGGATGCGGGCTTTAGGATCGGGAGGGAGCTTATGGTTATAAAGCACAATTTATCTGCAATGAACGCGGATAGAATGTTTGGTAAAACAGAAAAGACAAAGAGTAAAAATATGGAAAAGCTCTCGTCGGGTTATAAGATTAACCGCGCGGCAGATGATGCGGCAGGGCTTTCTATATCCGAGAAGATGAGAAGACAGATCCGGGGACTCACGCAGGCGTCCGCCAATTCCCAGGAAGGTATTTCACTGGTACAGATTGCCGACGGTGCGATGGCAGAAGTACATGATATGCTCCATCGGGGATCGGAACTGTGCATTAAGGCGGCAACGGGGACGTTAACGCTTCAGGACCGGAGCGCAATTCAAATGGAAATAGACCAGCTGCTGAAGGAAATAAACGAAATCGGCGTAAGGACGACTTATAATGAGATACCGATTCTTCAGGGGAGCGCGCCGCAGCTTGTGGAAGGCGATCCGTCGATCATTGCAGTCGGGGGTCTGCCCAAATGGGTTCCCGTAGGTTCGAAAAATAATCTGAATGAAGAGTATACCACGCAGGAGACGTTTAAATATACGGATGTCAATGGTAATCCGGCGACACAGCTGGTCAGTATTACTCACGAGGCCGCGACGATAGATTTCAGGCAGTTTAACGGGTCACAGAGCCAGATTAACGAATTGATCGGAAACGGTTTTTACTGTACCTGTTGTACCTGTACCAGACATTATAGTATCCGGTTTACTGGAGGAACTTCCAGCAGCATAGAGACCAGCGGTACTCATTTCATATATAATATTGGAATTGAGGGAGCCAAGAATGCCAGTGAATTGATACAGCGTATTTTACAGGGGACGGATAACGGTAATCCCCGTGGTCATTTTACGAATATGGTAGAGGATAACGGTAAATTAGTTATCTATGATGACAGATCCAATACGGCAAGGCCTACTTTGCCGGTCGGTAATGGGACTACGCTTGGAATCTGGGACGGATGGAAGAATCCTCAGTTTTATATTACGGCACATGACAAATACGGGCGGTTTGGTCCAGGTGTTGCCCTTTCGATTGATGAAATGGACGATTATATCAAGAAAAACTGGGTTCATATTCAGATGGGAGCCGAAGCGGGACAGCACCTTGATATAGCGTTGCCCTTTATTTCGGCACCGGTGATGGGAGTCAGTCAGGTGGATGTAACAACGCAGGACGGAGCCAGTGCCGGAATTGACGCCTTTAAGCATGCAGTGGAATATGTGAGCGGAGAAAGAAGCCGGATGGGAGCGTACCAAAACCGCTTGGAACATATCATTAACAATTTGGATAATATAGTTGAAAATACGCAGGCGTCTGAATCGTGGATCCGCGATGCTGACGTGGCGAAAGTGATGGTTGAGTTTGTAACAAATCAGGTTTTATCACAGACAGGGCAGTTTATGCTGGCGCAGAGCAATCAAAACAGGGAAGGGATATTAAGCCTGCTGTAATAATCAGGGAAAATGAATCTTTTCTACTCAATTATAAATATACAATATGACAGTAAAAATATTTTCCGCTACATTTTTCCAATAAGAGGTTGCGCGAAGGGTTAAAGATGCGGTATAGTATAGTAGAAGAATTACCATCGGCATAATGCGATTATTTATGAGAAGGATGTAACAGACGTATGGGACAACTGGCACCATTAGATCAGGATAAAATGGCGGAGGCAGCACATATTTGCATGTCTCATTCCGCGACCTCATTAAATACACTGACGAGACAGGTTATTAAGGTCAGCCCGCCTTCGGTGAAGCTTGTGAACAGCGCGGATATTAAAAATATTCTGGTGGCGTTTGGGTTGGGCAGTGTCACGGTACAGATTGATTACAAGGACGATTTTCATGGCAATAATCTTTTAATGCTCAAGGAAAATGACGTTAAGGTAATCATGGATCTGATGATGGGCGGACCGGGGACGGCGGCTCCCGGCGAGCTAAACGAAATGCATCTGTCCTGTGTGTCGGAGGTCATGAACCAGATGATGGGTTCTTCGGCTATCTCTCTTACGGAGATGATTAACAAAACAGTGGATATCAATCCGCCAAAGGCAACCTTAGTAAACGCGAAAGAGGACGTAGACTCCATAGACATTCTTCCTTTTCCCGGAGATCAGATGGTGATTATCCTTTCCCGCTTCGAAGCGGTGAAGATGTTCAAGGGGATTATGATCCGTATTTTCCCGGTAGAAGAGACGAGATTTATCTGCGATAATTTTAAAACGCGTTAAATGTAAGGCGCAGGATCATCAATGTTTGTGTGAGAGGAAACAATAATTTTGTAAGGGGTATTTTTCAGGAATCGCTTTTTCAGACATCTTATATCCGCGAACAACGAGCCAAGCAGCCATGCTTGCATGGATATTTGGCGACTGTCGTGAGAGTCAGAACCGACAGGGTTCTGACTGGCAAATTTTCACAACAGAAGAGACGGCTTATACCATAAAATGTGCCAAAAATGATTTTCCATTCCGAAATGTACTTACGAGGAAGTTTTTAAAGTGTTACAATGTAGTTAGGGGTACTGCGGATTGGTGTGCCACAATTATGGAGGAGCCGCCGCAATTGGAGCTGTCAACTGGCAAGGGTTAGAAAATTTGGAGGGTGCTATGTTTGAGAAGGGAGAACTGATCATGTGCGGCGGACACGGTGTCTGTCGCGTTATTGACATTACGGGGAATCCGATTGACAGGTCGGATTCAAAGAAAAAGTATTATGTGCTGGAGCCGGTTTTTGAGAAAGCCAGTACGATTTATACGCCTGTGGACAATGAAAAGATTGTCATGCGCAGGATTATGAACAGGGAAGAGGCGGAGAAGCTGATTGCGCATATCGAGGAGATCGATACCGTGTGGGTTCAGGAGGAGAAACGCAGGGAGCAGACTTACAAGGAGGCGATCCGTACCTACGATTCCCGGAGTCTTGTGCAGATCATCAAGACGCTTTACCAACGGAAGAGGAGCCGTATCAATGAAGGCAAGAAAGTTCTTTCTTCTGATGAACAATATCTGCATAAGGCGGAAGAACTGCTTTACAGCGAAATGTCTCTGGCGCTCTCCATACCGAAGGACGAGGTGGAGTCTTATATAGCTAAGGCGGTGGACAAGCGGAAAGTTACGGTATAAAGATTAGGAAGCAGAAGGGCAGAAGACGAAAGTTTTCTGCTCTTTCTTTATATAATAGGAAATTGCGAGACCGCGAATCCGGTCCCGGGAGTTAATTCCGCAGGCATTTACTCCGTGGCACCTTTTGGCGGGCGTCGGCGTGTTATAAGTAGAAGCTTCAAAAACGGTCCATGGATTGGGAAAGGTGAAAATTTATGACAATAGAGGAAGTGGTGACAAAATACAGTCCCATGCTCTACAGGATCTGTGTGGTTATGCTCGGCAACGAGGCGGACGCGCAGGATGCGGTGCAGGATACGATTTGCAGATACCTGGAATGCAGGAAAGAATTTCGGGACGGGGAACATGAAAAGGCATGGCTGATCAAGGTAGCCCAAAACCGGTGCCGCGATATGCGGCGGTTTCAGATGAGGCATCCGCAGGTGGCGATTGACGAGATCACGGCGAGCTATGAAAATCCCGAATACAGTCAGGTGCTGGCGGAACTGGTAGCTCTGCCCCTCCCGGTAAAGGCGGCGGTGTATCTGCATTATATAGAAGGATATAAAACCGCAGAAGTGTCGGAAATACTTGGAATTTCCGTTAATGCGGTGAAAAAACGTCTGCAGAGAGGACGGAAACTGCTTCGTCTGCGGCTGGAGGAAGAGTGATGTACGCGGCTGCAGATCGTGCGGAGGAAGGGACGGATGAAGATGGAAGGGAAGAGGAAGGGAGACGGCATATGAATATAATGGACTTGAAAAATGCGGTGAACGGGATAGGCTTTGAGGAAGAGAAACAGAGACAGATGATTCTGGAGATAGGAGCGAAGAAGAAAACGCACGGATATATGAGAGCCCTGCGGCCGGCCGCAGCCGTAATTGTCTGCATTGTGGCAGTAGGGATTCTTAGTGTGCCTGTGCGGGCGGTGGTAAATTCTCTGGTGCAGGAGAGGATGGAGAGTCTGCAGGAGGAAGAGGTTGCCCGGATTAGCAATCAGATACAGGAACAGCAGACCGAGGCGAACAGCTTCACAAGAGAGTATACAGAGGGGGAAAAGGAGCGCAGAGGAGAACTCTATGCAAAGTATCTCGACGGTCTTTTTCCGACAGGCGAGCTGACACTGGTGGATAGCGAGGAGGAGGCCAAAGAGCACGAGTTTTGTTTTCTGACGACTAAGGGCGTCTTTTATCTGCCGGCGAACAGGGAATTGACGGACGAAGAGATTCTTCAAAAGA